>JAFWKK010000058.1 GCA_017514235.1 Kiritimatiellia bacterium | reverse complement strand
GGTCTCGCCCCGATCGTTCGACCAGCTCATGAACTGGCAACCGGCATTCGTGCGGATCCAGAGGAGAATGCGCCCGTCCTTCAACTCCACCACGCCCGGCTCCTGCGCGGAATACTTCCGTCCGCTCGGCGAGACGATGCGCAACTCGGACTTTCCGCGCCACCACGTCTTGCCGTTGTCGTCGCTCGCATACGTCATCACCACTCCCTTGTTGTCGAACACGTCGCCGTCGAACCGGTGCTGGGAAACGGGAAAAAGGAGCCGTCCGTCCTTCAGCTGGATCACCCGGTCGTTGTTCACGACAAAGTACCCCACTTCATCGGTGATGCAGAGCGTCGGTTCCGACCATGTCTTGCCCTCGTCGAACGAGCGGCGCAGCACGAGGCGGCAGTCCCTGGTGCTGTTCTTGAGCAGGTAGAAGAGCGCGATCTCACCGCTGTGGAGACGCAGGAGGCTCACGCTCATCACGTTCATGCCACCATGGTTCCTGACGATGATCACGTCCTTGTCCGTCCAGGTCGCACCCTTGTCGGACGAATGGCGCGCGGCAATGTCCGCCGTCGCATGGTCGGAGCTGGAGGTGCCGTAGTACCGCGAATAGGCGAACAGGATGCGTCCGTCCTTGAGCGGCAGGAACGCCCCCTCGCTGTTGCGCGGATTGTCCGGCCCCGGCGTCAGTTCCAGCGCAACCTTCACGCCCGGAGCCGGATCGGCAATGACGGACAGCGCCGCCGCGGACAGGAGGGAAAACAGGCTCTTTCTCATGGCTGGACTCCTTTCATTAGTTCCTTTTGACAGATTATTTTCAGCGGAACCCATACATCCGCTCAACCGGACCTACATCACGCGCGCAGCGACCCTATCCTTGTGCTACCAGAACTTCCCGAACGGCTTTTCGCCGCAGGCTTCGACTGCTTCCGATAGCATGACCGGCTCGCCGCCGCGACGGGCGGACATCTCGGCCGCTTCCATGAACGCAAAGATCTCCAGCGTCTCCTCCGGCGGGAACGGCGCAACGCCCGTCTTGAAAAACTTCGTGACTTCGCGCAGAAGAGGTTCAAAACCAGGATACCCGTCGTAGACGACGAGGGGGTTCTTCATGTCCTTAGGCTTCTCCGGAAGGAGATAGCCAGAATAGCAGCTGCAGCTTTCGCGCAGCATCCTAATCTGCCCCATGCGCCCGTCTTTCCAGACAGCCGTGACGACGTCGCCCCTATCGTTGCGCAGGCAGGCCACCTTCTCGACCCCAAGGCCCATAATCGCCACCAACGGCTCGAACCCGTGGATGCCGTACCAGGAGTAGAAGTTGTGCGTAGGCTCGTATGGGGCCGGAGAGATGATATCCGCGCCCCGGATCGGACCGTACTTCCCCGCGCGGGCGTCCAGTGCGACGCGGGAGAAACGCAACGACGAGGCGGAGAAGTACTTTGCCCCGTATTTCTTGCCGAGTTCGTAGATCTTAAGCGCATCGGCCAAGTTATGGGCGATAGGCTTGTCGATGAATACGGGCTTTCCGGCCTTGAACACCTTCTCCGCCTGCTGGAGATGCTCACGGCCGTCGTTTGTCTCAAGGCAGACGACATCGACCTTAGCCAACAGCTCGTCCAGAGTCAAAACAATCTCGACGCCCATGCTGCGAACCTCCGCCAGATATTTTGGATAGCGATTCGTTGATGAGAAGATGTCCTTTGAACCCCATTGGTAGGCCGACGTCACGCGGAAGCCCGCCACGCCCGGATCCTTGTCGACGTTCATGATCTTCGTGAACGCAACCGCATGGCTCGTGTCGAGTCCAATGATACCGACCCGTGTCTCACCAAAGCCGACAGACGCAAGACATGCACACACCACCATCAAGAACAATTTCATAGTTTTTCTCCTCTTTGCTTATTGTCTGCAAAAACTTCGCGTTCAGGCAAGTTCCCAGCCCTTTTCGTATTCGCGTGCCCATTTGTCTGCACCGACTCTAGATGTCGACGCGCCCGTCACTGGATCGAGGTGCAGCGTTTCGCCAACGTCCGTCGCGATGTTGGCGAGGAGCGGCAGAACGGACGACTTAACGCCCTGTTCGGCATCCGTGTTTGTACGGGAGACCTTCGCCCGCAAGCACTCGACGAAGTTCGTCAGGTGAAGTACATCAAGGCCGGCCGTCGGATTGGTTGTGGAGATTGGCGTGTTCGAGCCGGCGGAGGAGGCGGCAGCCGACCATTCCCGGATCAACTTCGAATCCTCGTCGAAAACCTTGACGTCATCAGAAGGGCCGAAGAAAGCGGCACCTTTCGTGCCGTAGACCATCGCGCCAGTGGCGACTCCCATGAACGGCTTCTCGTTACAGTGACATGTCAGCTCGAACGTGATCAGCCTGCCGCCCGGGTAAACGAAGGACGTGTTGAAGGTGTCAGGCCACTCAAAGTCGCCGCCCTTGTCGAACAGCTTCCCGCCGGAACTCGTCACGGACTCCGGAAAACTGTCGATGCCGAGAGCCCAGCGCGAGACATCCACGAAATGCGGGGCGTTGTTGCCCATTTCGGATGTCCCCCACTTGCGGAACCAATGCCAGTTGTAGTGGACGATGTTGTCGCGGAACTGTTCGCGCGGTGCCGTGGCCTGCCAAATGTCCCAGTCCAACCACTCTGGGACGGCCGACGGCTTCCCCTTTCCAATTGACTTACGGTTCGACATATACCAAGCCTTCGCCCAGCGCATCTCGCCAATTATGTCCGTCTCCTTTAGATATTCGACCGCGGACTTGTACGTTGGCGAAGAGCGGCGCTGGCTGCCGATTTGGATCACGGCACCCGTCTCCCTGGCCACGCGCATCAGAATCCGGCCCTCCTCCGGGCAGAAGCAGCAGGGCTTCTCGACGTAAACGGCCTTCCCTGCCCGCATCGCCATAACCGCCGAATAGGCATGGAAGTGATCTGGCGTCTCCGAGATGATGCCGTCGATCTCCCTGTCCTCAAGGACGATTCGGAGATCCTTCTCCATCTTGGGCTTCACACCGGTCGCTTTGAAGACGTAATCCGCGGCGGACTCGCGTGCCCGTCTATCGACATCGCACACGCAGGCGATCTCGACGCCCGGAACCTTCATCGCCCCCTTCATGACCGTAAAACCACGCCCATTCGCATGGCAGCCTACAATCGCCAACCTCACCCTGTTCGAAGGTGCCATCGCGCCAAATGCGCTGCCAGCGGAGGCGATGAAAAATGCACCTGCGCCTGTCTTTATGAATCCTCGCCTATCCATAGTCAACCTTTCTCCTTGTCTCTGTTTTATGGTTCTTTGCCGTGTTCAGCGTTTCAGAATCTTGGCAGCCGTAATCTCTGCAATGACCTTCTGCGCTCCACCCTCAGGGTGTATGCCGTCCGGGCAAAAATGGGATGTCTCAACGAGCGGGACAAGCGGCGTGTACATGTCAAGCGTCTCTGCACCGACGTCGCGCGCGACCTGCTCGAGATCGTGCTCCATCACGAAAGCGAACGGCTTGCCTTTTAATGCGTGTTTCTTGCCGGTAGGTCCGAGTTTTGTCCAGATGATGTATCTGGGGCGCTTGCCGTCATGGGCGAACGACTCAAGCATGTCCGCATACTGCCTGCGGAAGAGTCCGCGCTCGAGCTTCGGCTTACCGTCCTCGCCATGGACATACTCGTCCATGTAAGTGCTTGCATCGTTGATGCCCAGGTTGCAGACGATGATGTCGGGCCGAAACGCTCGCGCAGGTTCGTATTCGCCGCGAAGACGCCAGGCGCGCGGCTTGTCGCCACGCTTCGTGTGCAGATAAACGCCGGCGCCGGAGTCGCCAAAGTTGCGCACCTCGTACCGGTCGCCGAGAAGCTGCTGGAGCCTGGCGGGGTAGCATTCCTCAACGCGGTTTGTCATGCCCTTCCCGTAGGTAATCGAATCGCCAATGCAGGCCACCCTGAACTTTTCTGAGCCGTCCCGACCGTGGGTGCCGGAAACTCCGGCCGCCGATACACTGACGGCCACAACCATCGCCAACAACATCGATTTCACAATGTCTTCCATCGCATCATTTACCCGTCAAATGAGGTTTGCGTCGTTCCTGCGGATAGTGCCGAGCGCCTCGACCTCCGCCATAAATGCATCATATTCCGCCTGAGTGAGCGGTCGACCAGCCGGCCGACGCGGATTGCCGCAGTCGATGCCAATATACCTCATTACGTTCTTGTGGAGCGACATGATGTTGCCATGGGCGTTGCGAATGTCAATATAGCGACAGACTTCGTTGTGGTAGGGGCGCGCCTCTATGAACCTGCCCTGCGCGGCAAGCTCGCATATTTTCACGAACTGGCGCGGGTGATGGTTGTCGTTGGAACCGATGCATCCTGCGAATTCGCCCGTTGCAAAGCCGTTCAGGACCTGCTGGTCGGCTCCGGCGAAGAAAATGGCCGGCTTGCTCAGTTTGCGCAGCAAGGCGCCAAGGTCGTAGTAGTCGTGGCCAGTATACTTCATGCCATACACGTTCTTCAGGTCGAAGAACCTCGCGGCCTGATCCGGCACAAGCTTGCCAACAACCGAATACACCATAAACGGCAGGTCCGTCGCCTCGGATATGGTCTTGTAGTGATCCAGAGCCGCATCGAAGGTCTGCCCAAAGTAAACTGGCGCGACGGATGAGACCCAGTCGATGCCGACATCGGCCGCATAGCGCGCAAGTTCGCACGCATCGTCGGTATTGAGGCAGCCGACGTGCGCGATGAGCTTCAGGCGACCCCTCGCCGCCTTGAAGACCCGGCTGTAGACGCGCTTGCGCTCGTCAAGGGACAGCAGAAAGCCCTCGCCCGTCGAACCCGTGAGGTACAGCCCTGTAAGCCCAGTCTTCACCGCATACTCGACGAGGCGTTCGATCGCCTCCTCGTTCAGCTGGCCCTCCTTCTCGCCCTGACGGAAGAACGGCGTGAACATCGCCGAATAGGCTCCCGCCATACCGGCAAAGCGCACACCATCAGGAACGCGCAGCCCCGGACTTGCCTGTCTCGGCACTGCAGCCTGGATGCGCGTGACGCCACCCGCAGCGGCTGACGCCGCCATAGCCTTCAAAACCCCCCTTCTCGTGTTCATCGCTCAATCATTCTCCTGTATTATCAATCAAAATACCATTATGACGAAGCCTGGGTCATTACCCTCAAGGATACGCAGCTCGCCGTCGCCGTCAAGCACATTCTTTACAGCAGTGGGGCCTTGCGACGTCGAATAGATGCCCGCCGCACGGTTGCGGTCGCCCACCTTCAACGTCTTGAATGTCCCCTGTCCGTCATAGTCAAGATCGAGCGTCGCCGTCCTCGCAATGGAGAGGTCGGTCGCGCCGTCCAACAACGGCAGCGTCCTGTCGGTCAGCGTCACCGTGCCCCCCTGCACATCGAGGCTGTCCATATCGAACACACCGTCCAGCTTGAGGCTGCCCGCATCCGTCTTGACGAACGAAACCGTGCCCACGCCATCGTTCGCAATGATAGCAGACGTGCCGGCGGGCGTCTCGAACGTCACCGTACCGTCCACCGTCAAAGCAACATTCTCACGCGGACAGAAAGCGGCTCCGGTATAGCTGATCATCACCGTACCGCCATTAAGATTGACAGTTCCAAACATCCTTGAATAGCTTGAAAACGACAATCCTAACTCCACGCGCCCGCCATTGAGCGTGTAGATGCCTCTTGTCACTTCCTTATTGTTGCGCACCATGTAGACCCCCTGCGGCAAGACAAGGGTTCCGCCGTTCTGCACCAGCTCAAATGTACCCGCATCGTTCCATATCTGGAAGAACGACGTTAGGCGTGTACTCAACGAGCACATACGAAGCGTTCCAGAGTTAAGCACATACCGACCTACGCCGCCATTCGGCTTCGTCATCGGATACATGCTGGAATTTATGAGACTCGAGAACACGCCGTCTGAATAATCAACTGTCGCACCCTGCTGATGCGTCTCGCCCGTCACGTTGGCGATGACGTTCCCCTCGCTCCACGCCGTGAGAACGATCGCATAGTTGCTGACGGTGCAGTTCTCCTTCAGCGTGATCACGGGAACGCCCAAAGCATCTTGTGCACCGCACGTCATCAGTCTTACACCCGTTACCGCACCGTCGAACGTCGCACTGCCCTCCGTGACGGTGAGCCAGCCCGTGTCGTTGTTCTCCGCCGGCGTGCCGCTGCACGTGACGCCACCGTTGAACACAACCTCGCCCCAGCCTGTCTTCGTCACCTTTCCTGCAAACACGACATTATTGCCGATGACGAGCGTATCGCCCTTCTCGACGTGGATGTTCGCACCATCCTCAAACGTCAACGCCGCGCCTGCGAGCGCGTTCGTCTCGCCGACCGTGACAGGGGCATATGTGAGCGAGGAAAGCGTCGTCGCCGCATCTACCGTCGTTGCCGTGCCGTCGGCGAACCACGAGAGGTCCCCCGCGCCATCCACAACCCAAGATGATGGCGCAGAGCCAGTCACAACAACCGTACCATCTCCATACGTGCCGGTGTAGGAGCCCACCGCAACATCCACCCCTCCAACAACAAGCCGTTCCGTCGTGATGGTCTTGCCGCTGCTGACGGCGAGGTTCGAAGCCTGCGCAAGCACAACGCGTTCAAATGTACCGCCGTTCCCGAATGTGGCGACGGAACCGACATTCTCCACGACGAGTGCGCTTGGCCCGTTGATGGACGAAGCCGCGTAACACGTCAAGTTGCCGCTCTTGATGGTAATCGCGCCCGTAAATGTAAACGCGGCAGAAGACTTGACGGTCTGAGTTCCTTCCACGACAAAGCCGCCTGGTCCGGCGACAGTGTTGCCGCTTGCGAAGTTGAAGTTCCGCTCGGAGACGTCTATTTTGCAGTCACCGTTCTTGCCGGTTAGCCAAACGTTGCCACTGCTAATCGAGCGCTCCGCGTCTTTGGGGCGAATGGTCACACCGCCAAGATAGAAGGTGTATTCATTGGTATCCTGCTTCTTGACCGTTGCACCTGTATCTATCGTAGCCGCGCAGTCGGCCTTGAGATTCACAGTTCCTCCATACAGCCTAACATAGTTCTGGTTGCGGTAACCGGTGAATGATCCGTTCATCGTACCACCACTCATCTCAAAACTTCCACCGGGATAGCGGCTCCAGCTTGAGGAATACAGCTTGTTGAGATAAACGGCTCCAGTAAATTCGCCGCCTTCGAGATAATAGACAGGGGCAGGACGAACCGTGTTGTTATGGGTGCCTATGTACGCCGCCGATACCGTTACGCTTCCACCTGTCTGGTGTAATTCGTTCGGCATTGCATAACCGCCCGGACCGAATATGATGTACTGCAACGTCAATGTTACATCATCCCCAATCTCATAGCGACCATTGCCCCCCTCATACGACCAGCAGGGCATCCTACCATTAGAACTGTTGCTATAGCTGGCATTTGTCACTGCAACGATTCCGTCTATTGCAAAAGTCGGCGTGGTACCGCCGGCAGTTACGAGAGGGGCCAGCGTACTCAACGAAAGCTTGCCACCACCATAAAGCCCTATCGTGCCAGCATGACTGGACGAAGTATCGCGTGTTAGACCGACATGCAGCGCAAGTTCGCATCCCTCTGGCACAAGTACTCCGCACCCATACGACACAGGCGACCAGAGCGCGATGGATCCTGTACCGGTTATTTCAACCCTGCGATCCATTCCGTTGGGCATCGCGACAAGACAGGCGAGCTTGATGGAATCGTTCAAGATGATCGTCTTGGCGCGCGAAACATCCACTACCGTTGCATCGGACGATGGCGGCACTGCAAGGGCATCCCAGTTCGCGGCGTTGTCCCAGCGGTTGTCGCCGCCATTGCCGGTCCAGACATACGGAACGAGAATCAACGAGGCCTCCAACACCGATGCATTGGCTGACGTGTTGCCGACAAATGAATTCGACCCGTTCGCGGCATAGATTCCCTTGGCTTTCTCAACGCCATCCACCGTCAGTTTGTGGGCAACCACGGCGCCGCGGAAACTGTTGTACACAATCTTTCCGGAACCATTGACCGTCAGATCAAGAGGCACGTTCAAACGAGAAGTGGCACCGGCAAGGCGGAACTCCGCCCCTTCGTTGAGCGTCACTTTCCAAGGATCCGTTACGCCAGGCATGGCCAGCACGGTAGCACCTTCAGCAACCGAGACCGTCTTTCCGGCAGCGACATCAAGCCCAACGCCTGAAGTGTATCTCTCAAAATCGAACGTCAGCGTTCCACTGCCGTCATGTTTGAACACGGCACCAGGATCAACATCGACACTCTTCCAGTTCCATGTGAACGACTTCCCAGACGGCACGATCACACTGTTCGTCCCCGACCATTTAATTCTTGGAAAATTTGCAGGCTGGAATTCTCTTGGCCACACAAGCGTACCACCTGACAGCTCAAATTTCGTGCCAGCACCGAACTTGAAGTCCGCATCCGCGCCTGTATAGTTCATCACGCCTCCACGCAATGCCGCCGAACCTCGGGTCAATGTAACCTTGGCGAATGTGGAAGTGCCTCCCTCCTGAATGTAGTGGAGATGCTCCGGCGCGTAGTCAGGACTTGTATAGAGACCACCGCCTGCACTTTGACTTAAATAACTTGGCGCAACGGTCAGTTCACTCGCCGAAATGGCACCCCTCTTCAGCGTGTAGCAATGGGCATCGTTGGCACTGTTACAGTCGAGGCGTAGCTTTGTCGTCGCCGATACCACGGTTTCAGCACCGTCCTGTATTACCTGCGTGTTTGGCACAATGTCTCCTCCAGAAGTCAGATTGAAGTTCTCGACAGAAAACTGAGCATTGTCCTTGATGAAAACAAATGATTTGTCATGGGGAGCACCCACGCCGAAGACAACATCAGATTTGCTGGGGAACGTCACAGATGCCGAACCTTCAAAGCTGTTCGTGCCGTTGTAGACATACCAGTTGGCTGTACCCGTCTTTGTGATGGCGATATCACGGATGGTCAGCTTGCCCGTGCCATACCTGTCGAAGCGATCGGCAATCGTCGCCAGCGGCACGGCGAGGTCAAGCGAGGCGCCATCGGCAACGGTGATGCCCCACTTTGGTTTGTCGGCCGGATTGCCCTTGCCGAGCCAGTTGATCTTGAGCAACGAGCCTGATGACGCCGTGATTACGATATTGCCCGCCGTCACGTTGATGTAGGCGATGTCCGTCTGCGCACCTGTGTTTAAGGAGACGGTGGCGTTTCCGGAAAACGTCACCTCCGCATCGGCGGCGTTGGGATATCCGGAAGAAAGTCCCCAGTTTCCTGACGAAGTCCAGAGGCCATCACCGGCTCCGCCGGTCCATGTGTAGGTGGTCGCAAACGCCACGCAACCGATTGCTGAAGCCAGAAGCAGAGTAAGTAACTTGCTCCCGCACCTCTCGCTATGCCACACTTGCGGACGTTCCGCATGCGGCGCACTGATAGTTTTAGTCTTCATTTTTGTATTCTCCATTACAGTTCTTTCTTGAGCAATGATGCACTGTCCGGGTCGAGAAACATTCCACAGTCGAGGTGGAGCTGAAGGAACGACGACGGCAGCATGTTCGTCACGGGCCCGTCAATCGCCCCCTTCACCGCCTCTGCCTTACGGGCGTCCGGACACGTGCAGACAATTGCGCGAGACCAAAGTATCTGCTTCATGGTCATGGAGAAGGCATGCGTCGGCACGTCGTCCTTCGACGAGAACCAACCCTCGCCGACCTGCTGCATGCGGCACTTGTCGTCAAGCGGCACAACCTTGTAGGCCCGTGCGCAGTCGATGTCCGCCGGCGGGTCGTTGAACGCGAGATGGCCGTTCTCGCCGATGCCGACGCAGGCGACATCGATTGGCGCAACGCGGATGAGCCGTTCAAGCCGGTCAATTTCGGCTTCCGGATCGGCGGCTTCGCCGTTCACTTCGTTGAACGCCTTCATCGGCTGCGGCGTCTGCGACACAAAGCGCTCGCGCATATAGCCCCGGAACGAAGCCTTGTGCGACACCGGCAGACCAACATATTCATCAAGGTGGAAGCCCGTCACCTTCGTCCAGTCGATGCCCGGCTCCTTCACGAATGCGGCGAGAAACTCGAACTGGCTCGCGCCAGTCGCCACGATAATCCGGGCCTCTCCACGGAGCGCGATTGCCTCGCACACCTTGTCGGCGGCGGCTTTTGCCGCAGCCGCCGCCATATCCAGCTTGTCTTTGCCGACATAGACTTTCATGCCCATTTCAGTTCTCCTTGACTGCTTTTAATTCATCCCGATGAGATTCAATGCATTGTCGCGCCCAATGGCGCGCAGC
Source organism: Kiritimatiellia bacterium (assembly GCA_017514235.1). Taxonomy (GTDB): domain Bacteria; phylum Verrucomicrobiota; class Kiritimatiellia; order RFP12; family UBA1067; genus UBA1067. Next base: position 45,628 of record JAFWKK010000058.1, on the reverse strand, counting down.
TCTTCCGGCGCAAGCCCCATACGTTCGGCGAGAAGCCGCATCATCTTCGCTATCGGCGACGTCGCGCCGACAAGGCATCCCCGCGCCGGGTTCCAGAGCAGTCCATCCTCTTCAAGGCGCGCGTGAGCCCCGCAGACCTCGTACTCTCCCGGCGGCATTCCGGCGGGATACTGCGCATCCGAAACGGCGATAAGCCGCTTGAGCGGAACGGCACGGCAGTAGAGCTTCAGCATCGTGTCCGGCAGATGGTGCCCGTCGGGGATGAACATGACGGACGCACGATCCTCAACGAGTGCCGTAAAGATAATGTTGTCGTGCCGGTCAATACTGTTTGGGATTCCGTTGCCAAGATGCGTAAACGCCTTCGCGCCGGCGGCAAGGCATGGTTCGAGCTGGGTCGGACTTGTCGCCATCTGGTGCCCGAGCGAAACGACAACGCCCTGCGCTGAGACGGCGCGGACAAAATCGGGCGCGCCCTGAACCTCCGCCGCCACGTTGACCATCTTGACGAGACCTCCCGCCGCATCCTGAAACCGTTCAAAGAGTGCAAGGTCCGGCAGTCGCACCCATTCCACGGGATGCGTTCCCACCGCGCCGGGCTCCGGCGAGATGAACGGTCCTTCAAGGAAGAATCCGAGTATTGCGCGTTCGCATTCGGCATGGCGCTTCCGCGCTGCCATGATGGTGCGAATCGTCCCGACGAGCATTTCGGGATCGCCGGTCACGAGTGTCGGCATAAACGCCGCCGTCCCGTCCGCCGCAAGCCGTTCGGTCACGGCCTTAACCGCCTCTACTGTCAGCCCGGGCGCGTTGAAGTCAACGCCCGCATAGCCGTTTATCTGGAGATCCACCCAACCGTCCGCCGTCATGCCGCTCCCTCCAACCTCGCAAAGAACCCGTCAACCGCCTTGCGCTCCTCTGCCGCATCCGGCCAAAGCGCTGTACCGACAATGAGGCAGACAACCGTCGCCGCCGCCGTAAGCGGGAACGACCAGACCATTTCCCGCAGGAACGGCCATCTCGCCCCGACAGAAAAAAGCGCGAGCCCGAAGGCGATTCCACCGACAAGCCCAGCCATGCCGGCTCGCCGCGAAAGGCGACGGATGAGAAGGCCGCCAAGCATCGGAACGGCAATTGGCGGCAGAAACACCCCAAAGACTTTGTTCGAGAGGTTGAAGAGGTCATCTGCGCCCTGCACATACTGCATCACGAAGGTGAGCGCAAGGACGAGTCCGCCGACAAGGACCGTGGCCATGCGGGCAGCGATCATCTTTGAGCGCGAGGAGGACGCAGGGACGAACTTGAGATAGAGCTCGTTCACCACGACCGAGGCAGCGGCGTTGAAGTTCCCGGCCAGGGAACTCATCGTAGCCGAGAACATTGCGGCAACGACCATTCCCATCATGCCTACGGGCAGCACCTCCCGACAGAGATGCGCATAGACGCCATTCATCTCCGCATCAGGCAGACCGGGCAGGAACACGCGCGCAGCCATCGCGGGGAAGAAGAAGATCGGCGGGCCGGCAAACAGGAGCGCGGCGACAAGGTACGCCATCTTCCGCGCGTCGCGGTCGCTCCGCGTGGCGTAGTAGCGCTGCACAAGCGACCAGTTCGTCGAAAGCGTGGAGCCTACGCAGCAGAAGAACACGAGCATGTACACCCACGTGTATCGCCCGGCGGTAAAATTGAAGAAGCCGGAAGGCACACCGTCCAAGAAGACGGAAAAGCCGTGCGCAAGGCCGGCGCCACCGTCAAGTGCGGCAAGACGGGAGAGGCAGAGAAACGGAAGCGCAAGAACGACGGCGAGGATCACGAAGAACTGGATGAAGTCGCAGGCAAGCGTCGCCTTGAGCCCGCCGAGAAACGTGTAGAGGACGATGATCACCCCTGAAATGCCGATCGCCCAGAAGAGCGGAAAGCCCATCCCCACCCCCACAACCGTTCCGATCGCAAGCAGCTTGAGGGCGTTGTCGAGAAGCTGCATCGGCAAGCCCAGCACCGCAAGCGTCCGGCACATTCCCGGCGTGTAGCGTTCGGCGATGTAGTCAATGGGGCTCCCCTTCGCCGCGCGCCGCCATCGGACGGCAAGGAACCACGCTCCCAGCAGAACCGCAGGGACGGACAGCCAGCTCACCGTCACGGGGACCCATCCGTACTTGTACGCAAGAGCGGAGTACATGACGAACGCGAGCGCCGAAAAGCTGTTCATGTAGAACGAGATGCCGGAAAGCCACCACGGCACCACCTTGTCACCACCGAAAAACTGATCCGATGTCGTGGCACGGCGAGCATAATGCACACCAACGCCGACCATCGCGACGAAGAAGACCGCGACAACTGCATAGTCGATGATTGAAATGCTCCCTGTCATTGCACGCGTATTATACACAATTCGCGTCAAGCGTAGTATTGTAATATTTTAACCGATCCATTGCATTCCCCAATCATACGTGTTATAATCATGAACCATGAAAGCGAAGTGCGTACTTGTCCTCATTTCGCCGGCACAGCAAACAAGGCTCAACGGCATCGCCCGACTTGCACGAGAGCGCGGATGGACGCTCATGCTCGAAAGCGAGTTCTCGCGTCCGCCACTCGGCTGGCGTGGCGATGGCGCAATCGTCACGATGAAGGATTCGCCAAAGCTCGCCGCATTCGTGCAGGAACTGCGCACCGCAAAGATTCCCATCGTGAACGTTTCGGGACAATTCTCCGAAAGGCACGTTCCGAGAGTCTGCGGCGACGATCCGCAGATCGGGAGACTGGCTGCGGAACACTTTGCCGAACGCCGCTTCACAAGCAGCGCGTGGTTCTCCTCGAACTGGGGACACGTGCAGCAGCTGCGCTACGCGGCATTCGTCAAGGCGTGGCGCTCCGCCGTTCCAGGCGCAGCCGGGCCGCTGCGCCTCGTATGGTCGGAACACGCCCCGGGCAAGACTCGCATGGGGTGGTCTGAACTCTCACGCTGGCTCGGCGAAAGCATCAATGCGGCGCCAAAGCCGCTCGGCGTGTTCGCCTACTCCGACTACGATGCAAGCCGCGTAATCGCCATTTGCCGCGAACGCGGGCTGGACGTGCCGGGCGAGGTTGCCGTACTTGGCGTGGACAACAACCCGATCATCTGCGAGAACCAGATTGTGCCGATATCATCGGTCAACCACAACATGGAACGGATTGGCTATGCGGGCGCGGCGCTTCTCGACAGGCTGATGGAAGGTGGCGCGGCTCCGAGAAGCCCAATCCTCATCGCGCCGCAGGGAATCACACTGCGCCGGTCAACCGACACCGTCGCGGTCAGCGACCCCACGCTCCGGGCGGCAATGGCCTTCATCGCCGCCCATATCTCCGAGCCGATCGGTTCGCCGCAGATTGCGGACGGCATCGGCATTTCCCGTCTTCGGCTTGACCGGCTGTTCGCGAAGGAGCTCAAGATCTCAGTAGGGCGGGAGATCATGCGGCAGCGGCTCGTCCAAGCGAAACTGCTTCTCCGCAACACAGACGCTCCGCTCACGGAAATCGCCAGGCAGGCAGGGTTCTGCAACGCCGCGTATCTGGCAAATGTCTTTCGCCGCGAGACAGGCATCACTCCCGGCAGCTGGCGACAAACCGTTTGACCTAAGAGGCAATTGCAAAACTCGCTGCCAGGTTTTGCAATTGCCTTTGAAGAACACTGTCCTCGGGAGCGACCTTGGCGCATGTGACGAGCTCATCTTCGCCACCGCGCTCGACATGGGCGATACGCTCCTGAGCGGCAACGCCAAACGCTCCCAGGGAAGCGTCGCTCCTCGATGCCGTGGCGTTCAAGGCATAGCCAGATGCGATGATTGCCTTACTGGGCATCAGAAACGCGACAAGACACGGACGGACCTCGCAGTCCGCCGAGAACAAACTCATAGTCGCCTGAACCATACTCCCTCACCTCTGCATCCGGGAAGACGACTGTCGCGGATGTTCCGGCAGGAATGGTGAAACGCCACTTGCATTCGCCACCGTCAGAAAACCGCCATTCGCTCTTTATGAGTCCGGAGGCCGACCTGTACGATGCCTTGCAGAAACCGATTCGCCGATCTGGCTTCGGGGCCAATATGAAATGACGGAAACCAGGTGATTTTGAATCAGGCTTGATGCCAGCCATCGTCGAATACATCCATTCAAGCACCGCTCCGTAGGAGTAATGGTTGAAGCTGTTCATTGACGCCGGGCCGAAGCCTTTCTCCTTAGTGTAGCTGTTCCATCGCTCCCAGACCGTTGTCGCACCCTGATCCACTGAATAAAGCCATCCCGGAAACGCATGGTTCAAAAGAAGCGAATATGCCACGTCTGTCAAACCGTTTTCCGTAAGAGTCTCCATCAAAATGGAAGTGCCGAGAAATCCCGTCCTCAGGCAGCCGCCGGAATCGGCCACGCATTTCCGCAGTCCCGCAATCGTATTCTCCTTTGCCGAACCTTCCACAAGCCCCAACTTGAGCGCGAACAATGCCGGCGTCTGCATGGCGCGAAGCTCCTCAAGAATCATGCCATCTGACGCGCTCAAGAAGTTTTCCCTCAAATACGCAAGTGCCGCCGTCGCCATCCTTTCATAAGGAGCGGCATCCTTACCGACGGCTTCAGCCATTTCCGCCATCATTCTCGCATCCCAAAGCCAATAGCATCCGCCGAGATAGTCCCAATACCTGATCGCCTCGTCCTTCGGACGAACGCGGTTGCCCTTGTCGTTAAGGACAAATGCACGTAATGAACAGGTTTCAAGGTCTTCCATGCTAAGCCAATCCGCCCATTGATAGAGTCCACTTTCATCCCTGATGGCATCATGATGGTATCTCGTCTCGTTCACATGATCCATGAACTTTGCCATCGCCGCGAAATTTTCACGCAGAATCGCCGTGTCGCCATAGCGTTTCCACACCGTGTAGGGAACAATGATTCCGGCATCCGACCATCCGATCCTCATTGACTTATTGCCAAACGGTCCGATCTGCGGGGCGACTCCGGGGAATGCGCCGCTTTCCCGTTGCGAATCACGCATGTCCCCCATCCACTTCGAGAGAAACCCGCGCACGTTGGCATTGCGCGTGGCAGCGGCGCAAAAAACCTGCGTATCGGCCGTCCAGCCAAGCCGTTCGTCGCGCTGAGGGCAGTCGGTAGGCACCGACAGGTAGTTGGAAAGCTGCCCCCAGTAGATGTTGGCTATCAACCTATTCAGCGATTCATCCCCGGTAACGATAGATCCCGCCTCATCACGGGCGGCAATCGAAGAAACCGGCACGGATTCAAGCCTTTCAAACCGCACCTTTCCCGTGGTCTCGACAGAGACATAGCGATAGCCAAAGAACGTGTAGCGGGGGATGAACGATTCGCGCCCCTTGCCAGAAAACGTATATGCAAGTTGCGCTCCGCCCTTCGCAAGAGACCTGAGATTGGCGCGATACACAGACCCGCCCGGACCATCGTTGCCGCGATCTTTCCGTCCGTTTCCGTCATTCAACATCTCGGCAGGGCGCATCGTGAGAGTAACGCCACGCTCCGCGCTTGCCGTGAACCTTGGAACTGCCGCCGCGTTCTGCCCGAAATCAACCACAAGACGTTCGCCCGGTTCAACCGTCATCTCATCGCCTGTCACATATTGCCGCTTCTTCACGACCGCGCCGAACCTGTCCTTGTCCGCATCGGCGACATCCTGCCAAACATACGCGGAAACCGGCTTCATCGCAAGATCTTCACGAAGCTCGACAGTTGCCGCAGCATTGGCAATATTGCCCCTGAATTCACCTGTCACCTTCACCGGCGCGAAACCGCCGCATCCATCACGGGCGTCATACACTTCACCCTCAAAAATAGAGGCCGCCTTGACCGGTCCCGTCACAGCCCCCGCCCATGAACCGTCCGTTACAAACGACTCATGCGTTCCGTCCCTGTACCGCACCGTCAGCCGTGCACGAAACGCCGATTCCTTCCCTGTATAACAAGCGATCAAGTCTCGCCACCAGCCGGCGGACACCTCTGCGCTCAGGATGTTGTCCCCTTCTTTCAGAAGCTCCGTCACATCGTAGGTGAATGATTGCCGCGTTCTGGAGGTGTGTGTGAACCCCGGCTTGAGGATGTCGCCGCCGACGCGATTCCCGTTGATGAATGCATCAAACACACCTTGCCCCGTGACCGTCCACCACGCCACCGCGATCGGCTTGGCAACCACGACCTTTTTCACAAAGACGCTAGCGCCCGGAATCGACTTCACCATCTCGGACAGTGGCTTCCGTTCCAAAGCCTTCACCGGCTGCTCCGGCACAGCAATCCATTGGCTTCCGCCGAGAGCCATGTCCTCCGCTTCGGCCGGGGCGTGAAAGTGCGGCGAAGTATATCCGCCCTTCCCCGTTTTTCGCCATTCCTCCAGTTGTCGTTCGGCGTGGAATGTTTTCACAACCTCTTCAAAGTATCTCCGCGCCGTCTCGGGCATTGCACTCCGATGGTCGAACATCTCGCGGTCAATTTTGGCGCGGAGATAAATGAGCCTCCAGCGCCAGCTTCCCCTGAATGGCGAAAGCAGCTCCCTATCCATCCTCTCGACGATGCGATCGGCCTCGTAGGCTCTGCCGCGATATTCGGAAAGTTCCTCGTCATTCTCATCAATTGACGTGAACTCAGGCCTTGTCCGCCCCTGCGGAAACACATGATTCGCCTCATAGATTCCGCACAATCGAACGAAATCCTCTGGATTTGTGCCGGGCAGCTCATAACGCGCGTACTGCCGAAGCAACTCGTCCGGATCGGCTTTCGGATCTACATAAAGCCCGTTGACGACCCATTTGTTTATGTCTTCGTAGATCCCTTCGGAATAAATCATGAACCCACCTGTCACACGCTCTGCCTGATGGAACAGCCTTGCAAGCCTTTTCGGCAACGCCGTCGCCCCGTACCCGCCCCATGGGTCGCGCCCCCACATGCTGATTTCCGGGAACGTAACGATTGGAATACCCTGCTTTGGATCGGAATTTGGAACGCCCCGAAACTCTTCGGGCGAGTCAAGCGGAACCTGGTTCGAACCGCCGTTCTCGCAGAAACCGCAGTCGAGTGCGCGGATGCGGGCAAGCATCTTCTCCGAAACCGCCTCAAACGTCGCACGTTCTTCTGGAGTGGAACCGGCAAGATTGACCTCCGGATAAAAATACTGGCAGTTGAATGCGTTGAGCCCCATCAGCACAAGGTCGTCAATGTACTCAAGCATCTCGTCCGCTCGCGCCAGATGGTACCAGTTGTGGAAATGCCGTGCAAGATAGCCCATGCGAAGCGATTTCTTCGGCTCGAAACGGTATTCGCCGTCAGCAAGCGAGAATGTCCTACGACCAAAGCAAGCAGACCTCAAGAGCAAACCTGCACCATGCACAAGCCCGCGAACGCGCCCTGCGCGGACAACCGCCACGCCATCCTTCACGACAACCACGGCATCTTCGCCCTTTACCGCACCATCAAGCGCGAACTTGACATTGAGCGTCTTTGCGCAATCGGACGGCGGCGTACGATGCTCGATCCTCTTCTTCAGCAGTTGACAGCACAAAGCCGAACCCGACGTGCGCTCCTTTTCACACGAAACCCTTGAATACTCTGCACCATACCCTGCAACCACCGCAAGGCAGATTACCGCCAGAGACAATTTCATCCTACTGCCTCCACCTGATCACCTTGTTCAAAAGCGTCAGCTGCCCATTGCGGAAGGCTGAAATCTACCCCCACCTTCATGTCTTCATGGACTGAGCGACGAGGTCGATTGACGTTACGGCTGACCGTAGTATGCGCCTGAACCGTGCTTGCGCGAATAGTGCTTCTCGGTCATGGCGGGATTCATCCGCGAACCGGGGTTGAGCGCCAGCGTATGCGCGGCCATCTCCGCGACGGCTTCAAGCGTTACCGCATGTTCCACGGCCTTCTCGACCGTCGCCCCCCACGCGAACGGCCCGTGGTGGACGGCAAGCGCGGCAGGCGTCTCGTTCGGATCGACGCCCAGGCGGCGGAACGCCGCAATGATCGATTCCCCCGTCGCCGCCTCGTAGGCGTCGCGGATGCGGTCGTCGGGCATTTCATCCGTCACCGGCACATCGGTATGGAAGACGTCCGCATGGGTGGTGCCAAGGATCGGAACCGGCCGGGCGGCCTGCGCCCAGGCCGTCGCATGCGTGGAATGAGTGTGCACCACGCCGCCGACGCCCGGGAACGCCTTGTAGAGCGCGAGGTGCGTTGGCGTGTCGCTTGAAGGCCGCCCGGGCCCTTCCACGACCGCGCCTTCGAGATCCACCACCACCATGTCCGCCGGCTTCATCGCATCGTAGGCGACGCCGCTCGGCTTGATGACGATCCGTCCGCGTTCGCGGTCGATTGCGGAGGCGTTGCCCCAAGTCAGCACAACGAGGCCATGGCGCACAAGCGCTAGGTTGGCCTCACAGACCCGCTCTTTCAGCTCTTCAAGCATGGCTATGCCTCCGTTCCCGTCTGCTCCGCCGGCGCCTTCCACATCATCAGCACCACGAGGCCGCCCAGCACGGCGCACGCAAGAATCGTCGCGTACGCGGCGTTCCAGCCCCATGTCTGCGCCATCCAGCCGAAGCCTATGCCGCTTACGACCGTGGAGAGATAGCCGAGGATGCCGAGGATGCCGCCCGCAGCAGCAGCAGCGCGCGGGGTGGCCTGCTGCGTGGAGGCGATGCCAAGGAGCGCCTGCGGTCCGTACACGAAGAAGCCGATCATCGCAAACGGGACCAGCTTCACGACGAGCGGCGCCGACACGGGCACAGCCCAGAACAGCGACACTGCCGCGGCGACGCCGAGGAAGCAGAACACGCACGTGCGATGCGTACGGCTGCCGAACACGTGGTCGCTCGCCCAGCCTGCCGCCACCATGCCGAGGTTGCCGCCTATGATCTCGAACGTGAAGCAGAGCGTGGTCGCCGCCGCGAGGGTCAGGCCCTTCGACTCCACCAGCAGCGTCGGGCCCCAGTCGAGCGCGGCGAAGCGAACGGTGTTCACGAAGAAGTTGGAGACCGCAAGAATCCAGATGTACGGGTTCTTGAGCACGTGGTCGCGCACGAACGCCTTGTAGGCCGCGCTCTCTTCCTTCGTCTTGACGACGGTCACCTTGCGCCCGGGGATTTCCGGCAGGCCCACGTCCTTGGGAGAATCCTTCATCGCCAGCCAGAGGAACACGCTGCCGGCCATGGAGATGCCGGCAGGCACGAGGAAGCAGAGCCGCCAGGAATGATATGCGGGAATTATCCACCAGCCGAGAAGCGCGAACACGCCGCCCGCGCCGACCGAGTGCGAAAGGTTCCAGATGGCCTGCTTCGTGGCGAGCTGGTTGGGCGGGAACCACTGCGGCAGCGTCTTCACGCACGGTCCCACGCCCATGCCCTGGAAATAGCCATGGATCACCCAGATGATCCCCATCACCCACACAAGCGTCGTCGTGAACGCTGCGGCGCCGCCAGCCGCGGACGAGACGCCCCGTGCGATCCAGTCGCTGCATCCGAACGCGAGGTTCACGCACGCGCAGATGAAGAGACCGGCGGACATCACCTTCCGCGCGCTGTTGCGGTCCGTCAGGATGCCGTTGGTGAAGCGCGCAAGGCCGTAGATGACGCCGTGGAACGTGAGAAAGGTTCCGAGCTGAACCTTGGAGATGCCGAACTCGCCGCCGAGAAGCGGCATCGCAAGCGACAGGTTCTTGCGGATGATGTAGTATAGGGCGTAGCCGCCCATTGTCACGAGCAGCGTCTCCCACTGCCAGAAGCGGAGGGACTTTTTTGTCGGACTTGTCATGGATGGTCTCCTTGGATCGTTTGCGGCACAAGAATCGATTCGGACGATTTTCTCAGGCCGGGCAGGGTCTCGTCGCGTCCCTGGACAAGATAGCGTCCGCCATTCGCCTCGGCCCGCGCGGCGGCGATCAGCCGTCCGAGGGGAGAGCCTGCGTCCGGCCGCGTATCGAAGACAAGTCCCGCGTCCATGTCGCCGAACGCCGTCAGCATCGCATAATCGCCCTCGGCATCTCCCGCCACGAGCATCGGGCCCTTGCCGTGATGCCGCACTGCGATGTTCTTGCGGATCACGTCCGGCTTGCCGTCCGCCCACGGCAGGGGGAAGCTGTCGTCCGCCCAGCCGGCGATGCGTCCCTGGGCATCGTGCTTCATGTGGATGCCGAAGACGTTCTCGGCCGGGAACGCGACGCCGTAGCGCCCGTCGGAGCCGGCCAACACGGCGTCCTGGAAGGAACCGCTGACGATATAGACGGAGATGCCGCTTTCCTTGAGCGTCCGTATGAGATCCTTGACCTCCTGCGGCACGGAGAAGCCGAGAAACATGTGCACCTCCACGCAACCGGAGCGTCCGGCGCGCGCGGCGGGCGTGCGCCACACGGAGCGAACGAACCGTCCGTCCGCCACGGCAGCGTCCAGCGCCGCCCGCATCGTTTCGCGGAACTGTCCGGGCGTCATGCGGCAGTAGTACCGCTTGCCCCACGGATAGCCGAAACCGCTGCCGAATGTCCGCGAAATGCGCTTGCGCAGATAGCGCATCTTCGCCGCAAACGCCGCAAAGGCGTCGGTCCGGCGCACTTCCTCCATCGGAAGCCGCGCCTTGAGCTCCAGCAGCTCGCGATAGAGGTCGGCGCAGTCCGCCACCACGTTCCGCGCCGTGGCGGACTCCTTCCCGGGTTCGAGCGGACGGTCGAGATCTGGCATTCCCTCCAGGAAGACGCCCGGCAGCTCGTCAGGCGAGAACGCGAACGACAGCGTGTCGATGACGTAGCCCAGCACAGCATGCTCGCAGTCGCCGATGGCGCAGGTGTTGTCGAAGTCGAACACCGCATAGGCGTCGGGATCGCCCGCGTGCCTGTCGATCGCCCGCTGCAGGCCGATTCGCACCGGCTCATGCCAGTTGCCAGGCGGCAGCGTCGCGCCAAAGGCCGATGCCGCCGCGCACAAGAGGACTGGCAGGACGGCACGCCAGACCCGTCGGATCATTTCGCCTCCCGCGCACCGAACATCCCTGCGGCGGCACGCAAGGCTCCCGGCCCGATCGCACATGCCTTAGTGTCGGCCGTATGCGCAAACGCCTCTTCAATTATTGTCATCGTGATTCTCCTGGCTCAACAATCCGCAACACTATACCACAAACTCACGGCCGTTGCAACTTAAGAGGCGGGCGGAACGCGCGGCGAAAAGCAACGGCAAGGCCGCATGTTTCACGTCGCGCACGGTTCCTTCCCTCATGTGAAAAGGACTTCGCGGCCGGCGAAGGCGAAGTTGCCGGCAACCAGATGCTGCACCGCCGTCGGCGAGAAGCGCTCCTCCATGGCGAAGTGCTCGTGTCCGGCGAGGATGCCCTTGAGGAGCGGCTCCGACCTGAGGTACTTGGCGAACTCCTGCCCGCGCCTGCCGAGGGCGATCGGCTTCGGCGGCTCGGCGCGGAACTTCTTGTTCCACGCCCAGTACTTCCGCGTGGCCTCGAGGATGCGCGGCGTGTAAAACGGCACATGCATGAGCAGTATGATCGGAAGGCCCTTCTTCACCTCCCTGGCGAAAAGCTCCGCATGGTCGTCGGCGACGTCGTCGTTCGCGTCGTCGATGGAGACGAAGTTGACGCCGTTGATCACCTGCGAGCCGAAGTGGAGGTTGTAGGGATACGCCTTGGCGCACTTCGCGAAGCACGCCTCGCGCGTCGGCTTGGGCTCCACGGGATGCCAGTACTCGTGGTTGCCTATCGAGCCGAACACGTTCCCCGCGCCAGGCCCGAACGCCTCCCTGACGGCGACAAGGTTGCCCTCCGACACGAAGTCCATGAGGTCGCCGGTGTGGATGAGATAGTCGGCGTTGATTTTCGCCCAGCGCACGGAGTCCTTGAGCGCCTCGAACTGCCGCCCTCCGAACAGGTCGGTGCGGATGCGGCGGTACTTCTGCACGCTCTCGGGCTCGTCGGGGTTCGCGAACGTCAGGTGCGTGTCGGAGATGTGCAGCACGGAGAACGGCTTGGTCGCCCCGGCCTTGATGTGCGCGTAGGCTAGCGAAAGCTGCTCGAAGTTCCCGCGCGCGTGGAGCGGCAGACGCGACGTCGCCACGATTCCGCCCGCCGCAAGCGCGCCCCTGAGGAATTCGCGCCTTGACGCCGTTGCCATGCATTCGGTCATTTCACGCCTCGCTTTCAGTCCTTGATCTTCCCGAACCAGACGCCCAGCGGCTCCAGCGACACGGAGCGGTTCCGCGCTGCGCCCTCGAGCGCGAACTCCACCACCTTCGGCCCGTAGGTGGGGTTGACCGCGAGAAGCCACACGTCGCCGCCCTTGCGCCACGCGCGCACCGAGGCGTCTCCGGTGAGGAGCACGACGGACGGCGCGGCCTCGTCGGAGAGGAATATCGGAATCCTCTCCTTCACTTCCTCGCCGACGCGGCAGACGCGCTTCCACATCTCTTCCGGCGGAGTGCGCCACTTCATCTTCTCCCACGAGCTGTATGAGTAGAAGATCAGCCCGTTCGCCCCCTCCGCGACAAACTGCCACGCCATGTTGCGCATCTCCTCGAACGTCGGCGGCCGCGTCTTGTCCTTGTCCTTCACGCGGTAACCGCCCCAGTCGAAGGCCTGCGGGATCTGCCACATCGCCCTCGCGCCGAACACGCCCTTGCGCGTGATGCGCGTATGCTCCATCACCTGCGATATCGGCGGGTCGCCGGTCTGGCAGATCGGGTACGGGTCGGACCCTATCACGTCGAACCCCGGGAGGTGCCCGCGGATGTCCTCCACCATGTAATGCGCGACCCACGTCGGGTGGTCGGGATCGAGCCGCTCGCACAGGTCGCGGTGCGCCGCGAGGCGCTTGATCCAGTCCAGCCCAAGCTCGTCGTTGATGTACCAGGCGAGCAGCGCCGGGTGGTCCCTGAACTCCCTGACGCGACGCGAGACGAATTCGACCTCGCTCGCATCGTTTGTGATTCCGCGGTCCGTCGCCCATTGAAGGCCGACGTAGCATGCGTGAATGTCGTATATCACCTTGAGGCCCTTCGCGTTGGCGTAGTCCATTTCGGCTTTCGTCGGCGGCGAATACGGCATGCAGCAGTTGAACGGCCCCTTCGCGAAGTGGTCGATCTTGTCCGGAGCGGCCTTCCACATGAACATCCCGAGGGGGAAGAAGGGCTTTCCGTCGATGCGCGCGATGCCGCGGCGGTCGATGCGGACGCCCTTAGTTTCGGGCTTCTCGGTGCGCGTGAACGCGAGCGACTTCGTGGCGACGGACCTGCCCTTGCCGTCCAGGAGCTCGAACACGACCTCGTTTCCGCCGAGCGGCAGCGAAGCCGCGTCGACGGTGGCGGAGACGTCGCGCGGGGCGGCCTTGTCCGGCACCGCGTCCACATGGCGCGTGCCGCCGGCGACCGACGGAACGGCGAACCGGCCATGAAGCCCCTTCGCGGCGATTTCGTCCCTGGCAGCGCCCAGCCCGACATGGAACGTCACCGGGCCGACCGCGGAGCGGTTGCGGTAGGCGTCGGAGATGAACTGGCCTATCGGGGGCAGCTCGAGCGGCACGATGCGCAGGTCGTCGAACCAGGCCCTGCCCTTCGTGTTGCCCGTCACGGGCGTGCCGACGAGGCACCGCTTCGCCGCCGCCGGCGGCACGAACGCCTCGAGCGAAACCTTTGTCCAGGCCGCAGTGCCGGTCACGCGCGGCTGCGTCGCGGACGTTCCGAGACGGGTGCCGTAGGCGTCATACCAAGAGAAGTCGATGCAGACGCCGCTTCCCTCGACGTCCTCCGTGCGCACCCAACCCTCGACGCGGTAGGGGCGCCCCGGCTCGACATCGACCCATTGAGTCGTCCAGCCGCCCTTGCCGACGTCGGCGCAGATGAGAGCGCTGGTGCCGTTCCGGCCTTCGCCGCGCCGGACGCTCCACATCCCGTTTCCATAGAGGGTCCATTCCGCCGCGCCGGCGCCTTTTGCGCCGGGCGTCTCGAACCCCGCGTTCTTCGGAAGCGGCTCTGCCGCCGAGCAAGCCGCAGCGAGCGCGAGGGCCGCCGCACCCAGTCCCAGGAACGCTTTGCTTCTCACAGTGTCATTCATAATGCCGTTGCCAGGTTGAAGTGATCATGCCACGGGCGCGACGAACGGCCGCACCCTGGCGGACACGGCTAATTATATCATAAATGCGACGCGCACGATGACACCGCCGCGATGGAAAGGGCCGTAGAGTCCGCTTCCCGCCTAAAGCTCGACGGCGGCTGGGGACTTGCCGTCGGCGGCAACCATGCGGACGTTCCCCTTGACATCGGGAAGATCCTTCGGCTCGTGATTTTGAGTTGTCACCCATTTCGCCCACGGACGCGGCTTGCCGTCACGCAGAACCGTGAAATCGCGGAACGTTATGCCGCCGGGCTTCCATCCCGGGACGGCGGAGCTGCGGAACAGCACCTCCGTCCCTTCCACCCCGCCGCCGTTCCCGCAAGCTGTGCAACCAATGAAATTGAGCGCGTACGCCTCCTTCGGTTTCTCGTCGATCCTTACGGCATAGTCGCGCGATCCCAGGAACGTGCAGTTCGTGAACGTGACATATCCCTGCGGCCAGGTTGTCGCCTTAGGCCGTCCAAGCCCGCCGCCTACGCGCACGGCGTTGAAGTTTCGTGCGCAGACGCAGTTCTCGACCGTAAGCGAGAACGGCTCTATGCGCGCATCTACGCCTCCGGAATAGACTTCTATGCCGTTGCCGGCGTTGCCTTCCGCACGGCAGTTGCGCATCACTACGTCAAAAAGCGCATGGTCGCCCCTGTCCGGCTCGAAGTCCACGCCCGCCTCTGGCGGCGTGCCTTTGGTGTTGACGAACGCGCAATCTTCGATCAGAAGATTGCGCGCGCTGCACACGCTAAGCCCCTGACGGCTGTTCGAGTCGCATGTCACGCGCCGTATCACACCGTCCCGACAAGGTCCATACAGCTCGATTCCGTCGCCTCCGGATTCCGCCAGCGTCATGTTCTCAATGCGAAAACCGGACACGCCCCACACCATTATCGCGTGCCGCCACTCGGATGGCTTGTAAGGCCATTTCAGATAGTCCGACTTGTGCATCCGTATCGTGCCACCTCTACGACCAAGCCCCACAACGGCAATGTTCGACACGCAGTTGTAGTTTAGCACTTGGTGACCCGTACTGAGGTATGCCCCCTTCAAGGCAAGCAAAGTCACGCCATCCTCGAAATAGAGCGTTTGGTTGGAACGCCCCTTAAGCGGCTCCGTGATCC
Source organism: Kiritimatiellia bacterium (assembly GCA_017514235.1). Classification (GTDB taxonomy): domain Bacteria; phylum Verrucomicrobiota; class Kiritimatiellia; order RFP12; family UBA1067; genus UBA1067. Next base: position 30,365 of record JAFWKK010000058.1, on the reverse strand, counting down.
AAGGCATCCCCTTGTCGTCCAGCACGATTTCAGGCAGGCCAGAATCCAACGCCTGCTGGATGAAGCGCGTGGAGTTGGCAGGATCGAAACCAAACCGCTCGGAAATCTTTACGGGGGTCGCAAAGGCTGCCGACGCACAAAGCGCCAGCAGCCCTATTATTGTCACCTCTGGACCGTTCATTCCAGACAACCTTCCTATTGCAGACCTGCCGTGCAAGCAACCCGAAATCCGTTGGCGTTGGTGTAATAGGTGTTGGTTCTTGGAATACTCGCCCGAAACGCCGGACGGCAATTCTGGCGATCATCCATGAATGTACCGCCACGGCAGACGGCATTCGTCCTGCCTGGATCGATGTAGGTGGCCCCCCTGAGCGAACTGATATCATTGTTTCCCAAGTCCAGACACCATTCACGCACGTTTCCGTGCATATCATAGATGCCCCACGAGTTAGGCAAGTACGAGCCACAAGCCGCCGTACCGTTTGTCACGCCCCAAGTGCTTTTGGGGTCGCTCCAAGTGCCGGGCTTGAGATATCCGCCGTTCCTGTTGTAGCGTCCAAGACGGCTTAGATTGGTTTCGTTAGCCACATTAAGCATATCCGAACCATCTCCCCACCTCCCGTCACCGTTGCCCGCGCGGCATGCGAACTCCCACTGAGCTTCGCTCGGCAAGTCGAAGTCAAGCCCTGTCCGTGCATTCAGGCGTCCAAGGAATGAGTCCGCGAACGGCGGCGAGGGCCAATCCGGCGCACCGGCTGCGGCGGTATTGCTTTTGTTGGCCATCCTGATTCTGTTGTAGGACATCTGTTCAACGGGGCGCAGCGATCTTTCTGTCGTGAAGTAGGACGGGAAGTCGCCATCGATGAGCGACCACTGCGTCTGCGTCATCTCAAAGACGCCTATGTAGTAGTTGTTCGTCAGCTGCACGGTGTGCGTGGCCTCTTTGGCGGCATCGCGAGGACTCTCCTGAGGCGTGGAACCCATCGTCCACTCCACGTCCTTCGCCATGATCTTGCGCATGACAAGTTTTGTGGTACGGTAGTCGATGTTGTTCGTGATTGCGCCTGTCTGCCCTGCAATTGCCCCCGGCAGGAAATCAACCGCAGGATAGTATTTCTGCGTGTTCGGCTGCGCGGCGGCGGAGATGTCGACTACCATGTAATCGGGCGTGTTGTCCAGCGTCCATGCGGTGATGACTGCGCGCGCGCCGCCGTCGGCGATTATGTGGTCAGGCCATGAAAGGTCGGGGCGCCACGTGATGCGATGCGTTGAGCCGTCGTTCGTCACCTTTTTCCACACGTCGCCCTGGGCATTGCATACGGCGACTCCGCCGATGGACGCCCACGCACCGCCCGACGAGTTGGTCTGGACGTCGAGCGTTATCACGGCGTCCGCGCCAGTGAAGGTGTAGTCGATGAATACGCGGCGGTCGGGGCCTGGCTGCGCCATCGTCACAGAAGTGACCTGCGGCGTGGCCGTTGCGGCGGCGGTACAGATGGAGGCGAGGAACGCCCCAGCGAGATTCAGTGCCTTGATGTTCATGGTGCTTTCCTTTCGTGAAGTGGGTTAGTTGAACTTGATGACGAAGTAGCGGAACGGCGTACTCTTCAGCCGTATGCCAAGGGATTCGAGCCACGTGCGGAAGCGGGCTTCAAGCGAAGACGGCTCCGCCGGGAGCGACTGCGTCCCCGTCGTCAGCGGAGCGGCGGCAGAGGCCACGGCGCTACAGTTGCTGGTGGAATAGATAGCAGGATCGTAGCCGGGCGTCTTGATGTACTGGTACGGTTCGTCCGCAAGGGTTGCGGAAGAGAACGCAAAAATCATCGCGCCGATTGTCAGTATTCCTTTCATTTCCCTTTTCCTTTCGACGGCATGTAGTATACCACACGCCCTTTTTGCAAACAAGAATCCGGCTTGATTGTTTTCACAAGAATTTCTTGTTGATTTTCACACCATTGCCTTGCTATAATTCACGCCATGAAACCATATGTCGTCTGGAGCACCGTGCAAATCGAGAAGCATTCCGGAAGGGACATCCTCTCCGGCATCTTCAGCTTTGTCGAAGCCGGGCACCCATGGCGGTTTCGGCTGGTACAGCAACCGGACGGCTTCACTGCCGAGAACGTGAAAGCCGCAGAGAAAGAGGGCGTGGACGGCTTTCTGCTGACGTTCTTCGGCGACGACAGCGCATTTGAGGCCCTGAAACGCTCCTGTTGCCCCATCGTGTTCACATGCCCGACCATTCCCCATTTCCGGCCACGGAGCGCACCGACTGCATTTGTCTGGAACGACAACGACGCAATTGGCGACATGGGCGCGAACTATCTTTCCGGCTTGGGCAATTTCCGCTCGTTCGGCTTTGTCCACAGCCTGTACGGCGCAGAACGCCACGTCCACGGCTACAGCGAAGGGCGATTGCACGGTTTCGCCAAAACCCTGCGGGACAGCGGACTTGCAAACCCGAAGGTGTTCACGGCCAGACACGACCAAGGCAGTCAGGAAGACGTCGAAGAACTGGCCGCCTGGCTCGGTAAGATTCCAAAGCCAATGGCCGTGATGGCGGCGAGCGATTGGCGGGCGATGCATGTGTTGGCGGCGGCGGAACAGGCCGGGCTGGACGTGCCGCACCAGGTTGCCGTGCTTGGCGTAGATAACGACGAACTTCTCACCACGCATTGCACGCCCCCGCTGACCAGCATACAGCCCGGCCATTTTGAGATCGGCTTCAAGGCGGCGGCGGAACTCGAACGGCTCATGTCGGCCCGGCGCTGTCCGCCCGGCAGGTCGATGAGCGTGGCGCCTTCCCGCATCGTGGAGCGCGAATCCACGCGCCTCACGATGCCCGGCGCCGCACTCGTCGAGCGGGCGAAGAAGTTCATACGGCAGAACATGGCGATGGGCATCACCACGACCGACGTGGTCGCCCACCTCGGATGTTCGAGGAACCTCGCGGACCTCAGGTACAAGGAAATCGAGGGAATTACGATACGCGCCGCCATCGAGAAGATCAGGATGGACGAGGTGCGGCGGCTTCTGAAATCCACGCGGCGGCCAATGACGGCCATCGCCAAGCAGTGCGGGTTCAGGTCGCCGTGCCACCTGTCGCACCTGTTCCGCCAGCGGTTCGGCGTCTCAATGAGCGGATGGAGGGAATCGGCGCAAAGCGAACCTTCACGCCGATGACGAACCGGACGTGAAGGAAGCGATACAAGGCGGCAATGCCGTTGAATGCCGCCACCGCGCAAATCGCAGTCCAGGCGTGGCAGCCGGCGCACAGGAGCGCCCACGCCAGGAAGAAGCTCGACGCCGACATGGCGAATGCAATCGTCTGGTAGAGGGCGATGCGCCCTGTCGCCAGGATGGCGGAGGTAAACGGCGCGGAGATTGAGTCAAACACCATGTTGACCGCGGCACACCTGACAAAGGCAACGGCCTGCGGGGGCAATTCGGCGCCAAGCCATGTCCCCAGGATCGCGGGCGCGAACGCGAACGCAATGCAGCCCGGAATCGCCGACATGAGGAACGAAACGAGCACCGTGTTGCCGACAAGCCGCCCGAACGGCGCCTTGTCGGGATTCAGCCACTCCTTGTAGACGACGGGCGAATATGCAGTCTGGAAGCAGCCGCTCCCCACGAACACGACCCCGCCGGCACGCATTGCGACGTCCCATGACGAATTGAACGCCACGCCGGCATGCAGGTTCACGAGAAGGTTCACGCCCTGGTATTTCAGGAGGTTCCCCATGCTGCTCAACGTACTCCAGGAGAAGAACCATACCGCTTCCCACAACTTCCTCGCAGGGAACCGGAGCAGGAAGCGGACGGACGGGAATTGACGGCGGCAGTACAGGACATGTATTGCAAAGACGACGGCGCTTCCGGCGGCAAGGGCTGCAGCATAGACGCATGGGCCCGCATCCGGCAGCAGCATCGCCGCCGCCGGCGCTCCGACCGCCACCACGGCCTCAACGACGGAAAGACTTGCGAAGAAGGCCATCCTCTCCCCAGCCACGATCAGGGCGGCGAACGGCAGCTGAAGAGTGTTGATCGCCGCCGTCGCCAGGCAGGCCTGAAAGACAAATGTCGCCGTCCGGACAGACCCGGCGGGAAGCGACAGCCTGCCGCGCACAAGCCACAACCCGGCCGGCTCCCCGGCCAGTACGATCAGGCCGACCAGGAACAGCACCATTCCGCAAATCGAGGAGTAGGCAACGGAAAGGCGCTCGGCGTCCGAATGCCTCATCGCATGGCTCAGGAACCGCTGCGCCGTCACCTGCAGGACGACGTTGAACGTCATGAATGCCGCGACAACGGCATTGACGGCGACAAACACGCCGTATCCCGTCACGCCCAACGCGTCAAGGGCGACGCGCACCGCAAGCAGTCCGGCAAGGGACGATACGGCCATCCGGATGAAAAGAGGCCACGTGTTGCGGACGATCCGTCCGTGACAGTCCGCTCTTTCGCCGGCTTCCTGAATGTCAGTCGCCATGTTCGCTGCGGGCGGCATCTACGCGGTTGCAGACATCGTCACCCTCGACCGAAGCGCGGCAGTCGTTCATCGTCTTGAACGCAGCGCGCCCTTCTCCGCATCCGGCACCTTCACCGTGCAGCGAATCGGCTTTCCGCCGTCACCGAGCGAAGCCAGCGCCCTTATCTCGCCATCTCCTTCGCGGCGCAATACGGCCATTGCGCGCCCGCCGAAGAGACGGTGCCCCGAGGCATCGGCGAACGGGACGTGCTCGCAGGCGTTTCCGTTTCCGACGCCAAGGATCCTGCCGGGGCCCTCCAGCGAGAACGCCACCGCATTCGTCGCGTCCGGCACCCGCACTCCGGAGCCGTCATACGCCTCTGCGCGAACCCAGATCAGCTCGTTCTCGTCCTTCCCCGCCAGCGGCTCCACGGAAAGGCGCAGCTCGGCGACCGCACCGGCCGTGCGCAGCGTCTTTTCGCCAATCGTCCGTCCGTCCCTGAAGGCGACGGCCTTCAGCTCGCCAGGCTCGTACGGAACCTCCAGCCACATGAGGCGGTACCGGCAGAACGCCTTGAAGTGGTCGTTGGTCATTGCCGGCGGCAGGGCGACATGCACCCCCTTCCTGCGCCGTCCCAGCGAGCGCCCGTTCAGGAAAAGCTCCGCCTCGTCGCCGTCCGTAAAGACGACAACCGGCGTGTTGCGTCCCTCCCGCCCCGGGAACGTCCATGAATCCGGCGCGACGTGCAACGTGTGGACATCAGTACGCCAATGGCTGCGGTAGAGCCAGTAGCGGTCTTTCGGCACGCCTGTCAGGTCAACGACACCGAAGTACGACGAGCGCGCCTCCTTTTCGTAGGGGTAGGGCTCGCCGAGATAGTCAATGCCCGTCCAGACGAACTCGCCGCAGCAGTACGCATCGCGCTCCATCCAGTCGAACACCTCGTCAACCGTGTCAAGCGTGCTCTGGAAGTCGCGCGAGTCGACTTGCGCGGGCACGCCCTCGCCGCGCGGGAAGTCCTTCATTCCGCCAAGCGGGTTCTCGCAGTAGAAGCCGCCGGTGCTCACGGCCGCCGCGGACTCCGAGAAGACGATAGGCTTGTGCGGATACTTCTTCTTAACTGGCACGTAGGAGCGGAAGTAGTTCCATCCCGTCAGGTCGAGCGGGTCGAAGACGCCGAGGTCGAGCACCCGCCGCTCGTTCATGAGAGGGCTGTTCCCGTTGCCGACCGGACGCGTGGCATCGGCCGTCCGCACCTGGTCGCGGAAGAACTCGTTGCGCACCTTTGTCTGTCCCCACGGGCCGCGGTCGAAGAGGGGGTTGTCGGGCTTGCGGATCGGATGGGCCGGGTCCCACTCCCAGATTTCGTTGCCGATGGACCACACGATCACCGACGGGTGGTTTCGGTCGCGCTTCACGAACGCCGCAAGGTTCCGCGCCACGTATTCCTCCAGCGACTGGTCGTCGCGCCGCCCGCCATAGGCGTTCCACTTGTCGAAGCATTCGTCCCACACGAGAATGCCCATTTCGTCGCAGAGGTCGAGCAGCTCGGGCGCGGGCGGGTTGTGGCTGGTGCGCAGGGCGTTCGCGCCCATCTCCTTCATGAGACGCAGCTGCCGCCGCGCCGCCGACCGGTCGAACGCCATGCCAAGGAGCCCCAGGTCTGAATGGAGGTTCACGCCCTTCAGCTGCACACGGCGCCCGTTGAGGTGGAATCCGTTCGCCGCACGGTCGTTCGGATCGTCCGCAACCGGGAAAGCGATCTCGCGTATGCCGAAGCGCACCCTTTCGCGCGAAACGTGCGCACCGCCGCGATCCGCAAGCGACACCTCGGCTTCATACAGCGCAGGGTTGTCCACATCCCACAGGTCAGGCTTCTCGACGGCAAGGAACGTCACGCCGCGCACAGCCGCCTCGGTCGTCTCGGCTACGGAGCGTCCCTCGCGGACTATGCGCACGGTTACGCTAGAGTCCTTCGACGCGCCCTCCGTCTCCCACGCCACCTTCACGAGCGCCCTGTCGCGCCGAACCTCCGGCGTCGTCACGAAGATGCCGTCATGGGCGAAGTGAGCCCTTTCGCGCAGCCGCAGCGTCACGCGCCGGTAGAGGCCAGCGCCGGGGTACCACCGCGCTGCAAGATGAAGCGTGGAGAGGCGCACCGCAAGCGTATTCCTGCCGGTGCGCACGAACGGCGTGGCGTCCACACGGAAACTCGCATAGCCGTAGTCCCAGCCCCCCGCCTTCTGTCCGTTCACATACACTTCGGGCGACGCCATCGCCCCGTCGAAATCAAGGAACGCGCACTGCCCTGCGGCAGATTCCGGAACGTCGAACGCAAGCCTGTACCAGCCGACGCCTTTCCACGGCAGACGCCCAGTCATGCCGGACGGCTCGTCCCTCAGGAACGGCCCGGCTATCGCCCAGTCGTGCGGCACGCGGACTCGCTCCCAAGCCGAATCGTCAAGCGCCTCGGCAGACCAGTCCGCGACCTGCGAGACATCCCTGGCGAACCGCCACCCTTCCGCAAGCGCAACATCGCATTCGCCGCGTGCGCCGCACGCGGCAAGCATCGCCAGCACGGCGAACGTCTCCATCTTGTTCATTTCAGTTCTCCTGATGCCGTCAGCCGTGCCAATAGGCCGCGCTGTCCGGCGGGCGGACATTCGTGAGCGTTCCGGCGTAGTGCCGCAGCCAGTGGTCTTGCTTGGGATGCGCGGCGGCGGCCTCTTCGTTCAGCTCGATCCCAAGCCCGGGACGGTCGGAAGGATGCATGAGGCCGTCCGCGAAGCGCACGTCCTCGTCAATCACGTCCTTGCGCCACGGCACGTCGTCAAAGAGCATTTCATGGATGCAGTAGCCGGGCGTCGAGACGCCGAGGGCAAGCGTGACGGCGTTGGCTACGGGACCGGACGGGTTGTGCGCGCAGAACGGAACGTGGCGCGAGTCGCATATTGCGGCAATCTGCTTCATGCCGGTAATGCCGCCCGCATGCGAGGAATCCGGCTGAAGGTAGTCGCAGGCGCGAAGCTCAATGGCGTCCATGACCTGTTGAGTCGTGAACAGCCGCTCGCCGAAGGCGATGGGAACGCGGACCCTGCTCCGCACGTCCGCGAGAGCCCTCGTCGTGTCGGGTATGACGGGCTCCTCCACCCAATAAGGGGAGAACTCTTCCAGCGCGTTGCAGATTCGGAGCGCAGTCGGAACATCGAAGCGCCCGTGGCACTCGATGAGGATTTCAGCCTTGCCTTCGGCCGCGGCTTTCACTGCGGCAACGCATTTCATCGCCTTCCTGAAGTCGGCCGGCGGCAACTGGCGGTAGTTCTTGCCGAAGGGATCCCACTTGAGGCCCTTGAAGCCGGCCTCGACGGCGGCCGTCGCCTTGGCCGCAAATTCCTCCGGCTCCTTCGCGCCGGCGAACCAGCAGTTGGCGTAACACGGAACGCCTTCGCGGCACTTGCCGCCAATGAGTCTCCAGACCGGCAGCCCGAGCGACTTGCCCTTGATGTCCCACAGGGCCATGTCAACGGCAGACAGCGCGGACATGAGAACCGGACCGCCGCGCCAGTACGCATCCCGATAGTTCTCGTGGAATATCCACTCCGTATCGAACGGGTCCTTGCCGACAAGCGCGTGCTCAAGGTCGGCGATCGCGCCAAGGAGAGCGTTCTCCTTGTATTCGAGAGTCCCCTCGCCTATGCCGTGGATCCCCTCGTCAGTCTCAACCTTCACGAACACCCAGTTGGTGCGGAAGCAATCGACGGCAAAAGTCCTTATGCCTGTTATCTTCATTCGGTCGCCAACCTTTCATACGTCCACGTCTTCCGGCATGTGCTGGCACGAGCAGCCGGCATCGCACGTGACGATCTCGCCCGTCATGTTTGCGGAATCTCCGGAGGCAAGGAACGCTACTACGTTGGCGATGTCGGAGCCCTTCGCCTCCTTGCGCAACGGACAGTTGAGACGCCGCCGCGCCGCCTTCGCAGGATCTAGCGCGTCCCAGCGCTCCGTGTAGATGTAGCCGGGGGCGCAGCAGTTCACGCGGATGCCGAGCGGCGCAAGGTCGAGCGCAAGCGAGCGCACCATCGAGTTTATCGCCCCCTTCGAGGCGCAGTAGGCGGTCCTGTTGCGGATGGCGCGCATGGCGGTGTTGGACGAGAGGAACACTACCGTCCCCCGCGATTCCTGCCTCTTGAAGAACCGGTTGCAGGCCATCTGCGTCACCTGGAAGCCGCCGATCACGTTCACGTTGAAGACATCGTGAAACCTCGCCGCATCCATCTCCAGCGGCCCTCCGTGGCCGATTCCCTGGTTGGCGGCATTGTTCACGAGAACGTCAAGGCGCCCTGCGTCGCGCCCTATCGTGTCGAACAGCGCCGTTACCTGCGCCAAGTCGGATATGTCGCAAGGCTGCGACACGACGCCGCCAACGCCACGCGCCTCGAGCGCCGCCGCGCCCTTGGCCGTGGACCCTTCGGTCGATCCGCACATGAAGACCTTCGCGCCCTCGCGGACGAATTTCTCCACGATGTCGAGACCTGTGTTGCGGTTCCCGCCAGTAACCAGCACGACCTTGCCGTCAAATCTTCCCATCTTGCCTGCTCCGTTTCCACTGATTATACCATTTTTACGGACATGACGGACGGGCATCGGCTCGCATCCCGTACATCCGCGAGCCGATTTCGCGGGCTGCATCGACCGTCTCCCGGTACGGGACGTCGCATATGTCAGTCCAGCCGACCTGAAGATATTCGCCGTCGAACCGCCCGGACGTGGCCTGGTCGGAGAACTGGTGCCAGTGTACGCCTACGATCTGCGGATTCTCAAGCGCGGAGCGCACGTACGCCTTCATCTTCTCCGCGCGGTCAGCCTGGCTGTCCGCCTGTCGGACGCCCGTGCCGAAAGGCCCGCGGTCAGTCGCGCCGAAGTGGAACTCGCCGATCATGACCGGCGCGTCGAGGCCGTCAGGCAGCCGCCAGTCGGCAAGCGTCTCGCGGTAGATGTTGTAGCTCACGACGTCACAGTGCCTCGCGCATGCATCCACCGCCCACGGCGGGCATTTCGATCCGGCGAAGCGGCATCCCAGATAGAGCAGCTGCGGATCAAACGCCTTTACCGTTTCCTTGGTCTGCCTGAAGTATGCGTCCGCGGCAATCTTCGTGAACTCCAGCAGGTCTCCATCCGCCCCAGAGCCCGGAAGGACGATTGAGTGCCGCAAATCCTCCCAGTCGGCATACGAGGCCGCCCATGCGGCGTTGAGCCTTGCGACGTCATCGCCGTACCGGTCGCGCAGGAAAGCGACAAGAGCCTTCTTCGCCGGCTGGTCGGAAGGCGACTGCATCGTCCATTCCGCAAGCTGACGCGGCGTGGCGCCCCAGTTGATCTCGTTGTCAACGAAGAACCCGATGCACCACGGATCATGCGCTTCGCGCCCGTGCGCCTCAAGGGCCGCGGTCACGCCCTTTGCAAAGCTCTCGTCCCACGGGTCGCGGAACTTCCACCACATGCCGTGGCTGCCTTCGATCGGACGCGACTGGCACTCCACCCGCTCGGCGTACGGAGTCCTGTCCATGAGGCAGATGGCAAGGTCGGAGGAGTTGGCGATCGTGTTCGCCCCCCAGCTGCGCAAGCGACGGTGGACGATGTCGGAGAACTTGGCGTAGTAGCCGTCGCCGTACTTGCGGTAGAGGTTGGCGGACGAGAAGTCGTAGACTCGCGTCTCTCCGCGCGCGAGGAAGAACGGCCACAGCAGATCGTCGTGCGTAGTCCAGAACTTCGAGAACGGCGTCGCGTCCGGGGCGTCGGGCGCGGGCGGCAGTTCTGCAAACAGGCAGTCGCGGTCCATGGTGGCGATGCCGGTGCGGGGCGTCGAGTTGTCGCCGTTCATCGGCGTCATGCCGGCCGACGCGGAGACGCGAACCGGGCCGAACGACCAGAAGAGCCGCCCGTCTGGATCGACCAGCCACCACTTGCCTCGCCCGTCCCTGTGGGTGCGGAAACGCCCCGTCGCCTCGAGCCGCGGACCGTCCGCCCAGCCGCCGAAGCGGTCCCTGCCCGCAGGACCGGGATGCGCCGCGAGGTCGCGTTCCTCGTCCTCCGCCGCGCGTCTGAGGTCGTCGTCGCTCTTCGTCTTCCCAGGCCAGTCGCGGTGCCTGAACTGTCCGTAGCGGTCGATGCACGGAAGGAAGTCCGCCGTCTTCATCGCAAGCCAAGCCTCGTTCGTGTGCGGACCTGGAAACGCCTTCATCTTGTTCTCGTACTGCCCCGGCCGGTAGAAGGAATCCACGATGTCCTGCGGCGACATCTTGCTCCAGTCGCGCGCGATGGTGACGGCTCTGCGGGAGGCGATCGCCACCGGCGAATCCCACAGCGGGACGTTGCGGAGCGTCATTCCGTCCTTCTTCCAGACGATGGACTCGGAGGGGATCGCGAACACGCGTCCGGTTATCATGTCAACCCAGACGGGGCGCTCAAGCTTTTCTGGAATGTCGATGTCGGCGGGCGCAAAAGAAAGGTCGGCGCCCGGCTGTTCGCCGCAGAACCAGTAGAACCGCCAGCTCTGCCCGAGACGCCTGAAGAGGCTGCAGGCGACGTCGCGGCCCGCGATCTTCACGGTCAGGTGCCTTTGCGGCAGCATGTCGTCGTCGAAAACCGAATAGACGTTCTGCATCGCATAGTATGACGGACGGCGATAGACGAACTCCTTCAGCGTGTTCGAGCGGATCAGCCCGAAGCTCTGGAGCATGAAGGTGTATTGCAGGTCGATCATCGTGAACACGCTGGACGGTATCGACCGCGCCGCGTCGCCGATCGCGCGGCGCAGGTTCCACTTCGCCTGAGAATACTCGGTCCACTCGATCTTGTTGAGCGCATGAGCGAACTCAAGCTGCGCAGGGCAGCCGACCTCGCCCTGCATGATGTCGAACGCGCCGGAATAGCCTTTCACGAGCCGACGCAGCGGCTCGGCTGTCTTGGCGTAGGAACTGTCGGGGTTTGCGTCGTACGGGTGGTATATGAAGTAAGAGCCGAGGTCAAGCGCATTCTCGCCTTTGAGCTTTTCCAGCACGCACTTATAGTCGCCGGGGAACGTTATCGCCGTGCAGAAGCACTTCGCCGTCGGCTGGACAGCGCGTATGGCCTTGGCCGTACGGTAGAACATCTCGGCATATTCCAGCCCCTGGTTGAACGGCTCGTTCCATATCTCCCATTCGTCCACGACATCCTTGTAGCGCTCCACGACCGCCGCGCAGTACCTGAGCCACGCCTCGAACGCCTCAGGCTTGTCCGTGACTTGCTTTACGCGCATGCCAAGGCGGAAGTCGCTGCCGTAGACGGGATTGCCGTAGCTGAGGCAGATCCAAGGCTTCACGCCCATCGCCGCCATCTCGCGCACCTGCGGATCGAGCCACGTGAAGTCGTACTTCCCCTTCTCCTGCTCGGTCTTGGCCCAGCCGGAGAACAGTCGCCCATGCTTCGCGCCAAGCGGTTCGAGCCACGCCTTGTACGAATCCCAGTTCGCATAGTCGCGGTCCATCGTCTCGCAGCCGACCGACCACTTGGACGACTTGATGTCCTTGGCGCCGCGCACGGCGAGCCGGCCGATTTCCCTTAGCCCCGGGTCGAGCCTGTTCAGCTTCGCCCACGTCACGCAGGGGCGTTCCTTCGGCGGCGCCGACTTCTTGTGGTCGTTCCACGCGTCCCAGCTCTTTATCTTGGCGGCATCCTTGAACGGCACGACATCGGCCTGCGCCGGCAGTACGCAGGCAGCAAGCACAGCAACAATACAACTTCTCATGGTATTCCTAAACACCTGACAGCTTGTTTTCGATTTTGAGGTCGGATTATATCATAATTAAGGCAAGCCGGCACTTCTGCCGCTTTTTTGCCAATCGCACTATTTGATGCAGATCGTGAGTCCCCTCTTGCCGTGACGCAGGAACTCGTCGGGCGTCAGGATGCCGCGCGAAATGCGAAGTTCATCGATCTGACCGTTGAAGAACGCCGTCGTCGAACTGGACGCGCCAATCCACACCGACGCATATCCGGCACCGTAGCAAAGCTGTCCGGCCTTGGTCTTCGTCCACGATGGCGTTGCCTCGTAGTCCTTGTAGATGCTCGCCGTCACTTTGCCGTTCGCCTGTGAGAGGGTGAGCGCAATGTGGTGCCACTTGCCGTCGAACGCGACCACACCCGTATCCTCGTTCATGCCGGCTTCGTAATACGATGCACCAGCGTTCGTGCAGCGGAAGCGAAGCACGCGGCTGTCAAGCTCGCCTGCTGAGAGGCCCCAGACGGGAATGGTCGCCGTATCACGGTAGAGATTGCACCGTACGACACCGGCATATTTTTCCTGAGGATCAGCTTTTATGCGGAATTCTATCGTCTGGTCTTTGACAAGCGGCAGAAGCAGGTTGTCTGCGTATTTCACGACTCCCGTTGCGCAGGAGAGCGACGCAAGGTTGCCGCAGCGAAGCACATTCTCCAAGCCATCCTCAATGCGAATGTCATCACCACCCGGAAACGCCACGTATGACGGCACGGTGCCGCCCGTCGCCGCGGCAGAGGCAATGCCGTTCGCGAGCGCATAGGCCGGTGCTGTTACGTCAAGCGTATTGTCGAACGACGTCCAGGCGATCGTCTTGCCGGACGGCACGACATGGTCAGACCGCAGGAACTCTCCAACAGTCAGCGCACGCATCGTAATGCGCACATTGTCGATGGCACCGTCATAGGGCTTGAAAGTGCCGTCACTCGCGTACGCGCCGCCAATGCATATCGGCGTGTTTGTCGGCGCTACGATGCCTGTGTATTCCAACGAGGAAATCGGTTCGTAGTCGCGGAAGAGGGTCATCGTACAACGCGCGCGATCAAAGACAACTGCCGCGTGGTGCCATTGTCCGTCGTCGGTGCGAATCGTGTCGATGATTTGAACAGTGCTGCCTGTCGCACCCGGCACCGTAAGCGCAGCCAGCTTGCCGACATTTGAACCGCCGTTGAACCCAAGGTTGAACTGGCAGTTGTAACCACCGAGACGACGTATAAGCGGGATGTAGTTGCCAAGCTGTCCCGCCGTCTTGTAGCAGCATTCCACCGTGAAAGATGAGTTCGAGAATACATCCTCCGGCGGTTGCCACGCGACGTAACGCTTAACAATCACTGTACCGTTGTTGATGTATTTGGTTGAGTTCGTCATGCAGTAGGCGCTTGTGCGCCCCGTCTCGTCGAGAAGCCCTGCGTAAACAGGCGAAAATGGAGTCGAAACGGCGGCATTGCGCGGAACCGTCTCGGCACCCCAGTTATGTACGGCAGGGCCAATCGCCGCATCGTTGAAGAACGTTCGCGTCTCGGAAATGCCTTCGGGAGGCTCGAAGTCGAGATGCAGCAGCACGTCGGGATCTTCGTCAGGCGACCCGTCTTACGTTCGGGCCTGCAAACATCGTCCGCCGCGCCTCAACACGCATCTGCCGCCGCTATGATCCAGAGTCGACAGCGGCGATTGAGCTGATCAGGCGACGCGCATGCGAGGGCTTCTCATCTGCCGAAGTGGTCGCCACATTCAAATGTTCTCGGCGCATGGCGGAGATGCGCTTCCGCCAGATCGCCGGTCACTCCATACTCGACGAGATACAAGCGGTGCGACTCGACAAGGCGAAGGAACTGCTCAAGAATTCGTCTCTAGGCATTTCCGCCATAGCCAACTTCTGCGGCTTCAAGGCGGCTAACGCCCTATGGAAGTTCTTCCGCCAGGAAACAGGCCTCTCCCCTACGGAGTGGCGAAGGCAATCTGCACGTTAGCCCTCGCCCGCCCGTTATACCACCGGCGGTCACTTGTGAAACCTGTTCTGTTCGCGGTTTTCCAACGCAATCACAGCAAAGGCGTGACAATGCCCTGATCACAGGCACCAGCGCGAGACTTCCGCGAAGTTTGTGGCTACGCCATCAAAGGTCTTGCCCGCGTAGACAACCTGTGGATCAACCGCATTGGCGGCAACCTCAAGAAACCCGGAAAGGCCTCGTCCCATGCGTTCAGAATACGTCGAGGAGCTTTTGATCTCGCGCGGATGGAGATGCAATCCATCCTCCATCAGCAAATCAACCTCCACAGTTCCCGACGAGTTCCGGTAAAACCACATGTCAGGCTCCACGCCTCGGTTCAGCCTGAACTTGACGGCCTCCATGACAACCATGTTCTCGAAGATGTTCCCTACGAGAGGATGCGCAAAGAGCTGTTCCCTCTCTCTTATGCCAAGAAGATACGTGACCAATCCCGTCTCGGTGAAATAGATCTTAGATGCCTTCGTCTGACGCTTGCCGAAATTGCTGTGGTAGGGCCGCAACCGATATATGATGAACGAGGCTTCCAATACGCTCAGCCATTTCATGACGGTCGGCGCGGAAATGCCAACGTCCCGGGCCAGCGAATCCTTGTTGAGCAACTGCCCGACACGGCCGGCCAAAAGGCGCATGAACACAGTAAATGCATCGATGTCCTGAATGTTGACGATTCTGCGAACATCTCTCTGCACGTATGTCTGGAAGTAGTCGCGGTAAAGCATTATCGGCTCTATGGCATCGTCATACAGTCGCGGCAAGAATCCTCGCCACATGAGACCGTCGCGGTCATCAAGAACAACATCGGCGTCTCTCAGCTCTTCGATGCTCAGCGGCATTAGGGTACAGATTCCCGTACGTCCGGCAAGCGACTCGCTTACAGCTTCGCTCAGTTCAGGCTGATGCGAACCCGTCAGGACAAACTGCCCCTTGCCTCGATTTGCGTCTGCCATTTCTTGAATATATGTAAGAAGCGAAGGGAAGCGCTGAACTTCGTCTATAACCATGTTCGCCTTGCCATTCATCAGAAATCTGCGCGGATCGGCTCTTGCCACAGACAAGACATCCTCTGCCTCCAGATTGCGATATTCATGCGAAGGGAATTGCGCTCTAGCAAGCGTTGTCTTGCCGCTCTGACGAGGACCCATTATCGTTACAACAGGATAGGATTTCGCAACCTTGTCCACGTAATCTGCAATCTTTCGTCTTATCATGCTACCCCATTTCGCTTGTTTTGGCAGAGATTATATCAAAAATAAGCCCGTCCGTGCAAATGGCAAATCTGATTTTGCCATTTGCACGGACGGGCTACCGCACTTAGGGCACTCTTATACTCCAGCTACAACCGCGCAGAAGTGCGCATGCTACAGGTTGAAATGCGCGGAGCATGAGGCGTAGCGTTAGCGAAGCCCATTTGACAACCATCGGAGTTGTTTCAAAAGGCAACATACGGAGGGGGCACTACAGTTTTCAAACGGTTCCGTGGCCGGGCGACATGTTCTCGCCAAGCAACGCAAGCGCAGGGTCCGCCGACGCGGGGTCCTGGATCCATCCGTTCTCAAAGCCGAAGTCCGCCGCGGCCTCCGCCACCTCTGCGTACTCCTCCGCAGTAACGGCGCGGTCGAACGGGGGGTGCGTCAGCGCCGCGTAGGCCGGCGTGTACTGGCTCATCACGGATACAGGTATATCGCAGGAAAGCTCCGTCGCCAGCCAGGCGAGGCTCTCCACGGCCTCGTCGGCATGGCCGGGCAACACGAGGATGCGCACGATCAGCCCGCCGTCCGGCCGACCGGCGCCGCGCTTCTCCCACGCCCAGCGGACCGCCTCCCGCGCCGCCGCAACGTAGCCAGGCGCCGCGCTCGCCGCGACGGCCGTCTCGTCGCGCGAATACCGCAGGTCGAAAAGGGCCCAGTCGCACAGGTCGGCGTATTCCTCCAGCGTCTCGACGCGCTCGTAGCCCGACGAGTTCCATACGAACGGCAGCCGGATTCCCTCATCCGCCAAAGGCTTGACCGCCTCGCGTATGAACGGCAGGTAGGGCGTGGGCGAGACTAGGTTCCAGTTGGATACGCGGTCCTTTACCGCCAGCTCGCGAAAGATCGCCGTAAGTTCCCGTATCGTCTTGTCCTCGCCGCCGCCGCGCCAGCTCCATGGTGAGTTCTGGCAGTAGAGGCACTTCATCGTGCAGCGGGAGAAGAATACGCAGCCGCTGCCGTGCTCGCCGACCAGCGGCGGCTCCTCGCCGAAGTGCGGCCCCCAGCGGAAGACCCGCGGGCTGTCGCCTGCTCCGCAGAAGCCGGGACGCCGCCCGCATCGCCGCGGACAGAGCGCACAGCCAACCGAATCAGCCAAGCGCGGCCCTGACCGCCGCCGCCGCGTCCGCGACGGGCGCGATGACGGTCTTGGATTTGTCGTCGGCGCGGCGCTTCACCTCCACGCCGCCGTTCGCCAGCCCCTTCGCGCCGACGACGACGCGCACGGGGAAGCCGATGAGGTCCGCATCCTTGAACTTAACGCCCGGACGCTCCTCGCGGTCGTCCACGAGCACGTCGATTCCGGCCGCCTCCAGCTCCGCTTCCAGCCCGTCCGCGACTTTGGTGACCTCGGCGTTGGACGGATCGAGGTTCTCTATCACCACCATGTACGGCGCGACGGACGCGGGCCAGATGATGCCGTTGGCGTCATGGCTCTGCTCGATCACGGCCTGCAGCGTGCGCGAGACGCCCACGCCGTAGCAGCCCATTATCATCACGTGCTCCTCGAGCTTGTCGTTCTTGTAGACGGCGTTGAAGGCGGCAGAGTACTTGGTGCCGAGCTTGAAGACCTGCCCGACCTCGATGCCGCGCTTGATTACCATCGGCTTTCCGCACTTGGGGCAGACGTCGCCAGCCTTGACGACCACGAGGTCCGAGAAATCCGCCTCGCCGATCTTCGTGTCGCGCGCAAGATCCACGTCCCTGAGGTGGAAGTCGTCCTTGTTCGCGCCGACGATGCGGCCTGTCGCGCCCCTTAGCGACGCGTCGGCCACGATCCTGAGGGACGCGTCGGCCGGCCCTACGGGGCCTACGAACCCGGCGTTCGCGCCAGTCACCCTGAGAACCGTCCCGAAGTCCGCAAGCCCGACGGCCTTGGCGCCGAGGAAGCGCTTGAGCTTAACGTCGTTGACGTCACGGTCGCCGGGCACGCACACCATGACCGGCGTTCCGTCCGCCACGTACACGAGCGACTTTACGAACGCATCGGCGGGCAGCCCCATGAAAGCGGCGACTTCCTCGATTGTCTTGGCGTTCGGGGTATGCACCTCCGCGAAACCGCTCCCTTCGGCCTTGTCGCCGGCGGCCGGACAGCGCCTCTCGGCCTTCTCGAGGTTCGCCGCGTAGCCGCAGCCTTCGCAGAACGCGATGCCGTCTTCGCCGGCGTCTGCAAGCACGTGGAACTCGTGCGTCAGGCTGTCGCCCATGTCGCCGCCGTCGGCCTGCACGGCCACGGCCTTGAGTCCGCACCGCCCGTAGATGCGCTCGTAGGCATGGTACATGTTCCAGTAACTCTTGTCCGCACCCTCGGCGTCAGCATCGAAGGAGTAGGCGTCCTTCATGAGAAACTCCTTGGAACGCATCAGGCCGAACCTCGGACGAGTCTCGTCGCGGAACTTCCACTGTATCTGGTAGATGGTGACGGGAAGCTGGCGGTACGAGCTGACAAGGCCCTTGGCGAGGTCGGTGAACACCTCTTCGGCAGTGGGCCCGAGCGCGAACTCGTGCTCGCCGCGGTCGCGAAGCTTGAACATGTTAGGCCCCATCGTGTCCCAGCGGCCAGTGGTGCGCCACAGCTCGGCAGGCTGAAGGATCGGAGAGACGATCTCAAGCGCACCGGCGCGGTCCATCTCCTCGCGCACGATCTGCTGTATTTTCCGCAGCACGCGCATTCCGAGCGGCAGGTAGGAGTAGAGGCCGCCGGCAACCTTGCGGGCGAGTCCCGCGCGGATCAGGAGCTTGTGCGAGTCTATTTCGGCGTCACCGGGGTTCTCCCGAAGCGTCTGGATCAGTGACTTAGTCCATTTCATGATTTGCGTATTATACCAAAAAAACGCCATAGGGACGGGCGAGGAAGACTTCGTCGGGGCGGTAACGCCCGAACCTTCGCTGCGGGAGTCGCGTCCGCCGCTACGCACAAGTCTATAAGACGTGACTAGCCCGACCCCTCTGCAAAATTCGTCTCGACAAGCGAAACCACTGAGGCGGCGGGCGATCCCTTCGCTCATCTCGTGCGCCCCCGCCCCTCCTCAGCCATGGTACCATCAGTGATTTGTGAAGGTAATGAATTGGGGACAGGCCCTACTAAGGCGATGCGGAAGCGTCGCCGCAAGAGGAGCGAAGAGAAACGCACCGCTTAGTTGGGTGAGGAGCGGGACGGCGCGGGACGCTTCGAGCGGAGAGAGACGGCGCCGTCAAGCACGAAGGTGCGACGCGACGAACGCCAGAACGTGCCATGCGCGGCGGGTTTCGCGGCCGCATGATGACAGGCTCCGGTAGGATTCCGTCTCAGCGGCTGACTATTCGCCGAAGCTTGCGGTAGAGACGCGCACGAAACGCTAGGTTCAGGGCGCGGAAGATACCCGGCGGCTTGGACGACACGTGCGGCCAGATCTTCCAGAGCAGGCTCCTGACGAGCGCAACACGCCATTCGTCCGCAGGATATGGCAGATGGCTTACGGCTAGCGCAAACTGCCGCAGCGTGCGTCGGCTTCGGAACGGACGCCACCTCAAGCGCTCTGCCGCAAACGTGAAATACCGCACCAAATCCTCCGCCGGATAACCCGCCCGCATCTCTTCAAGGTCGAGGAACCCAACGACGCGCCCGTCGACGAGAAGGAAGTTGCCAGGGTGCAAGTCGCCGTGAATGACGCGCATGCGGTCGGCGGCGTAGGCGGCGTCCGCCTCCGGAATCAGCTCGTCGACGAGCCGCCGCAAGACACGGCCGCCAAGCCCGCGGCAGTTGCGGAGCACCGTCTTGCGCATGGTGCCGAGCGGCAGGCTCGGAAATATCTCGGACGTCTTCTGCATCGCCGAAGAGAATGCGAGGTATTCGTCAAGGAATGCGCGCATCTCTTCGTCCGACAGCCTGTCGGGGAAGCGCCGTTCGCCGTCGCACCACGCAAGGCACAGGACGTTGTAGCCGCGAAAAGTCGGCAGACACTCCTTCTCAAAGACCCGCTGCACGGCCTTGCTGCCCTTCAGGTCGGCAAGGTGCCGCACGAGATGCCCGAAAAGCTCCTGCCGCCCGAACGGCGAGCACTTCACAGAAAAGGCGAAGCCGTCGCCGTCCCGGACGGCGCGGAAGTTGACCGCGCAGCCGCCGCCGATGCGCTTCAGCGAGCGCAGGCGGAACCCGAGCGAGCGCTCCAGCTCCGCCTTGAGGTCTTCAGTCGCGAAATCCTGCTTCATCTCACTTGAACTTCGCGTAGATGCGGTCGTTCGCCTCCTTCGAGAGGAATGGCAGAACCGGCTTCAGGAGCTTGTACCACCACGGCCTGCCCGTGAGTTTCACGAGCGGCAGTTCCATGACGCGAAGCGGACGCTCCGCACGGCGGATCGCGAGCCATACAAGGAAGAGCCGCTCCACAAGAAACGCCGGTGCCCTGGCCTGGTCGCCCTCGTCGGCTCCGCCCCACTGCCACCGCCGCTCGAACTCGCGGCAAAGCGAGAACGCCCACTCCATGAAGTCCCCGAAGATTTCGCGCCGCATCACGAACTGAAGCTCCATCGCCAGACGTCCCGACGCAAGCGTGGCGTCTATCGCCGCCGACTGCGCCGGATCGCGCTCCCGCACGAGCGAGACGAACCGATCGAAGTCCGCCGCGTTCCCGGGGTGCGCCGCAACGTACTGCGCGCGCACCGTCGGAAAGCCGGACTCTTCCGTGCCCCGCATCACGATGTCGGCATCGCCTATCCGCGCCAGCAGTTCCGCCTCGCGGTAATGGCGCTCGAAGACGCGCCGGAAGCGACGGTAGGTTGTGCGGCGGGTGCGCCCGCTGCAGGCGGCTGTGAAGTCTAGAAATCGGCGGTAGTGGCTGAAGCCCACGTATTCCAGTTCCGGGTGGGCCGGCAGGTAGTTCTTCCACACCCAGTACCATGCCGTCATCTCGCCGTAACGTGCGTTCTCGCCGGAGATGTTGTCGCCCGTATCGTCCGCCAACATGCCGAGGTCCACTCCCGTGCGCACCTTGCCGGCCTGTATCGGCACCACGCAGTCAGACTGCCATACCGGGCGGCGGTCGAAGTAAACGCAGAAGATGTTGAGCTTTCCCATCAAATATTATATGTCCGCTCCGCCGTATGATGACAGGCCTCGGCAGGAGCAGACGGACTTCGTCGGGGCGAGTAAACGAGATTCCTGGAATATCCCCACCTCTTGAAACGCCTGCCGAACCATCTGAGCCGCCTGTGCCTCATAAAGGAACTCCGACGGCTGAAAAAGCAGTAGGCTACACTACCGTTCCGCCTCGGCTTCGCGCCCTCCAGCCGACAGTCTGCCGGCACGGCGTTGTATTTTGGGAGTCTAGCGAATCGGCCAATGTTTTCATGGGTAACGGGCGTGGAGATGAGGTCTTGAACCACGAAGTCCCCGGGAGGGCTGCGACTTGTCGCGGCCGCTTTCGTGTATTTCGTGTATTTCGTGGTTAAAAAAAACAAACGAACAGGGGGGACTGTCCCCAATGGGTCCTTTCAAAAGTCTTCCAGTAGCGCAATTGATTAAACAACGTCGCCGGTAGACGGGCTTCGTCGGGGCGGTGACGATGCGCCGCCGTCGCTGCGGGGCTGCTCGCTCGGTAGGAGTAGAGGGGCTTCGTCGGGGCGGTGACGCCCGAACCTTCGCTGCGGGAGTCGCGTCCGCCGCCACTCACAAGTCTATAAGACGTGACCAGCCCGACCCCTCTGCAAAATTCGTCTCGGCAAGCGAAACCACTGAGGCGGCGGGCGATCCCTTCGCTCATCTCGTGCGCCCCCGCCCCTCCTCAGCCATGGTGCCGCGATCATTTGGGGACAGGCCCCGCTAAGGCGATGCGGAAGCGTCGCCGCAAGGGGAGCGAAGAGAAACGCACCGCTTAGGCGGGTGAGGAGCGGGACGGCGCAGGACGCTTCGAGCGGAGAGAGACGGCGCGAGCCGGTTCGCGCGAGGCGACGACGCATGCGAGCGCGAGGCAAGGAGCGGTATTCCGCGACACGGCATCGCACCGCAGACGGCGGCAAATCGCGCGGGAGGCGAGTGACGGCGAACGGGAGCGAGAACGGACGGCGCCGTCAAGCACGAAGGTGCGACGCGACGAACGCCAGAACGTGCCATGCGCGGCGGGTTTCGCGGCCGCAGCCGAGCACACCGAAGCCGCTTGCGGCGGATTGCGCAGGACTGCGACCCGACGGCGTACTCGCGTACGCCGAGCGGTCGCACGGACGCGCAAGGCGCCCGAGCGGCACAGGGCGCACGGTTGCCGCGAAACCCGCCGCATGCTGACAAGGCAAACCGGGAAGGGCTATAGTTAAGTTGCTGCGCTGTAAGTGGGCCGGTGGTCCTAAGTGGCCCTTCGGGCCTAAAAACAGCAGGGGCGCGACTGATTGCCGCGCCCCTGACTGTTTGCCTTAGCCTACAGCTTAGTTGTTCGGCGGAGGCGTCGGCTTGTCAGCCGGGCTGACCTGGATCCGGAAGAACCCGGAGGCATTGCTCGGATGAGGCACCGTCAGCGTCTCCTGACCAAGCGTGCCGTCAGCCTGCGCCTGCTTGCGATCGCTTTCGATCGTGATCGAAGTCGCAGCCGAGCCGGAGAGCACCGAGTACCAGAGACCAGGCGTCAGGCCGGTCGGCGAGAACGTGGTAGCCGCCTTGGCAGCAGCCGCGACCGGGATGGCACGCGCCGCAACCGCAGCAACGCCGTCAACCGCATTCGTCTGCGCGGCAGCCGCAGCAGCCGTGAAGTCGATCGTCACCGACGAACCGCTCGCCACCGCCTCGAACAGGGCAACGTAGTCTGCGCCGACAGTGACAACGGCCGGCACGTTGATGCGCCCGATCTTGTCGGCGTTGATCGCCTGTGCAAGCGAAGTCGCTTCAGCAGCGCTCTCGCAGGCGGTCGTGGAACCGGCGTCATACTTCGTCTCAACAACCTGCTTCAGCTGCGCGTAGAACGTCTGGTCGCCGCTCAGGCCACCAGCCGGCCAACCCGTAACAGTGGAACCCGCAGCATTGGTCCAGCAATCGAACGTGCCGCCAACAAAGCCGGTCATGTCGATTGCGTCGTCACCCGGGAGCGTCACCGCGTTCTCGACAGTGTAGGTCGTCGGGATCGTGGCGCCAGCCTTGAAGTAGGTGAACTGCGTGCCATCGCCGTTGCAGTAGGTGATCGTGTAGCTCGTATACTCATACTGTGCATTGTATGTCGTATTGGAGGTGACCGTCTCAAGCGCCGGGACCCAGCCAGTGAAGGTCTTGTTAGCGACCGTCGCAGGGGTGGGCGGCTCAGGCGCCAGACCACGGAGATAATCCTGCGCATTCGTGGTCGAACCTTCGCCCGAGATGAACGTGATGGTGTAGGACGGAATCGCCTGAACGACATACCAGCCATCCGACAGGACAGTCTCGTAGCCAGCCACGCAGAACGAGGACTGATCGGCGTTGAACTTCGCCGTCGAGGTGCTCGGAATCGTGATGGTGTGAATGCCCTTCTGCTTTTCACCACCAGCATTATCATCAAGTGCACCCGCAATCTCGCCACCATTGATGGTAACGGTCGCCGTGCCCGTCGCGCTCTCGGCCGAAGCCATGACCGCACAAGCCGAGCAGTTGGTGATCGTGCCACCGTTGATGACGATTGTCGAGGTAGTGTTTTCGCCATCGTCAGCATCGGCCTTGATGCCGCGCAGACCGTCCTTGAGGACGCCACCGTTCATGTTGACGGTGCCTTTCTCGAGCTTGATGAGGTTGCCGCCTGAACCGCCGCAGACGGTCAGACCGGTGAAGTTGAGCGTACCGGCCGTTCCGCCAGCAACAGCACCACGAGCACCTCCGTTCGCGCCGACGCAGAACGCCGAACCCGTAATGCCATCCGCGCGCTGAATCTTGCCCGAACCCTCGAACGACACCGTCGCACCGATGCAGATCGCGTAGTTGACCGCGCCGGTGATCGTGTAGTCGTTGTGGATCGTGAGGTTCTTGGTGATGCTGAGCGGAGTGGTGATCGAGCAGTCCTTGAGAACTGTCACGGTGTCACCAGCCGGAGTCCCATCAACCGCCTCCTGCAGCGATTCGGTGAAGAGCGTGGTGCTGTTGCGGGCAACCGCATACTGACCGACGTAGAGCTTGCAATCGGGACGCCCGAAGAAGATGGACTTCTCGTCGTCCGTCACGTACACCGTGTTGCCGTAGCGGCTGGCATCGGAGATATCGCCGAAGCCCGCAACCTTCAACGCGGTCTGATCGAAGCTCTTGACGAGCGACGCAGAGACAGCGCCAGAAGCCGGAACCGTCAGCGCATAGACGTTCAACACGTCAGTAACATTATTCCCAGAACCATTCGCAGAACCATTCGCAGAGGTCGCAACCGTCAGGTGCGGGATCGCAGGGTTGCCGTTGCCGTCTTCAACATTGACGCCAGAGACGCAGAGCGAACCATAGCTAATCTTCGGAAGGTTCGACAGCAACGTTGCTGACGTCCAAGCCGTCGTGTCGTCACCCGTCATATCAATGACATCAACCTTACCGCTTTCAGCCAACGCGAAGACGAGATCGCGCCCGTTGATGCGCGCATAAGCGAGGTTGCGATGACGTCCACTTGCATCCTTTCTGCCAATCTTTGTCAGCTCAACCGTGCCATCCGCCGCAACACTTACAGACCATTTCAAGACAGCAGGGGAATCATCTCCCTCGCCCTTGATTGCATTCGAGAACAGGTAGTTGCCGTCAGGCGAGAACGCCGCCGAATCGAACCCATGCGTACTCGGCTTCGTCACCGCCTTCTGCCCGGCACCGCCAACCATGGGCGCAAGCGGGAAGGTGTACATCGTGGTTGTATTAGCATACGCGAGCGTCATCGCAACGCCGAGCGTCTCGGAGATCGCGACGCCGCGGAAGCCAGGATTCTCCACGTCGCCAGCAGCAACGCTGTGAATCGTCGTCAGCGCATTCGTGCCGTCAACGCCGAACAGGTCGAACTGCGTCGGGTTGGTGGCATACGTCAAGCCAAGGAAGTTGCCCGAGCCCTGACCATGGAACGCCGACACCCAGTCAGACGGTCCCTGATGAGGCAGATCCTGCGCGAGAACGATGGCGCCCGGGTTCTCATACCACGGATGCTCGGCAACGACCGGAGCGGGAACCACCGCAAAAACCCCATAATAGGAGGCACCCATGACGGTCTCAAGAATCGCCTGATAGCCGTTGGCGACAAAGCCATCCATCGTCGTCTGGTCCATCACGTTGGTGAACACGCCGCCGTAGATGGAACTCGCCGGAACGTAGATCGCACCATCGAAGATGCCGCCCCAGATGGTCGCCGTAGCGTTGCCTTCGTCAACCGCAACCGCGTAAGCGAGAACGGAACCACCCGCGCCAGCATCAACATATTGCGCCTGAACGCTTCCGACATTCTCCGTCGAGTTGGTTATGAGGATGGAACCGCTCGAAACAGTAATCGTCGGAGTTCCGTCTGTGGCAGTACCGGCAATCGTCTTGCCCGCAAGGTCGAGAATCACGTTATTGCCGGTAAACGCAACGCCGGCGCTCTCAACATCTGAACCAAGCTTCAGCGTGCCGCCATTGCTGTTGACGTACGCAACCGCCTCGGCCAGCGTGCCGAACTTCTCGGTGCCGACGAACGCCTCGGCCATCTTCGCGGGAATCGTGATGGACGACTCGGCCTCGTTCGGCTGGAAGGTGGTGCCGCTGGCGGTCACATTGCCGCTGACCGTGATGCCGGCCAGGTTCGCGACGTAATCGCCGGATCCGGTAGCGGAAAGGATCGTGACGGTCTTGCCTTCGATATCATTCCACGGAATCTGCACCGTCGCATAAGCCACGGTTGAAATGAGGTCGTCAGACAGCTGATACTCGACGCTGGCGATGTTCTCGCCGAAGTTGATGGTGAAGAACTTCTTGTCGTCAGCCCACGTGCCGGGGGACTCGTTCGAGAAGACGAGCTCGTCGACGTCGCCCTGGCCGTCGAACTGAACGGCGCGAATATTGCCGCGGGCATTGGACGACTGGTCTGCAGACGGGAAGAGGTCGTTGCTCGCGTTAAAGGCAGCGGCGTTGTCGTTCAGGTTCGCGACTTCGATGCCCTTCGGGGCGGTGCTCGAAACAAGGGCGCCGTCGATGAAGACGACAAAGCCAGGCCTGTCCGCGCCCGTCTTGTAGATGGAGCTGATGGCCTTGACCGTGACGCGATGCCAGTCGCCGTCGTTCAAGTCGATGCCAGAACCGACCGTGCACTCGTAATTAGTGGTAACGACACCCTCCATGGTGCCAGGAACGAGATAACCGGCCGTGACCCAGAGGTTGGTCCCAATCGGGTTGTCGTTGCTGTCGACCTCTTCCTTCAGCCAGATGGCAAGCTTGGAACCTTCGGACAGGCCGGGAGCGTCGCCGTCGAACGCCGTGAACCTCACGTACGAGTCGAAGTAGAGGCCTTTGCCAATCTCCTCGCCGGTCCAGCCGAGCCCTTCCCAGTTGGAGGTAATGTAACGCGAGATGGGATTGCCCAGCGTCGTCTTGACCTCCAGGTAGTTGGCGTTGCCCGAACCGCGGAACGCGGGGTTGCGGTCGTCGCGGTGCGTAGGATCAACGCTTTGGCCAGCCTTGACGTTAAGCGCCTGCACCTGCGCGTTCGTTTCCCAGAAGACCTGCCCCGCTTCCGCGGCGAGTTCCCCTGTGGTTGTCGTTATGTCGTACGCCTCGCCGGCAGTGAGCCCCTCAAAGCTCGTGCCGGTATTAAATGGCGCAGCGACAACAGCTGAGAGGCTCAAGGCCATCGCAGCCGCCGATATCGTCGTCATTAGTTTTTTCATGTTTGTTTCCTTGTTTGTTTTGGGTTAGAAATTAGTTGTTCGTACTGACAGCCGACACTGACTCCTATCCTTCACACTCGCGATTATACCATATTACCCTAACGGGTGACAAGGGGGTATTTAAAAAAATTTTTCGCGCCGAAAATACGCCCGTTTTAGGGACAGAAAAGGGTTAAGGCGCTGCGGGGCTGCTCGCTCGGTAGGAGTAGAGGGGCTTCGTCGGGGCGGTGACGCCCGAACCTTCGCTGCGGGAGTCGCACCCGCCGCTACTCACAAATCTATAAGACGTGACTAGCCCGACCCCTCTGCAAAATTCGCCTCGACAAGCGAAACCACTGAGGCGGCGGGCGATCCCTTCGCTCATCTCGTGCGCCCCCGCCCCTCCTCAGCCATGACACCCGGTTCACTTGAAGACAGGCACCTATAGAATTTGGTCGAGCGGAAGCTCGACCCTCCCGCGAGGCAAACCTTCCAATGTAATGAATTGGGGACCCACTAAGGCGATGCGGAAGCGTCGCCGCAAGGGGAGCGAAGAGAAACGCACCGCTTAAGTGGGTGAGGAGCGGGACGGCGCGGGACGCTTCGAGCGGAGAGAGACGGCGCGAGGTGCCGCCGCATGATGACAGGCACAACGGAAAGGAAAGGTTCTCTTGGGGACAGGCAAGTTAAGTCGCTGCGGGGCATTAACGCCTGAAGCCGTCGAGCAACGCGCGCTTGCGCGGATTATCCTGGGAGAGCCGGAAGGTCTTGTCGTTCTCACCCTCGTGCTCCGGACTCCAGCCCGGCCACTCGCGGAACGCGTGGTACGTCCAGTCCCAGCCGTATTCCTCGAACAGGGAGATGCAGTCGCGCAAATACCGCCCCGCGTCCGGCGCCCAGCACACGGCGGAAAATTCGCCCACGTAAATTCGCGCGCCGTGCTTCAGCTGGAAGTCGCGCACTGGCTTCAGGGTCTTTTCGAGGAACGCCCTGTCCCAGCCCTTCTCCGCGTTCGGCCACCCGACGGTCCACGGCCTCGTGCCGAGAACGCGCTGGTGGGTGTACGCGAACGGCTCGTACATGTGGACCTGATAGACGACGTTGGAGAGCGCAAGCGGCTTGAGGCTCGCGAACGTCGCGGGGGCGTCCCATTCGTTGGACTCCATGACGATCGTCGCGGCAGGATCCTCTTCGCGCACGGCCTCCGCAGCCCTGCGCTGCAAGTTCCAGAAGTCAAGCCCGGGCGCGGCCGCCCTTTTCTGCGAAGGCTCGTTGATGAGGTCGTAGCCGTAGATCCCCTCCCGTCCGCGAAAGCGCCGCGCGATGCGCCTCCACAGTCCGACGAAGTGGCTGGCGTACTTTTCGTCGTAGAACATGTTTGCCTCGGCGCCGGCATCGCGTCCGCCCGGCGGAACGTGCAGGTCCAGGACGACCTTAAGCCCATGCCTGGCGGCCATCGGCAGGACGAACCTGTCGAAGTGGTCGAGGCGGCCTTCAAGCCAGCGGTCGTATTCGTCAAGGTCCTGGTTGGCGTTCACGCCGTGCCAGTTGCGCACCATCTGGTACCTGAGCAGCGTCGCGCCCCACGATTCGAGAGTCTTGAAATCGTCCTCGGTCATGTCCCGTCCTGGCGACATGACACCGCGGAACCTCACGCGCGGGTCGCTGCCGGCGAGCGCAGATGCAGCGGCGGCGGCGGCGGCAGGGAACCACGTCTGCATGTCGTTTCCGGGCTGCCTGTTCCCCCAGATGCAGTACGGGACGAGGGTCACGCCATTGGACGACCTGAGCGCCAGGAACTCCTGGTCTCCTATCGCGAGCTTCGACTCCGCAAACGTCGCGTCAGCCGGAATGGCCGCGTCAAACGCCTTGCCGCCGTTGTCCACACCCTCGGCGCAGTAGAGGATCGGGCCGCGCTCCACGGCAAGGCGCCCCTTGTCCGCCCCGACCTTCTCGTGCGCCCTGATGCGCCTGACGGGCATGTTCATGGCAATCTCGACGACGTCGCCGCCCTTCCACCTGCGCTCGATGACGCAGTAGCCCTTGACGGGCTCGAAGTTCACCGCCTCGCCGTTGACCCTTGCCGTGAAGTCAGCGGCCGTGCCAGGCACGGTCTGCTCATAGAGGTCGCTCGGGACGGGACGCCCCGCGCACCACCCGGGCACCCGCACGTTCAGCGCGAACCTCGCGCCGTCATCCGGCGGCGTCACCGCGAGGCGCACCGCCCCGCTCCACGGATAGTCCGTCTTCTGGGAAACCCTGACGTCGCCGCATCCGAGGCGCAGCGTCGCGTCGCTCTCGACGAACAGGTTCACATAAGCCGCGTCGCCGCGCGTCGCGTAGGCGAACTGCGCGACCTGCGGAATGAAGCGCACGACGTTCACGGGGCAGCACGACGTCCTGAACCACTTCGACCGCCTGTAGCCTCCCTTGGACGCAAGCGGATTCGGATAGAAGAACTCGTCGCCGCAGAGCGACACTCCCGACAGTATGCCGTTGTAGAGAGCGCGTTCCAGCACGTCGACGTACTTCGCATCGCCATGCAGCAGGAACATCCGTTCGTTCCAGAGCGCATTGCCGATTCCCGCGCACGTTTCGAGATACGCCGTCTCGTTCGGCAGCTCGTAATCCGCGCCGAACGCCTCTCCCTTGCGCCGCGCGCCCACGGAACCGTTGAGATGCAGTTTCTTCGACACGACGTTCTCCCACAACGCGTCGAGCGCCTTCGCGCATCCGGCGTCGCCGGCGAGCGCGGCAACGTCCGCCATGCCGCAATAGAGGTACGTCGCCCTCACGGCGTGCCCGACCGCCTCCCGCTGGTCCGCGACCGGCTGATGGTTCTGGCAGTAGGCTTCAGGCGCGGACCCGGCGTCTACGAGCGAACCGTCCGGCGCGAACACCTTGCCGTCCCTGGACTTCACTCCGTACCCGCGCCGGGCGATGAAGTGCCGCGCCAGCTCCAGATAGCGCTTTTCGCCCGTCGCGCCATAGAGCTTGCAGAGCGCGAGCTCTATCTCCTCGTGTCCCGGCACGTGCTTCAGCTGCGCCTCGCCCGGCCCGAAGGTGCGCCCGACGAGGTCGGCGGACTTCTCCGCCACGGCGAGTAGCGTACGCTCGCCCGTCGCCTCCAGCCATGCGACCGCCGCCTCGTAGAGATGCCCGAGGTTGTAGAGCTCGTGGGACGACCTGCAGTTGCTCCAGCGCACCGGCCCCATCATGCCGTAGTCGGTCTTGCCGTCCTTCTCGCCGTAGTTGAAGCCGAGCGTCCGCGCAGTGTAGAGGTAACCGTCAGGCTCCTGCGCCCCGGCTATCCAGCCGATCAGCCTGTCGAACCGCGCCTTTAGCGACGCGTCAGGATGCGTGGCGAGGACATATGCCGCCCCCTCGATCACCTTGTACACGTCGGAGTCGTCGTAAGGTATGCCCTTGAACGTCCCTTTCGCCCGTGCGGCGGCATTCGTGAAGTTAGGTATGCGCGTCTCCTCGCACTTCGCGAAGTCAGCGCTGAGCGTGGCCAGCCGGTTCGTCTCGAAGCGCGGCAGCCAGAATCCGCCCGTCACGGTCACGTCCGTCAGCGCCGCAGGGCTGCAGGGATAGCCGGATGCCAGCGATTCGCACGCCGCGAACACGACGGCCGCCAATAAACATCTTATAGTGAACATGCCGCGCATCTTAGTATATTCCCTCTTCAGCTGTCAAGTGCTTCAGGGCCTTGGAGATTCCCCAATTTTACTTTGGGCTGCCGAACCTTCGCGACCCATTGCGCGATTTTGGAAAAACTCCGACGGTTGCTGTTCTCGCTACCGCTCCACGGCTTCGCGCTTTTCAACCACAATCAGGAGGCGCTGTTTTGCTGTGATTATAGCGGCCTTCGGCCGATTTATGCGACGCAGTCGCACCCAAAAACACTTCAACCGACACATGTATAGCCGTTGTATGGTGCGAAGCGGCGCAGCGGTAGCGAGAGCTCTAACGCTCGGAGTTCAATTACAAACCCGAAAGAGGAATTTTCACTTGTCGCAAACTGAGAATC
>JAFWKK010000001.1 GCA_017514235.1 Kiritimatiellia bacterium | reverse complement strand
GCTGGGGGCAAAAATCTCTACCTGTTTTGCGGTGATAATCCCATTTCAAATTATGACAGGGATGGTTGTGCGTACTTTGCATATAGACCATTGGATAATTCGGTGACGCATCGTACTGGCATATTGGCGGCATCATCAGAATTCATGCGGAAAAGAAATTGGGTTATAGCGCACGAACAACTTATATTTGAAGATGGTGGTTCGCCGATAAACATTGGGTACTTTGACGCGCCGATAGGCGACAGCAATCCTCGACAAGACGAGTTTTTCTTCCAAACGCAATATGTGCCCATAGAGGGTAAGGGCGCATACAATGATTGCGGGATGCGGGAAGCAGTCAAGAATGTCCAGCCGCGCCCATACAATTTGGCAACTTCGAAGGGGCGGCCCACAGGACAGTACAATTGCCAAGATTATGCCGACGATCTTAGAGCTGAGTATTACAAACTGTTGTTAGACATCAAAATCAGATGCAAATGCAACTTGAAGTGAGGTATTATCATGGAAACCGTCATAAATCGTATTGTTTTTTTCGGGTATCTAATCGGCATTGGGGCGATTTGGTTCGCACTTCCGACGCTTATTGCCTTTCCGTTACTGTATCGATTGAGGAAAGGGACATGGCGATTCCCTTGTAATCTTGTAGATGTCTTAACCATTCTTTCAGTTTGTACAATCTGGGTGTATTTCTCAGGAAAAGACAGCATGGGGAGGGGGCTTGGATGGTTCGTCGATCTCATCGCAATTGGGTTTATTTATAGTGTTCTGATTGTGCTGCGGATTCCATTTGTTTGGTTTAATCTACGATTTCGCATGATAACATCTATTGCGACCTTGGTTTTGACGGATATTATCATGTTGTTTTTTGCCTATACAGGAATCCTGGGGAAAGAATAAATGGAATCTGCCATAATATCCATACAGAAACACCAGCCATGAAGAAAGAATCCACCATCCGCGAAGAGGAACTGAAGAACCGCGTGGCCGCGTTGTACTTCGGCAAGTTCGACTGCACTCGCATTGTCGGCAACATCGATTTCTGCGTATCGCCTAAACGCCACGACCCGCGACAGATGACATTCATCCCCGATGCCCCGATCCTCTGGGCGGAAGCCAAGAACCATACGACGAGCGTACACAGGATGCTCGCGCAGCTGATTCTCACCATCAAGGGCGAGCTGAAGGGCGACGTCGAGCCGCCGCGTTTCGTCGGTTGCTTCGACAGCGAGAAGATTGCATTCGTCGAATACCACTATATCCTGCCCGTGTTCAACTTGAACGACTTCAACTGGACGCAGACGCCCTCTGCCGTCGACGACAAGACCGTTGAGACCGTGCGTGGCGTCATAGCCGAAGACGGCGCGACCTATCCCGTGCGCTACACCTACGACTCGCAGAGCCGCCGCACGTCGCTTTCCACCACACGCGATGGCACGACCTGGGACACAACCACGTGGACATACGATGCTGCGACAGGCAACTGCCTCTCGAAGACCTACGCCGACTATTCCACCGTCACCTGCTCCCTGACCTAATGACGAAGTGTCCGACAAAGGTAAACGAGTGAATGGTTTATTCATTGAAGAAAAACGATGAAGGATGCTTGGCACGTCAGCCAATCCGCAGTGATTTGGTATAATATGCGCTGACATGACGCGAGCCTGGAGCATACTACCTGACGAATGGAAGCCGATCCTGAAGGACCGCGGCCTGCGGACCTTCCGTGCCGACCAGATCCTTCAGTCCCTCTACCGCGACTACATCTCCGACTGGGACGCAGCGACAACACTTCCGAAAGACCTGCGCGAGACGCTCAAGTCCGAGTTCCCGCTTACGCCATACAAGCAGCTAGACGTCTCGGAATCCGCCGACGGAACCCGGAAGCTGCTGATCGGCTTTGACGACGGAAACGCCGTTGAGACCGTCCTCATTCCCGCGTCTGGACGCTTCACCCAGTGCATCTCGACGCAAGTCGGCTGCGCGATGGGCTGCGCGTTCTGCGCCAGCGGCGCGCACGGGATCGTCCGTTCGCTGACGGCGGACGAGATTGTTGCCGAGTACATGGCTGGACGCGCCTTCGGCGAGATAACCAACATCGTCGTCATGGGCATGGGCGAGCCGTTCGCTAACTACGACGCCACGATGCGGGCGCTGAAGCTCATCAACGCCGGACGCGGACCCAACCTCGGCGCACGGCACATCACAATCTCGACTTGCGGCGTCGTACCGGGCTTCGCCCGCCTGGCTGCCGAGGGCATCCAGTTCGAGCTCTCCGTGTCGCTGCACGCCCCGAATGACGAGCTGCGCTCGCGCCTGATGCCGGTAAACCGGCGCTGGCCGCTCGACGAGCTCCTCTCCGCCTGCGCGGACTACACCCGTGCGACGAAGAGAATCATCACGTTCGAATACACGGTCATCGGAGGAGTGAACGATTCCCGCGCCTGCGCCGAGGAACTGGCGCGCCAGGTTCGCCGCGTGCCGATGGCGAAGGTAAACCTCATTCCCCTTTCGCCGGTCAGCCACCGCCCGGACTTCAAGACGCCCGACGAGCCTACGCTGCTCATGTTCCTCGACGTCCTGATGAAGCATGGCGTGCAGACGATGCTGCGCCGCAGCCGAGGCAAGGACGCCGACGCCGCCTGCGGGCAGCTCCGCCTGCGGCACATGTCCTGAAAAGCCGAACCTTACCGCGCCGCAGTCTCCAGCACCGAAACCGCGCGAAAACCGCCCCACACGAAAAGCCGCCAAGGCCGGACGTTGCGCACAGTCCTGACAACCTCGCCGCGCCTGTCGAGAAACATCGCGTCAATCGGAAAGCGCATGAAGCAGGTGTGAATGCAATTGCAGCGCGTTATCAGCATGCCAGTGCCCGGCGCAAGCCCGTCGCGCCCGATGAGGCCGCGAAGCCGCTCTGCAAGCGTCTCGGCGACCTCCGCATCAACGCCGCAGATCAGTTCCCTGCGCATCCGGCGGCTCAACGCTTATAGCCAGTGGCGTTGGCGTTCCACGCGCAGAGGAAGAGCAGCATTCCGATGATCGCGAAACCGGAGATGGACGCCAGCGTGACGCCCCAGCCAAACGTCTCCTTGATGAAAGCGATGCCAAGGCCGGAGACGATCGTGGACGCATAGCCCATGATTCCGGTGAACCCGTTGGCCATGGCGGCCGCC
Organism: Kiritimatiellia bacterium; assembly: GCA_017514235.1. Taxonomy (GTDB): domain Bacteria; phylum Verrucomicrobiota; class Kiritimatiellia; order RFP12; family UBA1067; genus UBA1067. The sequence goes on along the minus strand of JAFWKK010000001.1, from coordinate 71,773 downwards.
TCCTTCGTCGCCTGGTTAGCGGCAACGATGCCTACGAGCGCCTGCGGACCGTAGATGCAGAAGCCCGTCCCCATCAGCAGAAGCGTGGCCCAGAGACTGGACGCGCCGTCAGGCAGGTACCAGAACCCGAACGCAAAGAGCGCCGCGAAGAGCATGCAGATGACGCACGTCCTGACGCCGCGGCCCTTAAACACCCTGTCGGTGACCCAGCCGGCGAAGACGGTGCCGACCACGGCCGCCAGCTCGAACGCGATGATCATCAGCCCGCCCTTCTCGACGGGAATGCCCTTGTGCTGCTTGAGGAACGTCGGGCCCCAGTCAAGGAAGCCGAACCTCACGATATAGACGAAGAAGTTAGCAATTGCCACAAACCAGATAACCTTGTTCCCGAAGACGAGACGGCGGCGGTCCGCCGTGGTTATCTGCGAGGACGGCTTGTCCGTCGAGCCCTCGATCTCCAGTTCCGGCACGCCAGCCTCCGTCGGCGAATCCTTCACGCAAAAGAAGCAGAAGATCGCCGCAAGCCCGGCAAGCGCCGCCGGCACGTAGAAGCACCACCGCCAGCCGAAACCCAGCCAAAGCAGCAGCGAGCAGATGCCGAGCGCCGCGAAAGCGCCGAAGGAGTGCGAAGTGTTCCAGATCGACATCTTCGTCGCCAGCTCCTTCGGATGTATCCAGTGCGTCAGCATCTTCGCGCACGGCGGGAAACCCATGCCCTGAGTCCAGCCATTCAGTATCCAGAACGCCGCGAAGAGCAACGTCAGCGACGTGCAGCCGAAGAGGAAGTTCATCAGCGCGGAGAGCGCGAGACCGATCGTCATGAAGATGCGGCCGTTCAGCCGGTCGGCCCAGAATCCGTTCACAAAACGGCTCATTCCGTAGAGAACGCCGTGCACCGTCATGATCGTGCCGAGCGCGTAGGTGGAGATGACCTTCTCCTCCAGCATGCCGGGCTGAGCCATCGAAAGGTTCTTGCGCGTTATGTAGAAAAACGCATACGCGATCATGCTGCATATGATGAACCGCCACTGTGCGCGGCCAAAACGCTTCTTGTCTTCTTCGCTCGTCATTTCGAGGCCGCTCCTGTCACTTCAGCAGCACGCCCACGGCGTTTGCGAAGTTCCGGTAGTCGTTTATCACGATGCGGTCCATGCCCTTGATGCGCACGTGGCTGTCTCCGCCGCCGTCGGCGAAGTCGTCGCCGATAAAGACGATGTCGTCCAGCGAGAACCCGTGATCCTTGGCCCATGCGAGCGTCGCGTCGTACTTGTTGTACTCAAGGCCGGCGAAGTCGAACGACGTCGATCCGCCGATGTACACCGAGTAATCCTTGAAGACGTCGCAAACGTCCTTGTACATCGCACGACGCTTCTTCCGGTCAGGGTCGAACGCCAGCTTTTGCTCGGAGGACGGCGAGGTGCCCAGGAGCCCGAACGTCACCATGCCGGAAGCGTGGAACTCCAGCGGCTCGCCGGCATATTTCGTGTAGCCGTACTTCTCGCGCAGCTTGTCAGTCTCACGGCGGAAGAACGCCCTGTCGACCTCGTTCGTGACGGCCTTCACGATGCGAAACTTGCCATCGGCCGCCTCGGACACCTGCATGCCGTAGTTGCCGACGATGTCGATCGGGTACTCGCCCATCTGGCCATAGATGCGCGGCGCGTTGCCGGCGCCGACCATGACGCACTTGTACTTGGTGCCGAGCTGCTCAAGCGCCTTCAGGTTCTTCCACGGCACCGGCGAGCGGTGCTGGCAGAGAGTGGCGTCGAGGTCCATTGCAACGACGCGCTTGCGCTTGCCGCGCAGGGCGAGGTCAAGGAGATGCGGATAGTCGGACGTGACGCGGTCCGCGCCCTTTGACCGCGCCTCCCACCAGTCGGCGGCGTTCTGGGCCATCCACAGGCAGACGGTCAGGCCGGCCTCATGCGCCTTCGCGACCATCTCCTTCGACGTCGCCCGAAGCGACGGCGCGACGCTGCAGCAGCCGAGCCGCGCGGCCGTCGCAAGATGCGCGTCTGTCAGCGCGCCTCCCATGATGTAGCCGAGCGGGGCCTTCGGAGCGACACGGCGCATAGTCTCAAGCGTAGTCACGTTGAAGCAAGTGAAGGCATACGTCCCGGGCTTCATCAGACGCTCGGCGGCCGCGTTCAGCTTGCGGCAGTACTCCGCCAGGACCTCCGGCGTGTAGAACTCGTTCGGATACGCCTTCATCTCAAGCTCGATGAACACGTCGTCGCGCCCGGCCATCGTCGCAAGCACGTCCTCCAGCGAAGGGACCGGCTCGCTGCAGTTCTGCAGATGGCATTTGCGCAGCTCGGCGAGCGTCATCTCCTCGACGATGCCTTTGCCGTCCGTCGTGCGGTCCACGCGGCTGTCGTGCATGACCACCAGCTCGTGGTCCTTCGAGAAGCGTATGTCAGTCTCGAACCCGCGTATCCCCTTCTTCAGGCACCAGGCGAAGCCGCCTGCGCCGTTGTCCTGGAACTCGCCGCGGCTGCCGCGGTGCGCCTGGACGAGCGGCCCGCCCGCAGTCTTAAGGGTTGCGTTGCGGGGCTGGCACGGAAGATTGCCGGACACCGACGGAGTGGTGCCGCAGCCGGAAAGAAGCGCCGCAATCGCGAGCGCTGAAAATGCTGTAGTTTTCATGACAGCATTATACCATTACCCCCCGAAGACCGCAACCCCCGCCACAAACCACTTCCGGACCCCGGCGGCTTGCGCTTCATTCCTTCTTCGTCTTGTCACTCGTTCCGAAAACCTTCTTGACGGCGTCGAGGTAGCCAAAGCCGAATTGCGTATCCGGCTCAAGGTACGATCCCTCGGTCCACTCGTTCCAAGAGTTCACCGTAATCAGCTTGGGGTATCCCTTCGGCGTGTTCGCGTCGCTCCAGTCCTTTGCCCGCTTCAGCGCCACTTCGAACTTTGCCGGCGTAGAGTCCATCACTGTAGGCATCACGGCACCGGCAGGGAAACGCGGATTGGTGTCCCAGCCGACAGACGCATGAGCGAAGTACGCCTTAAGCCCAAACTCCTTCTTCGCGGCGTCGAAGCGCTCCGCGCCCTTTTTCGTCCATTCGGCATAGTCAGGGTTGCCGTGCGCTTTCGCCCAATGCACGAAATTATAGATCGTCGCCGAGTCAATGCCAAGGGCGGCAACGGTTTCCTTTGGCATCCCGTAGTCGCAAGCCATGAGATGAACGCCGCCTAACCCGGCGTCTTCGCAGTTCTTCCGGAACGCAGCGAGCGCCTTCGCCGCCTTGTCAACTCCGCCAACGCCCCTTATAAACGTCACGACCTCGTAGATCATCAGCACGGGCTTGCCGTCGATGCGGTAGTAGTTCGGACGCGAAAAGTACATCTCGATCCAGCGTCGAGATATCTTCCTAAACTCTTCCGCATCCACCCATGCGCGCCAAATCGGCTCGTTCCATTTCTTGTCCGCCGCCTTGTTGTCCCACAGCTTGCAGACGTGGTGGTTCGCCCACATGATGAAGAACTTCATCTTCCCGTTGTTCGCCGCGCCTAGGAAACCCTTGTCGAGAGCGTCTTCAAGGAACGGCCGCCCGCCGTACCAGTACCAGTCGTAGATGAAGACGTTGACGCCGTGCGAGACTGCCGCGTCAATCTTCTTCTCAACGACTTTTGGGTCGGCCTCGTTCTCGTATCCCCAGATCGGAAGAGAGCGGCTGGCGGTGCCCGGGCCACTTCGGCACCGCCTCCTTGACGTTCTGCCATTCGCCGATTCCCTCACCGAAGATGCCGAGCTCCGCCCAACGCGGCTCCGGCTGGTACGCCGGCCACACGTATGCGGCAACGTCATATTCCGCCGCATTGGCGCAGAGCGCAAGCGCCGAGAACAGCGCGGACATCAGAATTTCTACTTTATTATACATTTTTCTCCTTAATGAGTCTTTTTGGTTGATGCGCATTATACTTTACTTTAGCGCTGGGCGCAATGGATTTTCATGCAAAGACAACGGGCGGGGATTGGCCGTGCAGAACGTGTAGAGCGTGTAGATTTCAATGCCGCGCAGTAGGCGCTTCGCCGATCCAGTACCGCAAACAGCATGCGTCCGCACCGGTTCCTGCAAGTATCGGACAGGGACGCAGCGCGGACGCATGACCGGCCGGACGATTCGTCAGACGATGCCCTGGGCGACCATCGCGTCAGCCACCTTCGTGAAGCCCGCGATGTTCGCGCCGACGACGTAGTTGCCCTTCTTGCCGTATTTTGCCGCAGCTTCCCAGGCGTTGTCATGAATGGCCTTCATGATGTTCTTGAGCTTCGCATCGACCTCGTCACGCGTCCAACTGACGCGTTCGGAGTTCTGCGACATCTCAAGGCCCGACGTAGCCACGCCGCCGGCGTTGGACGCCTTGCCGGGCGAGAACATGACCTTCGCTTTCAGGAACGTCTCGACGGCCTCGGGCGTGGACGGCATGTTGGCGCCCTCGCCAACGAGCGTGCAACCGTGCTTGACGAGATATGCGGCGTCCTTGCCGTTCAGCTCGTTCTGGCGCGCGCACGGGAAGGCACAGTCGACCTTGTCGGCCAGCTGCCAGCTGTTCGCGCCCTTGAAGAACGTCACGCCCTTCGTCTTCTTCGCGAAGTCGGCGAACTCGCCGCGCTGCACGTTCTTGAGGTACATGATGTCCTTCAGCATGTCAGCAGAAATGCCGTCCTTCGCGTAGATCGCACCGGAGCGGTCGGAGAGCGTAAGCACCGTTGCGCCAAGCTGGATCAGCTTCTCGGCCGCGAAGGACGCGACGTTGCCCGATCCGGACACGACGCACCTCTTGCCATCGAGCGCCTCGCCGCGCTTGGCGAGCATGTTCTCGGCGAAATAAACGTCGCCATAGCCGGTTGCCTCAGGACGGATCAGAGAGCCGCCGAATGAAAGGCCCTTGCCAGTCAGCACGCCCGTCCATTCGTTTGCAAGGCGTTTGTACTGGCCGAAGAGATAGCCGATCTCGCGCCCGCCGACGTTCATGTCGCCGGCCGGCACGTCAGTGTCCGGACCGATGTAATGGTAGAGCGCTGTCATGAAGCTCTGGCAGAAGCGCATCACCTCCGCATCGCTGCAACGCTTGCCGGGCGTGTGCGGACTCTGCTTAGGGTTGAAGTCGGAGCCGCCCTTGCCACCGCCCATAGGAAGCGTGGTGAGCGAATTCTTGAACACCTGCTCGAACGCAAGGAACTTCAGCACCGAAAGGTTGACCGACGGGTCGAACCTCAGGCCGCCCTTGTAAGGGCCGATTGCAGAGTTGAACTGAATGCGGTAGCCGCGGTTCACGCGGACCTTGCCCGCATCGTCCACCCACGGCACGCGGAAGATGATCGTGCGCTCCGGGAGCACAAGTCGCTCGAGAATCGCGTTCTCCTCGTACTGCGGATTCCTGTCCAACACAGGCGCAAGCGTCGTCAAAACCTCCTCCACCGCCTGAAGAAACTCGGACTGGTCGGCGTTCTTCGCACGGACGTCTTCGATTACCCTCTTTATGTACTTGTTCATTTTCCGTATGCCTTTCTTTTTGAAACCAATGCACCGCAACTTGCCGCAATGCATTTTAAAAAGATATAGCAAAAACCATGCCAAACGGGCTGACCTGCGCATTTCCGCACGTCAGCCCGCCAGATAATTACACTTGATGTAACCTTGCCAGGGAACGAGTTACGAAATTGTAAACTCCTCCAATTTCGTCTTTTGCTCGACAGGCTTGGAGTAAACGTCTGACTCGTCTGGAGCCGGAGGCTTCGGCTCAAGGGCATGCTCGAAGCTGGGGACGGGTCGCGGAGGCGTATCGTCCACGCGCAGACGGGCTGGCGAACCATCCCCCGTCACGGCGTTCGCTTGTCCTTCGGCGATGCCGGTAACGGCGGCGGCGGCGGCGATTTCCTCCTCGCCGACGGCCTCACGGGCGTCCACCTCGGCCTTGGCCGCCGCATCCACTGCGCCAAGCCTGGAGCCCCTGGCGGGCAGATCGCGCAAAAGAGGGTCGTCCGGCGCAATCACCGTGCACTTTAGCTGCTCGTTGATGTACTTCTCTATCTCGGGAATCTGGCAGCTTTCGAACTCGTCGGCGAACGAGATAGCCACCCCAGTGGAGCCTGCGCGGCCGGTGCGGCCAATGCGGTGCACGTAGTCTTCGGCCTCGTAGGGGAAGTCGAAGTTGACGACATAGGCAAGGCCCTTGATGTCAATGCCACGCCCCGCGACGTCCGTCGCCACCACGACCTTCACCTCACCGTCCCGGAACTGGTCCAGCACTTTCAGGCGCTTGTTTTGGTTGACGTCGCCAGAAAGCATCTCGACGGACACCCCACGCACCTTCAGCGACTCGTAGACGTCCTCGGTGGTCGACTTGCGGTTGCAGAACACGAGCGTACTGGCGTCAGGATGAAGCGCGATGTGGTTGAACAGGACCTTGAACTTGTCGTCGGCGCGAATCACGTATACGACCTGTTTTACGGTGTCGGTCGCGTTCGTCTCGCTTTCGACCTCAGCCTTGTAGGGCTTCTCCATCCAGTTCATCGCAAGGCGCATGACCGTGTCGTCAAGCGTTGCCGAATAGAGCATCGTGGTGCGCTTCTCCTTGGGCGGCAGGCGGCTCATGATCCTGCGCACGTCGGGAATGAAGCCCATGTCGAGCATGCGGTCGGCCTCGTCAATGACAAGCGTATCGACCTTCGACAGGTCGATGACGCGGCTCTTCACGTAGTCAAGGAGACGGCCTGGCGTAGCAACGAGCAGGTCCACCGGGGCGGACATGACCTCGCGCTTCTGGCGGTCGTAGTCCATGCCGCCGTAGATGGCCAGCGAACGGAGGCTGCAGTATTTGCCGATCGCATCGGCATCGTTGCAGATCTGAATCACCAGTTCGCGAGTCGGCGCAATCACCAGCGCACGCGGACATCCGCCGGCCTTTGCGCGGCTCTCCGGAGTGCGCAGGTAGCGGGTGAGGATCGCTACCAGAAACGCCGCAGTCTTGCCAGAGCCCGTCTGAGCCTTGCCCGCGATGTTCTTGCCCGCCAACGCCTGCTCGAGCGAAAGCGCCTGTATCTCGGTGCAATACCTGAAGCCAAGGTCGGCGATGCCGTGCATAACCTCTGACGGCAGTCCGAAGTCCTGAAAGCGCTTCTTGCCCTCAACGGGCTCCACCTGAAAGCTTTCCAAGGACCAGGCGGCATGCGCCTTGCGACGCGCCTCCATCTCCGCCTGTGAGACCTCGCCGCCCGGACGGACCTGATTGTCCGCCGTGTTGACCGGCGCCGGACCGCGACGCCCCCTGTCGCCGCGACGCCCGCCGCGACCGCGGTCGCGCCCCCTATTGCCGTCGTCGCCGGAGGGACGGGCACCCTCTCCGCCTCTCTTCCGTTGCTGTTGCTGCGGTTGCTGCCGCTGCTGGCCGCCGCCGCGCTTGGGCTGCTGTTGCTGACCACGCTGCTGCGAACCGCCACCGTGCTGCGCGTCCTGCGCCTGACCGCCCTTCTTCTTGCTGCCGCCGCGCCCGCCCCGTTTGTGAGGCTGCTTGCCGCCGCCCTGCTCCTGCGACGGCTGCTTCTTGCCGGATATCACGGCGGCTATCTTCTTCAGAAATCCAAAAGCCATGTCTGAACCGAAAATGCCATGATGACGTGAGAACGGGAACGGCGGCGATGACGCCGCCGTTCCACGCATCTCCACGAGAGTATCAACGCTTCGAGAACTGGAAGCGCTTGCGGGCTCCGGGCTGGCCGGGCTTCTTGCGCTCCTTCATGCGGCTGTCGCGAGTCATGCAGCCGGCCTTCTTCAGGGACGCGCGCGTCGTCTCGTCGGCCGCGACAAGCGCACGGGCCAGGCCGTGGCGGATCGCACCAGCCTGGCCGGCGATGCCGCCGCCCTTTGCGGAAACGACCACGTCGACCTTCTCCATGTCGTAGCCGGAGATGGCAACTGGCTGCTTCAGGTAATCGCGAAGCGCCTCGGAGGGCAGGTACGCCTCCAGCGCGACGCCATTGACCGTCCACTTGCCGCTGCCTTCGACGAGGGTCACGCGCGCAGTCGCCGTCTTGCGGCGGCCGGTGCCTGCGGAGATAGCCTTCTTGATAGCCATTTTCCTAGTCCTCCCTTAGAGCTTGATTTCGACCGGCTTCTGCGCCGCATGGACATGGGACTCGCCTGCAAAGACCTTGAGCCTGGTCATCATCTTGCGCGCGATGTTGTTCTTCGGGAGCATGCCCCACACAGCCTCCTTGATCATGCGGTCCGGATGGGACGCGCGCATCTCGGCGGCGGTGAAGTGCTTCAGACCGTTCCGGTAGCCGGAATAGCGCTGGTAGTCCTTCTGCTCCTCCTTCTTGCCCGTGAGCCTGACCAGTGCGGCGTTCGTGACGATCACGAACGCGCCGGCGTCGACCGAAGGATCAAACGTAGGCAGGTCCTTCGCACGGAGTTTGTTTGCGATTACGACTGCGAGGCGCCCGAGCGGACGGCCCTTCGCGTCGATGAGGAACCACGGGCGGCTGTCGCCCGGATTCGGAGCACGGTAGCTCTTCTGCATCTTCTTTTCTTCTTTCCTTGTCGCGGATTTGTGCCCTTTGTCCGGGGTTTTGTCCGCAGTTGTTTCCTAGGCCACCGGTTTGCCCCCGATGACGTATTTTGTATAGTATACCAAAAATAAGCCCCGATGCGCAACAGCCCCACGCCGCTTTACGTGTAGCGCAGCACCTCGTCCACCGTCGTGTAGCCGTCGAGGATGGAGCGGATGCCGTCCTCGCGCATCGTGCGCATTCCGAGCTCGCGGGCCTTCTCGCGTATGATCAGCGTCGGGGCCTTGTTGTTGACGAGCTCGCGGAGCGGCGGCAGCATGCGCAGGTACTCGAATACGCCCTTGCGGCCCTTGTAGCCCGTTCCGTTGCAGGTCTTGCAGCCCTTGCCGAAGTAGAACGGACGGCCGCCGATCTGATCGCGCGTCATCTCGATGCGCTCAAGCGTCTCGTCGTCAGGCTCGTACGACTGCTTGCACTCGCGGCAGCACGTGCGCACAAGACGCTGCCCCAGCACGGCCTCAAGCGTGGAGGCGAGCAGGTACGGCGCGACGTTCATGTCCACAAGGCGCATCACCGCACCTGCAGCGTCATTGGTGTGAAGCGTCGAGAAGACAAAGTGTCCGGTGAGGGCCGCCTGCACGGCGATCTCGGCCGTCTCCAGGTCGCGGATCTCGCCGATCATCATAACGTCCGGGTCTTGACGCAGGAACGCACGGAGAACCTTCGCGAATGTGTTGCCGGCGCGGGCGTCGATCGGCACCTGCACGATTCCGTCCACGTTGTATTCGACCGGCTCCTCGGCCGTGAGCAGCTTGGTGTCGATCTGGTTGATGCGGCGAAGGACGGAGTAGAGCGTGGTCGTCTTGCCGGAGCCCGTAGGGCCCGTCACGATGAAGATGCCGTTCGGCTTCTCGATGTCCATCGTGATCTGCTCGTAGACGTCCTCAGGCAGACCGACGTTTTCAAGGTCGAGAGACGTGGTGGTCTGGTCGAGGATTCGCATTACCACCGACTCGCCGAACGCGGTCGGCAGGCAGCTGACGCGCAGGTCGACGGGACGCCCCGCGACGGTAAGCGCAATGCGGCCGTCCTGCGGGACGCGCCGCTCGGCGATGTTCAGGTTCGCGAGGATCTTCACGCGCGAAATGATGGCCGGGGCCATCTTAACGTCCGGCGCCTTCATCTCGTAAAGCGCGCCGTCGACGCGGTAGCGTATCTTGAAGTCCTTCTCGAACGGCTCGATGTGAATGTCGGCCGCGTGATCCACGACTCCCTGGTAGAGGACTAGGTTGACGAACCTGATGATGGCGGACGAGTTCGCCGCGCTCTCCATCGACGCGATGTCGTTGGCGTCTGCGCCGGCGGCCAGCGCCTCGTCGTCGGTCATGCCCTCGCCGAGCGACTTGATCATGTCCGCGACGGAATCGTTGCTGTCGCCGTAGTACTGGGCGATGCGGTCCATCACGTCCTTCTCGCGGGCGAAGACGAAGCGGACCTCCTTGGAGAGCGTGAAGAGCATCTCGTCGGAAATGCGCGGGTCCACTAGGTCGAATGTCGCCAGCGTCACCGACGACTCGTCGGCGGCGACGGGGAACACGTTGTACATGCGGGCGGTCGAGGCCGGGATCGCCTCTGTCACCTCGGAATCGATCGTCATGGAGCCGAGGTCAATCGCCTCGGTGTCCTGGTAAGCCGCCATGACGGCGAGCAGGTCGTCCTCGGAAAGGATCTCCTGGTCGATCACGAGCTGCCTGATCGGCTTCGACTCAGTCTTGGCAAGGTCGGCGAGGTCTTTTGCGCCCGCCTCGTCGATGTAGCCGTTCTGGACGAGTATCTGGAGTATCTGATCCATCAGCTTCCGTAGCCTTCCTTCCTTAGTTTCATGACGATGGAATCGGGGTCCTGCGACTTTGTGATGAGCTCCTGGTATGTGATGAGCCCCTGCTTGAAGAGTGTTGTAAGCGATGCGTCGAGCGTGGTCATGCCGAACTTCGCGCCGGTCTGCATGTCGCTCTTGATCATGTTAGTCTTGTTGTCGCGTATGCGCGAGCGGATCGCGTCCGTCGTAGTCATGATCTCGAACGCCGCGACGCGCCCGCGCACCTTGCCGTCCTGCCCGCGGCGCGGCAGAAGTATCTGCGATATGACCGCCTGGAGGCCCGCCGCCAGCTGCGTGCGGATCTGCGCCTGCTGGTTCATCGGGAACGCGTCGACGATGCGGTCGATCGTCTCGGCGGCGCCAGTCGTGTGCAGCGTGCCGAAAACGAGGTGGCCCGTCTCGGCAGCCGTGATCGCCGCGGCGATCGTCTCGAGGTCGCGCATTTCGCCGACGAGTATGACGTCCGGGTCCTGGCGGAGGGCGCGCCTGATCGCCTCCGCAAAGCTCGGCACGTCGTCGCCGATCTCGCGCTGCGTGACGAGCGAGTTCTTCGAGGTGTGGTAGAACTCTATCGGATCCTCGATCGTCACGATGTGGACGTTGCGCTCCCTGTTGATGACGTCGATCATCGACGCAAGCGTCGTCGACTTGCCGGAGCCCGTAGGGCCGGTCACGAGGATGAGCCCGCGCGGCCTGAAGAGTATCTCCCTCACGACCGGCGGCAGCCCCAGCTGCTCCATGGACATGAGCTTGTTGGGGATCTGGCGAAGAACCGCGCCGTAGCGCCTGCGCTCCTTGAAGACCGACACACGGAAGCGTGTTCCGTCGGGATGGGCCAGCGCGAAGTCGGCGCCTCCGTTGCGCTCAATCTCGGCCATCTGCTCGGGGCTGGATATCTCGCGCACCAGCGCGGCGGCGTCCGCCTCGGAAAGAGATTCGTCAGAAAGCGGCAGAAGCTCGCCGTGCACACGCAGCTTCGGCGGCATCAGCGCCCGGATGTGCAAATCGCTGCCGCCCTCGTCGATGGTGGCCTGCAGCAGCTCGTCCATGCGAATTTCCATGCGCCTTCTCCCTTAATGATGCCGTCCAACCCCCGGAACCGTCACTTCACCGGCTCCAGCCGCTCCAGTCCGTTCATGTACGGGCGCAGCACTTCAGGAATCGTCACGGACCCGTCGGCGTTCTGGTGTTGCTCCAGGAGCGCGACCATGAGCCGCGGCAGCGCGACGCCCGAACCGTTCAGCGTGTGGACGAGCCGCGTCTTGCCGTCGGCGTCGCGGAAGCGGCAGTTGAGCCGCCGCGCCTGGTAGTCGGTGAAGCAGCTGCACGAGCTGACCTCCAGCCACTGCCCCTCGCCCGGAGCCCAGAGCTCAAGGTCGTAGCACTTCGCCGCAGAGAAGCCCATGTCGCCGGAGGAGAGCATCAGCACCCGGAAATGGAGACCCAAGCCCGTAAGCACTTCCTCGGCCTCCTTCACCAGCGTCTCCAGCTGCTCGAAGCTCGTGTCGGGGTGGACGAAGTTCACCATCTCCACCTTGTCGAACTGGTGGACGCGCAACATGCCGCGCGTCATCTTGCCGGCCGAGCCGGCCTCACGGCGGAAGCACGGCGTGTAAGCCGTCAGCTTTATCGGCAGGTCCTTGCCGTCGAGTATGTCGTCGCGGTAATAGTTGGTAACCGGAACCTCGGCCGTAGGTATGAGCCAGAAATCGTCGATCTGGCAGTGGTACAAGTCCTCCGCAAACTTCGGCAGCTGTCCGGTTCCCGTCATCGAGTCGCTGTTCACCACGAACGGCGGCAGCATTTCGGTGTAGCCCTGCTTGCGGCAATGGAGGTCGAGCATGTACTGGATGAGAGCGCGCTGAAGCTTCGCGCCCTGCCCGAGGATGATCGGGAAGCCCGTACCCGTCAGCTTGACGCCGCGCGGGAAGTCGAAGATTCCGAGCTTTTCGCCGACGGTCATGTGGTCGAGCACCTTGAAGTCGGGATCCTTCCACTCGCCGACCTTGCGCACTACGACATTGGCCGACGAGTCCTGCCCGGTCGGAATCTCCGGCGCCGGTATGTTCGGAATCATGAGCAGCGCCTGGCGCAGGTCGTTCTCGACCTGAGCCAGTTCCCCGTCGATCTCGGCGATGCGGTCGCCGACGGCACGCATCTCGGCCTTGGCCGCCGCAATGTCGCCGCCTTCCTTCGCAATCTTCCCGATCTCCTTCGATGCGGCGTTTCGCTTGGCCTTCAGAGACTCCGTCTCGCCGACCAGGGCGCGCCTGCGCGCGTCCAGGTCGCGGGCCCTTTCCAGCCGCTCCAGCTCAACGCCCCTACGCGCAAGCGCCGCAGCCGTGGCGTCGAATTCTTCCCTAAGCTTCTTGATGTCAATCATGGTTCAATGTCGTCTCCCTTCTGGGGTTGCCTTTTATTATACCACAATTTCGCTTCGTGCGGGGACAATCAAATCAATGCCACGGTTAAGTTTATGGTATAATATGCCGACAACATGATTACGAGCCTATTCGGTGCGCTGCTGTGCGCTATTGAGCTTTCTGGGGTGACCGGGACCGGCCTGCGTGCGCGTGCGTTCTTCGACGCAAACAACGTGAAGGTCGGCGACCCGATGACTCTCACCATAGACTTTCTCGGCGAGGCCGACTTCCGGTCGCTCCACCCGCCGGCGCTGGCGCGTTACGCCGACCGCCGCACGTGGCGCCTCGACGACGCAAGCGCGAAGACCGACACGTTCCGCGACGCACGCCGCCTCACGTACCGCGTCCGCCCCCTGCGCGAAGGCGTGATCTGGTTCCCTTCCCTGGAATTCGCCTATTCCGACGCAAGCGGCGCACGCCGGCTGGTGCGCTCGAACGAGATTCCCGTCCATGCCCGCAACGGAACGCAGATCGTCGTCGAAGGAATGGACGAGCAGTCCGACGGCCTGCCGGAACCGCCTGCGCTGGCGACCGACGTCGCCTCGTGCGAGCTGACCGACGACATGCGCTTCGCATGGCGGAAGGCGTGCGCGACCCCCTCGGCGAAAGCCTTCGCCGCGTTCGATTTTCCGGAAGCGAAGATGAACGAGGCACGCTGCGCGATCTTAGACGGCAACTGGGCGCAGGCCATGAAGATTTACTCGCGCCTGGAATGGCGCATCGGCCAGACGCCTGAGATAGAGCGAGGCATCGTGGCAGCGCTGGCGCGCCGATTCGACAATCCGCACGCGGAGCTGCCGGTCTGGCGGCAGGTGCTGCGCCCGATCCTCCGCCTGGACTGGCGCGGACGCCTCGGCACCGTCATCGGCGGACTGGTTGCGCTCGCACTGGTCGGCTGGCTCGTCGGGCGCGGGATCCGGGCGCTGGCGTGCGTCGCGGCTATCCTGCTGGCGACTGCATCACCGGCACAGGACATCTTCCGTCAGATGGAGGAGGAGATGCAACGGATGCATCAAAGGATGCAGCAGTCGTTCGGCAACTTCAGCTTCCACTTCGGAGAGAAGGAGGAGCAGGAACCGATCTCGGTCACGGCGTCGGTCGCGATTGACCGCAAGACGGTACGGGTCGGCGAGCCTTTCGAATTCATCATTTCCATCGAAGCACCAAGCTCGGCGTCCTTAGGCCAGCTCCGCATGACGCCATCCGAGACGTTCGGCCTTACGGTGACCGGCCCGGCGCAAAACATTGCCGACTCTCCGTCCAAGAACCCGACCAACATCGTCAAGCGGCTTTCGGTGCCGGTCCGCTACGACGTGCCGTTCCGCGGAGAGGTGTCGTTCACGGTCGAGGGCATGGTCAGCGGACGGCGGACAAGCCGCGGCGGACGCATGAACTTCACGTTCTCGAACTCGTTCCGGTGTGACACCGCACCGCTGACCCTCAACATCCTGCCGCTCCCGTCGGCGGGCCAGCCGGCCGACTTCGCAGGCGTCGTCTCAGAGGGGCTGGCCGTCTTCGAGCTCCCGGACATTCTGAAGGTGGAGACGAATGACGTCATCACCATCACCTACCGCCTGCGCCCGAAGGGATACGTGCCGGCTGACTTCCTTCCGCACGGCGTGGCATTCGAGTGGTCGCGACAAGCGAACCGCGAGGGCCAGGTGCAGGAAATCGAGTACCGGCGCTTCTTTGTCGCCGATGGCGCACCGATGACGCCGAAGCTGTCAATACCGTACTACGACCCGCGCACGAAGTCCTACAAGACGGCGACGGTCGGCGGCACTCCGCTCAAATACGTGGCACCCCGGGAGACCCAAGCCGACAGGCGCAAGTGATTTGGTATAATACTCGCACATTCCAGAATATCAGACAATCCAACCATGAGAACGCTACCATTCGACAAGGCAAAGCTGGAGGAGATCGCGGCCAGGTGGCCGACTCCATTTCACATCTACGACGCCAAGGCCATCAGGTCGAACGCCAAGCGGCTGAAGAAGGCTTTTGCGTGGAACAAGGGCTTCCGCGAATACTTTGCCGTCAAGGCAACGCCGAACCCCCACATCATGCAGCTGCTGCGCGACGGATTCGACTTCGGCTCCGACTGCTCCTCGATGGCCGAACTCGTCCTTGCGGAAAAGGTCGGAAACGTCGGGGAGTCGATCATGTTCACGTCGAACGACACGCCGGCAGAGGAATTCAGGAAGGCATGGGAACTCGGGGCCATCATCAACTTCGACGACCTGACGCACATCGGCTACTGCCTCGACGCCGTCGGGGCGGACGCGGCGTCGGTCGCAAACCGCCTTTTCTGCTGCCGCTACAACCCCGGGCCTCTCAAGGGCGGCAACGCCATCATCGGCAAGCCCGAGGAAGCGAAGTACGGCTTCACGCGCGACCAGCTCTTCGACGGCTACCGCCGCCTGAAGGAGGCCGGCGCCACACGCTTTGGCCTGCACACCATGGTCGCTTCGAACGAGCTTGACCCGGAATACATAATCGATACCGCGAAGATGCTCTTCGACCTCGTGGCCGACATCTCCCAGCAGCTCGAAATCTCATTCGACTTCGTCAACATCGGCGGCGGCATCGGCATTCCCTACCGTCCCGACCAGGCGGCGATGGACCTGGAACGCGTCGGCAAGGGCATCGAGGCCGCTTACAAGGCAATCGTCGCCGAACGCGGGCTCGCCCCGCTGCGGCTTTTCATGGAGTGCGGACGCTGCATCACCGGCCCTTACGGATACCTCGTCTCTCGCGTCCGGCACATCAAGAACACGTACCGCATGTACGCCGGGCTCGATGCCTGCATGTCAAACCTGATGCGTCCCGCGCTCTACGGCGCATACCATGAGATCGTCGTGCCGGGCAAGGAGACGAGCGGCGACACGTCTGTCTACGACGTCACCGGCTCGCTGTGCGAGAACAACGACAAGTTCGCCATACAGCGGGTACTGCCTGTCCTGGAGCGCGACGACCTCGTGGTCATCTGCGACGCGGGAGCGCACGGCCACGCGATGGGCTTCCAGTACAACGGCAAGCTGCGCAGCGCCGAGCTTCTTCTCGAGGAGGACGGCTCAGTGCGCGAGATACGCCGCGCCGAGACACTCGACGACTATTTCGCAACGCTCGATTTCTCCTCGCTGCCCTTAAGCTCGCAGCGCTAGGGCTTATCTATGTAGGGCGACATGTCCGCCGGCACCGGGGCCTCGAACGAAAGCGGCTCGCCTGTGACCGGGTGGCGCAGGCTTAGGCGCCATGCGTGAAGCATCTGACGCGGCGGCGGCGGATCCAGAAGCTTGTCGCGCGACGGGGAGCCATACGTCCTGTCGCCCGCCACAGGACATTTCAGCGACGCCATGTGCACCCTGATCTGGTGAGTCCTGCCTGTCTCAATACGACACTCTATGACAGAAAGGCTGGAACGGCTCGGTGGCGTCAGCACGCGCCAGTTCGTTATCGCGACCTTGCCGTTGCGCTCCACTATCGCCATGCGCTTTCGGTCCACCGGGTGGCGCCCGATCAGGTTCTCGATACGTCCTGATTCGAGCGGCGGCCGACCGTGGCAGACGGCAAGGTAAGTCTTCTCAACCTGGGAATGGCTGGCGAACGCCCGCGCAAGCGACATCATTGCCCGCGCAGTCTTTGCGACGGCGATCAGCCCCGAAGTGTCCTGGTCCAGGCGGTGGACGATTCCAGGGCGCGCCGCGCAGCCAATGCTGGCAAGGCTAGGGCAGCGGTGAAGCAGCGCATTAACCAGCGTGCCCGTGAAATGGCCTGGCGCCGGATGCACGACCATGCCTGGCGGCTTGTCCACGATGATCAGGTCGTCGTCCTCAAAGACGACCGGGAGCGAAATGTCCTCCGGCTCCGGGACGGAAGGCGCCGGCGGCGGAATCTCGACAGAAATCTCGTCCTCTGCGGACACGACCTGACCGGCCTTTATGGCGGCCTTGCCGTTCACAGCAACCAGCCCAGCCTTGATCAGTCCCTCCGCACGTGAGCGCGAAAAGTCCGGATGCAGCTCAAGTATTCGCCTGTCTAGTCTCATTGCGGCGTTCGAGATCCTGCCGGTATGCGGCGAGGTCGAGCGCGGTGCGCGCGACGCCGGACCTGACGGCGGCCTCGGCGACTGCAAAGGAGACCTCTGTGAACAGGCGGCGGTCGAACGGCTTCGGTATGAGGTAACCTTCGCCGAACTCCAGCGTCTCGCTCGGATACAGGGCCTTCACGTCGTCTGGCACGGGCTTCTGGGCCAGTGCGGCGAGGGCGTTCGCGGCCGCGACCTTCATCTCCATGTTAATCGTCGTGGCGCGCGCGTCAAGCGCCCCGCGGAACAGGTACGGGAAGCCGAGGACGTTGTTGATCTGGTTCGGATAGTCGCTCCGTCCCGTCACCATCACGAAACGGCGGCCGGAGAGTGCGGCGGTGGCGGCCTCCGGTGTAATCTCGGGGTCGGGATTCGCCATCGCGAAGATCGCTGGGAATGCGCCCATCGACTTCACGTCGTCGCCAGAAAGCACGTTGGCCGCCGAAACCCCGATGAACACGTCGGCTCCGGCAATCGCCTCCTTCAGCGTCTTCGCGCACGTGTCGACGGCGTGGCGGGCCTTGAAAGGATTGAGGTCGGTGCGGTCCTTGCGTATCGTGCCTTTGCTGTCGCACATCGTAACGTCGCGGGCGCCTGCGGCCTTCAGCATGTCGCAGATGCGTATGCCGGCCGCCCCGGCCCCGTTGATGACGACCTTGAGCGAGTCCAGCGGACGGCCTGCAATCTTCGCATAGTTCATCACGCCGGAGAGCGCTATGACCGCCGTCCCCCACTGGTCGTCGTGAAAGACGGGAATGTCAAGCGCGGCATCGAGCTTGTCCTCTATCTCAAAGCACGCCGGCGCCGCAATGTCCTCGAGGTTGACGCCGCCATACTGCGGGGCGATGGCCATCACCGCGTCGATGACGCGCTGCGGATCGGTCTTGCCATCGCTCCGTCCGCCGGCGCGACACCTGTCGAGAGGCACCGGCCAGGCGTCCACGTCGCCGAACGACTTGAAGAGTACGGCCTTGCCCTCCATTACCGGAATGGACGCCGCGGCGCCCAGGTCGCCCAGACCGAGTATCGCGGTGCCATCGGACACAACGGCCACCAGGTTCGGCTTGGCCGTCACGTCGTAGACGGCGTTTGGATCTGCAGCAACCGCCTTCACCGCATGCGCCACGCCAGGCGTGTAGGCAAGGCATAGGTCGTCCTTCGTCCTCAGCGGCTTTGGCAGCGAGACCGCGACCTTGCCTCCGCGGTGGAACGCTACGACTTCCTCTTTCCCGTATGCTGACATTGTCTGGAACTCCTTTCGATCGGATTCTCTATTTTCCCTTCTCTGCAAGCCACGCCTTCAGCACGGCCACCTGCCGGACGGCGTCCAGGTAGGCAGGTCCGACGAGGTTCTCAAGCGTGTACCAGCCGTCGTAGCCGTCGGCGGCCAGCGACTTCACTATCGTCTCATTGGGGACCGCACCGAGGCCGAGCGTCGCGTACTTGCGGCAGTCTTCCTTCAGCTGGTCCTTGAGATGCACGTGCTCGATGCGCCCCTTGGCGTACTTCATCATGTCTACGATGTCGTCGCCGCGACCGGCGTAATACAGGTTGCCGCTGTCAAGCGCAAAGCGAAGGCCGGGAATCTCGTCCAGCATACGCTTCAGGCGACTCGCGCTCGAGCACGGGTTCTCGGTGCCTCCGAAATCCTCAACCGTTATAGTGATGCCGCGCTTGCTCCCCTCGTCAACAAATATCCTCATGCCAGAAAGCACCTTCGCGAAGTCGGCCTCCTTGTCGCCGTTCTTCCTGAAGTTGGACGGCACGACCATGACGCGCGGCACGCCGTACTTCTCCGCCGCGTCAAGCACCCGGGCGCACTCCTCCGCCCCGTTGTCGGCCGCATACATGTCCGGAAAGCAATAGAGATTGATAGGCTTCAGTTTAGTCGCCGCTAGCGCCTGGAGGTTCCCGTCGAACACGCTAGTGTCGAAGCCTCGGATGCCAAGGCCATAAAGCAAGTCCGCCGCCTCGGCCAGCGAGACTCCGCGTTCCTTCGCAGTTCTGTGTATGGCGTTAGCGAAGACCGATATCTTCGGCTCTCCGCCGGCTACGACGCGGCTGGCATCGGCCTGCGGCTCCCCAAACGCTACGAAAGCCGACAGCAGCACGGCATGGACAAGGCTCACGGCATGCACATTCGTTCTCATGACAACGGATTATACCACAACACCGGCGCCCGCACAACGCAGGAACGCGACCGCCGCGGCCGTCAGGGGATGGCGGAGGGCGCATGGAAAGGTCCGAAGCGATTCGGTGACGAACGGGTCGGCGACATAGCGCCGCCAGTCGCGGCGGGCCTTCAGCAGTTCCATTGACGAGAATACCGCGCTCGCGGCGAAGTACCGCATCGCACCGCCGCCGACGCGCCCTGCGATCGCCTTTCGGTTCTCGAGTGCTGCAAACTTGTATTCGAAGTATCGGTCCGTGCCGAGCGTCGTCGCGAGTATGCCGTGCGGACCCGGGGAATAGTCGTACAGGACGTCCGGAATCGAGGCGACCTTCCCGGCGCGGGCAGCGCATTCCGCTATGAACGGTGAATCCTCGTAGAGGCGCAGGCTCTCATCGAAGCGGATCGAGTGGCGTTCGAGAAAATCGCGCCTGAACGCGCACCGCCATACGCCGCCCTGCTCGCGCCGTGCGTGAAGGTCGCCGCCAACGTTCCAGCGGCGCACGTCGTCAAACGAGTAGCCGAAGAAGGCAGGCAGCATCGCCGCACGGATCACCTCGTTGCCAGAAAGGCAGTAGTCGCGCTTCAGCGGCGCGTAGTCGAACGAGGATAGCACGAAGTCCGCGCCGGACGACTCAAGCGCCGCAGACAGCCGCCGGAAGAAGTCAGGACGCACCGTGTCGTCGGCATCGACGAAGAACACGGCGTCGCCAGTCGCCTTATCCAACCCGCGGTTGCGCGCCCAGGAGAGGCCGCGCAGCGCATCGTCGGTGACGACGATGCGCTCGACGTTCAGCCCGGCCGCAGCGACGTCAAGCGACCGGAGCGTCTGCGGGAGCGTCGGCTCCGCCGGACGCGACGGTATTATCGCGCTGAGCCTCATCAGGCTTGTCCTCGTGCGGGGTCGCCGCAAGCGGCGTCGTCTGCTTCGGCGCGGAGAACCGCGTCGGATTCTTCGCCATGAACTCCCATGCGAACGCCTTGTAAGCCTCGGATCCCTTCGAACGCGGATCGAGATAGACGACCGGCGTTCCCATCGACATCGCCTCCGACACTCGCACGTTGCGCGGTATCAGCGTTTCATAGACCCGGTCACCGAAATGCCCGCGCACCTCCGCCATCACGTCGTGCGTCAGCTTCGCCACGAAGTTGACCATGGTGAATACGATGCCGTTCAGCTCAAGGACGGGGTTGGGTCCGCGCCGGACGCGATCTATCGAGCCCGTGATCAACGCCAGCCCGTCCATCGCCAAGAACTCCGCCTGAATGGGAATGAGCACGCCGTCGGTTGCAACGAGCGCGGCAGTCATGACGATGCCAAGGGACGGCGGACAATCGAGCAGGATGTAGTCGAACGCACCGGACGCCTTTACCGGCGCGAGGGCGTTGCGTATCATCTCCAGACGGTCTGGACGAGTGCCGAACTCGAGCTCCGCGCCGGCGAGATCCACCTCCGACGGAATGACGTTGAGGTTGTTCCACTTCGTCGGCTGGATAACGTCCGCGATGTCGCGGACTCCCGTCAGCACGGCGTACATCGACACGCTCGCCTGCTTCTCAAGGCCGAGGCCGAGCGTCGCATGCGCCTGAGGATCCAGGTCCACGACCAGCACCGAGCGGTGGCGCGCCGCCAGCGCCGCGGCGAGGTTCACGACCGTCGTGGTCTTGCCCACGCCGCCCTTCTGGTTGGCGATTGCGATCGTCTTAGTCGTTCTTTCCATACAGAAGCCCCTTCTCGTCAAGCTCGCGAATGTTGTTCCCGGCGCTACGCCGTATCTCGCGCAACCACAGCTCGATGAGCGCGACGTCCCACGGCTCGTCCACGCCCTGGATCACTGCGGCGAACACGTCGCGCGAGGCGATGACCTCGGCCTTGACGCGCTCCGTCACCGCGGAGATACGGTCGGTTACGATCTGCTCGGAGAAGTTGTCGCTCTTGAGGTGATATCCGTACTGCAGTATGCGCAGCCGCTCCTCCGTCTGCCTGAGGAACTCGAAATACTCCCGCGCCTCCTCGCCAAAGCCCTCCATCTCGGGCGGCACGAAGTGCGGCGATATGACGCGCGGCTGGTGAGCCTCCAGTCGCCCTTCGCGGATACGCACCTTGCCCGGCCTGTCGGCAAGCTCCGAGACAAGATGGTAGTTTACCAGCGTGTTGCCGAACGTCTCAAGGCGGTGGCTGGGCTCAACGATGAACCTGGCGCTCTTTGCGGCGTACCACCTGTCGAAATCGGGATTGCTGCTCACGCCGTCAGTTCTTGCCGCGTCCGCAGCATTTCTTGTACTTCTTGCCGCTGCCGCACGGGCATAGGTCGTTGCGACCTATCTTCGGCTCCTCGCGAACAATCGGCTTCTCGCCGACGAGCTCGCCGTCGGCGAACTTCCAGCCGTCTTTCTCCCTCACGAACTGCGAGACCTCGTGATGGTTGCAGAACTCGCCGTTCGCCGTGTAGAGCGCACGGAACTCCACAACGCCGTCGGAATCGCCAGTGCCGCCGCGCTCGGTGCGAATTATCTCCAGGCCGTGCCATTCGGCCGACGCGCTCCACGCCTTTGACGCCGCCTCGTCGAACTCCGCCTGGACCTCCTTGGTGGCACTGGTTTTAAGGAAGCCGACGTCGCCGGTAACGTACGACGCATAGCGCGCGCGCATCAGGGCCTCGGCCGTCTCGGCCTTCGCCTCGCCCGCGATGATCGGACCGCAGCATTCTCCGAATGTCTTTCCGGACTTACATGGACAGGTATCTTCGTTTTTCATGTCGGTGCGCGTATTTTACCAAAATCATCGCCAGTATGAGAAGTGCAAATGTTACGCAGAGCGGCCAGTCGCCAAACGCCACGTATGGCGTGAGGGCGCCGCGGCAACCGCTGTCTTCGCCAAGCACAGGGGCAAGGGCGATGCGGTCAAGCATGCTGCCCTGCGCGTCCACGAGCGGCCGCCCGTCAGGGCCTGGCAGCCATGACACCTTGCCGTCCGGCGCGATAGTGCCCGTTACGCCGTTGTTCCCGACACGCACCACGGGAAGGCCCGTCTCAATTGCACGGGCCGTGGCCTGCCAGGCGTGCTGTTCCGCCTCGATGGAACGGGAGAACCAGCTGTCGTTCGTGATGAACACCAGCATTCCCGCTCCCATCTTCGCAAGCGCGCGCATCTGCGCGGAGTCGGTATCCTCATAGCAGATTGCAACGCCCAGCCTGGCGCCGTCGTCGCTCTGATCAACCGGAAGCGTCTTCAGCTCGCCGGGCGTACAGCTGCCTACGGGAGCCAGCTTCTGAAGCGCGGTTATCCACTTGTCTCCGGGTATGAACTCCCCAAAGGGCACAAGGTGAACCTTGTCGTACACGCGTATGTCTCCGCCAGAATACAAGGCCGCGCTGTTGTACTCCCTGCCGTCCGAGAAACGCGTGCCGCCCGTGAGAAGCGAAGCGCCTGTCTTCTCCTTCACCCAGTCCGCGAAGCGCACCGCCCCCTGCTGATCGACCGGACCGAACTCGCAAAGCCCGCTTTCCGGCAGGATCACTAGGTCTGGCTTCAGCGCAGCGGCTGATTCAAGAAGCTTGCTGTAAATCTCGTACGGATTCGCCTCGCGGCCCTTAAACACGCACGGGAAGTTTCTCTGCACCAGCGCAACCTTTATTTGCCGCGCATGCGCCGGATCCGGCAAGGATACGAATGACGACGCCCAATAGACGCCGAACACGCAGCATGTCGCAAGCAACGTCTCGATGCCGGCCAGGCGCGGCACCTGGCGCATCACGCGCTCGGCGATGCCGGCGACCGTGCCGTTTATGAGAATGACGACGGCCGACAACAGATAGACGCCGCCGATGGCCGCCGGCGCACCGAAGCCTCCGTTGGCCGGCACGACGCCAAGCTGGTTCCACGAGAACCCGCCGAAGAGCCGGCTACGCAAAAGCTCAAGTCCGCACCAGAGAAGCGGCTCTGCCAGGAATACGGCGAAAAGCCGCCTGCCGTAGCCGCCGTCGCGCGTCCAACGCCAGACCTTGGCGGAGAGCCACCCGAACAGCGCGAAATACCCGGCGCAGTAGGCAGCTAACGCGAACCAACCCAGCACCACGAGCGGCCACGGTCCGCCGTTCTTTACGATCGCCGGCATCCACGAAAGCGTCGCTACCCAGTAGAACGCACCGTTCTGGAACCAGCGTTTCGCGCTTTCACGCGCGTCTCCGCGCCGCGACAGCCACATGAGCGGTGCCAGAGCGAAAAGGACGTCGGTCTTCTCACCCATCGGCGGATACGCCGCCCACAGGAGAAAACCCGGGAGGAACCACGCGACCCGAGCAAGCTTCCTTAGCAGATCCGTTATCACTCGTCCGGCCCGTATTCGACCGGGAACCAGGTTCGGTAAGCGTCGGCACGCTGCCACCGGTTGCCCGCAGAGGCGTAGTCGCAGAAGAAAACGGTCGCGGGGTTCCGCGCCTCCGGGTTCTCGTCATGGGAACCGACGGGCAGCGTCGCGGAGAATGTCATCCACATGTCGTCGGACGGCGTGCGCACCGCCGCGAACGTCGGCATGTGTTGTCCGTCCTTAACGGTGCCCCTGCGGAACGGCTCGGCCATGTCGCCGTCGGCGAAGCGGCTGTCGCGAGTCAGCAGCACAGGTCCGCGCGTGAACGCGACATGGTGCTCCATCACGTGCGCGACTACCGGCATGTCAAACGAGACCTCGACTATGTCGCCGAACTTCCACTCGCGGTTGACCGTGAAGTAGCCGCCTGCCGCAACACCGTCAAGCACGCTGCCGTTCAGCTTCACCGACGTGTTCGCGCTCCATGCCGGAATCCTAAGGCGGAGCGGCACGGGGCCTTCGGTGTGGCTGACGATCCGTGCATAGCCAGTCCTCGGATAGAGCGAGTACATGTCGAACGCTATGTTGCGTCCGCCCGGAAGCTCGCCATGGACGAGCGCGGACCCGTAGAAGTTGAACTCCGCCGCGCCGTCCTTCACGCGGAAGAATTTCTTCAGGAAGCACAGGAACCCGCGCGGACCGTTCGCCGTGCAACAGTCAGTGTGCATGTAACAGTGGTGCTGGCCGTAGTAACGGCTGCCGGAAAGCGGCGTGTAGCCGGCGAACTCAGAACCGTCGGACTTCATGGCAGCGAGATATGCGTTGTAGAACGTGCGTTCTATCTCGTCCGCCCACTTAGCATCGCCGGTCACGTCCAGCAGCTTCTCGCAAAAGCGCATCCACGTCGTCGTCACGCACGTCTCTTGAAGGCGCAGGTACGGAAGGTGCTGCTTCCTCGCGCCGTGGAACCAGGCCTCGGACGACGCACAGCCACCTGCAAGGTTGACCTCCTCCCTTGCGATGTCCTCACCCGTCATGATTGCGGCCTTGCGGAGGTCTTCGAGCGGAACGGGCGACAAGGCTCCTGGCTGACTGTCGGCACTGTCGGACATTGCCTCAACGTAGTCAAGCATTCCCTGGTAGCAGCTCATCATCTCGTAAGACTTCCAGCGGTTGTGCTTCATCACGTATCCGCCGTGACTCTCCGGCTTGTTGCCATAGCCGTTCCTGTCGGCAACGGACACGCCCTTCAGCGCCAAGTCAACGAGCCGCGGCCCAGCCTCCGGCTCCGCCATACCCTTCACGATGTACGAGGCGAAGTCGAGGTATTTCCGGGCACCGGCTTGTCCGCCGAAGTCCTGACGAAGGCGGATGCGGTTGTATAGCCACACCACCGGCTCGAGTATCGACGAGCTGGCGTAGCCGGACCAGTTGCCGGTCTGCCACAGCTCGCGTCCGCGCCTGCCGTCGGGACCGATCTCTGCGATTACGTAGTCGCAAAGCTTCCTTGCGGCATCCAGAGCCAGCTTCGCCCGTTCCCCGTTACCCGTTACCTGCGCCCTGTCATAGTAGTGGAGAAGCCCCATCATGGTGTACTTCATTCCCCACACGTCCCAGCCTTCGCCACAGCGGAGTTCATCGGGATAGTTGCCGATGTAGCCGCTCCTCTCCTGCGAGGCGAGGATGCGGTTGATGCCGTGCTCAACGTTTTCCGCCAGTGTTGCCGCGACATCCTTGTCCGCATAACGCAGGTAAGGCACTGCGGCATGCATCCACTTGCCCCAGAACTCGGTCTGCCACCAGCCCTTCGTCTCGGTCTTCTCCATGAACGGCGCAGTGATGTAGTCGGCATCGCGGGCCGCGACATGGTGCTCGATCATCGCGTCCAGCCGCTCGCCCAGGTAACCCTTCAGACGCACGTCTCCGATGCCAGCCGCTGAATCTGGCTCGGCAGACGCCGCAAAGCCGGCCATAGCCGCAGCCGCAAGGACTGTTCCGGATATTGCTCTCATCTTTCTTTTCACCTCGATGTCTTGTAACGTTTGACCTGTTGCGGACATTGTATCAAATCCCCGCTAGACACGGCAACCGCCAATGCGATTCATGACGGGCCGAACGTCCGCCGGGCACACAGCATGCCTCAAAGCCAGAGGTCAAGCGCGGCTCCAAGGTTGGCAAGCGTCTTCCCAAGGTTTTCCTTGTACTGTTCGGTCATCTTGCCCTTCCCGCAGACGTCGCTGATGGCCTTGAGCATCCGGCAAGGGACACCGTTCCTCTCACAGACGTGGGCGATTGCGGCGCCCTCCATGTCCCTGATCGTTGCTCCAAGCGAAAGTGCGGCGTCTATGTCCTTCACGTCGTTCGTGAACCTGTCGCCGGTCGCAAGAATGCGCGACAGATGCGTTTCCGCAGTCCGGCAGTCGAAGTAAGGGGTCGTCCTCTCATCATGGACTCCAAGTCCAGTGCCGTTCAAGTCGGCAAGGTCGAAGTCGTATTCGACAGCCTGCGAAATCTCATAGACGTCGCCAATGCCCATAGAAGCGTCAAGTCCACCGGCGACGCCGCAGTTGAGAATCTCGTCCGCACCCTCGTCTATGGCCTTTTGAGCAGCGGCAGCCGCATTCACCTTGCCGATGCCTGAGACGACAAGGCGGTCGCCGTCGCGCAGGTGCGGCCGCACCGCCTCTGCCTCGCACTCCATCGCAACGACAACCGTCCTCATGCGGAACGCGACGTCCGCCTCAGCATGGCAGCGTTGAGAAAGTTGACGGAATATGCCACGATCAGCATCGCGACGACCGCGACGTCTCCGCCGAAATGCCCCTTCACGAACATCGCGGCCTGGTTGCCGGCAAGGCCGGCAAAGCCCCATGCGGACAGCACCGCACCATGAATCTTGGAAATGTTCGTCATGCCGTAGTGGTCGGCGAGGATCGCCGGTATCACCGAGAACCCGGCTCCGTAGCAGGCGTTGATCACCAGCAGCGCGAGACCTATCATCGGCGGCCAGAACGAAAGCGTCATGACACCGGCGGAAATCGCCAGTATGATTAGCAGTATGTTGATCCGCCGCGCAAGCCGGTCGGACCACCAGGCGAAGAAGAAGCGACCGCCGCCGTTCATGATGCCACAAAGAGCGATGATGGCGGTGATCAACCCCTCGGAATACCCGACGGACGGAGACTTCATCATCTGCTTTGCAAGCGGAATAAGGCACAGGCCGGCCGAGATGTTCAGGAACATGAACAGCCAAGCGCGAAGGAAGAACGAGTCCTTCGCCAGCTGCGCATAGCGGAACTCCAGACTGGGGATGCCATGACCAAAGCTCTGGACCTGTATCTTAGGTTTCTTTAGGAGAAACGCCGCCACCGCCATCGGCACTACGTAGAACACGGCAAACGCCCTGAACACGGCCCCTATCGCCGCCGGATCTTCCGCCACGCCGAAGAAATCGAAGAATCCCAGGAAGTGCATTGAAAACAACGAGTCGGGTCCTCCGAAGCCGAAACCCTTGTAGACGAGCGTCGACAGCGTCGAGCCAAGGCCGAACGAAATGATGGGCAACGCGGCGGCAATGGCCTTGTGTTCGGGGAACCAGAGCATCATGGTCTTCACCGGAGAGATGTATATTATGCCGGTTCCGGTGCCTACGAGAAACCCGTAGCCGAGATAAACAAGCGCAAGCGACTTCACCGCGACGCCCGCCGCCGTGACGCACAGCCCCGAGACGAACAGCACAGTACCTATGATCGTCGACAAGCGTATGTTGCGCTCGACTATCTTGCCGAAGAATGCCGCACCCATGCCAAGGAAAAATATGCCGAGCGAAAACGCAAACTGCACGTCCTTCTGCGACTCGCCTATACAACGGGCGATTTCGTCCGAAAAATTGGTGAAGGCATAAATCTGCCCCACCGAGACAGCCAGCAGGAACGCCGGCAACACCGCATGAAGAAACCTTTTCATACGGCGGGCATTATACCAAATATTGTGCCCGTCTACAAGGGCCCGCCCTATTAGTTGTATGGCGGGGCGATATCAGCCGTTCATTTCCGTACGTATAGCCCGTGCCGCCGCTGACGGATCTGCCGCCGCCATGATCGGCCGCCCTACGACTAGATGTGTCGCGCCATCCGCCACTGCCTCTGCAGGCGTAGCGACGCGCTTCTGGTCGCCGACCGACGACCCTGCGGGGCGTACTCCTGGCGTGACGAACAGCGTACCTGCCGGAAGCGTCCGCGAAAGGTCGCCCACCTCCTTCGGCGAACAGACTAGACCGTGCGCACCGTTGGCAGTCGCAAACTTCGCCATAGCCCGAACCTGTTCCGCAGGTGTGCGCCCGACTATTCCTATGTCGGAAAGGTCTGACTCGTCAAGAGACGTGAGAACCGTTACCGCCAGGACGCGCGGCCCGGCTTCGCCGAACTCCGCCGCCGCATCCGCCGCCGCACGGATCATCGCCTTGCCGCCGGCAGAATGAATCGTCATCAGGTCCACGCCCAACCGTCCGGCAGAGCGCACCGCACGTTCGACCGTCCGCGGAATGTCATGAAGCTTTAGGTCAAGGAAAACCTTCTTGCCTAGGTCCTTGACTGCCTTCACGACATCAGGCCCATCAGCTGTGAAAAGTTCAAGGCCGATCTTGTAGAACCCTACGGCCTCGCCAATCCGCCTTGCGGCGTCTACGGCCTCCTGCCTGGTTCCGACATCCAACGCTACTATCAGTTCCGCCATCGTCTGCTTCCCTCTAAACTTCCTTTCAGTACATCTTCTCGTATTCGCCCTTCTGTACCTTCTTGAGGCACGAGAAGCCGGCACGCTTCGCCCGGTAGTGAAGATCAGTCTTCGAATGGGCGAGGCCCGGCGACTGAATCACGCGGAAGACCTCCGCGCCGCAGACGGGACACGCAGTCAGCTTCGGGTCCGAAATTGACTGTCTGACTTCGACCCCTTTGCGGCACGCCGCACAGCCCTTCGCAGGGTTCTTGGCCTCATAGACGTAAATCGGCATCTCCTATTTCTCCTTCAGTTCGGGAAGCTCGTCGTGAAGCGACAGCTTGAACGGCAGTTCCTCGCAAAGCGGACGCAGCAGGCGAAAGACACGCCCCGAACGCAGACGTATCTCGCCGGGTATGCGTCCGCGCCGGATCAGCGCCTTGAGCAGCTGGGGTGGCATCGCTTCCCATAGCCCCTTCAGTCCGCCGTCGGACGAAACCGTCGCACGGCAGTCGAGAATCTGCTCGCCTGTGGCAGGGTCTACGGCGACAAGTGCGTATATGCAGCGTGGCCGAGGCTCCCCGGTGGCGACGTTGGTCAGCATGCGGAAGTCTACCGAAAGTGCCTCGCCAGATGCTATCGGCAAGTCCTGGGCGCGCTTCACGTCGTCTTTTGCGAAAGACACTTTCTCGACGTGAGGGCGTGGATCCGGAATAGGCAGCGGCGAATCGGCCCACGCGCCGTCCGCCGACTCGACGCGCGCGAAGATCGCCCGCTCCTCCGAGAAGCGCATCGGCAGCTGTCGGTCCGATTCAACGCGCAACATGACGCCGAACGCCTCCCAGAGAATCTTCTCGGCTAGCGAGCGCTGGCGCGCGTCTGCCTCCTGCGGCAAGTAGCCTTCGTCGTGCCGGAAGATGCGGCACTTGCCGTCGCGGCAGATGACCAGCTCCAAATGAGGCATCTCCATCGGCGAGGAATAGAATCCGTAGTTGCGGTCTATGCGTATGCGCACGTAGTCGTGGAGCGTTTGCCAGCCTTCCAGCATCAGAAACCTGATCTTGACGGGTGATGGCTCATCCTCCGCCAGGATTGTGCAGAAATACGGAAACGCCGTGCCCCTTGGCTTGACGGCCCAGTTGTAGGGAGCGACCGTCTCCCAGAGGCCGAGCGCGTCCATCTTCGCGCCTATCTCCTCGACCGTGCGGCTCACGCGAATAGAAGCCTGACGTGGCGTTCGCCGATGTTGGCCTCAATCTCGCGGCCGATTATGTCAATGTTGCGGTCGAGCGCGGGGTAGTATTCGTCGGCGAGCTCGGCGGCGACCTTGAACGAGACGTGTATGAGCTGCCGGAATGACGGATTGTATAGCGGTTCCGACTCGTCGTGCCGAAGCGTCTTCGCGAAGGTGTCGGCATCCCAGGCATCAACCATATCCGGCGCGGGCAGCTTCCCGCGGTCAATGTCTACGACCGTAGCGTAAGGCACTGTCAGTTCGTCAATGCGGGCGAGCGCGATGCGGTAGATTCGCTTTGCGAGAGCGAGGGCCGCCGGATCCGCAAGCGAAAGGCCGATGATCTCCTCAAGCCAGGTCGTACCCGCCGTCTTTACGTGGATTCCGGCATCATGCCTGCGGATGAGGCGGCCCATGATCGGATAGAGCGAGAACTTGTCCGACCCGGAGTGGATAGAGAGCTTCAGGTTCTCCGGCAGGTCAAGCTCCGTCGCCGCCCACGCGAGCACCTGAAGGTCCTCATCGAACTCCCGCTCGAACTGCGCGAGGTCACCGACGTAGTCCACGCCCTTGTTGAACCGCCCGGTGAACTTCGGCGCGAACGTCTGGAGCGGGACCTTCTCGCGGGCAAGCTCAGTCAGTATGTACCGTATCTCGGATGGCGTCTGCGCCACGTCCACCTCGTCCATCGAGACTTCGGTCACGAAGTTCTCAGCCCCCTTGCGCTCGGCGATGTGGCGGTAGATGCGCCCGGCCTCCTTCACGGCGGGCAGGTAGCGCTCGGCCGGCGAGCCGGACTTGCCTATCGACTCGGCGACGTCGATCGTAAAGAAGTCGCAGGCGTCGATGAACCTGTCCACGTTCGACAAGTTGATGTGGTCGGCGTCACAGAAGTAAGCGTCCTTGTAACCGAGCGCAGTGACAGCTGCATCCGCCTCACGTCGCGTTGACATCGGCTCGGTGCCGATGATCGTATGCTCGCGGTTAGACTTGTTCCAGACAGGAGTGAAGTGTACGCCGAAGCGCTCCTCGGCTCTGATGAGCGCCTTCAGTTGGTTCACTCCCTCGTGCGCGAACCTGTCGCCTATGCCAAACGAATATTTCCCTATCTTCATGCCCTTCACCCCTTGCCGTCAGCCAAGCGAACTCGAAACCTTGAAGACCGCCATCAGGATGGCGATGGCGACGAAGCCCACTACGCCTGCGATGGCCACGATCAGGATCGGCTCCAGCGCGTTCGTGAATGCCGCGATGTTGCGGTCCATGTCCTTCTGGTACCTGCGGCCGATGTGCTCCAGCGACGATGCCATGTCGCCAGCCTGTTCGCCGATGGCCAGCATATCCGTCATCATGCGCGGAAACACTCCTGACGACGCGAGCGGCCCGGAGATCGTCGTACCGTCGGTCACGCGCTGGCGCGCAGTCTTCAGCGCGTCGCCGATCACCGCGTTTCCGCACGTCTCTTCGCATATCTTGAGGGCCTGCAGCACGTTTACGCCGTTCGTCAGCAACGTCTTCAGCGTATAGGCCAGCGACGAATACGCCCCCGACGCCACTATGCCCTTGATGAGCGGCGCCTTGAGCTTCCATGTGTCGATCCTGCGCATGCCCGACTGCGTCGTGCGCCACTTGCGGAACCAAATCACTGCCAGGGCCACCCCGATCGCCATGAGCCACCCGTATTCGATCAGGGCTTGGCTCATGCCTATCAGGATCAGGGTCGGCAGCGGCAGCGACGCTCCCATCGAGTCGAACACCTTCTGGAACTTCGGGATGATCCAAACCAGCGCACCGATCACGGCGGCGATGCCGAACACGAGCACGATCACTGGGTACGTTAGCGCACTCTTGATCTTGCCGCGCATGTTGTCGTCGCGTTCGTAGTGTTCGCCAAGACGACGCAAAACCTCGACCATCGCGCCCGAAGCCTCGCCAGCGCGGAGCATGTTCGAGAACAGCGGCGGGAAAGTCTTAGGATGGTGCGCGCATGCGTCAGAGAAACTCTCGCCTCGCACGATCCTGTCGCAGAGGTCCTGGCAGACGAAACGTTGCGCACTCATCTCATCGCCCTGGCTCGCAAGCGCCTGCAGAGCCTGGCCGAGCGTCATGCCTGCCTCCAGCAGGTCGG
Source organism: Kiritimatiellia bacterium (assembly GCA_017514235.1). Taxonomy (GTDB): domain Bacteria; phylum Verrucomicrobiota; class Kiritimatiellia; order RFP12; family UBA1067; genus UBA1067. The sequence continues at coordinate 40,296 of JAFWKK010000001.1, read as the reverse complement.
CGAGCTCGGAGACGAACAGAAGCACCTCGACGCGCTTCATGTCGGTCTTCTGCTTGGGCCCGCCTATCTGCATGTTCCAGATGGAGCCTCCTCCGCCCGGAGCCTTCCGTGCGGAGGTCGGCGCGGCGGACTTCGGGGCTGCGGCCTTCGGCACGGCCGGAGTCGCAGCAAGCGCAGAAACAGACGCTGACTTTCTCTTCGCGTAACCCATTCTTATTCGGCGGAGAAGCGGTACTCGGTCCGACTGCGGAACGTCTCGCCGGGCCGCAGCACGGTCGACGGGAAGTCTGGCCGGTTCGGCGAATCGGGGTAATGCTGCGTCTCAAGGGCTATCCCGGCAAACTGCGGATACTTCCGACCTGCCGCCTTCGCGGGGAGCGTGCCGTTCATGTTCTGCGCACCGTACATCTGCATGCACGGCTCGGTAGTCCAGATCTCAAGGCGACGCCCCGAAACGGGATCGCGCATCGTCGCTGCTGGATGCAACTCGCCCAACTTGCCGCGCAGCACGAAGTTGTGGTCGTACCAGTTGTCCATCGCCGCGAGAGCGGGCTGCGCGGCCATCCAGCCTGCCGCTGCTCCTATCGGACGAAGCGAAGTGAAGTCGAAGCCCGTTCCCTTCACTGGCGCGTCCGACGTCGGAATCAGCCCCGCATCGGTCTGCGTGTACTTGTCGGCAAAGACCTGCAGCTCCTGCGCAAGCACGTTGCCGCTCGCTTCGCCAGCGAGGTTCCAGTAGGAGTGGTGGGTGAGGTTCAGGACCGTTGGCTTGTCGGTCGTAGCCTCGTAGTCTATCGTCCATGTGTTATCGGGACGCACGCGGTACGTGACCTTGCACGTCACCGTCCCGGGGAAGCCCATGTCGCCGTCCGGCGAGACGCACTCGAGCTCAATGCCGGGTATGTCGCCATCGCGGAATGTGCGTGCCTTCCACACCTTCGAGTCCCACCCCTTAGGGCCACCGTGCAAGTTGCAATGGCGCGGTGCTGGCTTGATCTCGTTGACAGGCAGCTGGCATTCCTTGCCGTCCAGCGAGAAGCGCCCGTCGCGTATCCTGTTGCCGTAGCGCCCGATCAGCGTGCCCATCGAAAAGCCGAACTTCTCGTACTCGGCGGCAGTGTTCCAGCCGAGCGTGACGTCGGCGAGGTTGCCGAAGCGGTCCGGCGCATAGACGCGCACCACGCGCCCGCCGTAGTCCGACACGTCAAGGATCAGACCGCCGGCACCGGCAAGGCGATAGACTTGCGTCCGGCGCCCGTCGGACAGGGTTCCGAAATCAGCAGACGATGCCGCAAAGGCTGCGGTCGCTGCAACAGCAGAGAAAAGCATTCGTTTCATGCCCGTATTTTACCAAACTGCCGCCGCTACGGCAACCGTCTGCAGCCTGAATGCTGGCGCGTCACCCGACGGCTAACATCGCGGAGATGGCGCGGCGGGCGTGCTCGGCGATCGCGTCCGGCACGACCACCTCGGTCTTCATTTCGCGAAGCGAGTCGCGAAGGTTCTCCAGAGTGTTCTTCTTCATGTTCGGGCAGACGAGCCGCTCCGACGCCGGATAAAATGACTTCCCGGGATTCTCCTTGCGCAGGCGGTGCAGAATGCCCGTCTCAGTCCCGACGACTATCTCCTTCGCGGACGATTCGCGCGCATAGCGGCACATGCCGCCGGTAGAAAGTCGCTCGTCCGCCGCCTCTCTCACGTCGCGCGCGCATTCTGGGTGCACGAGCACCGGTGCGCCCGGATGCAGCCGACGCGCCTCATCTATCGCCCTTGCCGTCAGCGCCGCATGGGTCGGGCAATAGCCAGGCCAAAGCGTGTATTCGCGGCCGAGCATGCCGGCAATGTGTCCACCAAGGTGCTGGTCGGGCACAAACAGTATCTCCTGCTCAGATGGGAATGTCGCCATCACCTTTTCGGCGTTTCCGCTCGTCACGCAGATGTCACACTCCGCCTTGACCTCCGCCGTAGAGTTGACATAGCAGACGGCCTTGGCACCTGGGTGCCGCGCCTTCAGCTCGCGAAGCTGTTCCGCAGTCACCATGTCGGCCATCGGGCAGCCCGCCGACGGGTCGGGTATCAGCACCATCCTGGACGGATTAAGAATCTTCGCAGTCTCAGCCATGAAATAGACGCCGCAAAATACGATTACGTCGGCCTTGACCTCCACCGCCTTGCGGGCGAGTTCTAGCGAATCGCCGGTAAAGTCGGCGACATCCTGAACCTCGCCACGGCAGTAGTTATGGGCGAGTATGACAGCGTGGCGCCTGGCGGCCAGGTCCCGTATCTCAGCCGAGAGCATCGAGGATCCCCCCAAGAAAGGCGTCGTAGTCTTCGAACGAGCGGAGGTCAGGGTTGTCCGCCTTGATCTTTTCGGTCGAACGGAAGAGGAATCCTGCCTTCGATGCCCGTATCATTCCTAGGTCGTTGAAGCTGTCGCCGGCAGCGATCGTCTCGATGCCGCAGCCTTGCAGAGCCTTCACCGTCGTGAGTTTCGACTGCGGGCAGCGCAAGCGATAGCCGGTGATGCGTCCGGCGGCATCGGCGATGAGCGAGTTGCACATCAGCGTCGGGTAACCAAGCTTGCACATGAGCGGCATTGCGAACTCGTAAAACGTGTCGGAAAGTATCAGCACCTGGGTGCGCTCGCGCAGAGCGTCAAGGAACTTGCGCGCACCGGGCATAGGGTCAATCCGAGAAATCACCTCCCGTATTTCACGCAGTCCGAGGCCATGCTGCTCCAGAAGAGCGATGCGCCCTCGCATCAACTTGTCGTAGTCAGGCTCGTCGCGAGTGGTGCGGCGGAACCCCGGAATGCCCGTCGCCTCCGCAAAGGCGATCCATATCTCGGGCACCAGCACTCCCTCTAGATCAAGGCAGACAATCTTCATCTTATCTCCGTTTTCTTAACATTGTACCATATCGCCTATGCCATGTCGTCCTGCTTTCGCGGAATGACAAAGCCTGAGACCAGCGACAGCAATATCGGCAGGACCAACAGGTCTGTCACCGCCAGCTGCCATGTCTCGCGCGGCTCGACGCACTCGTCGCGGGAAAGCGCTCCGAGAGGCGAAAGTGCCGACACAGGCCGCGTAACATGCACGGCGACGCGAGTGATCGCAAGGCCAATGCGGTCCGTCAGGTTCGTCTCCAGCTCGTCAGGATACTGCTCTATGACGCTAGGGCTCATTTCGCCTACGATCAGGGTGACGAACGCCACGAAGAGCGCTACGGGACGCCCTAGCCCCGACGAAAGAAGCACCCCGAAGGATACGACTAGCGCAAGCACGGATACCAGCGTTACGAATGTCCGCAGCAGGTTCCGGCCGAATGAATCGGCCGGCACGAGCAGGTTCAGGTCGCGCCGCGGCCGCAGCATGAGCGCGTTCTGGCCATTGTTCTCGAACGTCAGCCGTTCCGCCGCCTTCCCCGTTCCGGAGAGCGGCACAGTCAGCACGGCTTGGGTGATGTTGCTTACAACACCTTCAAGCCCTCCGAGCCGGAACACCCCTTGCACCTCCTGGCGCATCTCCAGCTGGTTGGTGAAGCGCATGCGCACCGACAGGCCCTTGATTCCCTCCAGACTTCCCAAGCCCCCGAACTTCCATTCCGCGCAGGAGTTCGTCAGGATCGTCTGGTAATGATCGATGGCCCTGTTCTCCAGGAGACGCAGAACGACCGAACGCTTCGCGCGGCGCACTTCCACCGGCGTGTTGGTGTCGGCCATGTAGGCAGCGTACATTGCCTTCGCCTCCTCGCGGGGGGACGGCAGCGTCGGTGAAAGCACATGGCGACACGGAGTGCGCAAGTCGGTGCTGGCGGCAAGCATCGCGCAGGCGAACGCAAGTACGACGGCCCCGACGGCGACATGCGCGGCGATCTTGCCGAGCGCGACCGCGGCGAAGCGGACCGGGCGCACCAGCGTGAGCTGCAACCTCTTCGCAGCGCGTTCGCGCGCGATAGACCCTGCGGCAGATGCCAACAGCGCCACCACGAGAAGCGCGAACACTCCGCCAAGAGAGAAGTGTATGGTAAGCTCGCGCAGGCCCTCTGGCGTGCCATCGCCCTTCGCAAAGTGCGGAAAGGCAATCATCCACGCTGCGGCGGCGACCGCCAGCATCGCCAGCGTCCCCGTGCGCACAAGCGTCACGCACTCAAGCCAGAAAATCCGCCAGAACGAAATCATCAGCGTCTCCGACTTTCGCCAGGAAGAAATCCTCGAGGCTCGTGCCGAGTTCCGCAATACGGCCCTCGGCGACGGCCCGGCCATGGTTCACGATCATGACGCGGTCGCAGATGTCCTCGGCGTCCGCAAGCTGATGCGACGTAGTGAGAACCGTCATGCCGCCGCGCGCAAGCGCACGGACCAGAGTCTTCACCTCCTTCGTCGAGACTGGATCCAGCCCGCTCGTCGGCTCGTCCAGCACTAGGAGCTCCGGACGGCCTATGAGGGATGCTGCCAGGGCGACCCGCCGCGCCATGCCCTTAGAGAAGCCGCCTACGGGACGAGACGCAACCGACTCCAATCCGACCATCTTCAGGAGTTGCTCCGTCCGCATCAACGCCTCGCGCCGGCAGAGTCCGCAAAGCCCGGCGTAATAGCGCAACGTTTCCCTCGCGGTGAGGAACGGATGCAGGTAGCTTAGCTCGGGCAGGTAGCCAAGCCGACGACGCGCCTCTACAGAGCGCGGCGTAAGGCCGAAGAGCGAGACCTTCCCGCCGCTTGGCGAGAGAAGCCCGAGTATCATCTTGATCGTCGTTGACTTGCCCGATCCGTTCGGCCCCAAGAGACCGAACACCTCGCCGCGCCTCACGCGCAGGGACAGTCCGTCGACAGCCCTCACCGTCGGACGAAGCCAAAAGTCGCGAAACGTCTTCACGACCCCGTCCAGCAGAACAACGTCATCGTCCATAAGCCCTTTCACGCAACATCGCGCCCTTCGATTAACCTAACACCAAGAAGCAAGAAAAACGCCACTGCGGATGCGGTCGCCAGTGCGGCAAGCCCAACGTAGCTCCACGGCACCGAACCACCCTTTGAGAGCGCGTCCGCCAAGTAGTAGTTGCCGACGGCTGGGAGCGACAACGCCACGAGCAGCCCAACGGCCGCAGCCGCGACGTTCGCCCTGAACCGCACCGCGAACGCGGCGGACGCGGAGAGCAACACGAACGTCGCAAACACTACGAGCAAGACTGCAGGCGCCAGACGCCATGCCCATGATGGGTCGCGCACTGCAGCGACCGCAGCGGACGCCACCGACAGCGCAAGCGCCACGACGAACGCGGAAAGCACGAAACGGCAGCAGGCGAAGCGGTTGAGCGCCGCGCCAATTAGAAGCGGCAACACCATGACCGCCACCCCGGCGGCGAAGCACGGCCCGTAGATGCGGGCGATGTCGCCCGTGCGTCTGGCGATTTCGCCGCCGATCTCCGCGCCTTCGACTGTCAGCAGCGCGGTCGAGGCCAGAACGCACGCGAACGACAGGTAGGCGAGGCATGCGCCAAGCGTCTTGGACAGGAAGAATCTCACTCGCGAAACTGGATGCGAAAGAGCCATTTCCAACGTGCCAGACTCAATCTCGCGGCGGAACGCACGGATAGTGACGAAGACCGCGAACACGCTTCCGCATGTGAATAGGGCCGAGAGCCCGGCGTCCCGCGCCATGCGCGTCGCCTCGCCGAACTGGTGGTAATGGAAAGCAGGCGCAAACACTTCAAGCGTCAGTGCCGCTAGAAGCACAAGCAAAGTCAACGGCTCTGAAAGCATCTCCAGAGCCGTCGCTTTCGCTACCGCAGCCGTGCTTCCGACACGTCTCATCTGTCAAGATGCAGACCGCAAGCTCCGACTTAGAAGTAGCTGGTCGCCGTATTCGTGTACAGGAACCATGCAAGTGCGCCGACAACGGCACACGCCGCAAGCTGCACGATCGCAGAAAGCGTCCAAAGCCATGCCGGACCGTCGGAAGCCGTCGCCCGAACCGGCACGGGAGCCACCGACATGTCCGGGATGTCGGAGATTTCGGGAATGTCGGCAACTGCTCCGTCGCCCGGCTCCGCTGCAGCCGATGCCGCGGAGGAAGCAGGTGCCGAACCCGGACGCTTGATGCCGAACTTGCCCGACGGACGAACCGCACCGCCACCGGGGCGCGTGATCTTCAGCGTCTTGCGCTGCGTCGCCGTCGGAGCCGTCGCATCCTGCCCGGCCTGCTCTGCCGCAGCTTGCGCAGGCTCTGCCGCGGCAGGCGGCGGCTGAGGCTTCAGGGGCTTCGTGCTGCCCGGAATGTCGACCGGACGCTTAATGCGGATTGTCTTGATCGGCGCATTCTCGTTCTTCACCGGCGCCACGCCCATTGCGTCGGACAGCGAAATGCGCGCGGTCTTGTGCTTGGCGGCCTCCTTCTGGGCCTCGCTCATCGCACCATCGGCAATGATGCCGGTCTTGCGGAGAATCGCCTGCTGCGGAATCTCCTGAGTGATGCCCTTCAGCTTCTGCGTCACGCTCTTAAGAGCCTCCAACGGCTTCGGATTCTCGCTCACGACCGGCGCCGCATCGGAGCGAGGAACGGTCTTTGCCTCGACAGTCGGCAGCTTGCCAATGCCCTGAGCGTCTACCGCAACGGGTTTCGCCGCACCTACTATCGGCTTGGGCAAAGGCGCGGCTAGGACAGTCGAGCCTGGCTTGCGTATGACCGGCTTCTGCGGCAGCCTCACACCTGGCTTAAGAGCGTTCTGTGTCGGCAGCTTCAGGCCAGGCTTAATGCCGCCGCTCGCGGACGCCGCACCGGCTACGCCAGGCTTCGGCGGCAGCTTCAAGCCAGGCTTGAGGCCGCCTGCAGACGGCGCCGCGCCGATGACCGGCTTGTGTATGGCGGGTGCCGCCTGCGTTGCCGCCGAAATCGGCGATGCGGGCCTTGCCAGCGGATTTGCCTTGGGTGGTTCCCCGGCCTCGACGGGTGTCATCTCAACTTCTTCTGCCATTGCTGCCTCCTCCTTGAAATTCAAGATTTATCCTTAACGACACTCCTCAGACCGCCATTACTTCGGCTTCCTTGGCTTTCAGCTCGGCGTCGATCTTCGCTATGCCGTCGTCCGTCGCCTTCTGTATGCGGTCAAGGCCCTGCTTCATGTCATCTTCGGAGATCTTCTTGTCCTTCTCCAGCTTCTTCACCGTCTCGTTGGCATCGCGGCGGACGTTACGCATTGCGACCTTCTGCGCCTCTGCCTGCGTCTTCGCGACCTTGACGATTTCCTTGCGGCGCTCCTCGTTGAGCTCGGGCACCGTTATGCGCAACACCTTGCCGTCGGTCTGCGGCGTCACGCCGATGTTCGCGGCAAGTATCGCCTTGTTCATCGCGTCCAGCACCGTCGGGTCGAACGGAGTGATCTTGATCTGGCGCGGCTCCGGCGTCGAGATCGTGCCGAGGCTCTTGATCGGAGTCGGCGACCCGTAGTAGTCGACCTTGATGCCATCGACCATCGCCGGCGACGCCTTACCGGTCCTAAGGCCGGCGAATTGCGCCTTTAGCGCGTCGAAGCTCTTGGCGATCTTCGCCGTTGCATCGTTCAGCACTTCACTTACTGTTTCCATCTTGTCTGCCTTTCCTTACAAACGTTTGCCTTATGCGCCTAACGCGCTCAGCCCTTCTCGCTCACCAGCGTTCCCATCGACTTGCCGGAGACCACGCCGACGAGCGCGTTCCTGTCGAAGAAGTCAAACACGACGATTGGAATCGAATTGTCGCGGCAAAGCGCAAAAGCCGCCGCGTCCATCACCTTCAGGCGTCGCTCCAAGGCCGTCTCGTACGTCAGCGACCGATAGCGCTCCGCCTTCGGGTCCTTCTTCGGGTCGGCGGTATAGATGCCGTCGACCTTCGTCGCCTTGAGCAAAACGTCCGCGCCGATTTCACACGCCTTCAGGGCCGCAGCCGAGTCAGTCGAGAAATACGGGTTGCCCGTACCGCCGCCGAAGATCACTACGCGTCCTTCCGAAAGGTAGCGGAGCGCCCGACGCGCCACGAACGGCTCGGCAATCTTCGGCATGTCGGTCGCCGTCATGACACTGGCCGGCATGCCGGCCGCTTCCAGCGCGTTCATCAGCGCAAGCGAGTTAATGACAGTCGCCAGCATTCCCATGGAGTCGCCCGTCACGCGGTCGACGCCACGGCTAGCGCCAGCAAGGCCGCGGAAGATGTTGCCGCCGCCGAGCACAACGCCTACCTCGCAGCCCAAAGCACGGAGACGGCGCACCCGGTCCGCCATGTACGCCAGCCGCGCAGGGTCGAGACATTCGCCGGAATCCCGGTTCCCCAGCACCTCGCCGGAGAGCTTCAGCAGGACGCGACGGTACTTCAACTTGCGAGAAGTCTTTTTCACAACGTGAATTGTATCATTTCAAGGCGGGAAAGGCAATGCCCCAGGCCAGTCGGTCACGGACGGCCCTCTCGGCCGACGGACAGCATCCCCAGCTTTCCTAGCTTGTAGTTCATCATACGCGAGCTTACTCCCAGCTCGCGCCCAGCAGCCGCGCGGTTCCCGCCGTGGCGCGAGATCGCGTTGCGCAGTATCCGCCGCTCGGCATCGGCCAACTGCTCGTCGAGCGTCTGCGCCCTGTCCTCGTCGTACGGGCCTTCCGCCGGTTCGCCATCCTGCATCGCCGGCGGCAGGTTATAGCCGCGTATCACATTGTCCCTGGCCGTCAGCACCGCGCGCTCCATGCAGTTCTCCAGCTCGCGCACGTTGCCGGGCCAGGCATAGCCCTGCAGCATGTTAAGCGCCGGTGCGGAAATGCGGTCGATGCTACGCCCGTACTTCACGTTCATGCGTGAGAGATAGTGGTGCGCCAGCAGCACGATGTCACCGCCACGGTCCTTCAGGTCCGGCACAGCTATCGGGAAGACCGATAGCCGGTAGTACAGGTCCTCGCGGAACAGTTTCCGCGCCATCAGGTCCTCGAGATTCCGGCTCGTCGCGGCGATGAACCGCACGTCGCTGTGGAGTACCGTGTTAGAACCCACTCGGGAGAACGTGCGTTCCTGCAGGAAACGCAGCAGCTTCACCTGCACCGCCAGCGAAAGGTCCCCTATCTCGTCAAGGAACAGCGTACCGCCATCCGCTGCCTCAGCGCGCCCGATCCGGCGCTCGCGCGCGTCGGTGAACGCCCCTTTCTCGTGGCCGAAAAGCTCCGACTCCACCAGCGACTCCGGCAGAGCCGCGCAGTTGAGCGCAACAAAAGGCTTGTCGCGCCGCGCTGAAAGGACCTGTATCGCACGCGCCACCAGTTCCTTGCCAGTGCCGCTTGCGCCACGCACGAGCACCGTGGCCTCGCTCGGCGCCACCTGGCGTATCTGCTCGTATACAGCACGCATTTGCAGGCACTCGCCAATCATGTGCCCCGGGTTGTCGGTTGACATCAGCCCGCGCAGCCGGCGGTTCTCGTCCTTGAGCGCGTCGCGCTCCGCGCACTCCTCACGCAAGACAGCCGCCGCCTCGCCCACCAAGTTGGCGATTATCTCCAGGAGCGCGACGTCCTTAGCGAGCGAAGTGGTCTCGCCGCGCATCTCGCGGTCCGCTGAAAGCGTGCCTATGACGTCACCGTTGCGTATCAGCGGCACACATATGAAAGAAAGCGCCTCGTCAATACGACGCGACTTCGTGCGGTTCAGAAACCTGCGGTCCCTGCGGACGTCCAGGACGATCTCCGACTTCCCCGATTTCGCTACCAGCCCGGTGATTCCCTCGCCAAGTCGGTAGTGGCCGAGAGCGCGCTCCTCGGCATTAAGGCCGCGTGACGACGCCTCGATACGCAGTTCGTCGCCCTCGAGTATCGTGAACGTGCCGCGCAGCATGCCCATGCGCCGGCCGAGTATGTCTATAACCCTCTCAAGGAGAAGGCGCACGTCTCGCTCGCGCACGACGGCGGTAGTGACCTCCCTCAGGACTTCAAGCTCTGGCTGTGACGGGTTTCGCATTGCGTTATTATACCATACTTTCTCCGTTCCCGTCTCACGCCCACATGGTCACTTGTCCTTGTCGCAGGAATGTGTCGGGGAGATGCCGAGCGCGGCAGCAGAAAGAGGGAAGGACGCCGCCACGCTTTCCGCCGTTGCATCCGTCAGCGAACCGCAAGCCAACGGCACAATTTTCGTGCCGTAGTCCGCGTCCGACACGCTGCGCCCGTACTTGACGGAATCATCAAGCGGTCCGTCGCGTCCGATCGACACGAACGCTTCAACGCGCGGACGGGGCCTCTCCGCGCCTGACGTCCTGAGAAGCCCATCTTCACGCAGGGCCTTGTAGCACGCCATGGCCGTGTAGACCGCCGGATCTACGAAAACAATGTCGCGCGGCAGGAGCGACGCATACTCCGGATTCTCACGAAGACTGTCGAGGGCGGAGCGTATGGCTTCCAGAACGAAAGGATAGTGAGTGCACCCGAGGATGAACGCGCGTATCGGCGCCTTGCCGCCGTGCGCCCGATAGTCCGTGACGAGGGCCACCACATTCGTCCGTGCGCACAGGAAACGTCCCGGTTCGGCGTTCTCAACCGCCTCCGCAAGGCCGATGCCGCCGCGGCTGGCGACAAACACTGGGAACGACAGCGCGCGGACGCGGGCCGTCTCGGCTAGCGTACGCTCGTACACGCCGGATGAAATCGTCGCCGGCGTGGCCATGACCGCGACGGCGCAGGCACCTGTCGCCGACGAAATTGCGTCAAGTGCGGCCTCAACCCCTGCATTGACGACGCCGATGACCTTTTCGCCGCGCGACCGAGGCATGGCACGGACGGCTTCAAGACCATAGGCCGTGGCAGTGTTGCATGCAATGACTATGACCTTTGCCGGACGATGCCCGTCGCTGCCTAGGAGGAAGCGCGCGTCTCGCCTGACCAGTTCGCGCAGAAGGTCGGCCTTGCCCGCCGCGTCATAGCGTCCGTACGGCATGTTCGCCTGGTCTCCGAAGTAGACGAACTCCTCTCCCGCGAAGTCGGGCCGTCCGTCCGTGCCAGGAGCGCCGGTGCCGTTGTCGAACGCGTCTAGTGCAAGAATCTGTTCAAGCACGGAGAGCCCGCCTATTCCGGAGTCAAACACACCGATCGGGCAGTCCCGCATGGGGACAGCCTTGACGCCAGCTGGTTGATCGGCGCGGCACAGACACGCCGCCAACGCCGCCGCCAAGAGGCATGACGCCGTAAAGGCATTGCAGTTGTTAGAAGCGCAGGTCCTCAAGTCACATCTCCCTTCGCTTTGCAGCGGGACACGAAAAAAGAAACGCGAGACGCCCGAGCATGTCCGGGAGCCTCGCGTCTTACGCGGTCGGAGACCGTCTCAGGCGACGGTGCCGCCGGCCTTCTCGATCTTCGCCTTGGCGGAAGCCGAGCAAGGAACCTTCACTGTGAACTTCTTTGTCAGTTCGCCGGTGCCGAGTATCTTGACCTTCGGGCGCTTGTTGTCCGTAAGGCCGGCCTTCGCAAGAGTAGCGAGGGTGATTTCGGCCCCGGCTTCGAACCGCTTCTCAAGTTCTGCAAGGTTGACGCCGAACGCCTTGGCGGCGAAAGCGGCATTGTTGAAACCGCGCTTCGGCAGCCTGCGGACGAGCGGCATCTGGCCGCCTTCAAACTGAAGCTTATGCTTGTGGCCCTTGCGCGCGGCCTGACCCTTGTGACCGCGGGTGGAGGTCTTGCCCATGCCCGAACCGCAACCGCGGCCGACGCGCTTGCGGCGGCTGCGTGCTCCCGGCGTGTTTGTCAGATTGCTGAGTTCCATTTCAAGTTCTCCTTTCGAGGCTTTCGCCGTTACGCCCTGATCGCCGCGATCTCCTCGGCGCTGCGGAGCTTCATGAGCGCGTTCATAGTGGCCTTGACCACGTTGAGACGGTTCTTGGATCCGAGCGACTTGCCGACAGCGTCACGTATGCCGACGGCCTCGAGAACGGGGCGCATGCCGCCGCCGACGATGAGGCCCGTGCCGTCCGGCGCGGGCTTGAGAATCACCCGGCCGCCGTCACAGACACCCTCGACGTCGTGCGGGATGGTCTTGCCACGCAACGTGACCGTGCGCATGTCCTTGCGGGCAGCCTCGCCGCCTTTGCGGATTGCGTCGGCGACCTCGTTGGCCTTGCCGAAACCCACGCCGACCTTTCCGGCCTTGTCACCGACCACGATGACGGCGGAGAAGCTCATGCGGCGGCCGCCCTTGACGGTCTTGGCGCACCTGTTGATGAACACGGTATGCTCGTCGAGGTTGTCCTCGGCACCCGCGTCGGAACGCTTGTCGCGATTGAAAGCCATTGTTACCGATTCTCCTCTTTCTTGGTGCGGATGGAGAGGCCCGCCTCCACGACGGCCTCGACGATTGCCGCGACGCGGCCCGTATACTTGTTGCCGCCGCGGTCGACGACAACGGTCGAAATGCCTGCGGACTTCGCGGCCTCGGCCGCCGCGGCGCCGAGCGCCTTGGCTGTGGCGAGGTTGGCGTGCTCGTCCTTCAGGCTGTTCGCCTGAGCGAGAGTGCGACCGGCATCGTCGTCGATGAACTGCACGTACATGTGCTTGTTCGTGATGCAGATCGACAGGCGTGGACGCGCTGCCGTGCCGACGATGCGCTGACGCAGGCGGAGATGCCGCTTCTGGCGCTGTACCTTGCGGTTGAAGCTCATTAGGCCACCTTCTTTCCTTGTTTGCGGCGGATGTGCTCGCCGACGTACTTGATGCCCTTGCCCTTGTAGGGTTCGGCCGGGTAGTACGCGCGGATGCGCGCCGCAGACTCGCCGACGAGCGCCTTGTCGACGCCGGTCAGCGTCACCTGGAGGCCGTCGTTCTCGACGGTGCATGTGATGCCGTCCGGCACCGCAAATATCTTAGGCGAGGCAAAGCCCAGGGAGAGCGCAAGCTCCTTGCCCTTGAGCACGGCCTTGAAGCCTGTTCCTTCGATCGATAGCTGCTTCTTGTAGCCCGCAGACACGCCGACCACCATGTTGTGAATCAGTGCGCGGGCGAGGCCGTGGAAGTTGCCGAGCGTTGCGTCATCTGCGCACGAGACGACGATACGGCCGTCTTCCGCTTTCGCCGTGATGCCTTCATGCATCGTATAGGAAAGCTCCCCGAGCTTCCCCTTCACCGTCACCTTCTGGCCGTCGACGGAGACGGTTACGCCTTCCGCGATCGTGACGGGTTCCTTGCCGATTCGAGACATTGTCTTGGACTCCTCTTACTTAAGCTACGGTGCAGATGAGCTCCCCGCCAATGCGGGCCTTCTTCGCCTCAGTGCCGGACATGACGCCCTTCGAGGTGGAGAGGATCGCAAGGCCCATTCCGTCGAGGACGGACGGTATCTCGGGAACCGAGACGAACCGGCGCAGGCCGGGCTTTGAGATGCGCTTGAGCTCCGTTATGGCGGGCATGGCCCGCTCCGTGTACTTCAGCGTGATCACGAGCCGCTTCGGGAACTCTGACGTCGTGACGGCGTCGGCGATGTAGCCGGCCTCCTTCATGACGCGGGCGATTTCGCCCTTCAGTCCGCTCGCCGGGGTCTCCACGGAGAAAAGGCGGGCCTTCAGACCGTTGCGGATCGTCGTGAGCATGTCGGAAATGGGATCTATGGACATGTGCTGGACTCCTTTTCTTCTTTCGTTACCACGATGCCTTTGTCACGCCGGGCACGAGGCCGGCGACAGCGAGCTCGCGGAAACAGAGACGGCAGACGCCGAACTTGCGGAGGTAGGCGTGACGCCGCCCGCAGCGCTGGCAGCGGTTGTAGGCGCGGACCTTGAACTTCGGCGTGCGCTTCTGCTTTTCGATGAGGCACTTCTTGGCCATGACTTAGCTCCTTCCTGCGAACGGCATGCCCATGGAGACGAGAAGCTCCCTGCAGGCCGCGTTGTCGGTGGACGAGGTCACGAACGTGACGTCCATTCCGGAGTGAACTGCGGAATCCACGAGCTCCGGGAAGATCGTGTGCTCCTTGATGCCGAGCGTATAGTTGCCGGCGCCGTCGAAGCCGCGGTTGGGAACCCCGCGGAAGTCGCGGATGCGGGGCAGCGCCGCCGAGATAAGGCGGTCGGCGAACTCCCACATGCGCATGCCGCGCAGGGTGACCTTCGCGCCGATGACCATGCCCTCGCGCAGCTTGAAGTTCGAGATCGACTTCTTCGCGCGGCAAAGCATCGGTTTCTGGCCGGTGATGGTAGCGAGGTCGTCCACTAGCGTCTTCTGCTCGTCCTTGGAGACGATGCCGAAGCCCATGTTGATGACGATCTTCTGGAGGCGCGGAACGAGCATACGGTTGGTGATGCCGAGCTTCTTCTCGAGCTCTGCCACCATGCGGTTCGCGTATTCGTCTTTCAGTCTTGCCATGACAGTTTAGTTCCTTCCTTAGAGGGGCTTCCCGCTCTTGACGGAGAGACGGGCCTTCTTGCCCTCCTTGTCGCCCACCCTGACGCGCGTGCCCGCCTTCTTCTCGGCGTCGTAAGGCATGAGCTTGCTTATGCGGATCGGGAACTCCCGTTCAATGAGGCCGCCAGCGGTCTTCTCGGTACGGCGCACCGCCTTCTTGTGGACGTTTATGCCGCCCACTATCGCCGTGCCCTTCTTTGCGTTCACGCTCAATACCGTGCCGGTCTTGCCCGCGTCATTGCCGCAGGTCACGATCACGGTGTCGTTCTTCCTGATTCTTGCGAGTGACATTTCGTTGCTCCTTCTCAGACCACTTCCGGGGCCATCGAGAGTATCTTCATGTAGTTCTTCTCGCGGAGCTCGCGGGCGACCGGCCCGAACACGCGGGTCCCGATCGGGTTGAGCTTCGAGTCGACGAGGACGCACGCGTTCTGGTCGAAGTGGACCATCGAGCCGTCCTCCCTGCGGATCGGCTGGCCCGTGCGTATGATGACGGCGGTCGCGACCGAGCCCTTCTTTACGGACGAGGTCGGCGAAGCCTCCTTTATCGCAACGCGGATCACGTCCCCGAGATGGGCGTACTCCTTGCGCTGCTTGAGAATACGGAAACACATCGCACGCTTGGCGCCAGTGTTATCCGCCACTACGAGATTGGAGAGTTCCTGAAGCATGTCGGCTTCTCCTTGCTTACTTCGCGTCCGCGACGATGCGCCAACGCTTCGTGGCGCTCATCGGACGCGTTTCCATGATGGTCACCGTGTCCCCGACCTTGGCCGTGTCGGCCTCGTCGTGCACATGGTAGTTCTTAGTGCGCGTGACGACCTTGCCGTACATCGGGTGACGCTCGCGGTACGAGACCGCGACCTTGACGCTCTTCGCGCCCATCCGCGATACGACCACGCCCTTGCGCACCTTGCGCGCACCGCGGCTGCTGATTTCCGTGCTCATCAGATCTTTACTCCTGCGCGGGTGATGAATTTCGTGTGGATTCCGATCTTGGTCGCCGCCAGACGGAGGCACTCCTTGGCGACCTCCTCGCTGACGCCCCCGACCTCGAAGAGGACCTTCCCTGGGAGGATTACGGCCGCCCAGAACTCCGGGTTGCCCTTTCCTCCGCCCATGCGCACCTCTATCGGCTTGCGCGTGACGGGCTTGTCGGGGAAGATGCGTATCCAGAGCTTCCCCTTGCGCTTCATCTCACGGTTGATCGCGACGCGGCACGCCTCGATCTGCGTGGCCGTCAGGAGACCGCGCGTCAGCGCCTTAAGGCCGAACTCGCCGTATGCGAGCTCCGTGCCCGACGTTGCATATCCCGCGCGATTCCCCTTGGAGACCTTGCGGTACTTGACTCTCTTGGGCATCAAAGGCATGGCTTACCGACCCTCCTTGCGGTCCCCGCGCTCACGCCGGTCGCCGCGGCGATCGCCGCGGGGCGGACGGGCCTGGAACCCTTCCTTCTTGCATATCCACACCTTCAGACCGATCTTGCCGGCCGTGGTGTTGGCCTCCGCGAAACCGTAGTCGATGTTCGCGCGAAGCGTGTGAAGCGGCACCTTGCCCTCGCGGGACCATTCGACGCGCGCGATCTCCGCGCCGTTGATGCGGCCGCCGGCATGGATCTTGATGCCGTCCACACCCATGTCCATCGCAACCTTCATCGCGCGCTTCATCGCCCTCTTGAGCATGATGCGGCGCTCGAGCTGCAGCGCAATCGACTCGGCCACGAGCTGCGCGTCTGCATCGGCTCCCTGGACCTCCTTGACCTCAAGGTAGACCTCCTTGCCGGTCATCTTTGACAGCTCGTCACGCGTCGCCTCGACGTCACCGCCCTTGCGGCCGATGATCACGCCCGGACGGGCGCTGAAGAGGGTGACGCGCACGCGGTTAGCGTAACGCTCGATCATGATCCGGGAGATGCCGGCCTCGACAAGCCGCTTCTTGCAGAGGTCGCGGATGCGCTGATCCTCCACAAGGAACGCGCCGAAGGACTTCTTGGGCGCGAACCAACGGCTGCCCCAGGCGTGGTTGACGCCAACGCGGAAACCGACGGGATTTACTTTCTGTCCCATTATTTCTTCTCCTTCTTGACCTTCTTCTCGTCCGTAAGAACGACCTTGCAGTGGCACATGCGGCGGGCGATCGGATGCGCGGAGCCGCGGGCCGTCGGCCAGTAGCGGCGCATCCGCACCGACTCGTCGAGCACACACAGCTTCACGGTAAGCGCACCAGCGTCGGCGACGCCGTTGTTGTTCGCGGCATTCGCCATGGCGCTCTTAAGCGTCTTGCGGATGATTTCGGCCGCCTTCTTCGGCGAGAACTCGACGACCTTCAGCGCCTCGGAGGCCGCGAGGCCCTGGCACGCGCGGCAGAGCGGCCGGCCCTTGAAGGCCGACATGCGCGCATTGCGGGTAATGGCGATGACTTCCATTGTCTACTCCTTACTTCTCGGCCTTCGCCACGCTGTTGCCGTGCGACTTGAACGTGCGCGTCGGGGCGAACTCGCCGAGCCGGTGGCCGACCATGTTTTCCGTGATGAAGATCGGCATGTGCTGCCGGCCGTTATGGATCGCAAACGTGAGGCCGACAAAGTCAGGAATCACCATCGACCGGCGGCTCCACGTCTTGATCGGCTGCTTCTTGCCGCTCGCTTTCATCTTCTCGACCCTGCGGAGGAGGCTTTCCTCGACATAAGGGCCCTTCTTGAGAGAACGTGCCATGGATTATTTCCTCCTCTTGACGATCACCTTGTTCGAGGCCTTCCGCTTCGCGCGCGTCTTGCCGCCCTTCGCGAGCTTGCCCCACGGCGAACACGGGTGCGAACCGCCGGACGTGCGGCCCTCGCCGCCGCCCATCGGGTGGTCGACAGGGTTCATGGCGACGCCGCGCACAGTCGGACGAATGCCCAGGTGGCGCTTGCGACCGGCCGTGCCAAGCTTGATCGAACCCCAGTCCTTGTTGCCGACGGAGCCAACGCAAGCAAGGCAACGTCCGTCAAATATGCGGATTTCGCCGGACGGCATCTTGAGCGTCACGCGGCCACCGTCACGCGCCATCACCTGGCAGGAGTTGCCGGCCGACCGGCAAACCTTCGCTCCCTGCCCGGGCACGAGCTCAACCGCATGAACCACCAGCCCGAGTGGAATCTGAGACAGCGGCAGGCAGTTGCCCAGCGTCGCCTCGGCCTTCGGGCCGCTCATCACCTTCATGCCCCGCTTCAGGCCGTCGGGAGCGAGAATGTAGCTCTTCACGCCGTCTGCGTACTCCACGAGCGCCAGGTACGCGCTGCGCGTGGGATCGTACGCGATGTCCTTCACCGTCGCCTCGACGCCGAACTTGCGGCGCTTGAAGTCGACTATCCTGATGCGCTGCTTCGCGCCGCCGCCCCTGTGGCGGACCGTGATGCGCCCCTGGTTGTTGCGGCCCGCCTTCTTGCGGAGCGCCTTCGTAAGCGATTTCACCGGACGCTTCTCGGTGATCTCCTCGAACGTAGCGGACTCGCGGAAGCGGATGCCGCTCGAACGGGGCTTGTAGGTCTTAAGTGCCATATTGGTCGGTCTCCCTCTTTATGCGAGCTCGATGCGCTCGCCCTCCTTGACGGTGACGATCGCCTTCTTCCAGGTGGTCTCGCGCACCTGACGACGCGTGCCGCGGACGAAGCGAAGGCCGCCCTTCATGTTCGCCGTGCGCACGGCAAGCACATGCACGCCGAACGCCTTCTCCGCTGCCGCCGCGATCTGCGGCTTGCGGGCGTCGGGCGCGACCTCCAGCAGGTAGCGGCCCTCCGCAGACATGCGGGAGCCCTTCTCTGTGATCAGCACGTCGAGAATGACGCCCTCGGTCTTGGCCTTGAGTTCTGCCTTAGTCATGACGCATGCTCCTTCACTTCGTGATGCGCGCCAAGAGCGCGTCGAAACCGTCCTTGTCGCAGACCAGCTTGCGGTTCGCGAGAACCGTGTACACGTCAAGCGATCCGGCCGTGGAATAGTCGATGCCCGGAAGGTTGCGCATCGTGAGGAACACCGTCTCGTCGACGTCGCGCTGCACGATCACCGCCGTGCGGTCGACGCCTAGCTCCTTCAGGAACTTCGCCATCAGCCGCGTCTTCGGCGCCTCGAACTCGAACTTGTCCACGACAATCACATCGCCCTCCGCAAGACGGTCGGAAACCGCCCTCGCGAATGCCAGCGCCACAACTTTCTTGTTCACCTTCTGCGCGAACGAGCGCGGATGCGGCCCGTGCGCCACGCCGCCGCCACGCCACACCGGCGACTGGCGGAAGCCGGCGCGGGCATTGCCCGTGCCCTTCTGCTTCCAAGGCTTCTTGTTCGAACCCGCGACCTCGCCCTTGCTCTTGGTTGACGCCGTGCCCGCGCGCCGCGCATTGCGGATCGCCGTCACCACGTCCTTGACCGCCTGCGCGCCCCTGTCGAGCGTCAGCGCAGACTTGTCGAAGACTGTCTCGATCTTCTTCATGGCTACTTACGCCCCCTTCTTCGCCTTCGCGGCGATCACGTTGTTCTTGAGGGACTTGCGGACGAACACGATGCCGTTGCGGGCGCCGGGAACCGAACCCTTCACCAGCAGGGCGTTGTCGTCCGGACGGACCTGCACCACCTCGAGGTTGACAGCCTTGCGGTTGACCGCACCCATGTGGCCGGGCATCTTCTTGCCCTTCTCGATCCAACCCGGCAGGTCGCGCGCGGCAAGGCCGCCCGTGCGGCGCTTAGAGTGGCCGCCGTGCGTCATGTTGCCGCCAGCGAAGTTGTAGCGCTTCAAGACGCCGGCAAAACCCTTGCCCTTCGTCACGCCCGTCACGTCGACGAACTTGACGCCCTCGAAGTTAGCCACCGTAAGCACGTCGCCTACCTTGACCTCCTCGCCGGCGTCAGGCGCGAACTCGCGCAGCACACGCACCTTCTTGTCCTTCAGCCCGCCGGTCTTCTCCTGGTGGCCGCAGACAGCCTTGGTCAGTCGCTTCGCCTTCTGCTCGCCGAAACCGAGCTGAGCCGCAACGTACCCGTCGCGCTCGAGAGTCTTAAGCTGCACGACCGGACAGGGACCGACCTCGAGCACCGTCACGCACATGCGACGGCCCTCAGCGTCGAACACCTGGGTCATGCCGATCTTTTTGCCGATCAAACCTTCCATGACACCCTCCCGTCAGACCTTGATGGTGATGTCCACGCCCGCCGGCAGGTTGAGCTTCTTCAGCTCGTCGATAGTCTGCGCCGTCGGGTTCACGATGTCGAGAAGCCGCTTGTGCGTGCGCATCTCGAACTGATCCATCGACTTCTTGTCGACGTTGGGCGAACGGTTGACCGTGTACCGCTCGACGCGCGTCGGCAGCGGAATCGGCCCCACAACCTGCGCACCCGTTCCCCTGGCCGTGTCGATGATCCCACCGACGGCCTGGTCAAGCACACGATGGTCGTATGCCTGCAGGCGGATGCGCACTCTCTGCTGTTGCATCTTGTTCTTTCCTTATTTCTCGTACCCTGCGACTCGACGACCGCACCCTCGGCGGGCTCCACCCGGAGTTGCCGCCGGAAGCCCTTCGGAAGGCGCTCCGCGCGCGGTTGTGTCCCCTCGCAGCATCCCCGTAAAAAAAGCTGCCCGCGATCACACCATGACCGCGGGCGCTGCCCTGCGGCCACGACGCGACGGGATCTACTCGCCCGTATCGCGACCATCTTCTCTTGCGAAGAATGTGTAAAGTATATCAAAAATTCTTCTGCCGCGCAAGGGGGTGTCGAAAACCGAACCGGGGGGGGCAATCTGCCAGCGCCCGCCTCAGCAGGATCAAGCGCATATAAACCGTTTCCGGCCATGTCACCTTTTGGCACATTCTTATTTCACGCAGAGGCGTCAGGCTAAACCGCAAGCCTGATCTTGTTCAGACAGACGCCGCCGGCAGATGACCCCTCTTGTCCGACGACAGAATCTGCCATTTCGAGGCTATTGGCTCGCCGCCCTTGCCCCAGCAGTTGAACGGGCGAACCGTGAAGCGGATGTCACGTGCCTTCGGCAGCTCGCTCTTCGCGAAAACGCACGTCACCTTGCCGCCGTCCTGGGCCGCACCGAGAAACGCGTCTGGCGAAAATACACGCTTCGACGCGACCGTGCGCGTGAAGTCCGCTATGCGCACCTCGGCAGACACTTCGTAGTCGAACACGCGCCCTCCTCGTGCTGACGGGACCGTCACGACTACCTGCTCGCACGGCTCGCCTTTGCGGTTCTTGCCGCCAGGCCGCTCCGCGACTGCGACGGACGACCCTTCGATGAACTGTGGCGGACGCGATGCGCGGCGGCGCGGTTCGAATTCATACGGGCGCGCCGCGCCTTTCCCGAGCGGAACCACCCAGTCCGGGCCAAGCGACTGGTCATAGACAAACTCGCGACGGTGGAACACGATGCTGTCGCCGAACACCTCCATGAGCATTCCCTGCCTGATGCGCTTGATGTCGATCGGCGGCATCTGGAACGTCGTGCCAGCCTTCATGTCCGATACGGCATGTCCGTTCTCCCGCCCGGGGAACGTGAACGCAAATCCTCTTGCGCAGCCACAATTGACGCTCGTGAAAGCGCCCTGCCAGATGGCTCGTTCGTCGTCTATCGGATAATGTGAGTGCCCCGAAAGCGCGATGCAGTTCCGGTGCTCGGAAAGAAGCCTCGTCGAGATTCCGTCATCCCAGCCGCCGTGCCAGAAGGCTCCGCCAAGCAGATAGCCGGCCGAGCACGTATCCTTCGGGTGAGGGTGCTGGCAGTAGAAGAACGGCATGTCCGGGTTGATCGTCGGAGCGAAAACCTTCCAGAAATCCTCCAGTCCGTCCTTCTCCTTCAGCGCTCGGGAATGCCAGCTGTTCAGCACGAAAGTGTACCCCTTCACCTGCTTGACGACAATCTGGCGATATTCCTCGTTGAAAAGCCTCTTCCATGTCTTTTCGCGATGAAACGCCAGGCACGTCTTTTCAGCAACTTCACGGGAAGGAATCTGCCCCTTCGGCCACGACGACTTGCCGACGAACCCGTCGACATCGTGATTGCCGAGGAGAAACAGTCGTTCCACGTGCCGACCGTTGGCGTCCCTGTCGTTCGGAAACACATTGTACCAAGTCTCGGCTACAACCTCGATTTCGTCTATCGTGCCTTTCGTGCCGAGGTCTCCGGTTATGAGAACGCCGTCAACACCTTGCTCAGAAAACCATCGCAACGCCTTCTCGAACGTCGTGGCGTTCTCGCGCCTAGTGACATGGATGTCGGAGAGGATGCCGATCCTAAGGCGTGGAGCGGACGGACACACATCCGCATGTGGCTGCGTCAATCTACCGCAACATCCACCGGCAAACGCCACGCTTGCCCCGACGAAACTCCGCCGTGTCACTCTCATACTGCACATTGTTTCGCTCCGTTTGCGTACGCAGCCGACGATTCGCCGGCGATTCGGCCAAAGACGAGCACCTCGGTGCCTGCGTTGCCGCCTATGCGGTTCTTGCCGTGGATGCCGCCGGTCACCTCTCCGGCGGCAAAAAGGCCGGGAATCGGAAAGCCGTCGGCTCGAAGGACGCGACAACGCGTGTCGATGACAAGGCCGCCTAGCGAAGTGTGCGGCGCAGGCGCGACCAGCATCGGTTCGCTTGATATGTCAACGCCCGCTGCGGCATAGCGGCGCACGGTATCAATGTAGGTCGTTTCGAGAATCTCATGCGGAACACCAGTGGCGTCGAGCCAGACGCCGCCGTCAACGCCGCGTCCCGCTTCGACTTCCGCAAATATGGCGCGGGATATCTCGTCCTTGTTGGCGTGCTTGTCGGCAAGGAACTCCTCGCCGTCCCTGTTGCGGAACGTCGCACCGTCGTAAAGCATGGTCGTGATGACGGGCATGCCGCGCAGCTTCTCAGGAGCGAGCGCAACGGTCGGCTCGTACTGCACGGCATCCATGTCGCGCGTCGCAGCGCCGAGCCGGACAGCCATGTCGATGCCGTCGCCGCGCAGCTCCGGCGGATTGTCGGAGAACGCGTACTTCCCGCACCAGCCGCCTGTGGCGATGACGACGCTTCTGGCAGCGCCAACAGCGTCTCTATCGCCAAGTTGAAAGCTGAGAGTTGAGGGTTGGGAGCTGTAGAACAGATTTGTCACGCGACCCTGAATCACATCGACTTTACCTGCCAGCTCGCGCTTGATCTTCGTAAGCGCCCACGTGCCGATCTTGTGGTCGATGGAAACGCATCGCGGCACGCTGCAGCCAAGCGGCTGGAGCAGCTTGTACGATCCGTCGGGATTGCGGTCGAACGGGAACTCGCCGGCGAGAGCGATCGAACCGCGGCACAGAGTCTCGACAAGCGCATGGTCGCACGCGCCGCGTCCGCTCTTGACGGTGTCGTCCATGAAGCGTTCCACAGAGTCATCATCGCGGACCGGCACGTTGAGTGCGTGTATGTCGGGCGAGTTGCCTGCTCCGTTGGCGGCCAGCGCAACGGAAGCGCCGGCCTTGACCGCCGCTTCCGCCGCCCGCCATCCGGCAAGCCCGCCGCCGATCACCAGCACGTCTTTCATGTCAGAGCTCCACCCACCGGTCACCAACCAACAACCACCCTCTAACCACCAGCCGCTATTCCCAAATCCCGCCGTGCGCCATCGAGCCGACGTTCTTGACGAAGAGGTTCAGGAAACGGGGATACTTCGATTCGTCGAACTTCCAGCTGAACGCCGCCTTGCGTTTCGCCATCTCCGTATCGTCGATCATAAGGTCTATGCGGCGGTTCGGGATGTCGATCTCGATGGTGTCGTCTTCCTTGACGAGCCCAAGCGGACCGCAGAGCGCCGCCTCAGGCGAGACATAGCCGACGGAGAGTCCGGACGTGCCGCCGGAGAAGCGTCCGTCGGTGATGACTGCGCACGAGTTGTACAGCTCCGGCCTGCCCTTCAGCTCCTCCTGGAACATGAACGCAGTCGTCCCAAAGCGGGCCTTTAGGCCGAGGAAGCGGAGGACGCACGCATCGCCGGGCTTGACCTTTCCGGCGCGGAGAGCCTCCAGTCCTTCGTCGAGGGTGTTGAAGACGCGCGCGGGGCCGCTGAACTTGTTCATGAGCGCGTCCGGCACGGCGGCGATCTTGATGATCGCCCCCTCTGGCGCGAGCGAGCCGTACAGTACGGCGATACCGGGTTTCTTCATTACCGGCTCTTCGAGCGTGTGGATGACGTCGCGGTTGTAGACCTTCGCCGATTCGACGTTCTCCGCCATCGTATTGCCTGTGACAGTGAGCGCGTCTCCGTCGATCTTCGGAAGGAGCTCCTTCATCACGGCAGGGAGACCGCCAGCAAGGTCGAGGTCGTGCAGGTTGTACGGGCCGCTCGGCGCGAGATGCGACAGGAGCGGAATGTCGTTCGACGCCTCGTCGAAATACTTCCACCACGGCTCGTCGTACCCGGCCTCGTGCGCGATGGCGGGGATGTGGAGGATAAGGTTCGAGGACGCAGCGACGGCGATGTCCATCTTTATCGCGTTGCGTAGCGCGGCCGGCGTGATGACCTTGCGGGCCGTGATGCCCTTCCGCAACAGGTCCATCACGCGCCCGCCAGCCCGGTAGGCGATGAGGGCAAGTTCGGACGACACCGCGCTTACCGTTGAGTTGTACGGCAGCGACATGCCGAGCGCTTCCGCGACCATGCACATGGAATTCGCCGTCGTCATCGAAGTGCAGCCGCCGCAAGTTCCCCACGAGTGTTCGATGAGCCCATTGTATTCGTCAGGATCGATCTTGCCGTCCTGCATCGTGCCGACCTTGTCCTGCGCGTGGATGTGCAGCACCTCCTTGCCACGGAACGTGCCGAGCGGCATGTAGCCGCCCGTGACGATCACGGTCGGGATGTCAAGGCGCGCGGCGGCCATGAGATGCCCGGGCACGATCGAGTCGCAGGTGGAAAGCATCACCATGCCGTCGAAGAAGTTGCCGTCGACGGTGATCTCAACCTGGTCGGCGATGGAGTTCCGCGAAGGAATCTCGATATACTTCGGATCCTTCAGCACCATGCCATCGCAGATGGCCGTAGTCATCACCTCTACGGGATATCCGCCCGCGTCGCGGATGCCCTGCTTAACGCGCTCGGCGAGTCCCTTCAGGTGGACGTGGCCGGGGTTGTACTCGTTCCACGAGTTGACGACGCCTATGAGGGGCCTTGACTGCTCTTCTGGCGAGATCCCCATTCCGCAAAGAAGTCCGCGACGGCATTCGCTCGCCTCGCCGAACTCCCACTTGCTGCGGAGCTTGAGGCCGCAGCCGCCATTGCATCCGTTCATCGCTGACTTATCCTTCATTCCCCTTGTCCCGTGGACTTCAGTCAGAGAAGGTCACGGGGAAATTCATCGACTCTATCGACCCGTCGCACGACTGGCCGCCGTCCACGAAGATGACTTGCCCGACGATGAAGCGCGTCTTCTCCACGTCCGCAAGGAACTGGATCGTCGGCACGATCTCCTCGACCGTCCCGCCGCGTCCCACGGGTATCTTGTGATTGAAGCCCCTGACATCCGCATCGGAATAGCGCGACATGATCTTCGTGTAGATGAGACCCGGCGCAACCGCATTCACGCGGATGCCGTACTTGGCGACCTCCACGCCGAGCGACTTCGTGAACATGTTTAGGCCCGCCTTCGCGGCGGAATACGGAAGCATCCGGCGGTGCACCCACGTGACCTGCCCGTGGACGGACGAGACGTTCACTATGCGCCCTTCGGTCTTTTTCGCGATCATGTCCGCTACGGCGTAGCGAGAGAAATACGCAGCCGCATTGAGATTGAGCGCCATCTGCGAATCCCAATACTCCATCGGCATGTCCTTGAACTCGCCCTTCGGTCCGCCCGGAATCTGCAATGCGCCGCCTGCGTTGTTCACGAGCACGTCGATCTTGCCGAAGGTGGCGATGAAGTCCTCCACCATGGCCTTGCAGTGATCGTGGCTCCCCACGTCTCCGGCATAGATTTTCGTCTTCACGCCGTACTTGGCGCACTCCGCCGCGACCTGCTCCGCCCCCTCGGGACTCTTGTTGCACGTGATGCCGATGTTAGCGCCCTCGTCGCGCGCAAACGCAATCGCGCACCCTGCGCCAATCCCGTGCGAAGAACCTGTCACCAATATGTTTCTTGCCATAAGAAAAGACCTCATGAATCTACTTTACGGTCAGCACTGGCAGCATTCAGTAGTTTTATGGTTGGCTTCCCTGTTCGCTGATTTAGGAATGCCGAGAATTGCGATACAGATTGAACTTGCGGGCCGGGGCCCTAGAATCTCCGGGATAGAACGACATCACGACCTCCTCGCCAGACACGTCGAGCATGTAGTGACCGGCGCCGTTGCTGAAGAAATATTCCCTAAGTCCGGGCTTGAAGAACTCAAGCTCCGACCTGTAGTCCGCAAGCTTGTCGCCGACGTGTTTCGCAAGCCATACTGACCCGTAGTCCGCAACGGATTCGCTTATGGCCTCGCCTGTCGCATATTCCGGCTTAGCCCACACCGAATTGGCGGTAAACTCGCAGAAGCCGCCGAACTTGTTCTCGTGTCGGTAGAAGGCCGTCGTGTGGGTGTGGCCCGACAGCACTATGGCGCGGCGGCGCGAAAGGACTTCGTAGAGCTTCGGACGCAACGCGGCGCATTTCTTGCGTCCGCCAAGCCGCCAGCGGAACGAGTTTGCATCTGGCGTGGAGAACGTGCCGTGCGTGACGAGAAAGACGTGCCGCGCGTCTGCAGCGGAATCGATGCTGTCGATTATCGGCTGAAGATTGTCCGTCTCGAAATCGCAAAACACCCAGGCGTCATCTCCAAAACGGAACGAAAAGGCCGGGTATTTCGTCGGCGCAAGATCCGCAGCTCCCGTAAGCCTGGCGATCTCGGCCGACATGAACGGCTCGATGAAATCAAGATAGGCCGGCCTCGCTCCCTTGCCGCGGAAATCATGGTTGCCAATCACGGTGAGGAACGGAAGCCCATTCGGGTACGGCGCACGCAGAAGCCGTATGCAGTCATCAAGCATCTTCCGGTGCGTCGGAACATCGTCGCAGTCGCCCTGTATTATGTCGCCGAGCTGCAGCACGAAGCGCGCACCGCATGCGCGAGCCGCCTCCGCACTTGCGGCGAGAAGCCTCGGGCACCGCGTTCGCCACATCTCACCGTTGCGCCGGAACTCCTCGTGCTGCACCTTGGCCCACTTGTTCGACTCGTCGTAGTGGGAATGGTACACGCTTTCAGGTTCGGCGTCGTAATGAGTGTCTCCAAGGACAGCGACCGAATACCAGTCTCGCGGGCGGAAGCACCCTGGAACGCATGCAACGCCTGCCATCGTCCCAACGTTTTCCACAAAACTGCGCCTGTCAAGCTTCATCAGTTGATCTCCCCTTTTCAAGCGTTTTCATCATGGAACCAACACATGCCGCGACCACGCCTCGGCGACGTGCCACCGCAGCGGCAGCCCGTGCGCCGAGTCCGCCGTCGTCCGCCAGCAGCTCCGCAACCTTGCCCGTCAGCTCCGCCGCGTCCCTCACTTCCGCTATGGCGTCCGCAGACCGAAGATCGCTCATCACCGGACGGAAATTCTCCGTGTACGGCCCCACGACGGTCGGCTTGCCGCAAAGGCACGGCTCTATCATGTTTTGCGCCCCGTGCGCACAGAGCGACTTGCCCACGAACACCACGTCGGCGACACCGTAAAGCCCCATCAGCTCGCCCGTCGTGTCCGCTAGGCAGACCGCACCGGGGCCGGGCGCGTCGCCGCGACTGCGCCGCGCGCACTCGAACCCGGCGCGACGGATATTCTCCTCCACGGCGTCCGCCTTCTCGAAATGACGCGGCGCAATCACGAGCCGCAGGCCGGGGAACCGCGGAAGCACCGCCGCATAGGCGGCAAGCAGCGCCTCGTCTTCGCCGGGCCACGTAGACCCTCCAAGCAAAACCCTGCCGTCGCCAAGCCACGTGCGCATCTCAGCCTCCTTGGCCTCGTTGCGGCGCGCCGCGTCGAACTTGAAGCTGCCGGTGACTTCGATGCGGTCACCCGGGGCGCCGGCGGCTACAAGGCGGTCACGGTCGAGATCGCTCTGCGCGAAAATTTTCGCGAAACACCGGAACACGTCACCGAACCACCACCGCGCCAGGCGATAGCGCGGCGCACTCCTGTCGCTAACGCGCGCGTTGACGAGAAAAAGCGGGATTCCGAAACGTCGGGCCGTCCGTATGAAGTTCGGCCATATCTCGCTTTCGGTCAGCACGATTGCACGAGGCCGGACGGTGCGCAGCGCGCTTTTCACAAACGACGGGAAATCGAGCGGATTGTAGACGAGCATGTCGCGCTCTGACACTTCGCGCGATGCCGTCGTCCAGCCGGTGGACGACGTAGTGGAGAAACAGAAGCGCACTTCCGGCTCGGCGGCACGCCATTCGCGCATCAGCTGTCCGGCCACCTGCACCTCGCCTACGCTGACGGCGTGTATCCACACGAACCCCTCCGGCCCCGGACGGTACGGGCCGTGCGAATCAAAGAGCGGACGGTCCGCGCCGAACAGTCCTGAGGGATACAGCGCGAACCTGTCGCCAAAGCGCCTGGCGTAGCCTCCGCGGCGAAACATGCGCACGAGAAAGCCTGGCAGTAGGAACGGATAGACCGCCGCGAAGAGAAGATTGTAGGCAAGCCATTTCACGGCGGCCCGTCACTTCCCTGCGATGTGCCGCGCGATGCGCATGCGAAGAAGACGCCGCATCTTCATTCCGCCAAGGACCAGCAGCACGACCGCCAGGACGAACAACAGGCCCGCGCCGATCGCTGTTACGCCGCCTGCCGCAAAGCCCTGATCCATCCACTTGCCGACGTTCTGCAGGAACAGCTGGAACACCGCAGTGCCGGAAGTGATTATCATGAAGCACATCGGCAGCGCCACTATCAGGAACTTCAGCCTGTTCTTGAACAGCCACAGCGACGCCGTCAGCAGCGTGAGCGCCGCCAGCATCTGGTTTGCGCTTGCGAACATCGTCCAGAGGTTCGCCGCCATCGACGGGTTCAGCACCAGCAAGTAGACGCCGATGGCAATTACGACTGCCGTAGCGAAGTACATGTTGCGGTTGAGCCTGACGACGGGCGACTGCGGCTTCTCGGCGGCTGGCGACGCTGCGGAAGCCGTAGACCACAGCTCCTGCCAGACGAACCTGGCGAGCCGCGTGCAGGCGTCGACGGACGTCATAAGGAACGCCGCCACGGCAAGCAGCATGAAGCTCTCTGCCGTATCGGCCGGCAGTCCGAGCTTCGCGCAGAACGACGCAAGCCCGCGCGCGAAAAGGACTACCGGCGGCGTTTCGGCAAGGCCCTTGGTCAGCTCCGCCTGCGAAAGGCACGCGACCGACACGAGCGCCAGCAGGGCTACGACGCCCTCGAGGAGCATGCACCCGTAGCCGATCGGACGGATATGCGCCTCACTCGATATCTGCTTGGACGTCGTGCCGGAGGCGACGAGAGCGTGGAAGCCGGAGCATGCGCCGCATGCGACGGTCACGAACAGGAGCGGGAACAGGTACTGAGTCCCCTTCGCCGGCGTCGTCACGGACAGCCCGGCGAAAGCGTCGATGCCGATGTGAGGACATGTCACGAACACGCCCACGAGCCCCAGCGCCAGCATCGCATAGAGAAGATAGCTGTTCAGGTAGTCGCGCGGCTGAAGGAGCAGCCATACCGGCAGAGTGGACGCAACGAAGCAGTAGACGAAAAGCACGAACACCCAGATGTTGCGCGCCGTCGCCTCCGAGACGCCGAACAGGGACATCAGGTCGCACGGAAAAATGACGCCGATCCAGACGAGCAGGAACAGGAGCGGCACGAACACGAAGCTCGCAGAGAACACGTTCCAGCGGAACCTATATACGCACACACCGAAAAGAGCAGCCTCGAATATGCCGAGGAGCGACGAGGTGGCGACCTCCGGGTGGGACACGAACGCGTCGGCGACCTGTCCGGTGAAGACGGACATCACCAGCACCAGCGCAGCGAAGCAGAACATGAGGAAGATCATCTTGCCGGGGCGGCCGAGCACGTCCTCGATCACGGAGCCGATCGACTTGCCCTGGTGCCGCACGGAAAGGAAGAGCGTAACCATGTCATGGACGGAACCGATGAATATGCAGCCGATCACTATCCACGCCGCGACCGCCGCCCACCCGAACTGCGCCGCGAGCACCGGACCGATTATGGGGCCCGCGCCGGCAATTGCCGCGAAGTGATGCCCGTACAGCACCATCGGATGCGCTGGCACATAGTCCACGCCGTCATTCATCGCATGTGCCGGCGTCGGCCGCAACGGGTCTATGCCTATCGCGCGGGCGATGAAGCGTGAATAGAGAAGATAGGCGGCCGTGAAGCATACGACGCCGATCAGCAGGAGAATCGCACCATTCATTTCACATGTCCTCGCTTTGCGTCATTGCCCGGCATTGCCGGAAACCTCGCCTTCGGCTATGCCGTTCTGCTGGGCGACGAGCCCTGCGCCGCCGTACATCTTGCGGAGCTTCGGCTTCTCTATCTTGCCAGTAGGGTTGCGCGGCACGTCCGCGAAGATCACCTTTCGCGGACGCTTGTAGCGCGGCAGCCCGAGGCAGAACTCGTTGAACTCAGCTTCGTCAAGCGTCTCGCCGTCGCGGACGGACACTATCGCCGCGGCTATCTCTCCGAGCCGTGCGTCCGGAAGGCCGATGACCGCGACGTCCTTGACCTTGGGGTTCGCGCGTATGAAGTCCTCGATCTGCACCGGGTAAAGGTTCTCGCCGCCCGTGATGATGACGTCCTTGGCGCGGTCGACGAGATAGATGAAGCCGTCGCGCTCCTCCGCCATGTCGCCTGTCAGCAGCCAGCCCGGCTCCTTCATGATCTCCGCGGTGGCCGCCGGGTTCTTGTAGTATTCCTTCATCACGCCCGGGCCCTTGAGCGCCAGCTCGCCGACCGTTCCCGGCTCGACGGGGGTGATGCCGTCCTTGCCGACTATCTTGGTCTGCCAGCCGTAGCCAGCGACGCCGATCGCGCCGACGCGGTCGATGTTCTCCACTCCGAGATGCACCGCTCCGGGACCGGTCGACTCGGAAAGTCCGTAGTTGGTGTCGTAGTCGTGGTTCGGAAACACTTTCTTCCAGCGGCGGATCAGCGACGGCGGAACCGGCTGTGCACCGATGTGCATGAGCCGCCACTGCGCGAGGCGGTACTCGTCCAGCTTCAGGTCGCCGCGGTCGATCGCGTCAAGTATGTCCTGCGCCCACGGAACCAGCAGCCACACGATGGTGCAGCGCTCCTCGGACACCGCACGCAATATCCACTCGGGCTTCACGCCCTTCAGCAGAACCGCCCGCCCGCCGACGAGGAAGCTGCCGAACCAGTGCATCTTCGCGCCCGTGTGGTAGAGCGGAGGTATGCAGAGGAACACGTCGTCCTTGGTCTGGCCGTGGTGCGCCTGTTCCACGCGGCAGCTGTGCATGAGGCAGCGGTGCTGGAGCACTATTGCCTTCGGGAAACCGGTAGTCCCGCTCGAGAAGTAGACCGCCGCCTCGTCATCTGAAGTCAGCGCGACAGCCGGCGAGCGCGACGAGCAGTAGGAGATCAGGCTTCGGTACGGCTCGGCAAAGCTCGGGCAGTCGTCGCCGACGTAAAGCCGCGCCTTAAGCCGCGGCACGCGATCCACGATTTGCTCCACGCGCCCGGTGAACTCAGGTCCGAACACAAGCGCGTCGGCATCGGCGAGGTCAAGGCAGTAGCGTATCTCCTCCGCCGTGTAGCGGAAGTTGAGCGGCACCGCCAGGCATCCCGACTTCAGTATTCCGAAGTAGATCGGCAGCCACTCAAGGCAGTTCATCAGCAGTATCGCCACCTTGTCGCCCTTGCGGAATCCGCGGCTCAGCAGGAAGTTCGCGAAGCGGTTCGCCTTCTCGTCGAACTCGCGCCATGTCATCTCGCTGCGGAACGCCTCGATCGGCGAAGACTCGATGAGCGCGTACTCGCGCCACGTGGTGTGGCGCGACTCCAGCTCCTGCGGATTAATCTCGACAAGCGCGACATCCTCGGGCCACTCGGCCGCGTTGCGCTCAAGAATCTCTGTGATGTTATCCATAAGGCGTCTGTCCCTCAAAGCGCGGCCTGCGTCCACTTCAGGTCGGCGATCGCGTTCTTCGCCTCCTGCGCGACGCGCAGATCCTTAGATTCCTTCAACGGCGCGTACTTCGCGATTGCGGCCTCGACCATCTTCGCGAACTTCTGCTTCTTGTCCTTGCGCTTCTCGTCGAACACCGGCATGTCCTTCGCCTGCTTCGCGAACTTTACCAGCTCGACGAGCTCCTTGATGTCAGGCACCCGCTCCAGCTCACGCTTCGCCTCCGCATACTCCTTCGCCTCCTGTGGAAACTTCTTGGAAAATTCCTCCAGCCGCAGGTACGCCTTGCCAGGAAGCTCCTTCAGCTCGAAATCAAGGAAGCGCCGCCACTGCCCGACGTCGCGCGGAGCGTCCATGTCCGTCAGCGCGGTGACGATCGCCTGCGTGGCGGCCCGCTCGCTGTGCCCCTTGTAGGCCACGATCCCCGTCTCGTCAACGACATAAAGGAACGGAATGGCGTTGAACTGCGGCTCGCCTTCGGCAAGGCCCGCGTCCTCATAGACGGGATACGTCAGCTTGTTCTCGTCAACGATCCGGCGGACCTCGTCCGCAGTGCCCCACCCGGCGCAGTGACCGCCAAGGACGACGAACGACTTCGTCTTGAAGCTCTGCCATATGCGCTCCACCTGCGGCAACATCTTGCGGCACGGCGGACAATGCGCGCCCCAGCGGTCGACCAGCACGACCTTCCCCTTCATGTACCCTTCGCTGGCGCGGCGCCCGCCGAGGTGATGGGCGTCATCTATGTTGCGCCATCCTGCAGCGCCCGCGTCAACAACCATAGCCGTCAGCGTCACCGCTGCCGCAATCCGAAACTGCTTTGTATTCATGTCGTATAGTATACCAAATTCCGCCGCATCAGCGAAGATGTCACGGGCGGCGTCCGAATGTGATATAATGTACCGTAAGGAAACATTACTAAGAAACGGTGACAAGAGAGAAAGACCAGTGAAGGCAAAAGCTTTGAGGCTGCACGGGGCAAACGACCTGCGCCTGGAGGACATCAAACTGGCTCCGGCCGGCGAGGACGGCGTTGTCGTGGAGATAGTTGCGAACTCAGTCTGCGTGAGCGACTACAAGTGCGTCACGCTCGGCGCGGGACACAAGCGCGTGCCGGACGACGTCGCGGAAAGCCCGGTCATCATCGGCCACGAGATGTGCGGCATCGTACGCGAAGTAGGGGCTAAGTGGAAGGATCGCTTCTCCGTCGGCCAGCGCGTAGGCATACAGCCGACGCTGAACGTGCCCGGGCACGAGATCGACTCTGTCATAGGCTTCTCTTGGCGCGGCGTCGGCGGCGAGGCGACTCACGTGCGCCTTCCGTCGGTCGTCATGGAGATGGGCTGTCTTCTCCCCTACGAGGGCGACGCGTTCTTCAAGTGCTCCCTCGCAGAGCCGATATCGTGCATCGTCGCCGGCCATCGCGCCAGCTACCACAACTCGCCGACCACCCACAAACACGTGCAAGGCATCTCCGACGGCGGCACGATGCTCCTCATGGCAGGATGCGGCGCCATGGGACTCGGATGCATCGACATCGCCTGCCATTCTCCGGAAAGGCGTCCCCGCCGCCTCGTCGTCACAGATGTGGACGAGTCCAGGCTATCCCGTGCGGCGCGCATGTTCGGGCTCCGGTGGTCCGGCGGCAGGGCTGACGGACGAGTCAACGGCGTCGATCTGCACTTCGCCGATACCTCCGGCGCGACCGACCTCGTCGCCACGCTCAAAGCGTACAACGGGGATTCCCCTGACGGCTGCTACGACGACATATTCGTCATGGCCGCCGTGCCCGCGCTCCTGACGCAGTGCTCAAGCCTGCTCGCCTACGACGGGTGCCTCAACTTTTTCGCAGGCCCGACCGACAAGACGCTCTCTCCGGCGTTCAACTTCTACAACGTGCATTACATGATGCACCACGTCGCGGCGAACTCCGGCAGCCTCGTCGGCGACATGATCGACTCGGTGGACTGGATCGGCCGCGGTATCCTGCATCCTGAGGTAATGGTGACGCACGTCGGCGGCCTTGACTCCGCGGCGGACGCGACGCTCGGACTGCTGAAGGTCCCGGGCGGCAAGCGGCTCGTCTACACGCACGTCAAGCTGCCGATGACGGCCATTGCCGACTTTGCTGAAAAAGGCAAGTCGGACCCGCTCTTCGCCGAACTGGACCGGATCTGCACCGCCAGCAACGGGCTCTGGTGCAAGGAGGCCGAGGACTTCCTGCTTTCCAACGCGCCTAAGATAGAAATCGGGGAACCGGTGGAAACGATAAGGGAAAGGAGCCTGTAATGCTTGTAAGCATGAAAGAGATGCTGGCCGGCGCAGCGAAAGGCGGCTACGCCGTCGGAGGGTTCAACTGCGCAACGCTGGAATCGGCCATGGCCGCCGTGAAAGCGTCGGAGGAAATGGGCATGCCGTTCATCCTGCAGCACGCCACGGTGCACGAGCAGTACCTGCCGCTTTCCATAGCCGGTCCGCTCATGCTTCGCCTAGCCAAGGATGCGAAGACTCCCGTCGCCGTGCATCTCGACCACGGTTCGTCGGTGACACACTGCCTCAGGGCGCTCGCGATGGGGTTCACGTCGGTCATGTTCGACGGCTCGACGCTGCCTTACGAGGAGAATGTCGCCGCCACTGCGCAAGTGGCCAAGATAGCGCACGAGCTGGGCGCCACCGTCGAGGCCGAGCTCGGTTCGATGCCAAGCAACTTTAGGGGAGAGCTGGGTGACTACGCCCCGGAAGACTTCTACACAAAACCCGGCGAGGCTGCGGAATTCGCGGAGAGGACGGGAGTGGACGCGCTCGCGATCTCGTTCGGAACCGTGCACGGCATCTACAAGACCACCCCGAAGCTGTCGCTCGAAGTGATTGAAAGCGTCCATGCCGCGACGAACGAACTGCCGCTGGTGATGCACGGCGGATCGGGGCTTTGCGAAAAAGACTACCGCGAGGCGATCGCCCGCGGCATCCGCAAGGTGAACTACTACACCTACGGTGCGCTAGCCGGCGGTCGCGCCGTATGCGACCTCGTTAAGCGCAATCCCGACGGACTGCAGTTCCATGACATCGCCGTAACGGCAATCGACGCGATGGCGGCGGACATAAGACGTGTCATGCGCATCCTTGCCCGCAAGTAGGTCCGCCGACGATGACAGACGACGGCAAATATTGTATACTATATGCATATTGCTGTCCCGTGGTGTATTGGCCGCACAGGAGATTTTGATTCTCTTAGTCCTGGTTCGAATCCAGGCGGGACAACCAACTCGAACGCGTCCGCATTGCGCATGACCATACGGTCAGAATGCGCGTTACAGGCAACACACCTGTTTCAGGCAATAAAAATGCCCGGCGAACCGGGCTGCAGTCTCAAAACGACTTCGGCATATAGCCTTGTTGTGATAAGATGCGCCTGTATGATATAATATTTCCGTAATCTCGTCAATGGGGGGGGGGGGGTAGCGACATGAAAAAAACGCTGGGACTAGACCTTGGCACCAATTCTCTCGGATGGGCTGTGCTGGACGACACAACAGGCGACATTCTCGAAAAAGGAGTCGTTGTGTTCCCCGAAGGCATCGATGCCGCCAGCGACACATTGGAAACTCCGGCCGCCATACGCCGCGCTGCACGCATGGCACGACGAATGAAGTTCCGCCGCAAGCTCCGCAAATGGAAACTACTGGAGATTTTGGGCAAGAACGAAATGAGCCCCATCTCCGAGAAAGAACTTGAGACTTGGAAGAAATCCGGCATCTATCCAATCGACAACAAGGCATTCATCAACTGGCTAAAATCAACCGACACGTCAAATCCATACGCCGATCGTGCAGCTGCCACCTCTGGCAAGGTTTCGCCGCTTGTCCTCGGCCGTGCGCTATACCACATTGCTCAACGCCGCGGATTCAAGAGTTCCCGCAAGGACGCACTGGCTGACGGAACAGAGAGCAAAGACCTCGGAGCCGTTAAAGGAGACATTGCCGCCCTGACGAAAGAGATAGCCGACGCCGGATGCCGTACGCTCGGACAGTATTTTGCAAAACGCATTGAGTCGGAACGCAATAGTCTCTGCAAGACGCGAGTGCGCAAGCGCTACACCGGACGCGTCGAGCACTACATGACCGAGTTCGCCGTCATCATGGAGACTCAAGGAATTGCGCATAGCAACCCCCTCTACAAGAGCCTCTACGATGCGATATTCCGCCAGCGTCCGTTACGCTCCCAGAAACACCTCGTAGGACCCTGTCCACTAGAACACAGGAACCCCCGCTCACAAATCGGACACCCCGCATTCGAAGAGTTCCGCATGCGCACGTTCGTGAACAACCTATCGTTCCGCAGCACAACAACCGACGAACGAATTCCACTAACGGCAGAAGATAGAGAGCTAGCCTGTTCGGCATTCATGAAGGAGTCCTCCACAATAAAGTTCAGCTCCATATCAAAGCTTTTCAAGAAAAAGTTCAAGAACGAGTCCCTTAAGTTCCATCACTATGAGAGTGATGACACCGTGACAGCATGTTCCACACGATGCAAAATCAAGAACGGGTTCGGAGACATCCCATATGCCGAGCAAAAGGTCTTCGACGCACTGACATTCTTCGACGACGAGGAAAAACTCAAAGGATGGTTCAGACACCATTATCCAGCCCTTTCAGAAGAAAACGTGGTACGACTCGCCAAGATTCACCCCAAAGAAGGCAATGCGCAATATTCGCTGAAGGCAATAAACAAGATACTGCCCTTCCTTCGCAAAGGCCATGATCTCTTCACGGCGCGTCTGTTGGCGAAAATGCCGGACGTGATACCGCAATTCGCAGAGCACGAAGATGAGATTGTCCTGCATATAAGAGAAATGGAGGCCAAATGCCGAGCCGCAAGAGAGGCGATGCGAATCGAAACATTCCGCCGCGAAGGAAATCCGCCAAGGCTGATGGATCTTTTGCGCGAATACCTCCTAACGGAATGGAATGTCGACGACAAGGCTTGGAACAAGCTCTACCTGCACGGCGACTCGCCATACGAAGTCGACCCCAAGCAACCGGACCGCATTCCCGCCGTCGCACTCGGCATGATCCGCAATCCCCTAGTACAGCGTTCAATGACGACGCTTCGACGGCTCGTCAACTATCTGCGCGATCACGGCAAAATCGACGGCGACACGACTATCAGGATCGAACTTGCACGCAGCGTTAACGACTATGCAACACGCCATGCCGTGCAACTATGGCAAAAAGATCGCGCCGCGCTCCGCGACAAAGCTCGCCAGGAGCTCGGCGCGAGCGCATCGGAAGACCTCGTGGACCGCTATATCCTTTGGGAGGAGCAGGGACGCATGTGTTTGTACACGGGGAAAACCATCTCCCTAGGAGAACTTGTATCAGGGAACTCCTTTGACATAGAACACACGATTCCGCGCTCCATGTCCGGCGACGACTCTCTCGCAAACAAGACGCTCTGTGACGCAAAGTACAACCGCGAGGTAAAGAAAGGCATGGTGCCGACAGACTGTCCAAATTACGAATCCGAGATATTCACACGCCTCGCCCCGTGGCGCGAAAGGGTCGAGGGCCTAAGAAAGACATGGCAATCGAGAAGAAATGCGGCAAAGGCCGCCTCCGATCCGCAACAGCGCGCAAACGCCCGCATTAAAGCGATTCGAACGAAGCTTGAACTTGATTACTGGAGAGACAAGCTGAGAAGATTCGAAATCACGTCCGACAAGCTCATTGATCCGGCGAATGGTCTTTCTGGATTCAAGCGGCGCCAGCTAGTTGACACAGGGATTATGAGCTCTCATGCCGTGGAACTTTTACGAAGCGTCTATCCGAATGTCTACTCGGTAAACGGCGCTGCCACGGCATTCGCCCGAAAGGCATGGGGAATTCAGGGCAATGAAGCAAAGGACCGCGCGGAGCACACTCATCATGCAAAGGATGCAATGGTGATCGCCGCGCTTACACCCTCACGCTTCAATGCAATATGCACGGCGCTTAAAGATGACGGCGGCGTCACAAACGTTCGTCCATGTGACCTGTGTAAGCCACCCTACGAAGGCTTTGCCGAGAAAGTGCGGAAAGCAACGGGCGAAATACTAGTCAAGCACGTTCTTCGACAGACCACACTCCGCCAGAGTTCTAAACGAAACGCTCTGGCTAAGGCACATCCACAAAAGGCAGACCCAACAAAAACAATAAAATTTGTAAATAGCAAAGGCGACACTGTGCGCGGCGCCCTACACAAAGACACCTTCTATGGATGTATCGCAAGGCCGGACAACGGCAAGAAAGCGTTCGTTGTGCGCAAACCACTCACTGGCCCAATTGCGGCTATTGAAACACTTGTAGACAAGATTGTCGATGTCGGCATAAGAGATATCGTGTCGTCAGCACTGGTGGAACTGAAGAAAAGCGGAATAAAGACGCTTGAACCAGGGATGATCAAGATGCCATCGGGCGTTCCTGTGAACAAAGTCAGAACATTCGCTCAAACGACTAATCCGATGCGACTTAAAGACCATGCAATTGCATCGCAGTTTGACTACAAAATGCCGTACTATGTTAGGACATCTGAGGGGTCTAACTTTCGACTCGGCGTGTTCAAGGCCAACAAAAAGCTGTCCATCAAGCCAGACAACGCACTAGTCTGGGCACAAAGCCACAAAAAACCCGACTACGCTCCGTTGCACAAGCAAGAGGGGTTCATCGGATACATTGTGCCAGGTTCTATGGCAATTGCAGCTGAGCACGCCAACATAAACAACACGAAAGAACTCAAGCCAGCAGAACTTTCGAAAAGGTTATACAAAGTAGTGAAATTTGAAAGTACCGGGCGCATCACCTTCCGTCGGCATCTGGAAGCAAGAGCGAGCGTTGTGCTTGAAAAGGACTTGAAGGCAATTGGTAAGCACAAGACCGGAGAATCGTCAGTGAACTTCGAGAATCCACATGAACTGCTTTATCTGAGTCCAGGCGTATATTTCTCCAACATGCTCTTCGAAGGCATTCACTTCAAGATGATGCTCGACGGAACAATCATCTTCCTATAATGATTGCGAGAACGCTATGCTTTTCCAGCGTCGGCAAGTTGTCTCTCAAATACGAACAACTAGTCTGGAACGCAGAGTCTGGGGAACATCGCACCGTGCCAATAGAGGATGTCGGATTTGTAATTCTAGAATCAGATAAAATAGCAATAACGTCCGCAGCGCTTCAATTCCTTTCTGCGAACAATGTAGCCGTCGTCATTTGCGATAAATCTCATACACCATCCGCGCAATTGCTATCATACGCAGCGAACAGCACGGCGGCAGAATCCATCGAAGCACAACTCTCGGCGACCGATGCCGTGAACGGGCGTTTGTGGCGTATGATCATCCGACAAAAGATACGAAACCAGTCAACCTTGATGGAACGGCTTGGAGCGAATGGCGCGAAACGACTCCTGTCCCTTGCCGATGAAGTGAAGAATGGCGATCCTGCTAACTGCGAAGCCCAGGCCGCCAGAATCTATTTCCAAGCATTGGGGCCGGACGAATTCGTACGCTACAGGAACGGCAGATGGCCGAATGCGCCGCTGAACTACGGCTATGCAATACTACGGGCGGCAACGGCAAGAGCATTAGTGGGATCCGGCCTTATATGTCTCCGGGGCATCCACCACCACAATCGCTACAACGCATTTGCACTTGCGGACGACATAATGGAACCATATCGCCCGTTTGTCGACCAATACGTCCTAGGCAAGGTGAGACCGTTTGACGTGCCAATGGCTGAACTGACAAAAGAGATGCGTGCGAGACTTCTGCAGATGCTCTCCTGCGACACGATCTTAGGTGAAGTCCGACGCCCTTTGATGATTGCGCTCTCCTGCACGACAGCATCGCTCACACGATACTACAAAAAAGAGTCCGACGAACTGGCCCTGCCTAGTTTCCCATGACACTTTGCTCGCAAGAAGCGATAAACCGCTACAAGATCATGTGGCTATATGTCATGTTCGATTTACCGGTCGAGACAAAGACACAACGCAAACGCGCGACACTATTCAGGAAGAACCTACTGAAAGATGGATTCGGAATGCACCAGTACTCAGTTTACATCAGACACTGCGCCAGCTACGGCTCAGCAGATGTTCACATCGAACGAGTAAGAAATCTGGTGCCCGACGAAGGATCCGTATCCATACTCAAAGTTACAGACAAACAGTTTGAGAACACAATACATATCGTAGGAAAGAAAGCCAAGCCACCGCCAGCAACGCCACATCAATTGGAATTTTTCTGAAAAAAGAGCGGGGCCGCAAACACGGCCCCGCCTGCTTCCTTTTCCCAGCCTTTAGAATTCATTGAAATGCCCAACAATAAAGGACGATTTCAGCCCAATAGTGTTTCTCATTTCAATAGAGCATCAAATCACAACGAGAAGGGCGAAAGCCTCGCAGCAGGGGCGAGTGTTTCTCATTTCAATAGAGCATCAAATCACAACCTCTCCGAGCGCGGGATGCGCCTCGAGTAAGTGTTTCTCATTTCAATAGAGCATCAAATCACAACCCGACAGCCTCGACAACAAGACGCTGCTTAAGTGTTTCTCATTTCAATAGAGCATCAAATCACAACCGCACATCTACCACGACCGCGAGAGGTGCGAGTGTTTCTCATTTCAATAGAGCATCAAATCACAACTGCGTGAGCAGGTAGAGGGACGGCAGCAGAGTGTTTCTCATTTCAATAGAGCATCAAATCACAACT
>JAFWKK010000057.1 GCA_017514235.1 Kiritimatiellia bacterium | reverse complement strand
TGCGGAGCGCGGTGAAACGGGCGTCGGAACGCCATGCGCCCTGCTTCTCGCGCGGGCAGCCGACCGCCAGACTCCAGTCGTCCGATCGTCACGCTCACGCCGTCAGTGCTCGTCAATCCGGCGAGCCAACGGTAGGCCGAATCGTTTTGGGCTCCGTTCATGCCCAAGCCGTCGAAAAGCCGCTCTGGCGTGTAACTGGGATGATATTCCGTGCCTGTCACCGTCGCAGTCGCGCCCTTCTCCGAAAGCCAGTCACGCAGGTTCACGACCGGCGCCGCCTCTTCGACGAAATACTCGAGTTCCATCGCGCCGTGCTGCCAAGTATAACCTATTTCTTGAGGATTGGAGTTCTCTGCCAAAGAATGTGTAGAGCTGAACTTGAACTGACGGTATGCCTTGCATCCTGACATTGGCACCTCGCACTCGACATAGTCTATGTCGCGGATTCCTGGATTCTGCCAGATGACAGGTTTGGTATGATTGTCCACGACCTCCCACGTCGTACCGTCGTTCGAGCCGTAGATGACCCATTTTACGGGCGCACGGTCAGTTGCCAAGCCGTCCGACAGGTCTGAATAACGGTAGAGGCGATAGCGGCGAAGGACAAGGCCGCCAAGGTCATTGCCGAAGAGGGAATCCGGCGCGGCAATTGTCGCAGAGGCCGTAGGGGTGCCGCCTTTAGGCTCATTTGCCAACCAGCGATTCGCCTTGGCGGTAGACTCCGTCGCGACGACTTTCACGCCGTCGAAAAGATTTGCGGGTCCGTAACTGCTATGATGGCCTTCACCGGACACGCAGTCGGATACCGTCGCTCCCTTTTTAGTCAGCCACTCGCGCAGGTTGACGCCTTTGCCTTTCTCCTCCACGAAATATTCTATTTCATGAAGTCCGACTTTCCAAGTATAACTACTGGTGGTCGTCAACGGCTGGAACTTCAAGAAACGATATTGTTCGACGTTGTCCGGCAACGCGACTTCAACAGACTTCGTGCTGTCATTCCAGGTCACGGCTGCACTCTGCCGCTGGAGCTCAACCCAGTCCGTTCCGTTGTTGGAGCCGGAGAAGACCCATGTCGTCGGCGCACGCTGGACACCGGAGCTATCGAGATTTCGCCACAGGCGAATCCGCTTCAGGAAGAGCTTCGTATTGGCGGCGGATAGCACCGATTCTGGGATTTCAATCGTGACGCTTGCGGTCGAAACGCTATTTTCTCCCCCGAGCCACCGCGTCGCCGTATCCGTTGAATTTGTCACGCCGTCAAAGAGCTTTTCAGGTCCGTAGGTGGCGTGATAATCTACGCCGGAAACGCAGTCCGCGACCGTCACGCCATTAAACGTCAGCCAGTCGCGCAGGTTGATTTCCTCCGCATTGACCGTAGCGGCGAATCCGATCATAGCCGCGCAAATCGTTGTCAGTGGTTTTTTCATGAGGTTTTCTCCTCGGTATGGTTTGTCAAATCACTTTAATTCAACGGTCTTGGTGCGCGGCTTGCCGTCCGCGCCTTTCCATGCGAGGCGGTAGCGGCCCTTGAAGCCGCGAAACGCCACCTTGCCCGCCGACGCCTTCGCGTCGAGCGAGGTTTTCCATTCGTGGTTGATGAGCCGGTCGAGCGCATGGTAGGCGGGCTTCTTCTCAAGGTCGCGGGTGAAGAGCCCCGAGACAAGCGGCTCGCCCGCGACGCCCGCGCCGTCCACCGTGTTCCACCACGTTATGCCCATCGCCGCCGGATGCGAGAACCAGGCGCGGTAGATGTTGCGGACGAGAACCGCCTGTATGTCGCGGCTTCTCGCGTCTTCGCCCGGCGCGGCGATCGTCACCTCCGAGACGTGCAGGGGTCGGCCCGTCCGCGCCATCATGTCGAGTCGCGCCCGGATCGTCTGCGGCGTCCCGACCCACTTCACGTCCGTCGCGCCGTTCACGAGGCGTGTGCAATCGTTTGTGTTGAAGATGTGCATCTGGCAGCCGACGATGTCGATGCGCGCGCCCTCGTCCACAAGCTGCCGAGTCTGCTCCAAGAAGCTGTCGTCGATTTTGTAGTCGTTGATGGCGAGCCGCGCCGAGGCGGGGAAAGCCTCCTTCGCGTCGAGGAGCGCGTGGAGCGGGTAGTCGCCCGGCATCAGGCCGTAGTTGCTGAACCAGACCGGCAGCCCCGTCCGCGCCTTGCGGTAGCGCACCCAGTCCTGCGCGCTCTCGTTCACGACGTCGAACGAATCCACGACGTCTCCGTACGCGCCCGCCACGTCGAAGGCGCGCTTGCGGAAGACGCGGCGCATGTTGGCGGCAAAGACGGAAATCTTCGCGGCGAGGGACTTTTCGTCGAGGTCCTTGTACGCGCCGCGCCATGCCTTCGCCCACTTGCCCATGTAGCCCATGTGCCAGTTCTGTCCGCACGGCTCCAAGCCGAAATGCGCCGAATGGCGCGGAATGCCAAGCTCGTCAATGACGCGCTTCTCGCTTTCGGGGCAGTACCAGTCGTAGATCCAGTACGGCTTGGCGTTGCCCCAGATGAGGATGTGGCCGTGGATGGCGACGTCCTTCGCCTTGAGGAAGTCGATCACGGGCCCTGGCGCGGGACGCCGCCAGTAGCGTTCGCGCATGGCCTCTTCGCGCGAGAGCGAGTTCCAGTAACGCTCGGTGTCGGAATAGTCGCCGCCGAACCTGAACGCGCCCGGCGTAGGCTCGTGGTCGATCCAGTAGAACGACACCGTCGCCTGGTTGAAGAGCCCGCCCGCGCCGTAGCTCGCCTTGTACGCGTAGTTGCACTTCTTCGAGCCGAGCTGGTTGAAGTTGAAGATGTGCGCACCGAAACGGAAATCGTGCGTCAGCTGCTCAACGCGCACCGCCTCACCGTCTGGCGCATCGACCTCAAACACGCCGTCGGCCTTTCGGTTCCTCTCGATGTCGGCGTCGATGCGCGCTTGCTCCGCATCGTTCCAGATCGCCCAGTAGGCGTCGCTCATGAGCGAGCGGTCTATATCGGCGGCCTCGGACGTCAGTCCGAAGCACAGTACAATCGCAACAAAGGCAATAGTTTTTTTCATTTCGCTGTCTCCTTTGGGGCAACATAAGGCTGGTACATGCAGAGGCGGCCGCCATCAACAACGTGATTCGAGCCGGTTACGAACGAGGCGTTCTCGCTGCACATGAAGAGGATCACGTCCACAAGCTCGTGCGTCTCGGCGGCGCGGCCGAGCGCCGTGGGCATCCCGCTCATCGCGGCGCGCGTGAGGACGGGGCCGGGCGTCACGCAGAGGGCGCGGACGTTGTGCGGCCCCCCGGCAAGCGCCAGCCCCTTCACGAAATTGAAGAGACCCGACTTCGCCGTGCCGTACATCGTCCCTATGCCGTCTCCCTCGAAGCCCGTCACCGACCCGAGGCAGCAGATAACGCCGCCCTTCTTCGCCACCATCTGCGGCATCATGGCGCGCGCGAAGTACACCGCGCCCTTCAGGTTCACGTCAAGACCCCAGTCGATGACCTCCACCGGCTGCTCGTAGAACGGCACGTTCGACTTGCAGCAACGCGCCTCGTTGCCGCCAGCGCACGTCACGAGAATGTCGCACCCGCCGAGCGACGCGGCGACCTTCGCCGCCTCTTCGGCATACGCGAACTTTCTGACGTCGCCCGCGCACGGAACCGCCGCCGCGCCAATCGCATTCGCCGCT
This sequence comes from Kiritimatiellia bacterium, assembly GCA_017514235.1. Classification (GTDB taxonomy): domain Bacteria; phylum Verrucomicrobiota; class Kiritimatiellia; order RFP12; family UBA1067; genus UBA1067. Next base: position 62,775 of record JAFWKK010000057.1, on the reverse strand, counting down.
TCGTCGAGCGCGTCCGCGTTGACGTCGCACATGATCACTTTAGCGCCGAGACGAGCGAACTCCTGCGATGCCATCAGCCCCATTCCGCTCGCCGCGCCAGTGACGACCGCCACCTTGCCCGTGAAATCAATTTCCTTCAACGCTGCACCTCCTCATGATCTCCGCCTTTACGCCTTCATCGACTTCAAGAACATCAAGCTTCCATTCGTACGGATCTTTCGCCTTGTCGACGCAGACACGCGAGACCGTCGTCTTGAAAATCCCCTTTTCCCTGAAGAACACGAGCTGGTAGCCGCGCAGTTCTCCCGGCACCGTCTGCATCAGGTTGATGGCCAGCAGATACCGAGCATACGCCGCATCGAGCGCGGCAGACGCATCCTTCGCTTCCACAAGCCGCCATATCTCCGCGAGCATCGGTGCGAGCGCGGCGCGTTCGGAGATGACGCCCTCCGAGCCGAGGCGCCGCGCCTGGTAGAGCCACTGCCATCCGCCCCACGCGCTGAACACCGTCTTGAGCGGAGGCTTCGCGGCAAGCTCCGCCTTCATGCGACGGTTCGCCTCAAATCCGTCGCGCACCTCCTCTTTGATCCAACCGTAGATTGCCGGGTGCCGCGTCGCCAGCCTAACGAGCAGCTCGACCGTCGGCGCGGGACACTTGTCGCCGTTGTATGTCTGGATTATGACGGGGCGCTTCGCGACTTCGGCGAGCGCGTCGTAGTAGCGCTCGAGGTCCACCTGCGTCCGGCAATCGTCGCCCGGACGCGAGATGAAGACGATGCGCGGGTCGTGCCGCGCCGCAAGCTCCTCGCCGTGCCGCGCAAGCTCCAGCATCTCGTCCGTGCCGCGCCCCTGCACGCCGAGACACAGCCGCGCCCTGAAATCCCTCGCCCTCTCGGCAAGTGCGGACATCCCCCGCTTCTTCTCGTTCGTCGTCAGGAGGTCGATGGAATCGTCGGACTGCGGCCAGATGATGCCGTCGACGCCGGCAGCGTCCGTCCACTCCGCCTCCCTGACGAGCGAAGCGTAGTCCACAGCGCCATCTGCAAGGTAGGGCGTGGTGAGAATCGGGTACGCGCCGCGAATGCTACAAGGCGAGGCTTCCGCGCCATTAAGCAAAAGCGTCGCCGATATCAGGATACTAACTCCCAATGCAACAACTCTCAACTTAAAACTCTCAGCTCTCAACTTCATCGCTCCCAGTCTTTGACACTCCAAATTATCCATTACAATGGACATTGTATCATAAAGAACTCGCTAAACCTCACATTCCCAATAAGACATTCCTCATTTTACAAACAACCGATTGTGCGCAGGAGCATGCATGTTGTATAATATGAAACGTGAAATCACACATACCAAGCGTCGTCGTCGCTTCGATTCTCGCGGAGCCAGCCGGGCAGCGCAAGTTCTTTCCCTGCTTAATTGGCAAGAGCCGCAATTTGTGGCGCATCATGTTCAGCCTCACCACTGAAGCTTTGCACCGTTGCGCCATTTCCTGATCTCTTCGCCGACGAGATCAACGGCCTTCAGGTTCTTGTCGCGGAAATTGACCGTAGTCGAACGCCACGGCGCAACGAGAAATCCAAGAAGCCGCTCAGACGACAGATTGGCGCGGCAGAACTTCACCGTCTCGCCGAAGTTCACGTTCTCTCGCCAGTTGCCGCCGCAAGGAATCTGATCGAAGCCAGCCTTGTCCAGCTTGAGGTAGCACTCCACCTGGTCTAGTTCATGCATCTGGAGAACCTTCTTGGCGGCAATCTCATCCGCCTTGTCCTTGGCAAGCTTGGCCATGTCGAACGACGCGCTGTAGTACCAGTTGGACTGCACGATGCTTTTCGGACAGCGTCTGTAGAACTCGTCGCCAGCGTTCCAGGCGTGGTCGCTCCACATCCACGGTCGCATTCCATGCTTCTCCACCTCCTTGGCGAAGAAGTTGAGGTCGTGCCACCACAGATCGCCCTGGCGGGATATTACGATGTCGGCCTTCTTCTGGCAGATCGGTTCCTCTTCGTCCATTCCGATGTGGAAAAAGCGCGGATGGTCGAATATCTCGGCGACGTCGCGTATGATGTCAGCACAGAAGTCGTAATACTTCCTCGTGGAAATCATGCGTTCGATCTCGCCCATCCATCCATCGTGACACGCCGAGAAGTTGACCTTCGGAATCGCCTCTATGCCGAGCGCCTTGAGCCGCGCGATCTCCGCGCGGATCTTCTCGACGCTCCAGCTGCCCTCGATCGCCATCTCCGGGTGGCTCGGATACACGATGCCCTCGGCAAGGTCGATGACTATCATGTTCATGCCGACGGCTGCCATGCGGTCGGTTATCGCCCGCCATTCGGCATCCTCGCACCTGAGCTTGGTGTCGTATGGACGGTTTGCAACCCACATGTTGTGTCCGAGGTGGACAAGGTTCGCCCATATCGGCCCTTTAGCGGTTTCCGCCTTTGCTCCCAGCATCGGCATCGCCGCAGCCGCAGCCGACATTCCTATGAACTCTCTTCTTTTTACTCTCATGTCCGATGATTCCTTTTCATGGCACGGTTCACACCAGCATGTACGGCTGCGAGAAAAGCTCCTCGCCACTGCCGTCCAACGCATAGGCTTTAACACGGATGAACACGTTGGCGCACGCGGGGAGGCCGCAACCGTGCCGCGTCTCGGGGTTCATCGTCCATTTGAGCGATGTGCCATTCGAGACCTCTTTGACGACGCCGAGCGCGGTAATCGCCACGAGGCGCGCAGGGCGATCGGTCTCCGCCTCTACGGTCGTTCCGCTGAACGCAATGCGCGTGAACTTCAGTTCTCCCAGACCTCGCTTCGCTCCATAGAAGCATCCTTCCCGGTACGCCTTCAAGCAGGCGTGGACGCTCCGCTCCGGCGTGACGAGCACGTTCACGCCAAAGTTCTTGTCCGGACGGCGAATTGAATGATCGGGCACAAAGAAACCGAAGCACTGCCGCCCTGTTGCCAGAACCCAGTCCCAGTAGCCTTCCCCACCACAGTTTCTTCCTCCTTCGACCACCTCCAAGCCAAGCACACGCGGATCGTGGTCGAGTATCTTCAGCAGGAAGTTCCGGTCGTAGGCCGACCACACTGGATGGTTGATCGTGACGCCGCCGCCGTCAGGGTAGATCAGCCCGGCGATCATGCGGTCGATGGCCGTTCCCCAATATTCGCCAGAGCCGAAGTTGTAGCCACCGCGCTCGCCAGTCTGGAACCGGCGCTTCTGCCACTGGTCAAACGTGCCCGAGGCGAAAAGCGAACCCGGCGAATTCATGTGCAGAGGGCCGGTGGAACGGCCATCCGAGTGGCGGAAGGCGTGGTGTTCGGCGTTCGGCGCCTCAAGGATGCCTTCCGGCAACGGCTTGAAGATCGGCGCGCCCTCCTTGAACGGATATTCCTTCTGTAGTTCCGGCGGCAGCTCATTTATCCACTGGCCGACGATCTTGTTCCAGTCGAACGGCCCGTCCACACGCTTCCCGTTCACCATTACCGGAAAGTCATGATGCAGACGGTAGTAGTTCTCCGTCATCTTTGAGAGCGGCCACCATGGTGCGCTCGGATAGTAGTTCGACAGCGTGAGGAACTCGATCCCTCGCGCGAGGATGGCATCAAGATCCTCCTGGGTCTTGCAGTGTACGTGTGTGGTGCCCTTGATCTGATGCGCCGCAGCCCAGTCCACATTCTTGTACGGATTCCTGTTGCGGGGCGGGGCGTCATGCGCGATGACCGGTGCCGTGTCCTTCCCGTTCCCGGGCGTTGCTCCCGCAACCGTCGCCGTCGCAGCGGCAGCCATCATGAATTCCCTTCTGTTCATTCTCATGTTCATTGTCCCAGCCTTTCAATAATCAGCGAATCATGATAAACACGCCAGGGTCGCTACCCTCAAGAATCTTCAACTCACCGTCACCGCCCAGAACCCTCTTCACGGCAGAGGAACCTCGCGTCGCCGAATAGACACCGGAAGCACGGGAACGGCCGACTGTCAACGTCCTGAACGTCGCCTCGCCGTCATAGTCGAGATTGAGCGTCGCGCCCCTCGCTATCGACAGGCCAGCCGTGCCATCCAACATTTGCAGAACCTTGTCCGTCAGCGTGACCGTACCACCCTGCACGTCAAGGCCGGCAATATCTAACACGCCATCAAACGAAAGCGAACCATCGCCCGTCTTGGCGAACGACACCGCATCCGTACCATCGTCCGCAATGGTCAACGTCTTGCCGGCGGCGACTTCGAACGTAACCGTGCCGCTCGTATTCAACGTGAAGGATTCGCGTTTTATGGCATCCGAAGCGTTGGCAACGTACGTTCCGCCATTCAGTTTCAAGATGTTGAGAGTAGGATCGGCGAAGGCTGCGAGATATCCACCGAACTCAAACCTGCCGCCGTTAAGCGTGTAGGTGAACTTGACGCCGCTTGTCACACGTGAGAACATGATGTTCTTCGGCTCTATGAAGGTTCCGCCGTTCTGGACAAACTCGAACGAACCAAGATGGTTGACACTAGAAGCAAATACGAACGACATATGGAAGCTGTTGTGCCCGCGAAACTCGCCCGAATCAAGCACATACCGACCATAACCGCCGCTGCGCGGCTGCGTCAGCGCCCAATTGCTTTTGTTGGAGATAAGGTCGTCAAAAATTGTGGTGGAGTAATCCACCGTCGCGCCCTGCTGGTGCGTCTCGCCACAACAGGCGGTACTTCCCTCGTTCCACGCCGTGAGGACGATTCCGTAGTTGCTGACCGTGCAGTTCTCTTTGAGCGTGATGACCGGAACGCCTTGCCCATCAATCGCGCCGCACGTAACGAGCCGTACGCCCGTAACCGCACCGTCGAACGTCGCGCCGCCCTCGGTGACGGTAAGCCAGTAGTTGTCCGTGTCCGCCGCTGACGTGACCGCACTCGTCACTGCGCCGTTGAACACGACCTCGCCCCAGCCCGTCTTCGTCACCTTGCCAGCGAACACGACATCGTTGTTGATGACAAGCGTATCGCCCCTCTCGACATGAATGTTCGCACCGTCAGCGAACGTCAGCGCCGCGCCCGCAATCGCATTCGTCTCGCCCGCCGTGGCAGGAACATAGGTGAGCGAAAAAAGCGTTATCGCCGCATCGACCGTCGTCGTCGTGCCGTCGGCGAACCATGAAAGGTCGCCCGCTCCATCCTCAACCCACGAAGCGGGAGCGGAACCAGTCACGACCACCGTGCCCGAACCATATACGCCAGTGTAGGTACCCGCCGCAACATCCGCTCCGCCAACAACCAGCCGCTTCGTCGTAACCGTCTTGTTCTGGCCGACGGAGAGGTTCGACGCCTGGGCAAGCACTATCCGGTCGAACGCTTTCGCGGCGCCGTTTCCAAAATAGGCAGAAGAATCCGCGTTCTCGACAATGAGCGCACTCGGTCCGTTGACGGTCGATGCCTCGTAGAAGTAGATTCCGCCGCTCTTGACGGTGATCGCCCCTGTGAAAGTGAAGTCAGCTGCCGAATAGAGCTTGCGCCCGCTTCCACCGCTCACGACGATTCCGCCAGGCCCCGAAACCGTATTGCCAGGAGAAAACCCGAAATCCCGTTCGGACAGGTCGAACTTCACATCACCGTTCTTCCCCGTCAGATAGGCATTGCCGGAGTCAAGGTTGCGTTGAGCGCCCGTCGGACGTATCGTCACGCCGCCAAAATAATAGGTGTAGTCGTTCTTGTTCGTCTGGACAACGGTTTCTTTCCCGCCGACCACTACTGGATTGAATGACGCCGCAAGATTTCCACTAAGGTACAAATCGCCACCGTAAAGATTCACGTAGTTCTGATTGCAGCCGCCATTGAAGCCATTGCAGCTGAAGCTGCCGCCGGACATTTCAAAGCTACCGCCCGGAAAGCGTTTCCTGCTGTCCGAAGGGCCAAGGCTACGACCAAGGTTGAGAACGGCGGGAACTGTCAACGCACCTCCCTCAAGGTAATAGAACGGAGCCCCAGCTGTTTGATTGCCAACATTGTTGCCGTTATTAAGGTAAAATGTGCTAAGCGTTATCGTGCCGCCAGTTTGCCTAAATTCATACGGCGGCACATAGCTATTCTCTCCGTTCCACAAACGCGACGCCGTGAATGTCGTACCGTTCTCGAACAGCACACGGCCCACACCAGATTCGTATGTCCACAGGGATAGAAAAGCATAGTTGCTGGTGGGTATGTTCGCAACGCTCGCCGTAGAACCAGCAAAAGCCAAGGTACCATCAATGGCCATATAAGGAACCAATGCACTTGTGCAACCCGGAAACACTTTCTTAACCGTGAGCCGACCACCGCCGAATACGCCATGTATGTTTGAAGTATCTCGCGTCAGATTGGCATCCAAGACAAGCTCACAACCTTCTGGCAAGAATATATTGCACTGGTAGCTGGCCGATGAATGCAACGTGATTGTGCCGGAACCCGTAATCGTCACCCTGCGTTCGATTCCGTTGGGAATCGCGACAAGCGCATTGAGCGTGACATCCTGATCAAGCGTGACGGACTCGGCGCGAGACACATCCGCTATCGCGGCAGTACCGTTCGGAACCGTGTTGTTGTCCCAGTTCGCGGGATTGCTCCAGAGGCTATCTCCACCCGCACCGGTCCAAACCGTCGGAACGAGGATGGACGCAGCGTTTTTGACGGATCCCACCGTGCCGGCATCAAGGAAGTCGCTTGACGTCGCCGTATGCCGCCCTTTCGCCTTCTCAATGCCATCCACGACGAGACGATGCGCAACCACCGTGCTGCGCGATCCACCGCCATATCCGCCGGAAGAAGAATACATATTGACCTTGCCGGTCCCGTTCACAGACAAATCAAGCGGAACGAAGATACGCGCCGTCGCACTGGCCAACCTCAAAACAGAACCATTGTTGATCGTCACCTTCCAGACGTTGGTAGAATTGCGCGGTGCGGTAACGGTCGCACCGGAAGCAACCTGCACAGTCTTGCCCTCACCGATTTCAAGACCAAGGCCATAGGTGGAGCAGCTTCTCGAAATGGAAAGAGACGAGCTGCCGACGATCGCAACCGATGCTCCGGGCGCATAATCGAACTTTGGCTCCGACCAGTCCCAGGTCGAAAGCGTCTCTGCGGAGAGCGCGAGAGTGCCGCCTTCGAGATTCAACGCACAACCTCCGTCAGTGGTGATGGCACTGAGAGTGGGGATGTTCATTACGCCGCCGCGCAAAGCCGCGGAGCCTTTGGTGAGCGTGACCTTGGTAAACGTCGAAGTGCCGCCCTCCTGGATATAGTGGAAGTGCTCTGGCGCATAATTGGCGGCTGCGTTGTTATTGGGCGAGATCTTAAGTTCGCTGGCTGACAATGTTCCGCTCCTCAGCGTGTAGCAGTGGCCGTCGTTGCCGGAATTGTTCCTGAGGTCAAGATTTCCCGACACCGAAACCACGGTTTCTGCGCCGTCCTGTACAATCTTTGTGTTCGGCACTGGATTGCCGCCAGCCGATGTGGAGAACAACCGAGAAGTGATCCGCGCGCTGTCCTTGATGAAGACAAACGACTTGTCATGCGGCGTTCCCAGTCCGACCGTGAAGTCGGCGTTGGGCTGGTTCACGAAAGCCGTGCCCACAAACTCGTTCGTACCGTTGAATACGTACCAACTTGCGGCATCCTGCTTGGACACGGTGATGTTGCGGACGATCAATCTGCCGGTTCCCTGCCTATCAACACGACCTGAGAATTGTGCCAACGGAGCGGCAAGGTCAAGCGTGGCGCCTTCGGAAACCATGATACCGCGATTACCAGTCTTGCCACTTGGGTTGTTGTAGCCCAGCCAGTTGATCTTGATTGACGAGCCTTCCGTCGCCGTGAGGACGACGTTGCCCGCCGTCACATTGATGTAGGCGACGTCGGTCTGCGCACCCGTGTCAAGCGTGACGTTTGCATCCGCGCTGAACTTCACCTCCGCATCGGAGGAACTCGGATAGCCGGATGCCGTCGTTTCCCACTTGGAGGCGTCAGTCCAGTTGCCCGTACCGCCCTTCCATGTGTAGTCTGCTGCTATCACAGAAAGCGATGCCATGAATACGTACAGTGCGGCGAAAACGCCTTTCGCCACTGTTTTCCTACCCTTAGCAACTTTCATTGCGGATGTCTCCTTTTTAGTCGTTAGTTTACATTGACGAGCTTCGAATGTTCCTTGCCGTCCACGCCATTCCACGTTAGGCGGTAGCGGCCCTTGAAGCCGCGAAACGCCACCTTTCCGCCGGAAGCCTTCACGTTCAGGCGCGTCTTCCATTCGCGGTTCACGAGATCGTCCATGGCGAAGTACGCCGTCTTCGGGCGCATGTCGCGCGTGAAGAGCCCGCTGATGGAAGGCTCGCCCGGAGCGCCGCAGTCGTCCACCACGTTCCACCACGTGATGCCGTTCATCTTCTCGACCGAGAACCATGCGCGATAGAGGTTGCGCATGATTATCGCCTGCACCATCTGCCCGCGCGGAGACATGTCGGGCGCGGTGATTGTGATTTCGGAGAGGTGAACGGGCCGTCCGGCCTGCGACAGAACGCTGAAGCGCTCGGCCACGGCGGCGGGATGTGTCTTCGCATAGACCTCCTTCGTGAACTCGCCGCGCGCGATCTTCACGCTCTCTGCCGGATTGAAAAGATGCATCTGCGAGCCGACCACGTCAATGCGCACTCCGTTCGCGAGAAGGTCTTTAACCTGATCGAAGAACGGCGTCATGTTGTACTCGTTGATGTTCAGCCAGGCCGTCTGCGGCAGATATTTCTGCGCCCAGACGAACGCCTTGTACGCATAGTCCGCCGGCATCGGACCGTACCAGCTGCGGTCGAACGGCTTTCCGCGCACCGCCTTGCGCCCGAACTTGTCGAAATCCGTTGCGCTTTCGTTGACGACATCCCACGAATCTACGCGGCTTCCGTAGCGGGCGGCGATATCGCGGATGCGCTTCTCGTAGAACTCCTCCTGCGCCTTGAGAAACGTCGGTATGAGCTTTGCGATCTCGTCATCGGAAAGCCGCTCGTACACATTCTTCCAGGCCGTCCACCACGCACGGCTCCAGTCTCGGTCGCACGCGCTGATTTCGTTCAGCGGATCCGCACGCGGAATCTCGACGCCGCTCGCCTGCTCCAGCGCGCGTTTCTCGGCATCGGGGCAGAATCCGTCCCAGAGCCACATCGGCGTCATCCAGTGGGTGCTGCCCCACACGAGCGGATGGCCGTGGATCCGCACACCGCGCGCCTTGAGATACGCAACCACCGGATCAGGCGCGGGACGCCGCCAATGCGGCTGCTCCTTCGGATGGGGGCAGCTGTTCCAGAAGTTCTCGGTGTCCTCGTAGCGTTCCTCAAAGCGCGGCGCATAGGGATACCGCTCCAGCGTCCTCCAGTAGAACGCGACGGTCGCGGAATTGAAGAGCGTGCCGTACAGCTCCTTGTAGCGGTTGTTCCATTCGGTCTTGCCGAGCTGGTTGAAGTTGAAGATGTGTGCGCCGAAGAAGAACGCATGGCTCTCCTGCTCCACCCTCACCTCCGCGCCGTCCGGCGCGGCGACCTCGACGGACGCGTCCGCCTTGCGGTACTTCTCGATGTCGGCGTCGATCTTCGACTGTACGTCGTCGTTCCATATCTTCCAGTAGGCGTCGCTCATCGCAGAGCGATCCATCTTGAACGCCGCAGGCGCGCAAGGCGTCAAGAGCGCGCAGACGACAGTAAAATGCAATGAGCAAAATTTCATTTTGTCCTCCTTGTCTTTCCCGCCTTGGCGGAAACTTCCCTGTTCTTCAGAAAGTCGCCAACGCGATCTATCCAGGCGTCCAAGACCCTGAGAAGCGCATTGTCGCTCATGAAGCCATGCCCACGGTCGGCATAGATGTGCAAATCCGACGACACGCCCATTGCATGGAGCCGTTTGTAGATCAGCACGGAACCGAGCGAGGAATAGATGTCGTCGCTTCCATGTATGAGGCACATCGGGCATGTCCTGGAATCGAACTTGAAGCAGGGATTCAATGTCACGTCCGGGGCATCGCCTTTCGTTCGGTTTGGCCCTTCCAACCCATCAGAGAGAACGTATGCGGGAAAGATCGGGACGGCAAAGTTCACATGGCACGGAATGTCATCCGTCTCATCGACACGAGGATAGGCGGGCGTTTCAGACGACGTCGCAAGAAGGAGGGTTAGATGCGCGCCAGCAGAAAACCCGAGAGCGCCTATCATCTCCGGCTCGTAGCCGCGTTTTCTCGCCTCTCGGCGGACTATCCGCACGGCCCGCTGCCCGTCCTCCCACGCCGTCTGGTAGATGGGCAGTTCCCTTGGACGGGGAGTGCGATATGTCAGCGAAACGCACTGAACGCCTCGCGCCGTCAGGTAGTCCGCAAAACGTCCGACCCATATGCCGTCGCAAAGCTCCGTGTAGCCGCCGCCCGAAATAAGAATCACGCACTGTCCCGTGCGGTTGCGCGTCGGCGTCTCATGCCACTGCAAATACGACTTGGAGGTTTGATGCGGCTGGAAATCGGGCATGGCCCCATCCGTCCAAAGCGGTGTCGCTTCGGCAAGCCCGGCGGCAAGCAGCGAAATTCCGGCTAACAACATTTGGGAGCTCCCTTTTCGCGACAGCCGAGAGATGCGATCGGCGCGACAATCAGGCATGCCACGATTCCGAAGAAGCCGTAGAGCAGTATATGCGGCTTGTGGGCGAACGGGACGAGATCGAGCGAGAAGCAAACGACGTAGTTGGCGACAAGGCCGACAAAGGCGCCGCGGCCGTTCACGAACGGCATGAACCGCCCCATCAAGAAGAGACACGCAAGCCCGCCCGTGAGGACTCCGAGGAACTTGAGGAACTGATCGTAGACGGAGCCGATGCCCATGTTTGCGAGAACAAGCGCAAGCGCCCCGCCGAGAAGCCCGACAGCCATCGTGACGATTTTCCCGCAACGAAGAAGATTCCGCCGTTCGCCTGCGCCTCCGCCCTTCAATCTCTGGTAGAAGTCCGTCGTGACGGCGCTGGCGGCGGAATTGAGGTTCGCCGAAAGCGTGCTCATCGTCGCCGCGGCGACCGCCGCAAGGACGAGTCCTGAGAATCCGACGGGGAGCTCGTGGGCGATGAACCACGGGAATATCTGATCCTGCTTGGCCAATGTCGGGATCTTGTCCGCATGCGACTGGTAGAACGTCCAGAGCGCAACTCCGAGAGTGAAGAAGACAAAGCAGTTGACGAACGAGAGGACTCCGTTCAACTTGATGGATTTCGCCGCGCCTACCTCGTCCTTGCACGTCATGTACCGCTGTACTACGCTCTGATCAGAAGTGTAGGACGCGAGGTTCTCGACTATGCCGCCGACGACGGTGACCCAGAGGACCGGTTGCGCCCAGTCCCAGCCGAAGTCCATCATCCTGAACTTGCCCGCCTCGATGCCCTTCGCAAGAAAGCCAGAAAGCCCGCCGTCCGTTCCGCAGACGAGATAGGCATAGATGGCGACCGTCGAGCCAATCAGGATCACGCTCTGCACGAAGTCGCTCCACACGACAGCCTCTACCCCGCCGATCGTGCAGTAGACGATTGTGATGAGCGTCACGATCACGATCGCCATGTTGACGTCGATTCCCGTCACGGCAGAAATTGCGACCGCGGGCAAATACGCCACCACGCCAGTTCGCGCGATCATGAAGAGGATGAACGCCGCGGACGCGAAGAGCCGGCACCCGAGATTGAACCTGACCTCCAAATACTCGTAAGCGCTTGTCAGGTTCAACTTGCGGAAGAACGGCAGATAGAACTTCACGACAATCGGCACGAGGATGAGAATGCCGAAGGTCTTGAAAAAGTACCGGCAGTCCGTATGATAGGTGAGCGCCGGAATCGACAGGAACGTTATGGACGAGAACAGGGTCGCATATATCGAGAGCGACACTACCCACCACGGCAAACGTCCGCCGCCGCGAAAGTAGTCGTCCGCCGACTTGTTGCGGCGCATGAACCAAACCCCCACGCCGACCATGGCAAGGAGATAGGCGACGATGATCGTGGCGTCAATTCCGCTCATTCGACATTCTCTGCGAGTTCAATGGACTTTGTCATCATTCGCGGGATGTGGAACGGGCCCTTGAAAAGATTTCCTTTCGCCGGCTGGGCCACCGTTCCATCGCGATGCAGATACCCGTACCACTCGCCGTACTTGCGATCCGGCATGCGCGCGTACGTCCATTCGCGGACTTTCTGATGCCACTTGAGCCACTTGGACTTTTTCGTCAGATTCCACGCATACTGCGTAGCGATCAGCGTCTCGCACTGCGGCCACCAGAACTTCATGTCCTGTTCGTAGCACTGGGAGGGGAAGTTGCGGCAGTCGCGGAAGGAGATTATGCCGCCGTACTTCCTGTCCCACCCCCATGCAAGCGACCATTCGAGAATCGTGAGCGCCAGCTTCAGGAGTCCGCCGTCTCCGGTCTTCTCCGCCACCTCCATCAGGAACCAGCTTGTCTCTATGGCATGGCCGGGGTTGATCGTCCGCCCGATCATCGTATCGATGAACTCGCCGTGCGGTCCGACTGTCTCAAGAAGTGCCTTGAATTCGGGATGCACGAAGTTCTCGCGCAAGAGCCTGACCGACTCAGCGATCTGTTCGTCCAGGACGGGATCGTCGCAGACGTCCTTCAGCCGCAATGCGACGTTGATGAGAATCATCGTAAGCGAATGGCCCTGCGCCTCAAAAGTCGGCTCGAACTTTGGCGGCATCATCGCCGGATCAGCCATAAACGACTTGATGCGCCTGAACAGTTCCAGCGCCTTTTCGGCATACGCGCAGGAAATCTGAGGATTGGATTTCGCCGTTGCCTTTGCGTATTCGCTCATCGCGATCGCGGCGAAACATTCGCTGAACACGTAGCGGCGCATCCGAAGAGGAGTGCCGTCGGCCTTGAGCGAGAAGTAGGCACGGCCCCGGCTGTCGAAAAGGTGCGCGTCGATGAAGTCAAGCGTCGATTTGGCGGCCTTGAGCCATGTCCTGTTTCTTTCCACGACATTGTAGGCGTAGGCGCACGTAAAGGCGAAGCGCCCCTGAAACCAGCCGCTCTTGGTCGTGTCCATCAGCGTGCCGTCCCTGTCAACACAGGTGTACACGCCGCCGTTCTTGCGATCCCAGCCGTGCTTCATCCAGAACGGCATGATGTCCGCCGTCAAGTCCCTGCGGCACCGGTCGGACCATTCTTTCCAATATGACTTCGCGTCCATTTACTTCATGTCCCCACAATCACCTATAGCCAATCTTCTTGAGGCGTTTCACGCAGTCGGCCTTCTCGGCCGCCGTCAAAGGCCTGTTCGGAAGACGCACATCGCCCATGTCAAGACCGTGGACGGCCATCATCGCCTTGCCGCCGGCGACACCGCCGTACTGCACGAGGATGTCAACGATGTCGCAGACCTTCTTCATGCCAGCCATCGCCTTTTGGATGCTGCCGTTCCCGACCGCTTCGGCAATCTTGTAATAGAGCGGCGCGGCATAGTTGTAGGTCGATCCCACGGCGCTCTTCGCGCCCATGGCCACCGCCCCCGCGAACCATTCGTCGATGCCCCAGGAGATGTCGTATCTGCCGCCGCAGGCCTTGAGACAACGCGCATACATGTAAAGGTCGGGGTAGTTGAACTTGATTCCGGCAAGATTCCCGATCTTGCCGTCCGCAGCCTTGAGGAACGCCTCCATGTCGAAGTTTATCCCGCTCATGCCCGTATGGTAATAGTAGAACGGCAGCTTGCGGCATCCTTCAAGCGCGGCGTTCAGATAGTCTATCAGGCTGCCGATCGACCCCGGCTTGAAATAGTTGGCGGGGACGACCGAAACGGCGTCAAAGCCGACCGACTGCGCATGGGCGCCAAGTTCCTGTGCGTCGGGAAGCGCAAGCGCTCCGATGTGCGCGATGAGGACAAGCCTCCCTTTCGCCGCCCTGGCCCAGGCGTCGAACAGGGCCTTGCGCTCGGCGACCGAGCAGGAAATTCCCTCGCCCGTCGTGCCGGACACATAAGCTCCGGTCACTTTCTGCTTCAGCAAAATCGCAGCCTGCTTCTCCACAAGCGCATAATTGACGGAACCGTCATTGCAGAACGGCGTGTGTACAGCCGCAATGAGACCCTCAAGTTTTCTCATTTTAAATGACTCCTCTTCATCGCAAGGTATTATACCAAAAACCATGACGGCGAAAGGTTCGCAAAACAATTTTAATCAGATTTCATATATTTCCATTCCCGCGGCGTCTTGCCGGTCGAGTTCTTGAACTGCGTCGCGAAATGCTGCGCAGACGGATAACCCAGTTTTACGGCTATGTCCGAAACCTTCGCATCCGATTCCGCCAGCCTCTGCTTCGCCTTGTCTATGCGGCACCGCATCAGGAACGAATGCGGAGGCATTCCTACAAGCGCCTTGAACCGAAGCGCGAGGTTCGACGGCGAAATCGCCGCTTTCTCGGACAGCGCGTCGATCGGGTAGTCCTTGCCCGGATCATCCCGCATCTCGCGTATCAACGCCTCCACTCGCCCGTAGTCGGGCGTGTTGACCGCGTTGGAGGAAGCCTCGACAATCGAGAGGAGCAATTCCGTTGCAGCGACCCGCATCTGCAACCTTCGCTCCGGCGTACGGCTTGGCAAGGTATCGTACAGCTGCAATATGCGCTGGAAGGATGCATGCAGACGCTTCGTTGCGGGAAACACCCGGTTCGGGAGGTTCAGCAGCCGTCCTTTCAGCCAATCCGCTTCCGAGGGCGGCAACTTGAGGAACGGGAATCCTTTCTTCGGAATGCGGAAGAACATCCAGTACATCCGCAATCCCTTGTCCGGCGTCATCAGACGATGCCGATCTTGGGGCTTTGCGACAAACACCGAACCCGCACGGAACGGAAACTCCTCGCCGTTGCAGACAAACGTCAGTTCACCCCTCATGCAATAGGAAATCTCCATGCATTCGGGATGGGTGTGTTCGGAGACACGCTCGCGCGGACCGTGATAGTCGCTCAGTCCAAACACAGGGATGCAAAGCACACCGTCCGACTCCAGATTGACAATCCTGAAGTCTTTCGTAGTCTCGTATTTGAAGGGTAACTTCAGAGGCTGCCGTTTTGGTTCATCAGTTCTCATGGCACGTCGATATTACGCTCGATTCTCACACCGCCATCCAACTGCCGACGACGGGTAGTATATCAGATTGCGATGAAGATTTGCAAGACAGGGCGCCCGGCGCGTCAGTGCGACTCGTTGTTGACGCCGTCATAGCTGTTCCGCCAAAGGAACATGTGGGGCCTGTCCCCTCAGGTTTTCGCCTTACATTTTGGGACAAAAGCAACCGCATGACCCAACCATTAACTCATCTCGAATTCCAGCACTCCACCTCTGACAAGGCTTAAATGCGAGATGCGCCAATCCTTCAGCTCAACACCATTCAACATGACACGCTTCACTCGCCAACGGTTAGGAGCGTAGTTCTTCACGCGGATATCAAGCGTCGCCGGAGCATATGGCGCGCCAAGACGCAGCTTTGCGCCACGTACTATGGGCGAACCGATTTCGTAATAACCGCTCACAGGGTCAAGCGGATAAAAACCAAGCGCAGAGAGGATGTACCACGCGCTCATCTGTCCGCAGTCCTCATTGCCGTCGAACCCCTTGCGATTGGCGGAGTACGCCCGCGTCAGGATCTCGCGGACTCTCCGCTGGGTCTTCTCTGGCGCACCAAATCGGTTGTAGAGATAGGCGACGTGGTGCGACGGCTCGTTACCGTGAATTGACAGATTGCCACGCTCCAGCTGCCAAAAGAGCTTGTCAAAGAACTCATCCAGGCGCCTAACGGCAACCTCCTTGCCGCCCATCAGCACGGCAAGCCCATCCGGGTCGTGCGGCACGCACCAGACCGCCGCCTCCGGACGGCACTCAGTGTAGGCTCGCTTTGCATTCGCGTCAAACGTCCCGTCCGCCCGTTTTGGAAGAAACAATCCAGACGACGCGCACCAGAGGTTGGTGTATGCCTTGTTTCTGTCGGCAAACGCGAAATCCAGAGTCCGCGACACAGATTCGTCCGTCTCGTCGCATGCGACATAGCCGCGCTTCATATAGCTCGTCAGCCCTGCCCGCGTTTCGGGATATTCGCCGTACTCCTCGCGGTCTCGCCAACGCCGCGTCGCATCGAACCTCTGGGGAACCGTGCGGTTCTTGTATATGGCTTCTCGTGCAAGGCTATGATCAAAACCCGTGAAGCCTTTCGCCATCGCCTCTCCAAGAACGATTTCGGCTGGTGCACCGGACATGATGCCCGTATAGCCGGGATTCGGCCACTTCGGAAGCCATCCGCCCTCGCGGTACATTTCAAGAAGCGACTGCATCATGCCATCCACCCGTTCCGGCGCAATCAGCGTCAGCCACGGATGTTCGGCGCGGTAGGTGTCCCACAGCGAATAGCAGCTGTACATCGTCCCGTCATGGACCCCGTCGTCAAACGCGGAATAATACCGTCCCTGCTCATCGATCTGGCGCGGATAAAGCAACGTATGGTAAAGGCCAGTATAGAAAATCGTCTTCACGTCCTCCGGCGCGTCGATCTCGATGCGGCAGAAATACTTCTCCCATTCGGCCTTCGTTCTGGCAACCACCGTCTCAAACGATTTGCCGCCAATCTCGGCCTCAAGATTCCTTCGCGCCTGTTCAAGTGAAATGAGAGAGACCCCAATCTGCATTCCGTCCTTGACATGCTTCACGCACCGCCATCCCTTGAAATTCGGAAGCCGACGGCCAAGGTTCCCGTCGTCGCGATTGGAGTTATAGCCGTCCAATAGCCGCACATCCCACAGGTCGCCGCGCAACCAGACGGCATGAGCGGTCGCCGTGTACTCGAACATACGCCCACCCGCCTTTACGCAGCCGAGATACGGCGTGTATTCTGCATCCTCAATCTTTGCCGGCTCAATCGGTATGCGCACCTCGCCCCAGTCACCCATCCAGATAGCTGGCTGGCGAGTGAGGATGAAACCTATAAGAGTGTCGTCGGCCGAGTTGAAGCTCAATTGTCCGACACGATTGAGGCGCGTCATAGGAACCATCTGGAACGACCCGAACGGAACGCCCGTATAAGGCATCATCCCGCCGTATTCCGAACCCAATCCCCCCGTGCCAATCAGAGGATCGACATATTTCATGGAATCGGCGAGAGCCGATGCCAACATCGCCGAGACGAGGATTGCCCGGCCAAACGTGATTGCTCTTTGTCTCATGCTGCTATCAGTCAAATAACTGACAAATTATAGCATAGCACCCATTCTCCCGCCGTCTTTCAGCTATCAAAAGCCGTATGTACGGCTCATTGCCGATCTGCCAGGGCAGACGGCTCCAAGGTCAGGAGCAGACGACTGCAACTACCACGCCGTGACACCGTTCTCATGCCACTTTCTGCACAAGAAATGGCGCAAGCCATTTTACGGCAAATTGATCCTGTGTTCACCTACACCAACTTCCCTCGTCGATCCATCGAACATGACTACCTCTGCAAGAGTTCCTCGAGGCACTACCAGACGCAACAAAATGTCCCTGCCGCTGCCACATCGCGTCCATTCGGCGGTGATTTCGCCATGTGGCGTGGGAACCGTTGCCTTCGCCCAGTCCAATGCGGACGGCGGATGCGGATTGACCGTGAATTTCCTGAAGCCCGGTGCCTTGGGACGCACGCCGATAATGTATGCATAGGCCCATGCGACAAAATCGCCAAACATCACATGGTTACGCGATGCCCGTCCGCCGAAACTCTCCCACAACGTCGTCGCGCCACGCTCCAACCAGTTTGCGAAACCTGGCTCATCCTTGCGCATTATAAGCTTCCAAGCCAAATCGGTCTCCCCCGCATCAGACAACGCACGAAACACGGTACGCGATCCGAGTATTCCAAAATCAATCGTATCCCCCTCCGCGTGAACGGCCTCTACAAGTTTCTTCCTTGCCTCTCCTACAAGCGCATCCGGCACAAGTCCAAACTCCAAGGCCACAGCCTGCGCACACGGAAGGCCTGGACCATATCTGCCATCGCCATGTCCGAAGTCCCGGTTAAAGGACGCCTTGATCTTCTCCGCCTCGTGTCTAAAAAAAGCTGCGTCTTCTCCGAACCCGAGAATCTCGGCTGCAGCGGCAGTTTCGCACACCGATGCGTATGCAAACGCGAAAGAAGTAAGGGAAGACGGCACTCGCGGAATCCACCATTTTTCCGGATCGTCGATTTTGGCCGCGCACCAGTCGCCAAGCCAGTCTCGCGAGCCTTTCGACAAGACATCCGGCAATTCGGAGATGAGTTTGCGAACATATTTCCGCATTCCCGGATACGCTTCCGACAGGAAATCCCCGTCCGAGCGAAACCGGTAAACAGTCCACGGAATCGTCGTAAGTGCCACGCCCCATGCCGGTCCGCGTGAACAAGAGTACGAATCAATCCCCCAGCCAGAATCTGGGACTATCGCCGGGATCGCGCCAGACGGACTTTGCTGATCCATTATGCTCCGCACCCAGCACCTATACGCGGCGGCGTTTCCGCCACCGCCGTATGCGTACTGTGAAAACTCGACCACAAGCGCGGCGTCACCAAGCCAACCATTCTTCTCCCGATGCGGACAATCCGTCGGGACACCATCCGTGAAATTGCATTCATACGCAAGCTCGGCAGCCGCCACCAGCCTGTTGAATGTCGCGTCCGAGCACTTGAATGTCCCGGTCTTCGGGAACGCTGTTCGGACAAAGCGCCCCACGACGTCGCCAGCAGTCGGGAACCTCCGACATCCCCGCAGCGTGACAAACCGAAATCCGTTGTAGGTAAAACGGGGCTCGTAGATCTCTCCGTCCACTCCGGCGGACACGAAGCGATCCGTCTGAAAGCCGGCCGTAGCGGGATCGACAATCCGGCATAATTTCGGAGAAGCCAATTCTCGAGTATGTTGATCGATATGCCTTTTGCCTTCGGAAGGATGGCGCTCGTCATATCGTATCGACACCACATCGCCATCGCTCAAGCCGGAGAATCTTATCCGCGCCCAGCCCGCCATGTTCTCGCCGAAGTCATACAGCATGGAGCCGTCCGCGAGAGGCTCGACTTTCTTCACGCAAACTTCCCGCATCACTTCCGCACCGGGATGAGTCGACTCGGTCAGCACGCCGACCGGCGGTGGCACTTCACGCGCAAAGCGTTCCGAAGGCGGATTCGACGGCCTGGAAATGATGACCTCCCCCTCGCGGAAGTCGTTGAACGCGACCGGGGATGCGACCAGACGCCATGTGGCATCTGTCAAGACCCGCCGCACGCCATTCTTGCCGAACAGATCCAGCGTGGCCATGCCGCGCGGGAAGTCGCGCCACGGAGCCTTCTCGAAACCCCATGCATCGCAGGAACGCACATTGTAAAGCCCGTTGCCTAGGATGATGCTCAGCTCATTTGTCCCGCCCACGACAAAATCTGTCACGTCATACACGGAGTAATACACACGCTTCCCGTAATCGGTAGGAGTAGGATCAAGCACCTTGCGTCCAACCTTGCGACCGTTAATCCGCGCCTCGTAGTACCCTATGCCGGTCACTGTCAGCACAGCGGAAGTGACGCTATTTGCGACAAAGGATTTGGCAAATGCCGGTGCCTCGGAGTCTGGAAATCCTATCCAACGAGCGTCCGGCGAAAATCCACCGGACGCCGACGCCACGATCATTGCGGCGGCGATGCATGTGGAAGGACTCATGCCGGGCCTGTCGTCACCTGAACCTTATGACCGTTCCGACGCTCGACACGCGGAGCGTCAGCAGCCCGTTGTTGAACTTGAGCGTCGCCTTCGGCGCCGGGTCCCCGGCGGAGCACCTTGAATCGATGGTCCAACCGGACGAATCGGGCGCACCGATGACACCCGAGCATTCAGCCAGCTTGTACGTGTGGCCGGACACGTCATCGAGTCTGGAGCCGGGGGCGAGTTCGGCGCGCATGGCGTCGCGCAGATACACCTTGCCCGAGGTCCTGACCATCGGCTGTGTCAGGTTCTCGGCCGAGACGGATATGACTCCATCCTGGAACGAAACAGGAACAGACACTTGGGCGGAGATCGGACCTTGGCAACCACGTGCGACAACCAGCTCGCCACAGCCCGTGACGCTTCCCGTGAATCCGCTCCAGTCCGTGGCACAGAAACGTGCGCCGTTCCTTAGCACAACATCGCCCGCTCCCGACATTGCATTTGTTGTGATATGCGAGCCCTCTACGGCAAACGCGGCACCGCTAGCGACTGCAACCGTGGAACCGGCCGGAAGGACTTGCTTCTGTCCGCCCGTCTCGAACGACCTGACGAGCGCCTTCACCTCATACGGGGTCAGCTCACAGTTATATATCCGCAAGTCGTCTATGCAGTTGTTTGCCTTTTGCCCTCCCAGACCAGGTTGCCAGTTTACATATACATTTCCAGATGACGGCAGGTCGCACCAGACGTCGTTGTTCTTCTTCACAAGAATTCCATCACGATAAAGACGCATGACATGTGACTTTGGATTGTAGGTCACGGTCCAGTTGATCCAATTGCAGTCCACCGTGCGATTACAGTCAGATATATCCGCCTTGAGGTTGTACTCGTTTGCGCCGTTGTGCACTTGCGCATTAAGCGTTCGCGGAGTGCCGCCATAGCTTATGTAGAACCTCTGGGCCCAGTTGTCCGTACCCAAGTAAACGATAGGCAAACCACTATCCGACCGAACAGGCATCGCACGCACAGACAAAGAAAACGGACTCGTGCCAATAGGCGTCCCCTGCGGGAGAGAATTGTCTGCCATCCGCATCGCCGAGCCAAGGAGCATCTTGCCGAACGGCGAATAGGAAGATGACAAGGTCGCTGTCGAGGATGCCGGCGAGTTGGCGACAAGATCGCCACTTCCCATTTCGTTCTTGCCAGGGTTAGCGTCGTCGTCAAATTTCCAGTGCGCGACAGGGGCGGGCAGCGTCTCCCGCTGGAAGGTCGCCTCGCCAAGCAGCGAATATTCGCGCAACACCTCAGATTCCGAAAGAGCATGGTTCCATACACAGACATCGTCCATGTTGGCGGCGAGTCGATGTCCATATTCACTAGTCCCGAACGTAAGCGCACTTAATGGAGTGGCAGCATTGGCTTTCTCCATTGTAACAATTCCGCATTGAGATTCGCCAAGGAGGGCACCATCGTACCACAGCTGGATTTTGCCATCCCCATAGGAACACACGACATGATGCCACTTGCCATCACTAATTGTGTCTGCCGTAGCATAGACGTTTAATGCGTCAGAGGTCTTGTTGAATTCATCGACAGACAGCCTGAACTGCCTTGTGCTTGCATTGAGCCACAACATGAACATGCTGCGAGCCGACCAGTTTCCGCGCCTGAAGATGTAAGTGGTAGTGGTGCAGTCCGAAAGATTTGGCTTAATCCAGAAACTTATCGACCCGGCAGAATTGTATTTCCAGAATCCATTGTCGGCAGTGAGCGCAGATGTCGGAACGCTAAAATACTGTTGCGACCATAGCCTCAAACCTGGACGTCCGCCAACGCCATCCGAAACCTGTCCACCAGTACCGCTCGGAAATTCAAGCGCAATGCCAGTTGGACCGCTGTCTGCACCAAGGCTCGCAGAATCGTCAAACGTCCATTGCGCAACAAGTCCGGGACGCGTCTCCGGACGTCTTATGCAGAGCGTTCCAGCATTTACCATCGTATCACCTGTCCACGCATTCGCTCCGGCAAGCGTCAAATCGTAGTTGGAGCCGGATTTCACAAAGTCACCCACTCCGGAAACTGCACCCTCAAAGCGCGAGAAAGCGGCAGAGTTAGTTCCAGCGACGGTCAACGTTCCGCCGGACACAACGCTGATGCGCCCGGCTGGGCTGTCGCCGGACACTATGCCCAGCGTCTGCGGAGCGGCGAACGCAATCTCGCCGCCACCATCCACGCGCATCTCAACGCTTGTTGGCGCGCTCACCCCAGCGCCGAACGACGCACGACCGTTCAGGACAGAAAAAAGGCCGGTATAGTCAAGTGCGCCCGTCCAGTTGTAGTCTTGCCCGCCGGACATAATTATCGAGCCTGTTCCACGCGTGGGCATCTTCATGTTCACAGCGGCTTGGGATGCAACTTGATCGGCGCTCGTCAACCGCAGCAATCCACCATCAAGGCGAAGGGTTGTACCAGTGTCGCCGCCGTTGAGACGTCCTACCTTGACATCACCTTCGACAGCGACGACAGAAGTGTTCCATGGCGTAAACCATGAAGTCTGTAGGTTCATGTTTGAACAAAGCCGCATGGTCGTACCGCCGCACGGCTGGTAGTCGCGCGCGCGCGTGGCATACGCTCCATTGGGGCGAAACTCAAAGGTTCCATCGCCGGAAGTGGCAACCCTTCGGTCGTTTCCAGAATATTCCTCCGTATTGTCTGGTTGACGCAGGCGGCATACTATTGTATTCCCTGCGGCAACTGAAATCCATGTGTCCGGGCCGAACTTGAAAGACGCACCATCCGTGTCGTCCAGCGTTATCCTCCCGCGGTTCGCGGTGTTGAAAGTGATGCCGCCGATCTTTAGCGAGGACGACGTGTTCGTCACCACCGCTCCGTCCGAGAGAGCGTTCAAGTTCCACGAGCAGAACGAATCAAGGACCTGCTCGTCTGTCAGGGATTCGCTTCCTGACGCGCGCACAATCGTCCAGTTCGCGGCATTCATCCAGTTTCCGCCCGATGCAGGGCCAGACCATGTGCAGGTCGCCACGTTCGCCGCGCTGACGGAAATTGCTACGCACATCGCAAACACCATGATGCACATCTTTGCACTTCTGTGTTCGTATTGCATACTGTCTCTCCTTTTGTTGATTTTGATTTTACTTTGCAAGATCTGTGTTGCGGGTTTCTCCAAACAGAACCCTTCCAGGCAAATCATCTTGAGCCGCGTCAAGTTTAGGTCCATTATAGATCATCCTGCTCCATGTCACACGACCATTCCCTTCGTGTATCCTAAGCCCGGAAATGGTTTTGCACACATGACCGGCATCCACTATTGCGGAGCCCGACGGAATCTTGAACGCTACGGCATCGGCGTCAGCCGCTCCGCGCACTCTTGCATTCCAGAAATAGGAGCAGCTGAACAGGCGCAGTTCCCAACCTTCGCAAAGGTATCCCGTGACGCCCGTGTCGGCATAGCAATCCCTGAGAATGTTGGACGCGCCTTTCTCTCCAAGCCAGAAACAGACGGAATCCTTCAACATCTCCGGCAGTTCGCCATCCTTCGCAGGCGGAACGCACCCGCCCCACACGTGACATCTGGTGAATCGGTTGGAGCTTCCGTATGGGACATGCACGCCAACCGTCCAATCGACAATCACTATGTCGGTATAATGGCTGTCGCTGCCCCACACGTACAGGGCGGTGTTCCCCGCCAGTCCCCGCTTGTTGCAGATGAAATATAGGTTGTCGGCGATGAGTTCGCATCCACCTCGCACATACAGGCCATACTTCACACCATTGTGAAACTGGATGTCTCGCATGGTGTAGTGGAAGAAATTAGCCACGCGGACGCAGTTCGCGAGTCCATTTCCGTCAACGCGTCCACCCTTGAAAAAACAACCAAAGTCAAAATGCCTGGCGTAGTTGTCCCAGCTCTTTGCGAAGCCGATGTTCAATACATATTCCATTGATTTAACGGCTTTGAGAACCGCATTCTTGTGCATTAGAAGCGAACATCTGTTCGTCATGTACACCGTTGTGCCAATCTCGTAGACGCCGGCCGGAACGGAGACGACGCCGTTTGGTGCAGAGTCTATGGCGCGCTGAAGGCGGGGTGCGTCATCTGCCTCGCCCGACTTGCGCATGAAGGCCGAAAGCGACAAATCCGACAGATCAGAACACTCAGCAGCCGATGCAATAAAAGCTATTTGCATGACAATCCCACAAAACAGTGCAACAGCGGAAAGTTTGAACTTCATATGATATCTCCTTGCTGCGTTAATCAAAAAGCAATAGGGCGAACGAATGCGGCGTCATTGGCACGCAATCCTGCGGATTTTCGATTTCGACGTCAGTTCTTTCAGCATCCGTGATGTGACACGCCAACACTTTTTTCGCTCCGAAGTCGGTCGTCACCTTGCGGGCGCTTGGGGAATCGTTAACGACAAAAACCGCCGCACCCTTCTCACCTCTCGCCGCCGAGGCCCACAGGCCGTCCACGCCCTGTCCGCCCGTGACGTTACACTTCACCGCAGTGCCCAGCCGATAGAGCTCGTTGAAACACCTCAATGCGTAAAATGCCTTGCCCGGCTTCTTTTCAATCGGGTCAAAGAGCGGGGCATAACGACTCATCGCATCACATCTGGCATCGTATATATTTGCCATATCAAGCCCATCGGTTATTTGCGCAGCAACTATAAAAGCAGCTATGCCAGAGGCTAGCGACGCTCGTTTCCAGAACGCTCCGCTTGTATCGCCGCACAGCCACTCGTTCAGATGTAGTTCAGCATTTCCATATCCCGCCTTGCGAAGAAGTTCCCGATGATAGTCCGTGTGCGGCTTTACAAGGTCCGGCGTGATATAACCGTGGAACGAAAAGAAATCAAGTGGGCAACTCCGCTCCTTTATGAAGTCGCAGAATTCCACAAAGCACCTGTGCCTGTACGCCTCCTCCTCGGGAACGCTCTCGCCCTTCATCTCGAACGTCACGTTGTGCGCAGTACATTTTCCGTAGCCGCCAATATTGAGATGGGGGAACTTGGACTTGAGATGCTTCGACGCAACCTCGTAAAATTCGCAGAACTGCCGCCAAGTGCCGCGCCACATGGCGTTGCGGTTGTCGGGAAAGTCATCTGCCTCGTTCCATATTTCCCAATAGGCGATCTTCCATCTATAACCGTCAGCCCAACCCTCTGTATAGTGTCTAATGACGTGCTCGCAGATTCTCGCCCATTTTGCAAAGTCCTTCGGCGGAAATATACGATACGCCTTGACAGTGCGCGCAAACACCTCAATCGTCACTCCAAGACGAAAATACGGCTCAACACCGTTGTCCACAAGCGCCTTCAAGTAAAGATCGGTAAAGGCGAAATCGTAATTCGCCGGATCATTCTCGTCCGCGTCAAAGTCGCGGAACAAGTTTGGGATGTCAACGAACAAGTTGCCGCCGAACGCACCGCCAACATCGTGCAGCCGCGCATACGGCACACCCGCCTCGTTCAGATATCTAAACATGGAAAAATCCGACTTGCCCAGCAATGGTCCTTGCCCAACCGAATGGACGGGCTTGACAGAACCGATACCTTCGGCGAATTCAACAGTCAACTCAGCGGCACATGCCACATATGACGCCATTGACGCAAACGCGAACACCACGAACGCGACACGACGTTCTTTGAAAATACGACCCCTCATGACCTTGTCTTTCATTTCGGCGTGAATATCATACCATATCTCATGGACATGATTTCCACATCGGCCTCAAAAAGCCGTATGTACCGCTTAGGGGTTTGTGGCGCGGACGCTACATGTCTGCGAGCGAGAGCAGGCCGGACTTGTGCCTGAGACTGCGCTTTTCGGGATTCTTGCTGAAGAACGCCTCTATCTTCGCCTGTAGCTTCGCGTCGCTGAAACGCTCTGGATCGCGCTTGACCTCATAGAACGCGATCTCACCGCCAAGCTCGTCTTCGCACACGAGGTCGATCTCCTCGGCGCCCTTGCGATCCCACCACGCCCCAATCTTGGCATATGACGTCGTTTCGGCGAACTTCCAGTGGAAGTATCGCTCGAGCGCGTAGCCGCTGAACACATCGAAATCCCGCAGTGCAATTTCGCGCAGCTGGTCGTACCGCTCAAGTTCGATGTAGCCCCTGTACTTGAACACAAAGCGGAACCAGAATCGGAAAAAGCAGTCGTCGATCTGGTAATGGCAGTTCTTGCCCGTCGGCTTGCCGAAGACGGGCTGCTTCTTCGACACCAGTTGATACTGCTCTTCAAGCTTGGTAAGATAGCCATTGACGTCCACCCCTGTCAGATTCTTCAGTTCCGCAGTCGTCGTCGCTCCAGAGGCTATGGCCGAGAGAATCGTGAAGTAGATGCCGTAGTCCGGACCGAACTCCTCGGCTAGGATGGCACGGCCCTCTGGCAGATACGATGAACCCGGCGAGAAGATGGCGTTGAGCATCTGCTTTCTGGTAAGTGCCTTGGCGCCTGTCATCATATTAACATAACGTGCCACGCCGCCCGTCACCGTCCAAAGGGCAAGCAGGTCTTCCGGCGTATAGTTGGGCTTCAGCTCGGACAGTATCTGCTTCAGCAGGGAGACCTTGAACGGCTTGAGCGTAAAACTCGCCGTGTTGCGGCCATACAGCGGTTCCCCGTCGTTGAAGAATATCTTATTCATCAATCTGTTTATGCTTCCACACACCACAAGGTTGATTTTCGATGATACATGATATTCATCCCAGACTGCGGCGACTTGGCTGAATACGGCATTGTTGATCCTGTCAAACTCCTGAAACTCGTCGAGGACAACGGTAAACCGGCTCGTCTGCGACGCCTTCATGATCATTCGAAACAACTCCAAAAATGTCTCGCATGTGCCGAGAATTCCAAGATTGAGAATCTGCTCCACTTCCACCTGAAGTTCCCGACAAAGCATCCTCTCGCTTTGCCGAGTAATTGGCAGATGAACATACGGAATCACTCCATCGTCAAGCGCGTTGCGTAAAAGCGCCGTCTTGCCGACACGCCGACGCCCTGTAATGACGACAAACTGCGCCTCTTCGGCGGAAACATCCCTCCACTTGCGAAGCATTTCCACTTCTTCTTCTCTTCCAACAAACTTCATCATCTCCTCCTTTTGGAAACAACCGTTTTGAAAACGGCAGTTTTGAAAACAGCGGTTTTGAAAACGCGCATATTATCTCAAATCTTTGCTATCAAGTCAACCACCCTACCGTTTATCTGGCTACCTTCTTGAAAGCCGTATGTACCGCTTAGTCGATGGGCGCACGGTGTTCCTCCGCATAATTTGATATAATCAAAGGCATGGAAAGCATGCAACAGACGATATTCGAGACGCTACGGCAAGAGATTCTTGACGGCAAGTTCGCAGAACAAAAGAAGTTCCCAAGCGAAGAGAGCCTTAGGCGACGCTTCAAGACTTCGCGGAACACCCTGCGTCTCGCGCTTTCACGTCTGAAAGACAGCGGTTTCATCGAGACACGAAACGGTGAAGGAACGTTCCTCAGCACAACGGCGCGAAACATGACAGGACGACTCGGGCTGATAATCCCAAGCATCGCAGGCGGCGAGATATCCCCTCCCATCTGCGCGGCGATTTCAGAAGCCGCCCGTGAAAACGGCTACTCGCTCCTGTTCGGCTCTTCGTCATCATCAGACCCGAAAGTCAGGGAAAGCCGCGCAATTGCGCTGGCGCATGAATACGTCGAGCAGCATGTAGCTGGCGTTTTTCTGGAGCCGATCGAGCGCACGAACGACCCAGAAAGCGTATCACGGGAAATAATCATGATTCTTTCAGCAAACCACATTCCCGTCGTGCTTCTCGACAGAGACATTGTGGAACCGCCAAATAGAAGCGAATTTGATGTAATCGGCCTCGACAACGTGCAGATAGGCTATCGTCTTGCCTGCCACATGCTCAAACAGGGCGCAAGACGTATCTGCTTCTGCGCGTTGCCGTGCTCGGCTCCGACAATCAAGATGCGCGTGCAGGGCGTAAGACTATCCGCCCTCGACGCCGGCCTTTCCTGGACATCCTCAAACGTGTGCATCGCCGATTGTGACGACACGAAGACATTGCGCCGTCTGTTCGCTTCGCGGAATCCTCCGGACGCCATCATCTGCGGAAACGACATCACGGCAATCTCGCTGCTGAAACGTCTCTCTTCCTTGAAGATCAAAGTCCCGCGCGACTGCTTGGTCGCCGGAGTGGACGATGTGCGTCTTGCGGCACTTTCCAATCCTCCGCTCACCACGATTCGCCAGCCTTGCCGCGAAATAGGCCGCGCCGCAGTGACAGCCCTAATCGAGCGAATCCGCACTCCCTCTATTCCACCGCGCCAGATCCTTCTTGACGCCCCGCTCGTCATACGCAAATCAACGACCTCTGCAAAGCGGTCCAAGCTTGAGTCTTCGGGAAGGAGTACCTCCTATCTGCCTTTCGCGTAGTCTTTGACGCGGACGCACACTGCGGCGGCGAGCACCTCGCCAGGTCACAATAGAGGATCTTTGGGGGGCCCGTGAAAACCTTGTAAAACGGGCCTTTGCGCGACTCCGGCGGGGCATGAGGCGCAAGGAAAAGGGCCGTCGGGGCTTGCGGTAACGGATTACGCGGATGCACCCGATAGGCGAAGCATCGCAATTGACTGGTGCGGCGCCTTATGTTATCACATACGATTGCTTAGGGCACGGTGTCCTAAAACGATGTGGAAAAAACAAAATGAAGAAACTCCTGACAATCGGCGTGGCGGCGATTGCCGTATGCGGAACGTGCTTCAACGCTTCTGCGGAAGCCGGCTACATCGAATCGGAGGGCGACGCCTTCATAAGCCTCGGCCACTGCGCCGGACCGAACACGAAGATCGAAGTCGATCTCCAGATGACGGAGCTTACGTTCTGCACTTACCCATTAGGTAGCTACGGCAACAACAAGACCTCCGGCTGTTTTGAATTCTACATAAGTCATGGCGGTGACGAGATTCCTCGATTCTCGTTTGAGTATTCGGAAGCGGGCGGTCGTCGAAATGACGCCGTGTGGTGTCGTGATTAGCATCCGGTAACATGCGCTTGATGAATCGAAGTGTCTTTGGGATGGTTGCCGTTGCGCTGTGCGCGGCGGTGCTTGTGGCTAATGACGGCGCGGGAGGGACAAAGCCCGTCCCTGCCGGATAGCCACGCTCGACGAGGTGCTGGACGTGATACCCGACAGCGGCATACTGATCAACGTACACTGCTATGCGGGACGCAAGGCGATTGGCGACATCGCCCGTCATCTCAAGGCGCGCGGCAGATTGCACCAGGCGTTCATCTGTTCCTACCTCAAGGACATCGACACCGCGCGCGAGGCCGTCCCCGGGATTGCGGCGAACAACATCGAGCGCCCAGGCCCGCGCAACCGCGACTGGACGCCGCAGGAGAACGCCAAGTTCGTCTCGGACGCCATTGCGCACCGATGCCAGTACCTCCAGCTGTCGCGTCCGTGGCCGCGGCAGTACTCCGACGCCGCCCATGCCGGCGGCGGGATACTTACTTCTTGACGTACTTCAGGAAGCAGCGCTTGGTGAGGCCGCCTTGGCCGTTCTTGTCCTCCACGCGGATGGCGATGACGTTCTCGCCCGGGCGGGCGGCCTTGCCGAACGGTACGTTGAACGCCTCGTTCCACGAGTTGGCGTTGCCCTCGAACGGATACGGCCTGTGCAGCACTTTTTCGCCGTTGATCCAGACGTCGCACGCCTCGTCCGCCGACCCGACCATCAGCACCGGCTCGCCCGGGAGCTTGGCAGGCAGATTGACGCGAAGACGGTACCAGCCGTATCCGTCGAACTTGGCGTACCCGCTTTCGTCCCACGGGCGGTCCGTCGGGATCTTCTCCCACTTGGACTCGTCGAAACCGACCGCCGCCCAGCCCTCGGCCTCGCCCTTCTTCTCCGGGTCAGTCCTGAACGCCCAGTCGATCGGCAGCGAAACCGTGTCCTTCGCCATCTGCTTCGCGATCTCGCGCGGCCACTTCTCGCTCTCACGCCAGCAGCAGTACCCGATGTTGAACGCGCCCGCCATGGCGTTTTCCGCCCTGAAGCCGTCCAGCGCCTTGACCTTCTCGGCGAAGTCGAAGTAGTCGCCGCTCTTCCGGTGTCCGTCGTAGGCGATCGCGGTCTCGGCGGTCAGGCGGGCGTTCTCGAGCCCGAACCAGAGGAACCGGACGCGCTTCGCCTCGACCGAGTCTGCCGCGACCGCGCCCTGCGCCTCCTTCAGGATCGCGCCAAGCTCGGCAAAGCGCTCCTTGGTGAACAGGTCGTGCCCCGCCATGAAGTAGTGCGTCCAGTTGCCGCCCTCGGGACGGTTCGAGCTTTTCGCGGTCGGCTTCGAGTTGTGCGAGATGCCGTAGAGCCTGTCGAAATACCGGGCGATCTGCGGCTTCGCCTTCCCGAACGCCGAGCAGTATTCCTCCTTGATGGTCTCGAACGGCAGTCCCGGGCGCGAGTTCTGGAGACGCGCGACCGTGTACAGCGTAAGCCCCTGCGCCGCGTACATGCCCGTCAGCGAATCGTAGTCGCTGCCCGTGAGCGCGCGCGGCTCGGCATGGAGGAAGCACTTGTGGAAGTCGCGGTCGTACGAGATGGGGTAGCAGTGCCCGTCAAGCGTGTAGTTCGGGCGTATGACCATATCGACGCCCGTCCTGTACCACCCGTCCCAGTTGCTGATGTAGTAGTCGATCTTCTCGTCCGTCCACGGGAACATCACGTTCGGGCAGTAGCACATCTGGAACCTCGGACCGAGGACGACGTCCTTCGGCGCGGTTGCGGAGTTCGCGTAGATGAGCCCCGAGAACTTCGCCTTCTTGTCGGGCGCGATGCGGTCCACCTCGGCCATGACGCCCTTGTAGAACTCGATCTGGCGGTTGCTCACGTCCCCAAGCTCGGCGTACCACTTCGGATCCCCCTTCTCGAATCGCGCCTTGGCCCGCGCCCTGCGCACCTCCGTCGGAACCGGCGAATGGTCGTCCGCCATGCAGTAGTCGCAGACGCACTGCAGGTCGCTGTCGTTGCTCTTCAGGTTGATGCGCGGAATCTTCGGGTTGTAGCTCGCCAGCCAGTCCAGCACCACCTGCCTGCGGAACGCGGGCGAGCCCGTGCACATGCTGATGAGCTTCGCCTGCCCGCCCCAGTTCAGCGGCGACGGACGCCGCGTGCCGTCCGGCAGCAGGTTAAAGAACTCTGGATGCGTCTTGAGGTACTTGTCGGGCCAGGACTCGAACGCATGCGGATAGTGCTGCTCGGAAAGGTCGCGGTTGCTGCGGTGGCGCAGAAGCCACCTGACCTCCTCATTCATGAAATGCGCGAACGCCTTTTCCGACGGCCACTCCTTGTTCAGGCTCCACAACTGCCGCCAGAAGAAGAACTTGAGCTTCGTGCGCATCTCGCGCCGCCCAGCCTTGAACTTGAAGCATCCGCTGCGCGGAATGCACTCGCCAAGCTCGCCCGGCCAGAGCCAGTGGCAGCCGTTGTCGTTCTCAAGAATGTCGTAGAGCGCGAACAGCGTACCGCTCGTATCGACCAGCAGCGCCGCGAGATTGTTCCCCCGGTCGTTGCCCGTGAGGATCATCTTGTCGTCGTCGCCGAGGAAGTTGGCGCGGTTGTGCCCAAGCCCCGCCCCCGACACGCCGTGCCTCTTCGCAAACGCCGTCTCGCCTAAAGAGAAGACGAACGCCCCTTCCGGCGCGGCTCCAGGCTCCGCAATCGTCCGCAACTTCCGCCCCGTCAGCTTCTCGAAGTGGTAGGCAAGCTCCTCGGCGGCGTAGTTGATGCCGTGGTTCCGCTGTGCGGGCACAAGAATCACCGCGTCGCGCTTGCCCGGCTCGACCTTGACAGTCCGCCCTTCGGCGACGACGCACAGCATCGCCGCCAACACACAAAGGTATCTGTTCATGATCAACAGCCTTAATGTATGGACAAAATAAAGCCGGGTCTATAAAAGCATTCTATGGCTCCCATGTCCACCCCATCATACCTGACACGTGGATTGCCCAGAAGGTCTGTATCGGCTTGCTGCCCTTCAAGCAGCAATCCCCTGTCGAAGCACGGCGACGAACCCTTGATTGAAAAGGCCGCCGGAGCGAGACCCAAAACCGTCGCATACGTGTCCGCAAGTGTCACGCCGGTAAACTTCGGGTTCTTATTCTCGCCGCTGATGCAACCCGTCTGGTTGTTCACCGTCCCGTAGCGCCAGAAGGAATTGACCGCGGCGGGGATGTATTCGACGCTTCCCACGATGCAGTTCGTCATATAGGTGCGGGAAATCTGCGCCGAGCTCCTGTCGTTGTTCCAGACCGTGCAGTTGACAGCAACAGCCAGCTCTTCTCCGTCGTTCACACCGATTCCGCTTGCCGACGGCGGTTCAAGCTCCACGTTTGCATTTCCATAGACAAGGGTGCCGTAGTGCGTTCCCTTGCACAGCGCAAAGTATCTGGTGGCGATGTTCCCCGTGACGACGCAGTTGCGGGTTGATGCATTGTACGCCGCACCGCCGTCGTAAACGGTTGACTGGTTGTTTGAAATCACGCAGTTCTCCAAATACCCGTCGTACGCGCCGCCGCCGTATCCGGCAGTGTTTCCGACAAACACACAATCCAACGACGAGCATGCGTATGCGCCGCCACCATAGTTGGCGTAGTACGGCGAGCCGCCCGTTGCGGAGTTGTCCTGAAGCACACACCGCGTCAAATCACTGTTCGACGCGCCCGCTCCGCCGCCGGTGCAGGTGTTTTCAACGAGCGTGGAATCCACAACCTTGCAGTCCATGACACCGCCGCCCTTGCCTTTTCTGTAATTATGTCCGTAGGCTCCAAACTGGGTGTCGTTATCCCTTGTGGCGGAGTTCCCCGTTACAACGCAGTTGGAGACGACGCACTGATAGGCGCCGCCGCCAAGACCGCCGCCGTCGCCGTAGGGATCGTATGCAGCAGCGTTCCCGACAAGCGTGCAGTCGAAAAGCTTGCAGAGGTCTCGCGTACAGTAGGGCGGCGAGGAACCCGCACCTCCGCCATACGTGGAGCGGTTCCAGCCAATCAGGCAGTTGTAGGCCCTGGTCTCACACACAGCCCCGTATGTCATGCCGTGAACCCTTCCTCCGGCAATGCCTCCGCCGCAGCATCCCGCATAGTTGTTGGTGATGACGCAATCATAAAGCGTGGCGTGGAAAACGCCGCCGCCCGACCCTTCGATTAAATTAGGCCAGTTCGCGTTTTCACTTGGGTCGGGAGTCGGAGTCTTGTTTCGCACCTCGTTGTTTCGTATGACGCAATCGCGCCACAATCCGCCGAAGTTCGCCCCCATGTAGCGCGCCGAGCAGTTCTCAACCACGCAGTTGGAGGCGAAGAACGCGGACTCTGGATTGCCGACGTAAGCATCATCCATCGCAATGCCCGCCCCCTTATATTCCGTGTAGCCACCCGACAGGAGCAGGTTCCTGAGGACGTTTCCGCCTTTGGGGAAATACAGGATGCTCTTGCCGTCGGACTGATTGCCGACAAGGCGCACCTCCTCAGGATCGCTGCTCTCCCCGAGAAGCGTCAGGTCGGAGATACCGTCGGGAACACGGAGATAGGCGCCCTTACCCGCCGGAATCTTGCCTACATCGAGGTTGTACGTTCCAGAAGCGATATGGATTGTGTCGCCACTCGCAATCTGGCCATTGTAAAGGACGCCCATGAGGTCGCCGCGATCCGAAGGCGACGCACCGCCGCCCGTGCCGTTAGGGGCGACGTACCAATCCGCCGCCGAAACACTCAGCGCGGACACCGCCGCGCATGTCATCATCATTAGTTTATTCATTTTCGTTGACTCCTTCTTTACAGGTTAGTTTTTTTCTTCAAATGGTTTAACTGATCAAGAGCAATGGCATCCGCCGCCATGCAGTTGTACCAGTCGCCGCCAAACGGAAGTCGTATAGCTCCGGCCAGCGGGTCGTCGTCGCCCGCCTCCGGAATCCAGTATGTACGGATGCGTCCTGAAGCGTCCTGATTGTTGACGGTGGAATCGCCAAGTGCTTGCGCTTTCGCAAGGTCAAGCGCCTTGCCCTCGGCGGCGTAAAGCGCGAGATAGGTTCGGATGAGTTTGGCGGCGGACGCGTCTATCGGCGAATAGCAGTCGTATTGCTCCACCACTGCCGGTGTGCGCCAGCTGCAAAACGGATACTCAGGCGTCCACGAACCCGTGCCGTCGCTGCGACACGGCGAACGCCACATCACGAACTGGTCTTCGGCGTAGCGCAGAATGTCACGCGCCTGGGCTATGCGGCGACGGTCGCCGGGGAATCTCTTCACCAAGTAGATGGCCGTTTCGCAGGCGTTGTGCTTCGTCAGGTTCTGGTATTTTTTAGACGAAGGTGTGATGTCCTCGAACTGCCCCTCCCAGTTCCAGTCCGCCAGCGGACCTCGGTCGATGAACGCAAATGCGCGGTCGCCCGCCGCACGGTATTCCGCGTCGCCGGTAACGGCGTAGATTTCCTCCAGAAAGGCGATGACGCCTGTCGGCACGAGGCGGTTGCCGGACACAGGCGAGCCGTCCTTCTCGTTCATCTTCAGGTACCATGTGCCGTCTTTGTCCTGAAGCCGCAGGTAGGTCTGCGCGATTTTTCGCGCCGCAGCGAGCAGTTCGCCGTCCTTCGTCGCCGCATGCAACGCAAGGAACGCGCTTCCGGCTTGCGCCGGATAGATGAGCATGTGCTGGCCGCCGAAGTCGTCCGCCCGCTGTCCCTTGCTCGCATATGTCGGGGTGAAGCCCGCCAGCGGACTTGAGTCGGGTGCCCTGTTGCGAAGGAGATACGCGGCGGCAATGCGGGCAATGCGCAGCGCACGTTCCCTGCGGTCGGGGAATGACTCGGCCACCCGCAGCATCACATGAATCACGGCGGACAGCATCTTCGACGGATAGCTTGTGAAGTTCGTCTCCTTCGACACGTCCGGCTCTCCGTGCTCCTCAAGGTATTTGAGGTCAGGCCAGCGGAACAGGTAGTCAAGCGCAAGCGCACACGCCTCGCCGTAGCTGCGCTTCGCAGGGGCGTACTGGGCCGGGTCGAACGGAGTGTTGCGCCAGAACGTGCGCCGCCCCGCCACGCCGATTTCGCCGCCGTCCGCCGCAAGCGCCGTGCATTCGACCGTCGTGAAGCCGACAGGTATCCGCTGCCAGACGGGCTTCAGCGATGCCGTCGGCTCGGCGGACGTGAAGTTGTGCACGACGTGTCTATCGTCGAGGACGTCGAAACGGTAGCGGACCGCACCCGCAACGCGCTTGAAATCGAACGCCGGAGGATAGATGAACACGAGCGCATTCCCGTTCCAGAACGGACTGCCGCCGCGCCCGCCCGGGCGTATCTCGTTGTTCAGGTCTTCATGGCTCTCGGCCATAAGCTCATAGTAGCGGCGAACGGGCGGCGGCAGCGATGCAGCGTCGCGAAACGCCGTCTCAGGACCTTCTGCCAGAAGCCTTGCTTCGATACTGCGTCCCGTCGCCACGTATTCGGGATAGCCGTAGAGAACGCCCGCAAGATGGAAGAGCTTGGCACACGCGAACTGTAACCCGCGCTGCCCGCCGCCGATTCCCTTCTTTGCCCAGTCGCCGAGCATTGCGTAATTGCCCGCCCTGTCCCTCCGCCAGTCGAGGTCGTTGAGAAGACGCAACGTCCGGCGGCGGTCTGTCTCCCCGTCGCCCTCGTGGCAGATGCAGGCGCGTTCGACTCTCTCCAAAGCCTCCAACACGCCGAAATTGAGGTCAATCGGGTCATGCGGGTCGTACTGCGGCAAAGCATACGCACTTTGGCACAATGCGGCGCATGACACGGCCATCAATGCGACGGCACTGAATCTCAAGGATATTGCTCGCTTCATCTCTCCGCTCTTGATATCCATGTCATTGGGTGTTTTCAAGTGGTTTTTAGCGTTAAATCGCAGAAAGTGTGGCTCTTCCGACGTGGTGGGAAGCCCCAAAACGTCGTCTTGGACGTTCCGACGTGGTGGAAACGTCCCTGCATTTGTATGGGCGTTTCCACCGAGCGAAAAGCAGCCTCGTAGACCACAATCGTCAAGAACATGGCTTTAAGCAGCATCGGCAACCTCCAAATCTTGCGGAACACCCCCTTGCGTTCGTAAGACATTTGTAGTATAATTGTAGGCATCTAAACAAAGGAAGGAATTGTCAATGCTTGCCAACAAATCAACCGTCATGCAGTTCCGCATGGACACAGAATTAAAGCGGGAAGCCGAGGTGCTTTTCCATGAACTCGGCACGTCGTTTGCGGAGGCTTTACGTATCTTCGCGAAGCAATGCGTCTTGACACATTCGATGCCCATCACAATTGCAATGCCACAAAGCGAGACTGCCAGCGGCGCGTTTGCGCAGTATGCCGATCCTGACAAACGCAGACTTGAATCTGGTGCTTTCGCCCGCGCGATGGAGTCCAAGCATGCGAACGCTCGTTGATGCAAATGTCGTGCTGCGCTATATGCTCCACGACGATGAGGCACAGTTTCCTGTTGCCGAACAGACGATTCGCAATGGAGCATACCTTCTGCCCGAAGTTCTTGCAGAAATCGTCTATGTCCTTCTGGGCGTCTATTCTGTGCCAAGAGAGGAACTTGCTTCAAGACTTCAACTTCTTGTAAGCGAAGTTCAATCGGAACATCCAGAAATACTCGAAACGGCATTGTCAACATTTGGGGCGACCAAACTTGATTTCGTTGATTGCCTTCTTGCGGCATACAACAAGCACATTGGCGACAGAGTCGTGTCATTTGACCGCAAGTTGAACAAGCTATTGCAGTAAGATCCTTCACCGCCGCCGCGCAGACTGCCATCGCCTGTAATATCTCCTTACGCAGCATCGGCAACCTCCAAATCTTGCGGAACACCCCCTTGCGACTGTCTGCGGAATATGGTCTCATACACCGCGTTGCACCTTTTGGTGTAATACCAAATGGTGCAATCCCGAACAGGGCAATCGCCGACGGTGTTGGCGATTTGACATTGACAAAACGGACTTCCTCATGTTCGACACCGGCGTGACGCGCCGACTTCAAGGCAGAACGTCGCTCTCCATGGGAACGCCAGAGTACGGACACGCCTTTGAGAGCTGGATTGCACACGAACTTTCGGCTTATGCCGATGCGTCCCGCAGGGAGGCCGAAATCGCCTACTGGCGAACACGCACCGGCCTTGAAATCGATTTCATCGTAAACGGAGATGTCGCCATCGAGACGAAAACAACGCGAAACGCGACCAAAGACGGCCTCAAGGGGCTGCGCGCAATCGCCAAGGAAGGAACGTTCAAGCACCGCATCCTCGTATCCAACGAACCGCGAGCGCGAGAAGTCGATGGCTTCGAGATTCTCCC
This sequence comes from Kiritimatiellia bacterium, assembly GCA_017514235.1. Classification (GTDB taxonomy): domain Bacteria; phylum Verrucomicrobiota; class Kiritimatiellia; order RFP12; family UBA1067; genus UBA1067. The sequence goes on along the minus strand of JAFWKK010000057.1, from coordinate 25,647 downwards.
CTGGAGGGATTTCATCGACCGACTCTGGTCCGAGGAACTGTTTTAGCGCTCTCACTCCGCCGCATCCTCCGCCGCCGGGAACGTGTCGCCGATGATGTACGCCGGCGATATCTTCGCGTCGATGCGCTCCGCCCGCGCCTCCAGGAACTCGATGGCCCGCCGCGCGACATCCTCGCCCTGCGCGAACCAGTCCCATTCAACCCGCGTCAGCTCCTGCCACCACACCGGCTCGAAGCCCTTCGTCGCCAACGACACGAACCGCACGTCCTCCGGAAACCTCACGCCGTGCCGCGCAAACGAAATGAGCGCACCGGCGGCAAGGTAGTCGTCGTTGAAGTAGATGAGATCGGGCAGCGAGCCCTTCCCGTCCGCAAGCAGCTTCTCGGCGGCGGCAAGCCCGGCGCGCTGGACGTGTCCGCTGAAGCGGAAGTCCGGCGTCTCGCGAATCTTCAGCGCCGAAACCTCCACCCCCGCCCGGCGAAGCGCAGGCGCGGCGGACGCGGCGTCCTTCGCAAAACCGACCTCAATCGCAGTGCGAACGCCCGCCGCCCTGCAATGCGCGGCGAAGTCCCGCATGGCGGCGCGGTAATCCGCGGAGACCACGCCCCGGCACGAGCCGGGCAGTTTGCCGCCGGACATCTTCGCGTCGCCATTCAGCACGACGTAGTCAACCCCGGCCTTCGCGATTTCCGCAATCGCCTGCGGCCTCGCATGCAGCAGCATGACCAGCTTCGGACGCGACGCAAGTGCCGCCGAAAGCCGCGCGGCGTCCGCCTGACCGATGAAGCGCGACGGCATGTCGATGGACGAGAACAGGAATCCCGCCTCCACGAGCTTTTCGCGCAGGGTCGATAGAAGAACGCTCGCGTATGCCGAGACCGTGCCGCCAGCGTTCACGAAAAGAACGGTGTCGCGCCACGCCGTCGATTCCTGCGGCACAACGAAGCTTCCCGAGTGCGGACGTGAGCGGATCAGCCCTTCGCGCCCCAGCTGCTTCACAACAGCGGCGGACACGATCATCGAAACGCCGAACTCGTCGCATATCTCGCGGCACGTCGGGAAGCGCTCGCCACCCGCGAGCCGCCCGTCCGCAATGGCAGACCTGTATCCGTCACAGATCTGCTTCGTCAGCGACTTCGCCATCAGCTTGTCTATCTCAAACAGTCTCTTCATTCGCCTGGCATCTCCATCGCCGCTGATTATATAAAATATGTATAAACAATGTCAAGCGAGCAGCACCTCGCCAAGTCGTTACGATCGGAAGCGTCATCGGCACGGCCGACTGCGCCGCGTCACACCGCCGTGTCCTCCATGAAGACGAATTCCCGCCCGGCAGCATTCGCCATCTTCGCAGCAAGGAATATCTTCTCCACGTAGTCAGGCTGATAGGCGTAGTAGTCCTTGTAGAAGTACTGTTCGTGATCGGCGAACGCAAGAAGGCCGTAACGCTCGGACGCGGCCATCTCCTCGCGCACTTTCTCCGGCGTGCAGAGATTCAGCATCGGTCCGCTGCGGAAGCGCTTGAACCCGATTCCCACGTCGCGGTCGTAAACATACGCAAACGAGCCCCAAGTCTCCTCGACCTGGCCGGGACAAAGGTGGTTGTAGCCGCAGGCGGACGACAAAAGCGCTGCGTCATACGCTTCGCGACGAAAGAGCGCCGTCTCTGGCTTGCGGTTGCTCTCCACGCGGAAGGCATGTCCGTAAGGAAGCGAATCGCGATCCCCAGCGTATGCGTAGCGGGTGCCGTCCGTGCAGGCGACAAGCTTCACTCCGCGATCCTTCAGCGCACGGCAGCCGTCCTTGCTGAACGGCAGCCAGTGTCCGACGAGCGCGCAGGTGAAAACACCCTCGCCGGCAAACCGCTTCACCTCGCCGAAGACCCTGTCAAACGCAGTAGCGACATCGTTGTAGCTGGAGTTGATGAACGGGTAGTCGGGGAACTCCTGATAGGAATGGAAACCAAGCCTAAGCCAGTCCTTGGATGCCTGCCACTCGCCTTTGTACGCATCGGTCATGTCCGCGAGAGAGAACTCGTCCATGCCGTAGAAGATGTCCGTACGGTAGAAGCAGTTGAGCTGTACCTTAAGTCCGTACCGCTCGTGAGCATCCTTGAGGGCTCCGAGGAACGGGTTGCCGAACATAGACTTGGGCCGCTGCCGCGTGAGGTCGCGGAACACCCATATCACGTCGTCAATGTACATCGCCGCCTTCCGGCCCGAAAGATTCTTCGCCCGGCGGAACTCCCAGTCGGTGACGACCGGACCAAGTTCCTTCAGCGAACCCTTGCCAGACAGGGCGCTCTCGCCAAAAGCGCCGCCTACGGTCGCAAGGGCGCCCGTCCATACCGCGCCCTTGAGAAACCCACGTCTGTTCATCTGGTCATGCATTGCTTGCCGCTCCATTTCGGATCTCCTTACTCTCAACATCCAACGCATCCACAGGTCATTCCGCATTGGAGTGCAAGCCCGCCAGCTCCGGCAGGTGGCGGAACAGGTTGAGAAAGCGCCTGTCGTGCCGTGCCATGGTTTCGGGATGGAATTGGAACGCGAACGCCGGATAGGCATCGCCTTCGATCGCCTCGATCACGCCGTCCGGTGCGCGCGCCACGACGCGGAAGCCTGGCGCAACGACGCCCGGTCCGGTGCGGTGGAAGCTGTTGACCATAACCCTCTCCTCCCCAAGCACCGAATAGAGGCGCGAGTTCCGGTCGATGGTGATTTCATGGTGCGGCTGCCAGCCGGGCTTTTTCGAGACCTTGTTCTGCATGTGGCAGATTACGCGATTCGTGACGGAATAATCCTCGTTCGTGTAGGCACCGCCAAAGAACGTGTTGATTACGTTGATGCCTCGGCATATGCCGACAACGGGAATACGGCGCGGTGCAGCGCGGGACATGACGAGCTTCTCAAATGCGATACGGTCTATCTCCCACCGCCTGACGTCTTCAACCGTCTTGCCTTGCGGCGGCTTCCGTCCCGACGAGAACGCGCTGCCCTGGAAAATCAGGATGTCGGCTCGTGCCAAAAGCGCATCGACGGCGTTCGTGTCCGTCGTGCGCGGAATCACGAAAGGCACATTGCCAGTTTCGATAACGTTATCCACAAACGTCTTTTCCGCCGCGGCGACATCGCCCTTGCAGCGGTCGACGATCCCGACGTATAGAGGTTTTCCCTCCGCACACACCGCACATGCAGCCAACGCAACCAACACTACACGTTTCATGTCTAATTCCCCATTTTACCATCAATTTTCAAACGATTCCCCGGCAGCCCTGCGCGCAAACCCAGCCTTGACAGCCTGAACTGCCGCCTTGGGGCGCCGATAGGCATCGTACAGCCCAGCGAGATTCTGCGCGAACGGTTTCTGCCTGATCACGCTTCCGGCACGATGGAAGGACCGCGCATCCGTCAGCTGCCAGACCGCAAGACCGCAGATGTCCGGATTGGCGAACACGGCATCGATCACCGTACCATCGTACTCCGCCTCAAATTCCTCCGTCCACTGCGCCGCCGCCGGATCATGATGTCCATATACGCCACATGTCCCCATCTCCGAAACCATAATCGGCTTATCAGGATAGAGCGACCGGAACCTGTTGACCGTGTTCGTGACGCCATCCAGCACAAGCCTCCGGAGATTGTCGGGAGTGCCGGCATCTGAGCCGATCCAGCCAGGATAGATGTTGAAGGACACAAGGTCGGTTGAAGCATGGCTTATGTCGTCCTTCACCTGACAGCAGGCAAACGTCACAAGGCGGCCAGAATCCTCAGCCCGGATGGTCGCGGCAAGCCTGTCGGAGAGCTTCTTGCCCATCTCCGTGTTGGAAGCGAATTCGTTCATGTACCCGTAGATGATTACAGACGGATGGTTGAAACTCGTTCGCACCATCTCCCTTGTCTCATGAATCTGAGCCGCTACGAATCCAGGATCGGCAAATTCGCCTGTGCGATCGGCGGAAGAGACCTTCTTGCCGTTGCCCCATCCCAGGGACTCCTCCCACACCAACACGCCCATCTCGTCACAATAGTCGAGAAACCTCTGGCACTGCTGATAGTGGCACCCTCTGATGAAGTTGCCGCCAAGCGACTTCAGGTTCTGGATATCCGTCACCATCAACGCCTCCGGCGTGGCGGCTCCAAACGTCGGATGCGACTCGTGGCGGTTGGTTCCCTTCAGGTAGAGAGGCTTCCCGTTCAGCCACAGGCGACGATCCCGAGCCTCAATGGTCCGGATGCCAAAACGCGTTGAGAGGGCGAGGGGGCGAGAAGGCGATGGGGCGAGCGAAACGGTGTGGAGGTTGGGTGCGTCAGGCGACCAGAGCTTGAAGTCCGGCACGGCGACCGTAGCCTTGCCATCTTTGAATGTCGCCTTCATTTCGTTCTTTCCATCAAAGACGAGCGTCGCATCGAAGTCCCGATTTTCGAAATTCACAGTCTCGATCTCCACCATGCCTGTCGCAATATCACGTGTGCGCACCCGGAGCTTCCGGTTGTCGAAGACAAGCGACACGCCATGGTAGAATCCGCCGAAGCAGTAGAAGTCATAGTACGGACGCGCCAGCTTCTGCGTCTCCCAGTCGAACCGGTTGTCAAGGGCGGCAAAAAGCGTATGTTCGCCCACGGCAAGCGGTCCCGTTTCGATTTCAAGCCTTGCATACGGATAGGGATGAGTCCCAAGATCCCTACCGTCAATGCGGAAATGTCCGGTCAGCCCCATGCCATCCACCACTATCCAAGCGTTGGAAACGGCTTTCTCAAGGATGAATTTCCGCCTATATAGCCCTGTGCCCCGTCGACAGAGCCACTGGGGCATCATGTCATAGCACCCAGGCACGGACATGCGGTCCGTCGCAACAAACGCAGGATCGGCCGCCTCTGCGATGGACTTGCCGTCTTCAAAACGAAAGTCCCACGCGCCGTCCAAAGAGATGCCCCCCAGACACGAAGCGACAAAAGCCGTCACATAAAACACTATTGTTCCAGCGAGAAAGCCCCTTCTATGAGTCTCAATCATTTTCTTCATCCACATCATACGTCGAGCTGAGCGTCATCCTTCTTCTTGATCGGCGCGGAAAGATTGAATCCCATCTTGGCAAGATCAACGTTTCCGATTACGCGCGGCTTGGCCGTCTTCCACGCACCACGGGTAAAGTCCGGCAACTCCACCGGTACGCCGCCCGCGAGGTCGCTGTTGCGCGAGCACTCCACGATAGAACTCCAGCTGGCGAGGTCGTATACGTCCATGTCGAGCGGCAAGCCGTTCTGCAGGCAATACGCCCAGCGAATGTCCATTATGAAGTCCATGCCGCCGTGCCCGCCTACCTTCTTCGCAATCTCTCCGACTGACTTCCAGAGAGGATGCCTGTACTTCTCGGCGTACTCGTCGTACTCCGCCTGCGACATCCACTCCTTGCCGATCTCGCCGCCCGGCTTCCTCGCGACGGCAAGCCGCGCCGGCCAGCCATAGCCCCAGAAGCAGCCTCGCGAGCCTTGCACGAGGTTGATGCGCGAATAGGGGCGTGGCGTCGTGAAGTCCCGCTGCAGCATGATCGTTCGTCCGCGCGCCGTCTTGATTATCGAGGTGTTGATGTCGCCGCGGTCAACCTCCATCTTCGTCTGCCAGTCGTTCGGACCGAACGTCTCCGCAATGTAATCCTTCCATGTGAAGTTGCCGGACGAGACGGAGACGATGGTGTCCATCCTGTCGCCCCTGTTGACGTCAAGATAGAGGCAGATCGGGCCGAGCGGATGCGTCGGGTACGAGTTGCCGTGCAGGGAGCTCTTCTTCGGACGGTTGCGGTTGCGGAAGGAATTTTCAAGCTGGCGTTCCGTCAAATTGTGTATGTACGCACCCTCCGCATGGGAAAGGCTGCCCAGGACGCCCTGATGGCACAGGTTCCATGCAAGCAGCTCGTCCTGACCGTAGCAGCAGTTTTCCAGCATCATGCAATGGCGACGAGTCCGCTCGCTCGTCTCTACGATATTCCAGCAGTCGTCTATCGTGTTCGCCGCCGGAACCTCCACAAGCACGTGCTTCCCGGCGTTCATCGCATAAAGCTCGATCCGCGCATGGAGGTAGGCCGGCACCGCTACATAGACCAGGTCTACGCCTGAATCGTCGCACGCCCCCTTCCAGCACTCGTTCGACCCGGAATAGAAACGCTTCGCAGCCTTGCTGATGCAGTTCTTCTTCAGCCAACCCTGATTCGCGTCAACCGCCTCCTTGCGCAGGTCGCAAAGCACCTCCACCTCGCATCCCGGAATCCTGCACACCCGCCGCACGGCGGCGCTGCCACGGTCCCCTATTCCTATGAACGCGATCCGTATCCGCTTCATCGGCGGCACGGAGAATCCAGACATGGTGGAATGCGTTGCGGCAGCGGCAGCAGTGCCCGCACACGCCACGCCCATGAAAAACTCACGCCTGTCAAGTCGTATGCTCATTTTCTGGTCGTATGCTCATTTTCCAAGTGTATGATAGCATAAAGCGCTAATGATTTTCCAGGCAAAAGATGTTATTTATATGCCTCCATAATGACAAAATCATGCCGACATGGTATACTATGACGCATGAAGAAGCCTCGCGACGTTCTGGTGCTTACGGGTCCGTACCTGGAAAGCTGCTATCCGATCATTACCGAATGCGCAGAACGCAGAAACTGGCTCGTGGAGATCGCGGAACGGTTCAACCCGCCGTTCGACTGGAGCGGCGACGGAGTTCTTTCAGTACTCCTTGACGAGCCGGTGATGAACTCATTCCTCGATTCACTCGTAAGAAGGCGCATACCCATAGTGGACCTTATCGGCATAAAGCGACACGAGGGCATGGGCGCAGTCATCCACGACAACAATGCGCTCGGACGCCTTGCCGCCGATCATTTCGCCGAACGAGGATTCCGCCACACGGCGTTCTACGCCTTTGAATGGACGCGCCAGCATGACGAGCGTTACGACTCCTTTGCCGCCGCGTGGCGCGGAGAGGAACCCATGCGCTGGATCTGGCCCGAAGAGTCCGGCGGACGCCACGGGCGCAAGGCGCTTGTCGGCTGGACGCTCGCCAAGCTGCGTGCGGCGCCGAAGCCCCTCGCCATCTATGCGTACAACTCGTACAACGCCGCCTTTCTCGCCCGCGTCTGCCTCGACAACGGAATCGCCATACCGCACAACGTCGCCATTCTAAGCGCAAACGACCAGCCAGTCTACAACTGCCGCAAGTCAATGCCCATATCCGGGATCGACCGCGACGACGAACGCAAATACCGAACCGCAGTGGAGCTCCTTGAGCGCATGATGGCTGGCCAGGCCGACCGAAACACAGTCATCAGCATCATGCCGAAGGGCGTCGTAACAAGGCGCTCCACCGACATCAAGGCCGTCGAAGACGAAACCTTGCGCATGGCTGCGACGCTTATTTCGCAAGACATCTCCGCCCGCTTCGGGCCGGCTAAAGTGGCGACTGACCTCGGCATGTCGCTGAGAAAGCTGAACACCAGGGCCAAAAAGGAGCTCGGGCACTCGGTGCTTGACGAAATCGCACGGTTACGCATCGAAGAGGCGAAGCGGCTGATGCTCGGAACCGACGACAAGCTTGCAACGATTGCTGCCGCATCGGGTTTCTGCAATGCATCTTACTTCAGCAAGGTGTTTCGACGTTTCGCCGGCATCTCGCCGCACGAATGGAGGAAACAACAGCGCCTCTGAAAAAAAAACGCCTCCGCCCGCCGCACCACCATTACTTTTGCTATAATATCAGAAATCAAGGAGAATGCCATGTTGAAACCATCCCGTTCCGCTGTCGCGACGCTGGTCGCCCTGCTTGCAGTCATCCCCTGTTCCGCATCTGCCGGCAACCCTGTCTTGCGCATCATGCCGCTAGGCGACTCGATCACGCACGGGTCGCATTCGGTGCGCGGCAACGGCTACCGCGCACCGCTCTACGTTGCGCTCACCAACCTCGGCTACAACGTGGACTACGTGGGAACGCAGACGAACAACTACGGCAAGACAGACCCATTCCTCGCCGACATCAGCCATGAGGGCCACAGCGGCTGGAAGCTCGAGAACGCCGCCAAAGGAATCTACAATTTCATTCCCGACTTCTTCGCGAAAATCGACGACCCGCACGTGATCCTGATCCACCTCGGCACGAACGACACTGGCGACGGGGAAAAGACGTTCCGCAGCCAGGCTACGAACCGCCTCGTGCGACTCCTCGACCGAATCTACGAATGCCAGCCGTCCGCCAAGGTGGTGGCGACGACGGTCATGCGCCGCTATACGAAATCAGGCAACAAGGAAAACAACTGGAAGTACGCCGCCATCACGAACGCGTTCAATCCCGCCGTGCCAGGAATCGTCGCCGCACAGCGCGCAAAGGGCCAGGACGTGACGTTCCTCGACATGCATGCCGCCTTGTCGAGCTGGGACCAGCTCGCTGACACGGTGCATCCGAACGACGTGGGCTATACGAACATGGCGAACGCCTGGGTGAGCGCCATCACTAACATCATCCCGGATCCAGCGAACTTTGCGACGGAGAACGACCTCGCCGTGGTGAAGACGGCAATAGAGAACGACGCGAAAGGCGCGTTCACGGTGGATTTCACGTTCAACCAGAAGGTGACGGCGGCAACGGCCTGCAACGCGGCGAACTGGACGGTCGCGGGAACGGCGGCCACGCCGACGATTACGCTCTCCGCCAACCAGCGCACGGCCACGCTCGCATTCCCGGCGGGCGTTTATGACGCGCCGATCACCGTCACCGCGAAACAGGGCGGCATCCGCAACGCGACGGGCGGCAAGACTCTCCACGCCGCTGCGTCCAGGACCGTCGCAGGCGTGTTCCCTCGAGGTGCATTCCGCTATGTGCCGGCTAAAGAGTTCAACGGCTACCGTCTCGTCTACGACCTTGCCGTGCCGCAGGTCGGCAACTTCGCGAAAAATCCAGTTCCTTACAACGTAGACGACTCCGCCAGGATCGGGACGTTCAGCCGCGTGGCCTACTACATGGAGCTGCAGAAGCCTGGCGAGCCGCTGCAGTACGTGTGGGTGTCGATGGACGCTTTCACGAACGACGCGACACGCATCGGAGTGCCGCATGCCTGGAAATTCCAGAAGGACGTGACGAACCTGCGCGTGTGGAGCAACGTGCCCAACATCCGCACGAACCAGACGATCGCCGTCGGAAACATCGAGTTCTGGCCGCAATGCTTCGGCGGAAAGCCCAAGCGCAGGCTTCCTGGCGCCACGAACGTCTATGACCTCGACGACACGCCGACATCCGGCAACTACGGCTCCTTCCAGGTACACGATACGGCGCGAGGGACTAACAGCTGCATCTTTTCCTACAACCGGTTCAACTCAACTGCCAACAGCGAGATGGGCATTGGACCGCACTTCAACCCTTCCAATTCCGGATGGGACTGGACGCAAACGTACAACGCGGCACAGTATTCCCTTCGCCACCTTCAGGTGTACGTATTGCCGTAAGAGACCGCAAATCAAGGAGAACCCATGTTGAAACCGTCCCGTTCCGCTGTCTCGGCGCTGGTCGCCCTGCTTGCAGCCATTCCCTGTTCCGCATCCGCCGACAACCCGGTCTTGCGCATCATGCCGCTCGGAGACTCGATCACGCACGGGTCGCAGTCCGTGCGCGGCAACGGCTACCGTGCACCGCTCTACGTAGCGCTCACCAACCTTAGCTACAATGTCGATTACGTGGGCACCGAGACGGACAATTACGGCAAGACAGATCCGTTCCTCGCCGACAGCGATCACGAAGGCCACAGCGGCTGGAAGCTGGAGAACGCCTCAAACGGAATCTACGACCACATTCAGGGGTTCTTCGCGCAGATCGACGATCCGCATGTGATTCTGCTCCATCTCGGTACGAACGACACGGGCGACGGCGAAGATGCGTTCCGAAGCCAGGCGACAAACCGTCTCGTGCGCCTTCTCGACCGCATCTACGAATGCCAACCCTCCGCGAAGGTGGTGGTGACGACGCTCATGCGGCGCTATACCACGGCTGGCGACACGGAGAACAACTGGAAGTACGCCGCCATCACGAACGTGTTCAACCCCGCCGTTCCCGGCATAGTCGCCGCACAGCAGGCGAAGGGACAGGATGCGTTCTTCCTTGACATGCATGGTGCCGTGACGAGCTGGGGCCAGATCGCCGACACGGTGCATCCGAACGACGTGGGCTACACGAACATGGCGAACGCCTGGGTGAGCGCGGTTACAAGCATTGTTCCCGATCCGACGAGCTTTGCCACTGAGAACGACCTTGCCGTGGTGCAGACAACGATGGCGAACGACGCTGATGGCGCGTTCACAGTGGATTTCACGTTCAACCAGAAGGTGACGGCGGCAACGGCCTGCGACGCGGCGAACTGGACGGTCGCAGGAACGGCGGTTGCACCGACAATCACGCTCTCTGCCAACCAACGCACGGCCACGCTTGCGTTCCCGGCGGGGGTGCATGACGTACCGATCACCATCACCGCGAAGCAGGGCGGCGTCCGCAACGCAACGGGCGGCAAGACGCTTTACGCCGCCGCATCCAAGACCATCGCAGGCGTATTCCCACAGGGCGCGCGGCACTACGTGCCGGCGGATGAGTTCAACAACTATCGCCTGATTTACGACCTCGACATGCCCGTCAAAGGCAATTACGCCGCCCAACCTGTCGGATACAACGTTGACGACGCGGCGAAGGTCGGAGCGTTCAGCCGCGTGGCGTATTACATGGAGTTGCAGAAAGCGGGCGAGCCGATGCAGTACGTGTGGGTGTCGATGGATGCGTTCACGAACGACGCGACACGCGTGGGCGTGCCTGTAGGCTGGCAGTTCATCAAGGACGTGACGAACCTGCGCGTGTGGAGCAACGTCGCCAACATCCGCACGAACCAGACGATTGCCGTCGGCAACATCGAATTCTGGCCTGAGGGTTTCAACGGCACGGTCAAGCGCGGTCTCGAAGGCGCTTTGGCCGTTTACGACATGGACGACACGCCGTCGAACGGCGATTATGGCTCGATGCAGGTTCACGACACGGAAAGAGGCACAAACAGTTGTATCTTCACCTTCAACAGATTCCAGAAGAACGATACTGGAGAAATGGGCATCGGGCCTCATTTCAACCCAACCAATTCAGGCTGGGACTGGACGCAGACTTACAACGCAGGACAGTATTCGCTTCGCCACCTTCAGGTATATGTATTGCCAGAGGCGACGGCAAGTGCCGCGCCGGAAGTCGTTTCGGTGTCTGCCGCATCGGGCGTGTCCGGAGTCATGCTGGAAGTGAAGTTCTCGACAGATGTTTTGCTGGACAGCCTGAACGGCGCGTTCGCGCTGTCGGAAGGTTCGGTCGTCTCGATTGAGCGTGATGGCTCTGACTTTTCGCTTGTGCGCGTCTATGCGACCGGCGTGGCATCGGGATCCTTCCGTATTACTGTCGATGGCGTGAAGGCCAACACTGCCGCAGCCACACCGATGGAGGCGAGTGCGACGATGGAGCTGGATCGCCCGCTCCCGTCTGGCGTCGCCGAGAACGTGCCCGCGAACCTGCGCGAAGGCTATTTGCCAATCTACTCGCTGAGTGACATCGATCGGCGGAAGACGACTGTCAGCTGGCGAAATGGCGCGCCGTACGATCTGGACGCGACAAGTGGCTTTGCGGGCGGAGTGGAGCGTGTCGCCTATTACTTTGAGACCATCTCGCTAGACGGCAGCGTGACGAACTTCGCCTGGACGTCGTTCGATTCCTGGACGGACGACCCGACGCTGCTCGGCGTTCCGGTGAACGACAGCCTTGGATTTGGACAGAAATGGGTAACGAACCAGGACGTCTATTCCAACGTGGGCGGCGTGGTGAACGGCACAGGAATGGACGGCGGCTTTCTGGAGTTCTGGCCACATAACTACAGCGGCGGGAACGCCAACAACATTCCGTATGCGACAGGCGTCAGCGACTGGGGCGACAGTTTGGGTTCAAGCGGCTGGTATGCCTGCATGCAGGTGCATAACGTCACGAACAAGCAGACGATTTTTGCGCTCAACAACTTCAACGGCAACAATGCGAGCGGCGTCTGCGCCGGTATAGGCAATAATACCCAGTATCCGGCGAACGACAATGCCGGCGGCACAATCAACTCCGACTGGACGCAAGCCTACGCGCCTACGCGCACCTATTCGCGCATCGCGCTGCATGTCTTTGCCAAGCCGAAGTCTGACGTTCCCGCACACATCGCGGCGAACGTGCCGGCGGCGAAGAACTACTCGCTCCTCTACCAGATCGACGTGCCAACGCCGTTCAACGTCCACAATGCTGCGCAGTACGCCGCCGCGCACACGATCGACAACCGCGCCCGATACGCCGGAGCGCATGTTGTGCGAGTTGGCTATTATCTTGAGCTGACGACGACAAACGCAAGCCCGACAACGACCTGGTGCTGGACGGCGTTCGACGGCTTTACCGACAACCTCGCCGACTACTCGTTCGCCACAAACAATAACATCAAGCGTTTTGTCACGAATCTCGATGTCAAATCCAACGTGAGCGGCGTAAGCAGTGGCTGGTATCCCGACGGCAATATCGAGTTCTTCTTCTCTAACTATGGCAGAGGCAATGGGCTCAACATCGGTGCCAGCACAGGCAATTTCGACTTCGACGACGTGCCGAGTTCGGAGACGGCGTCCGGCTACAGCTGTTTCCAGATACACAACTACAACGTTGGGGCAACGCTCATCTCCATCGGCAACATGAAGAAAACGGGCAGCGCCAACAGCGATATACTCGACATCGGCATCGGCAACTGTTCTACAGCCTCAAACAAGGACTGGACGCAGACGTACAAGGGGAAAGAATACTCCGTCCGTCGGCTGTACGTGTTTATCGCGCTTGAGGATACGCCGGCGACGCTCATTCATGCCGTACCAAGCCTTGATGGAACGAAGGTGTGCGCGTTGTTCCGTGATAACGTTCAAGGGAGCCTGCGCGATCAGGCGGCATGGACGTTCACTGCGGGCGGGGCGACGGTGGCATCTGTCGCGGCGTCACCATTCGACACGCGCGAATTGATCATTGTGCCGACAGCGCCGCTCGCGGCGAACACGAGTTACACGCTCCGCTGTTCATACGACGACGCGGGTGTCGCAAAGACTGCATCGGTGACGTTCACGACGCCAGCGGCGAATCCGCTGCCATCCTTCCTGACTGCCGAAGCAGTGCCAGAGGCGGCAAACTACACGCTCGTCAACCTGCAGAAGATCAAGGGCAGCATCAACTATTCCTGGCAGGGAGCGCCCTATAATGTCGATGAATCCCGTTTCGTCCAGATGGACTTTGACCGCGTGGCGTATTTGCTGCATCTTGTCAGCAACAACGGCCTGGATCAGTGGGTGTGGACTTCAATGGACGCCTTTACGGACGACATCGCGAAAGTCGGCATCCCGTCCAAACGGCGCGACAACGAATTCCAGCAGTACATCTCGAACCTGTCCGTCCGCGCCTACCGTTCGGACGGCAACCCTTACGTTACGGCCGGCGACTTCGAGGACGGCAACATCGAGTTCTGCTGGCACGACTATTCGGCGGGCAACGGCAAGAACATTCTCAACGCGAGCGGATCAAATTACGACTGGGGCGACAATTTTTCGGTTGGCAAGCCCGGCTATGGATGCCTTCAGGTGCACAACTACCGCAACAGCCAGGTGGTGCTTTCCGCAAGCCGCACTGGATCGAACAGCATCACAGGGTCGCGCACGGCGTCGCTCGGGATAGGCAACCGCTCCGTGCAGGAATCCGGCAATACCGACGATGACTGGACGCTTTCAGGCAACGGCGGAAACTTCACGACGAGCGACCTCTATGTGTTGGTGCGCCAGAAGGCACCGCAGCCGACTGCCGACGGCCCCGTTTTCACAATCCAGCCGCAGTCTGCGCAAGTGTCGCGCAAACAGCCCTACACGCTTCGGGCCTTCGCTCCTGCGGCAGTGCGCTACCAATGGTATGAGGACGGGCGGCCGATTGCCAATGCAACGACAATCACCTTGACGGTAACCCTTGTCAATCTCGGCGAAGCGCACGAGTACAAGGCATTCGCGTTCGGCTATGACGGTTCAGTCTCCGAATCGGAAACTGCATCGCTCGCGCTTAGGGGCATGCAGCTCCTATTCCACTGAACAGCACGTTGCCGTTCGTTCGCTAAACCGGCTCGAACGCAAATATGTGCGCAGTGGCGCTGCCGTAGGTGTTCTCCTTGAGCTCGCTTCCCCACGTGGAAAGCGGAACAAGGCGAACGGCAAGGCATTCTCGTCCGATCTTGCCGCGCACGAGCCGCTGATGATTCTCTTTCGTCTCGAAGGCTGTCGCCCACCCGCCGTCCGTCCCCTTCACGTCTACGCGGAAATGCTTGAGAACCGTGCGCGGGAACGTGAACGAAGTGTTGCCGTAGCCGAGCCCCCTGAAAAGCGGCATGGGGATCGTCAGGAGGTCGGGGTGCCCGTCGAAGTTCTCGCGGTCGAGGTCGGAGTCGACCACAAGCCTGAATCCGCTGACGAAAGTCGGCTTGTCGAACGTGTAGACGACCGCCTGGTTCGTCTTGCCGAAGTAGCCGTTGTCCTTGCCCCAGATGCGCCTGTCGATGCCGTTCAGGAGGTCGCTCGCATCGCCGTAGTCAGCGGTGAGCGTGGCGGACTTCGCAAGCGCCGACACCTCGCGCCTGAAATGCGGCAAGAAGCAGTCGTCGTCCATAAGCCTGTTCTGCAGCTCCTTGAGAAGCGACTTGTCGGCGTAGACGCCGCGCGGCATGACGCCCTTCTCCACGGCAAGCGCAGCGGCAGTGCCGACAGCCTGGCCCATTATGCCTATCGTGCCCATCACACGGGCAGACGCGAACGCCGTGTGCGTGGCGGAGAGGTTGCGGCCGGCGAACATCAGGTTCTCGACGTCGCGCGAGTAGAGGCAGCGGTAGGGAATTGCGTATGGCTCCGTCAGCCGTCGCTTCTGGAGGTGCGCCCCGCCCTTTGACTTCAGCCAGAAGCCGCCGGGCAGATGGTTGTCGATCTGCCAGCCGCCGTATGCGACGGTGTCCTCGAACCGCTTGCCGCCGTTCTCGACGTCGTCCTGCGTGAGCGTGTAATCGCCGACGTAGCGGCGGCTCTCGCGCTTGCCAGGCAGGAAGCCGAGCCACTCCAGCTCCCAATTGTCAGCGCCATGCTCGCCGTGGTTCTTCATGTGGTCCCACACGCCGAATGCGATCTTAAGGAGCTCGTCGCGCAGCTTTTCCGCGTCGGCGATGGTGTTCGCCTCTCCGCCAAGTTCGATCCAGTAAAAGTTGGTATGCGGCTTCAGCAGGCATTCGTGCGGCTTGTGGTTGAGGGACTCGTCGTCCGGGAAGTCGTAAGCCCACTCGGGCGGAGAGAACTGAACCTTGTGGTCGGTTTCGCGCGCCTGTATGAGGAGGCTTGAACCCATCGTCTTGCGGTCGGCCCTCTCTATGCCGAACTCCTCGCCGAACTCGCTCTTCGCCTCTCGCCCGACGCGGTACGCCGCGCCCGTGAGGGGAGCGAGTATGGAATCGCCGGAACAGTCTGCGAATATCTTCGCACGCACCTTGTGACGCTGGTATGTGGTGAGCTGGAAGCCGGTCACTGACTTGACCCTCGCGCCTTCCATCTCGGCCTCGCAGCATGCGCAGTTGAGCATAAGGTCGATGTTAGGCTCGAAACGCACCTTTTCGTAGAGAAGCGCGTCCCAGACGGACCAGTTGCGCGACGGGTTGCGGTGCATGTTGTCGAGGGCAATCTCCTCCATTATGCCCGTCTCCTGGAGGTTGCGCACACGCGTCCCCGCGCCGCAGATCCACATGCGGATCTCGCTCGACGCGTTACCGCCGAGAACCGGCCTGTCATGCATGAGAGCGACCTTCGCTCCGCGACGGGCGGCGGAAATCGCCGTCAGCATCCCTCCGATGCCACCGCCGACCACGCAGACGTCGACATCGTGTGACACCTCCTGAAGCCTGCCGGGCTTCTGCAGGCCGTTCGCCATGCCTGGCGTGAAGAGCGTCGTGCCCTCCGCCCTCAGTTTAGGCGACGCTGCGCCGGCGAATGCCGCAAGCGACACTCCCTTGAGGAATCCTCTTCGGTTGAAGTCCATTTTCCCGTGTCCTTTCAATCCATCGGAACCGTTACGTTTGTCGGAATGTAGTCAAGCCCGAGCGCACGCATCTTCGCAACCGCCTCCGGCGTGTCACCGGCCCGAAGGCACATCTTCACGCCCTTTGCGTGGACGCGACCGACGAGTCCCTCCGGCACCGTCGCCAGGTCCTTGTATTTGTAGGACAACCCGGCGTTCCCCATCGCCGCAAGCTCGTCCAGCAGCTCGGGATCGCTGAAGATATGATGAACGAATATCTCCTTGTCGAGCCGACGCGCCTCGCGTATGTGATCGAACGAAACGGACGACAGAACGGCGACCTTCGCAAGGCCGCGCCGCCGCACTTCGTCCAGCACCGGCTTCACTACGGCGACATCGCCCTTGGTCTCTATGAACGGCACCTTGTCGTACCGCTCGCAGACGTCAAGGTACTCCGCGAACGTAGGGATGCGCAACGCCTCCTTAGGCCACGACTTTAGGCCTTTGCCGCTCGTCGGCAGGAGTTCGCGCAGTTCGGCAAGCCGCATCTCCTCCACCTTGCGGTCAGTTCCGAACATGCGCTTCAGCGTGTCGTCGTGCACGCAGACGAGCGCACCGTCGGACGTAAGGCGCACGTCGGTCTCGATGGCGTCCAGCCCGAGCCTCGCGGCGCATGCGAACGACGCAACCGTGTTCTCTGGCGCAAGCGACTGGCATCCGCGATGGGCGATAAGGAACGGCCTTCCGTTCCTGCCGGAAAGCCGATCGGCAAACGAGAGCCTGTGCGACGCAGCCGGCACGGCAAGAGCCACGAAACAAAAGCCCAGCAGAACGCTCCCCTTGAAAAAGTTCATGCTCACACCCCCTGTCTGTCGTAGAGGAACGTGCAGGTCGCGCCGCGCGTCTCGGCAATCTTCAGCTTCCACGGCGCTGGACGGTCGTTGGGATCCTCCGGCTCCGCCGGGAAGAAAAAGTCCTTCAGTTCCAGGCTGCATACCGCACGATCAGCAGTCGCCCGCATCTTCACGTAGCCGATGTCGCCCCACAGCCCGTTCGACGGCACGGAAAGCGTGCGCAGCGACTTGCGCGCGTTCCACGCGCCGTGAATCCACTCCGGCCGCCAGCGGTGAATGTGCCCGTAGAGATAACCGACGCACATCGGCGCGTTCTTGACAAGCCACCGTCCTAGGTGCCCGTGCTTCTTGTCCGACGTCTTGAAATCTTCAACGGGAAAGTGCGAAGCGACGAAGAACGGACGCTTCCTCTCCGGAAAGTCCTCCTTTAACCATGCGAACTGGTCTGGCGTGAGAAGCCCGTTCCCTGGCCCCATGTCCGTCAGCGGGCGGTCGTCCGTGCCCTGAAGCCCGTCAAGTATGACCAGGTCTGCAGTGCCGAGCGACGTCACGCTCACGTACTTTCCTGGAACGGGCGACTTCTCAAGTCGGCCGGGCCACGCTTTCGCAAACTCGCTGCGCCTGTCGTGGTTGCCCATGCAGAAGACGAGCTCGATTCCAGCGTCTTCAAGCCGCTTAAGCATCGGCTTCGAAACCGCGTAGTCCGCCGGATGCCCGTGCAAATAGGCGAGATCGCCAAGATGGACGACGCGCTTAGGCAACGGCCGCATCGCCAGCACCTCGTCCACGAACGCGGCAAGGCGCTTAGGCGTAAACCTTGCTGCCCGCACCTCTTCGCCGCAAACATGCGCATCGGAGAATATTATGCTCAAGTTTTCGTCAAAGGAAACCGCGCCACTTGACTTTCCTGCACCAACACCGTCCGTGCCGGACTTCTCGGTCACGCAAGCCGAGAACCCGGTCGCCGCGCTGGCGAAGGCCGCCCCCAGAAACCCCCTTCTGCTAAAGTTCATGAGACCTCCTTTTCATTTTCCCAGGTTCTCGACATGCGCGGCGAATGACTGTGCGGCGCAACAACCGGGCACTCATCGGCCGATTCTCCGTCACATGTCACCTGAACAGCATGATCAGGCCGGCAACAGGGCCTTCATAGCATCCGATGTCGACATTCTTGCCCCTGATGCGCCTGTTGTCTGCAAGATCCCTTGCCGTCGCCATCCAGCCGGCATAGGCGCCCGCATCTCGGCACGGCGATCCATCGGCAAGCGTGAAGTCGCCGTTCGCCGCATCAGTGAACAACGGGTCGAGATTGATGCACCCCTCCGCCGTAAATTTCGGCACTGCCGGCCATCCGCAGCAGTTCTGGTAATGGCTGCTGTCAAGACCTGCCCATGAACCATCCTCCGGCTGCCCACCGTGAACCATGTTGAACGCGACAATGCAGTTCTTCAGCGTTCCGCCCCAGCGATGATGTATGCCGCCGCTCTTATTGCTGTTGCTGGCGTTTCGGATGTTGTTGGAAACGATTGTGCAGTTCTCTACAACAAGATTGCTTCTCGTCACTAGAAGAACGCCACCGCCGTTGGAATCGACAGTTGTTGTTGTTTCGGTCGTTTCGTTAAATGCAAAGAGGCAATTGCGTATGATTGCAGGATTCGGGTTCGCCGCAGACTCGCGAATGCACAGCCCGCCTCCCTGAATGCGACTCATATTGTTTGTGAAGACGCAGTTGACCACGGCACCGCAGAAGTTTGTGTTCCAGGTGCCGCCCAAGGCCCCGCCACGTCCGCCCGACGAATTACCCCCGAAAACGCAATTGGAAACCGAACAATATCCATAAGGGGTCGTTGCGTGGCTTCCTTGATTTGCCAGCCATACCGCACCGCCGCCGGAGTCGTTGCCGCTGCCATTGTACGTCACCTTGTTGCCTTCGAAACGACAGTTATCGAAAAACGCCCGAGCAAACTGGTAAACACGAACAGCGCCGCCGCAGTCACGGGCAGCCTCATTCCGCCTGAACGTCGTACCGGTGCAATAAAGCGTCGCAATGGCGGCGTCCGGAGAAGTCGCAGTCGGGACGATATCGGCACCTGCACCATTATCCGCAGCATTGTCCGCCACAAGGCAGTTCACCAACGTAGCCGATCCCTTCTCAAACCGCAAACCGCCGCCGTTCGAGCCTGCCGTGTTGTTGGAGATGATGCAACCTGTTATCCGCTGATGGGAATAGCCTGGACAATATATGCCCGCACCTGCAACGGCGGCAGTGTTTCCAATGATTTCGCAATCCTCAATCTCGACAATCGCTCCTCCGGCTGATTTGCCAGATTCGGCATTGACATTTCCCGATACGTACACGCCGCCGCCCGACTTCGCAGAGGAATTGCCCTCGATCCGACATCTCAGCATCTTCGGAGGCCCCTTCAGGTCGGATGTCCTGTTCACCATGATGACCCCAGCGCCGGTGGCATTTATGGACGTGTTGTTGCGCACCACGGAATCGACCATGAGGTTGTGGCCGAGGAGATCAACCGCCGCACCGTGCATTCCGTCGGGAAAGACGTTCGTACAGCATGTGACAACACAATTCGTGACAATGATTTCATAATCAGCGCCACTCCCCGCATTGTTGGCAAAACGAATGCCACCGGCCGGACATTTGGTGCCATCTACATTATTAACGCCGTTCGAGACAGTGATGCCAGACAAGGTGATGTAAGATGCAAAGCGCAAACATTCGCTCTCCCCATGCGCATCTAGGATCACATCGTCGGGATTTCCCGAAAAGCTTTTGACAACCGTACGGTTTGCCTCGTTATCACCACCCGTGCAGCCAATGGCCCCTGTAAGCCGATATATGCCGTTGCTGATAACAAGCGTCGACCCTTTGTCATTGTTGATCTTGGCGAAACCTTTGTTGGGCGTGGCCAACGCATTCGCCCACGACTTGCCGTCTTTGGTGTCGTCGCCGTCGGGCTTCACATAGTAAGTCGCAGCCTGAACAGTGCCAGACAAAAGCATTCCGATGAGAACAAAAAATGCCCTTTTCCACATTGTCGCCAACATTGCCATAGTTACCTCCGATTAGGTTGCATTATGAAATGTAGTTTACCAAAATCCTGATTTGGATGCAAATTGCCAGAACGGACGAGCGGGCGGCAACAGGCCGCCGGCCGCGGCGTTCATTTCCCGCCGGGGAGCACGGAACTGACAGTCACGGCAGACGACGCAATGCCGTCGCCGGAACTCGCCCTTACCGTGATGTCGCCGGAGCGCCCGGGAATCGCACGGACAATCGCCTGCGCCCAGCCGTTGAACGTCTTGCGCTCCGGCTTGCGGAAGTCGTCAAAGTCAGTCTCGTCGCCGTTGTCGGTGGCGACAATCACTCCCGGGCCCTCGATCTCGAACCTGACCGGCACCTTGGCGTTCGGGACCAGCAAGCCCTCCCCATCGCGCACGGATACGTTCACGTAGCAGATGTCCTCGCCATCGGCAATCACCGACGGCAACTCGGTTTCGGAGGCAAGGCGCACCGGCGCTCCAGCCGTCTTCACCGTGTCGCGAGCCCACTCCACGCCGTCCTTGTACACGACTACCTCAAGCGTGCCAGGTTCGTACCTTACGTCATCCCACCTGAGGCGATACGCGCGATCCCACACGCCGGGCTGCTTGCGCTGACGGCCTAGCGAACGTCCGTTCAAGAACAGTTCGCCCTCGTCGCCGGACGTAAACACATAAACCGGCGTAACTTCGCCCTCGCGCCCCTTCCAGTTCCAATGCGGCAATATGTGCGCCATCGGCAATCCTGGCCGCCACCTCGACTGATAAAGCCAGAAGGAGTCCTTCTTGAACCCCGCTTGGTCAAGGAAACCGGTGTTGCAGGTGTGAATCGCCGCGCGCGTCATGCCGCGCTTCTTCACCTCGGCAAGAGCCTTCTCCTGAACGACCGGGTCGGTGAAGCGCGGAGCCTTGCGCCATGCGTCGCACCAGAACGGTCCGCCGAGGTAGTCCACGCCCGTCCAGATGAACTCTCCCATGCACGTTCCCACCTTGTCCATCCAATACCACTGCGCATCGGGTGCGCAAGCCCAGTTGCCATCTAGCCGCGTCCAGCCAACAGCCTCCCAGCAATAGGACGAGTTGTAGAAGTCCGGCAGAGAGGCCCCCTTGTTGGCCCATGTCTGCGCAACCGGGAAATGATACTCGCCGCGCGTCGAACTCATGCATACCGTCTCCGTACCGAAGAACGGCACGTCAGGGTACTTCTTCGCGAGAGCCGGATACAGCCAGGGATAATAGTTGCAGCCCATCAACGCCAACACGGTCGGATAGTCATTAGTGTAGTTCGCCGCATTGTTGTTGGCGCTTACGGATGGACGCGAGGCATCCTCCTCGGCGACCATCCGCGCAAGTTCGCGCGAAATCCGTGTGCCCGAGCCATCCGCATTCGGCTGCGACTGCAGATCGCATATCTCGTTGCCAAGGGAATACATGATGACGCACGGGTGATTGCGGTCCGTACGCACCCACGCGCGCAGGTCGCGTTCATGCCACGTGTCAAACAGGTTGGTGTAGCCGTTCTTGCGCTTGCCTGCGCTACCGATCTTGCGCCATTCGTCGAATACCTCGTCCTTCACGAGCAACCCGAGCTCGTCGCAGAGCTCCAGCAGCCCTTCGTCCGGCGGGTTGTGGGACGAGCGTATCGCGTTCCCCCCGGCCTCCTTGAAAAGCAAAAGCCGGCGCTTCTGCGCCGCGCGGTTCCACGCAGCGCCGAGGACGCCGAAGTCGTGATGCATCGACACGCCGTTCAGCGGAACGGTGCGCCCGTTCAGCTGGAAGCGCCGCTCGTCGGAATGGAATGCAATCGTCCGTATGCCATAGCGATAGGTGTCGCCCTCCACGTCGACCGAATAAAGATAGGGGTCGTCGATGTCCCAGAGCCGCGGCTCCTTCACTTCGAACGAGTAATCCCTCTTGCCACCCTTTGACATCTCGTACCTGACGCGCACGCGGGCGCGCTTCGCCGTGACCTCCGGCGTGGTGATGCATACGGAGCCTGGCACGACATGGTCCTCCGGGCAGACGAGCAGACGGCAGTCGCGGTACAGTCCGCCGCCCGTGTACCAGCGCGACGAATGAGGAATGTTGTGGCAGCGGATGGCGAGCGTGTTGGCACCGCCATAATTGAGATGTCGCGTTATGTCAATGCGCCAGCGCGTGTAGCCGTACGGCCAGCCGCCGGCGAACCGACCGTTTAGGTAGGCCATCGCATAGCTCATTGCTCCGTCGCACTCGAAGTATACGGTCTTCCCCTTCCATTCGGCCGGCACGTCAATGCGAATCCGGTACCAGCCTATTCCCGTCACGTCGAGGAACGCATCGCCATACGGCCTGTCGGAGTCGAAAGGGCTGTCCACTCCCCAGTCGTGCGGCACCCGCACCTCCTTCCAGGACGAATCGTCGAAGTCCGGCTTCGCCCAGTCGAGCGTCGGCGCGCCCGACGCATCGCCGCGGTCGGCGCGGTCGAGGATGGAGCTCATGGCCTGAAGCGTGAGATTCGTCCCGACAGCGGGATCGTCGGCCTTTACAAACCGCCAACCTGCCTTGAGCGCAACCTTTTCCGTCGCCCCGAATGCGGCGATCGCGAGCGCCGCAGCTACGCCAGCGCAAATCGTCTTTTCCATCCCGCCAATCACTTCTTAACCCACGCATGGGCGGGGTCCATCGACGAGATGAGGCCGCGGCCCTGCGAGCCGGCCATCGTCCAGAGATAGTACATCTGGTAGCCTGGCGCACCGACGAGCGGATGATAGCCTTCGGCAATCGCAACGGTGTCGTAGTTCTGAACGCGGTATGCCTCGTTGAGCGAGCCGTCCGGCTTGTAGACGCTCTGGAAGCCGAAGCCCTGCGGAGGGTCGAAGAGATAGAAGTACGTCTCCTCCATGTCCAGCTCGGCAGGCGGATTGTTCACGTCATGGCGGTGGCTCGGATAGCCTGACCAGTTGCCGCTCGGAATCATTCCCTCGCCGATGTAGAAGTGCTCCGAATCGAACTTTTCGTCGAGAATGATCTCGCTGGTGCGCGTCCAGTTGTCCTTGCCAAGCGCGATATGCCTGGTATCTTCCGGTTTGATGAGCGTCGGCTTGGCCGTATCACTCGTGGCAGGCGAGCCGTTGTATGCGAGCTCCACATCGGAAAGCGCCGTAATAGCGTACTTCGTGCGGCGCGGCAGGTAGAGGCAGTGCGGCTTGCCGGTGAACGGCGAAGAACGTCCGTCGGCCACCTCGAACGACCACCCGTCGCCCTTCGCGGCAAAATTGCCGCCTATGAGCACGAGCGCCACTTCGCTCTCACCGGTGTCGCCTTCGTACGCAGTGCCCTTCGCGAGCTTAAGAAGCCCGAACTTAGTGAGCTTCATGCCGTATTCACCCACGTCGAATATCTTGTTGTATCCCTGTTGCGGGTTCAGGGCGATTCTCAGGTTCATGTGTCCTTTTTCCTTTCTTTCATTTGAAGACGAGCGTGGAAACCGACCACTGTCCGCCAGGCAGCGGCAGCGTCTTGTACCGGCCCTTGTGCTTGACGACAAGACGTCGGCGCTGCTTGCGGCGGACCAGCGTTCCGTCGCAGGCAACCACAAGCACGTTCTCTCCGTCGGGGTTCCTGAAGAGGATCAGCCGCGTGCCGTCGCGAGAGCCGTCCACCTCCATGATTCGCGCACCGCGCTTCACGAACGGCCCGATGTGCCGGAAGAGCCTGTACTGCTGCGAATAAGACACCTCGTGCGTATCGGAGTCCACGACCGTGAAGCCACCGCAGAGATGCGCCCCTGTCGCCGGCGTGCCGAGCTCGTCAAGGCAAAGGTTCCAGCTTGTGAAAAGTCCGCAGCCGCACTGAAGCATTCCGAAGACCTTCGCCGCCCACCACCATTCCGTGCGCTCGTCGACGACGACGTGCGGCCCGTTCTCGGTGTGATAGAACGGCAGGTCGGGATATGCAGCCTTGACAGGAACCAAGTTCGTGGAGTATTCCGGAGCGCAGTAGCAGTGCCAGGCAACGCCGTCAATAGACTCGGCGACGCCAGGCTCGGCAAGCAGCGCGTTTACGCGCTTCGCCCCGTTTGTGCTGGGGTCATGGTCATGAACCCATATCTTCGTCGCCAGCCCGGCTCTCCGGAACGCCGGCGCAAGATGGTCACGGACGAATGCGCCCTCCTGTGCAGCCGGATACGTGCAGCACGGATATTGCCCCTTGGTGTCGCACATCGTCTCGTTCTGAGGCGTGACGGCGTCTATCGATATGCCGCGCTCGGCATAGCTCTGCACGTACTTGACGAAGTAATTGGCCAACGCCGGCATGAACTCGTCCTTAAGGTTGCCAGAGATCATAAGCCCCGAGGTCTTCATCCAGCCAGGCGGACTCCACGGCGAGGCGAACACGTACGTGTCAGGTCGCAATGCCTTTATGGCCTTTGCCATCGGCACTAGGAACTCGTCGTCGCGGGCGATGGAGAAATTCTTCATCTCCACGTCACCCGGAGTGTCATTGTAGCTGTAAAGCCCCGTCGAATAGTCGCTTGCCCCGATGTTCAGGCGAACAGCCCCTAGATTGCAGCCTTCCGGAGTGAACAGTTCTCGAAGCAGCTTGTCGCGTTTCCCGGCCGGCATCTTCGAGAGCACCCATGCCGAAGCATCGGTGAGTGATGCGCCAAGCGCAAGGAACTCGTGCTTGGGCCTGGCGGCATCGACGTCCAGCGCCTCCACTGCCGGATAGGAGTGAATCGAGAAACCGGAGGTCGCGATCTCACGGAAGTCCTTTGATGCCGTCGTCTGGAAGAGCCTCAGCTCATCTCCTCCTTCTGCCGCGACGAACGCCGCCGCCATAAATGTCACAAGCGAGATCATGTTCGGTAACCCAGTCGCCTTGCGATGGAGGACGTCAGGTCGTCTGGGCGTCCTTGTCCTTGGAAATGCCGTGCGAGAAGTCGAAACGGTTCATGTCCATCTCGTCCACCGTGAACGGCTTCGCCGTCTTCCATCCGCCGCGCGTGTAGTCCGGGAAGTCGATCGCCGAGGAGCGCGCGTTGACGCTCCGCTCCGACAGCTCCACGATCGACGAGTACGTCGCGAGGTCGTACACGTCGGTGTCCATCGGCAACCCGTTCTGGAGGCAGTAGACCCAACGGAGGTCCATCACGAAATCCATGCCGCCGTGTCCGCCGATCTTCTTCGCGATCTCGCCAGCCGCCTTCCAGAACGGATGGCGGTACTCTTCCTTGATCCGCTGCGCCTTGGCCTCGTCGAAGTACTTCTTCGCTCCGCCGTCGCCCTCCTTCTCCTCCCACGCGATGAGAAGCGACGGATAGCTGCGGTAGATGCCCTTCGTGCCCATGTAGAGGTTGCCGCGGTCGTACGGGCGCGGCGTGCATACGTTGTGGATGAGCGAGAGCGTCTTGCCCATCGCCGTGTGCATGAGGCACATGTTGATGTCGCCCTTCACCATCTTCGCGCTGTGGCGGTTGAACGGCTTGCCGTCGATGCCGATTACGCTGTCGTCGGCCTTGAAGTTGGCCCGCCCGAACGCCTCGAAGGACGCGCTCTTCGTCTCCATCGAGACAAGGTACTCGAAGCGGTCGCCGCGGTTTATG
>JAFWKK010000008.1 GCA_017514235.1 Kiritimatiellia bacterium | reverse complement strand
CACGACTTTCATCGACTCGTCTTCCGCCGAGACATGCGTTACAATGTACGACGCCCCTCCTGGCGGAACGTCTATTATCACATGGCAACCCCCGAAGGACTCCGGAGCAACGTCGGACATCCAGTCCGCATCCCTGTCCTCCCAGCGCCGTTCCGCCGGCAATATTCCGGGCACGATCAGGCGATTGCCGGAATAGGCCGTGCGGCTCGCCATGTTCGCCATGGAGTCGGAAGTGTCATGAAGCTGATCCCACACGCAACTGAACCACACGCGAGGACGCAGCGCGGCCACCAGCTTCAGCGGCATTGAGTAATGTCCGTGATGGTTGGCCTTTGCCACGTCCACGGCCGGAACCACCGCCGACAGTTCGCTCTCGATATCGAACTTCGAACCATCAGGCATCCGCCAGGAATCGGAAAAGTCGCCTGCCGTGAAAAGACGGAACCCTCCATACGTGAAGACTATTCCCAATGACATTCCGTTCTCGTTGACCGCCTTCGCGCCCGTACGCACGATCATGTCGCGATAGAGATCAGGGACGGTTCCGTCTTTCGCCGCAATCTTTCCGTTGGCGCACAAGTTCCTGACCGAGAAGCCCGGACAATCCTGCGGCGACTTCAGGGGAACGAACTGGTCTTCCGCGCCGATGCGGAATTTCTCCACGACAAGCCCGTCTCGCGACTGCAGGCGACGGTACAGCCCCAGCATGTTTCGCAATGACCCTTCGTCTGCGCTGCGGTCGAGCGGCAGCGGATCGTCGTACCGCGGCCAGCCGCGGTCGACCGCCTTGCGGAACCGCAGCGTCTCGGCAGCCTGCGCAAAGCCGCTTAACGCATAGGCGGCGCCATTTCCTGTCGCCTTGCCGGCGTGCCAGTTCTCGCTTCCGGTATGGTCGGAATGGAAATGCGAAACAACCAGATAGTCCACATCGCGGCCATTCGGATTCGCTCGTTCGACATATCTGGCTATCCAGTCGCCGGCATGACGCCAGCCGTCAGGCAACACCGGCACCGCCAGTTTGCCGCGGTTGATCGCGGCATGGTCGCCGCAGTCGAGCAGCATTGTCGTTCCGTCGGGAAAGACAATGAACATCGACTCCGCAACACCAGTGTAAATCGAATGAAGCTGAAAATGTCCGCGTTCCCATCCTGGCCATGGTTTTCCGGCCTGCAGGCCGTGCGCTTCCGCCGCAGCGGAGACAATGCGGCATGCGGACGAAGCGGCGACGGTCGTCGCCATCGCCAGAAATTCACGTCTCTTGATTTTCATGCTGTTTCCTGTTGACCTTGAGCCAAATGAAACCGAGCGGTTCCGGAACCGACACTTCAAGCCTGCGGCCGGAGAACGCCGCCTTGCCTCGGCCGCCGATCACTTCAGCCGAAGCTGCCGCAGGGAAGAGTTCGCCTGTCGCCAATGAAAAAGCGTCCGATGCGTTGAGCTCCCGGAACAGAAGCACATATCCTCCGCCGTCATCAGAAACCGATGCAAAGCCCGACCATGCGAAACCGTCCGGGCGCTCGCCCACCGGATATATCGTCCCGCCATGCATGCGACGGCGCTCCAGCTTCCACCGCGCCACAATGGGTTTCATCTCCGAAACCGTCTTCGCCTCAAGTTCCGAAACCTCGAACCATCCGAGCGGAGAAGCCATCATCGCCACGGCGAAAATCGCATCGCCTCGCCATTTCTCCGGCAGCAGAGGATCGTCGCCGTAGAGCCGACGGTACAGTTCGCGATGCTTCATGTGGTCTGCGACCTCAATGCGCATGCGCACGGGGTCGATCGCCTGGGAAAGAGACCAGAAGTTGCGCAGCGTATGATGGGGCCACCAGCCGGCATGCTGCGTGTAGCGGTTCTCGACATAGGTCGGACCGATGTACGGAATGCCGAAATATCCAGGGCGGTCATGGCAAGTGACATCAAGGTCGAAAGTCATCTCCCCGTTGGACAGTTCAAGCATGCGGTCGAAGAACTTGCGCTGATTCAGAAACGCCGCAGAGGACTTGGTCGTCAGGGAATCGATCTTGAAATACTGGATGCCGTAGTCGTGATAAAGCGACAGGAGGAAATCTGCGTCCTCTTTCCACCTGGCGGCATTGTCCGTCGAGTCCGGCCCGTACCAGAGCCCGAAGCGCATGCCGTGCCTCTTCGCCGCGCCGACGATGCCCTCCAGGCCGTGCGGAAGACGGTCGGGACACGGCAGCCAGAATTCTGGATCTATGGACCGGAAGTTACCCCAGGCCTTGCCGTTGCGCCTCTTCGCGTCAGAAGAATTCGCGCTGCGGCCTTTCTGCCAACCGTCATCAATCTGGATTGCGTCAACCCCCAGGTCGGCGCCAGCCTCGACCTCCTTCAGCAGAAAGGCCTCGCTGATCCTACTGTCTCCGTTGCCCCCGCCCCAGGTGTTGGAAATGAAGATTCCGTCACGGCCCGGACGATACTCCCGTAACGCCCTCTGAAGACGCTGTAGGGCCCGGATGCGCCCGAATTCCCCGCCCTCGTACGCGAGTTCGGCAAGCGCATAGCCATTGGCGACAGGCGTCACCGAATTCAGAGCACGGTCCGTAGCGGTGTCGCGCCCAACGACTATGAAGTCCGGAGCCTTGACCGGCCGAGTCATCGGCATCGGCGCGAGACGCATGAACACGAGTCCCCTGCGGGTTACGGCATCTTCGGCCGAAAGCACGTTGCAGGCGATTGCAAGAGGATGCTCGCGCACCGTCGGCATCCACTCGAGCTTCTGGAAAAGCTCTTCGGAATAGTCCGTCTGATCCATGAAGTCGAAAGCCGTGACGCGGACATGATTGGCCGACAGGAACAGCCGGTCTGCTCCGGCGCAATAATAATCCTCCTCCATGTTGCGACGCTCGCCATAGTTCCGCGCCAAATCAAAATCAGGCGGGGAGTTCCTGACCTCCGTCGTGGACCACAGTACGCCAGGTACAGACGGGAACACCCAATAGACGTTGGTAATGGCACCTACGGCAACCGTCGCCTCAATGCCGTCCGTCCCTGCCGGATCGTACCGAGCACGCCCGACAGAGGCGGAAAACCTCGTCCCGTCGGCCTGCTGGCTGCGGTTGGCACTGCCAAGCAGCTCCGCTCCATGCGCAACGAACGACACGGTGCGCAGCGTTCCGCCTACTGCACGGTACTCCCTCCGAAACATCGCATTGAACAACGTCAGCGACTGCCCGTCCCATTCCGCACCACACCCGTTGAATTCGAATTCGCCAGCCGCAAGCGACAGCGCAAGGGCGCCGCCAGCCAACGCCATGACAATAGAATCAAATCTTCTGCCGCTCATCTCAATTCAAATGGATAATCAAGCCAAGCGGCGGTATCCAGAAGAACGGACCAGATGCATCCCATGACTTCCAACACGAATCAAACACATCAAGCACGTAAAAGCCAGATGTCGTCTCACGCCCATCAAACGAATCGCATTCAACGGCAACTTGCGGCACAGAAAGGGAGTCGCGTGACGTAGTGTCCCA
The DNA here is from genome assembly GCA_017514235.1 of Kiritimatiellia bacterium. GTDB lineage: Bacteria > Verrucomicrobiota > Kiritimatiellia > RFP12 > UBA1067 > UBA1067. The sequence goes on along the minus strand of JAFWKK010000008.1, from coordinate 5,566 downwards.
GAAGTCGTTCACTTCGTGCAAGGCACTTGGCGCGATTTCGTTGATTTCCGCGGCAAACGCGGTGCACGCCGCCATCGCCAACGCAATCATGGTCATCTTCATTCGTTTCCTCCATTCTTGATGGACACGGTCTCATGTGAAATGCTTAACTTTCTCAGAAGGCCCTTGAATGGCTTTATGCCGTCGGGCACGAAACGGCCATTCGCGACATCGCCGCCGAACACGGCGCCGTTGAAGTACATGCCCCTGCGGTCGTACGGCACGGAGCTCTCGCGGCCGTTGACTACGCAGACGATCCGTGAAAACGTCTTCCGCACCTCTATGGAGGACCACTGCCCGGCAGGAACTTCCAAGTCCGTATCGAAGTTCACAGGATAGTCAACTCTCCCGAAATAGGCTATTCGCAACCGCCCGTCCGCCAGGTAGACATTCAGCCCGAACCCGTCGTCCTGATACATCCTCTGGCGCAAAAGGACCCGGTTTCCGGTTTCTTCCGGTTTCACTTCAAATGACAGCGAAAACTCGGCGCCGCACGGTATCGCCTCTTGCGGCAAGATGAGATATGAGCCATTGCCGTCAAACCGCAGCATCTTGCGACCTTCCTCCTCGACCCACACGGCGTCGCAACGCTCGAATGACGGCGGCACCTTCTTGCGGGCAAACGCATCAAGCATCGGCTGGGCATAGGTGTCTCCGCCTCCGATTTGCGCGTCATACCTGCGATCGGCGGGGCAGGGCAGAATGCAACCGCGTTCGTCGTCAAACGCATAGTCGATCCTCGGGATCCGGTCGTCCGCCACCTGAACTGTCACCGGCCCTTTCTCCGTCTCGGAAAACACGGTCAGGCTCGCGAGATTGCCGGTGTGAGCGCATGGAAACAACGGCTTGCTGCGCCAGACTCTGCCCGTACGGGATATCGCCCTCAAAGTGAAGACCGGGCGAGGCCCCGGGCGGGAGAACTCGCCGCGCACCGTCGCCTTGCGGGTCTTCATCGGCTTCGGCAGATCCGCCAGGTCGTCGACGCGCTCCAGCTCAAGCCGGGCAGTGCACGGCAACTGCCAAGCCATACGCCCAAGACGGTTGACCTTCGCAAGGTCACAGACACAACGCCCGATCTTCTCGAATGAAAGCACAAGGCTGGCAGCTGTGATTTCGGATCGCGGAACGGAAAGCAGGAAAGTCCCGGGATTGTAGCAAAAGCTGGACTTGACTCGCCATCCCCCATTCGTCGCCGACACCACATCGAAGTTTTCCCACGCACCATTTGCAGAAACCAATCGACACCCAGTCACCATTGGCACCGTCATCGTTCCCGGCAGGTGACATCCTGCCCTGTCTGCGCTCAATGCCGTGAACTTTCCCCTGAACAGGATATGGCCGTCAAGACTCCCAAGATCCGACTCTCCTGCCGCCGCGATCTCTTCAATGCCGTCCAGAACCTCAAGAAATGCAATTTCATCTGCCTCACTCTCCAGCGCGGCAGAAACCGAATAACGGCCTGCAGCGACCCGCTTCACATCAAATGAAACGGCATCGGGGGCGCAGCATTTCGCGAAGCGGCGCGTGCACATACAGATAATCGCGGCATGTAGTGGCGGAAAGTGAAGTCGCTCCAAAGCCAGTCCATTCCTTGCGGACGCCACGATAATCCGTTTCAAGCTCCACAAAGACAGCGTCCTCTTGCGCAAAAGACTCAGATGGAACGCGATAGGAGAAAGCGATGAGCCCCTTTCCGTCCGTCCGTTCCAGCGGGAAACGGCCAATCATCCGTCCTCCGGCACCCTTCAGGGTTGCGCGCATCTTCAGTTCCGCCGCATCATCGCCATCCGGCAGATAGAGAAGCTCCAGATGATACGGTTCTCCAAGTTTCAAGGACCGGCGATTGCTTACGATGACATTCGGAATTGCCGGATCGTCGTTCGCACGCGACTTCAACGGCTCATGGTCCAGAAGCGCACGATAATACGCTAGAATCCGCGCCCATGTCCGCCCGTGCGCAACCGTCGGTTGAAAATGCGTATTCTCGTTGGCCTCGTTCCACTCGAAGAGCATCAGCACATCTGGATTGGCCGGCAATATCTCGTCCAGATAACCCCGGAGGCGGGCAGTTCCATCTTCCTTGTAAACCACTCCCGTAAACGGATTCACGTATCCGTTCCGGATATAGGCTCCAAGCAACTTGTCCTGAAAACCAGGCCTGCCCAACACCTCCAGCGCCGTTGGAAGCAGATGCCTGCGATAATCCATCGCCGGAATAGTCGACCACCCGTACTCCCCGGCGTAATCCATCGTACAGTCTGAACACCACAGCTGAAATCCGCCAAGAACGTCTGCCGCAGACGCAATTTCCGCACGGCTCCTGTCGACCGCCTCATCGGACGGCTGGCCATTGTTCCATGCGTTGTGGAAATCCAAGAACGGCATGTCGCCGACAAGCACAAAATCCGGAATTTGCGGATCAGACTCGAGTTTCTCGGCCCATTTCCTGTGGGCCTCAGCACCACCCCCATAGATCCAAAGCAACAGTTTGCCGTCCAGCCGTGTCGTGTAGCGCGACTTGGAGGCCGTCAATATCATATCCTTGACAGATTCAAACCGATCAAGCGGCGAGTACCCAGGCAACACAATCATTTGCGAATAACCGGCAATCTGCTCCTTTTGCGCCTCAAGCATTCTCAACTGTGACAGGTGAACCGGGAAATAGTCAAGAGATCCGAAACCGTCCAATCCGCAGTCTTTCAACACCCCTATGTCACACAAGAAAGCCGCCGCGCTGCCTGCCGCGCGCAAGCCGGGATCGGCAAAAAGCGGCCGATCGGTATAGCGATGGAGCATGTTCTGCGAAAGCTCGTACGGTTGCCGTTGGGCAAACATCAGGGTTCGAGACAGCCGCCGAGGCCGGTTTCCCGGCTTTGCCGACCGACTTTCCGTACGAACAAAGCCGAAACCGTCCGCTGCAGCCGCAGAAGACACAAGCACCAGTGAAAAACTCAGCGCAAGGAATCGCACGCCGACCGTCACCTCCACGCCACTACAGCCGGCGCGCAGAGCCGAAAGCCATAGCGGTTGCTTTGCGCATGGGGCAGATCGCATTCGCGCGACGCCGAACGCTGCTTCCACCAATTGATGTCGAATCCTCCGCCGCGATTGACTATATAATCCCTGTTGTATTCGTTCTGCGGCGGCCCCAGCGGATCAACTGTCGGCGAACTGCTCGCAGACAGATTCTGGTAATAGGTCTCGCTGTAAAGGTCAAGGCAAAACTCGCGAACGTTTCCGATCATGTCGTAAAGGCCCCAGTCATTGGGCTGCTTCAGGCCCACTTCATGAACCTGCCGCTCCGAGCACCCTTCCGCAGAATTTTCCGAAAACCAGGCAATCTTGCCGATGTCCTCGATTGTCCTCGCCTGATTGTCATCTCCGTAATAGCCGCGATAGGTCGGATTCCCGCTGCCTGCCCGGCACGCAAACTCCCATTGCGCTTCGCTTGGAAGATCGAACGGAACGCCCGTGTGCTTCCTGCACCAGTCGATGAAAGTCCCGCTGCCGACCTCGCTTCCCGTACGCATGAAGATCTTGTCCGTACCCCGCACGTTGCGGTAATCGGCCTTGTGCAACGGCAGCATCATCGAGCGCCCCGGCCACGAGAACTCGCTCGGATCGGCCAGCCCGCAATACGCCCACTGCCCGCGCGTAACCTCATAGACGCCAATGTAGTAGTCGGCGGAGAGTTCCACTCTGTGTGCGCATTCGCCGGAATTACGTCCGTATTCGCCATCGGGAGACCCCTGTCGCCACTTGATTTCCCTCGCCGGAATCTTGCGCATGAGAATCTTGGAGGTCTTGTAGTCGTCATGGCCGACTCCTCCGGGAACACTGTCGGCACAGGAATAATAGCTGACAAGCCCGTCGTATTCCATATCTACCGCCATGTACGGCGGAGGCGCCGACAGTTCCCATGCAGTCAGAACAACACGCATCTTGACGCCCGGCATCAATAGTTCTTCCCCGCCGACCTTGCAATAGGCCGTCTTTGCGCCATTGTACTCAACGCGCCTTGCCGCGTCCCCGTAAGTCCGTCCGGCATTTACGGGGATCCAATCGCCCGATGCGTCAAATTGGGTGTTCGTCTCAATGTCAAGTGTAACGATGCATGGAGCCTCCGAAAGAGAATAACCGACTGTCACAAGCCGATTGGTCGCGTCCACCGCGAACGAGCCGACCGACAGCGAATTTGCCGCCGTCGCCGACAGCCCTGCGAGCAAGCAAGAAAAAAACACCGCCCTCATGACAACCTCCTCGGCATTCTCTAGTATGCAACGGCTGGCGCACAGACGCGAAAACCGTAGACATTGCTCTGGCCCCAAGGCAAGTCGCCGTCAAAACGGGCGATGCGCATGCCGTTCCACGCACGATTGTAGCCGCTCCCGCGCTGAATGAGGAAATCCTGCCCAAGTTCGCAAGCTGCAGGGCCATGCGGATCCAGTTCAGGGGAATTCGCATAATACGTATTGCTGTAGAAGTCCAGACACCACTCGCTCACATTGCCTATCATATCGTAAAGGCCGAATGCATTCGGCTCCTTGAGACCGACCTCATGCACCTGTGCGCCATCGCACCCTTCGCTCGAATTGTCGGCGAACCAAGCTATTCTCTTCATGTCGGCGATCGACTGACTGGTGTCTTTGCTGCCGAAATAACCCTGATACACGGCACCGCCCTTGCCTGCCCGGCACGCAAACTCCCACTGGGCGCTCGTAGGCAAGTCGACGGCAACTCCCGCATGTTTTCGAACCCAATCCAGAAACGTGCCGCTGCCGACCTCGCTTCCCGTACGCATGAAAATCTTGTCCGTACCACGCACGTTGCGGTAATCGGCCTTGTGCAGCGGCAGCATCATCGAGCGTCCCGGCCACGAGAACTCGCTCGGATCGGCCAGCCCGCAATACGCCCACTGCCCGCGTGTCACCTCATAGACGCCAATGTAGAAGTCATCCGACAAAGTCACGCGATGAGGCGTCTCATTCTCAGATCGGTACTCCTCGTAAATTGACGATCCCATCGTCCACGGCACTCCCGCCGCCGGAACCTTGCGCATAAGGAGCTTGCGTGTCTTGTACATGTCATCGCCAACAGAACCAGGAACAGCCTCCTTGTCCGAATAATAGCTCACGAGGCAGTCATTCTCAAGATCGACCGCCATGTACTCTGGCGGCGCATTGGTCGCCCAGGCAGTCACCACGGCGCGTATCCGCCCGTCGGTAACGGTCTGTCCGCCCCAACTCCGATCAGGCCTCCAGTAAGCTACCTTCGCACCGGTCGTCTTCACGTACCTGTCGGCATCGCCAAAGACATCCCCAACCACTCCGCCGCCGACGCGCACCCATTCGCCAGACACATCTGCAAGCGTGTTTGTCTCAAAATCCAAACTGGGTGGCTGATTGACGGGCCTTGCAGATTGTGATACCATTTCAGGCATGAAAGCGACTACCGAACATCCATATCCGAAGAACTTTGAGGAGTTCCTTGATTGGTTCTCAACCGATCAAGACTGTGCAGATTACCT
>JAFWKK010000056.1 GCA_017514235.1 Kiritimatiellia bacterium | reverse complement strand
GGAATTTAAAATGAGAATTTAGTGCGGAATAATTCTGTTGAAGTCGTAAAAGAATTTGGGGTTATTCATTCGTGAGATTAGTGTTCTGCGTGAGAATAAGAATTTAATGCGGAAAAGGTTCAAACAAAAATCCAAGCGTAAAATCCTGAAAACTCTAAGATTTATGGCGATTTTCGGAAAGTTATGGGCTTTCACCAAATACTGCCAGTAAACCAAGTTATTGCCTGTGACCGTATGCTGTTGGTGGACCAGATACTGCCGATGGCGGGGCAGAGTGAGTCGCTTATTCGTGGAAGTCTGGGTCGGAGGGCGCGGGGCCAGGCGGGGCGGACGCAAGGTCAAGCATGGCCGCGACGATGCGCCTGACCGTCACCGTGTCGGAGACGAGCGGCGGCATGGTGTAGATGAAGTTCGCAAACGGACGGAGCCATACACCGTGCGCATCGATGACGCGATCGATGTCGGCGCGGGCCGGCATGCTCCTCACTTCGATGACCCCGACCGCGCCCAGCACGCGCACGTCGCATACGTTCGGCAGCGTCCGCGCCGGAGCCAGTCCCGAACGCAACTCGCCCTCAATGCGCTTGACGCGTGCCGCGTAGTCCGACCGCGCGAACAAGTCAAGCGACGCCACACCCGCCGCGCAAGCCAGCGGGTTGGCCATGTAGGTGGGGCCGTGCATGAACGCGCCGGGACGGCCGTTCGAGATCGTGTCCGCAACCTTTGCGGACGCCAGCGTCGCAGCTAGCGTGATGTGTCCGCCGGTAAGCGCCTTGCCGACCGTCATCACGTCCGGCCTAACGCCCGCCGCCCCTGCGGCCCAGCGCGGACCCGTGCGGTAAAAGCCGGCGGCGATCTCGTCGAACACAAGGACGAAATCGTTCTCGTCGGCAAGCGAGCGCAAGAGCCGAAGGTAGTTCGGGTGATAGAAATTCATCGCGTTCGCCGCCTGCATGACCGGCTCGCAGACGATGCCGGCGATCTCGTCGCGGTGACGCCGCACGGCCTCGCGTATCGAGTCCCCGGCGCCGTCGCTCCACCGTCCGCCGAACGGCACGGACGGCTTGTCGGCAAAAAAGTGTCGCGGCATCATGCCTGCGAAAAGCGTGTGCATGCCGTCCGGGTCGGAGAGCGCCATCGCGCAGGCCGTGTCGCCGTGATAGCCGCCCTTTAGCGCGAGCATCTTCGTGCGGCGGACGCGTCCCCTGGCGTGCTGGTATTGCAGCGCCATCTTCACGGCGACTTCCACGGCTATGGAACCAGAGTCGGCGAAAAAGACGCGATCGAGTCCGCGAGGCGCGGCAGCGGCCAGGCGCTCGGCAAGCTCAACGGCGGGCGTGTGAGTGAAGCCGCCGAACATGACGTGGCACATCTCGCGGCTCTGGCGGCGCATGGCCTCGGCAATCTCCGGGTGGTTGTGTCCGTGGGCGACGCACCACCAGCTCGACACGGCATCGACGAGACGGCGCCCGTCGGCAAGGACGATGTCCGTCCCCGATGCGGACGCCGCAACGCGCACCGGAGGCGGATCCTTCAGCGAGGCGTATGGGTGCCAGATGCGGCGGCGGTCGTAGCGGCGGAGCGCTTCGGCCTTGCGGACCGCCGGCTCCTCGGCCGGCACGGCGATCTTGCCGAGCATCTCTACAGGCGCATCGATGCCCCACTGGCGAAGCACGCGGACAAGCGTGCGCGGCGTGTCCGCATCGATCACAGGGTCGACGTCTGGCGCCCAGTCGTAGACGATGCGTCGAATTGCAACGCCGCGCCGCCGCATGGCGTCGACGGCCGCAAGCGTCTGGTTGACGGATCCGAGAAGCCCGTTGGTCACGAGAACGACCGGCCAGTGCTCCTTCGCGGCGAGATCGATGGCGAGCATCTTCGCCGTAAGCGGAACGAACAGCCCGCCAGCGGACTCGACAAGGACGATTTCGCGGCGACGGGCGCAGGCGTTTACGGAGCGGACGATGCGCCGGAGATCCACGCGGCGGCCCTCCAGGCGCGCGGCGAGCTCGGCCGAGGCGGGAAATGAGAACACCTGAGGCGCGGTAAGACCGGCATCGTCCTCGGGGAAGCGCACGCCTCCCATGAGGCGCCGGTGAAGTTCGAGGTCTTCCGAGCGGCCAACGTTCCCCGTCTGCACCAGCTTGACGGTTATGACATCGCGGCCGGCCTCGCGCAGCCGCCGCGCCAGTTCGCCGGTCACGACGCTCTTGCCGACGCCGGTGCCAATGCCAGTAACGAAAAGTATCTCGCCCATTCGGACGGCCGGAAGAGACGTTCCCAGCCCTCCTAGCGAGGGACTGGGACGAATTTTTATGCCTGTGCCCTGCGCGGCTTACTTCGCAGTAAGCGCCGCTACGCCGGGAAGCACCTTGCCTTCGAGGAACTCAAGGGAGGCTCCGCCGCCGGTGGAGACGTGGCTCATCTCGGCGGCCTTGCCGCTCTTCTTCACCGCGCTCACGCTGTCGCCGCCGCCGATGATCGAGACGCCGCCGTGCGCCTTCACGGTCGCCACCGCGTCGCAGACGCCGTAGGTGCCCTTGGAAAGCGGAGCGAACTCGAAGCAGCCCATCGGGCCGTTCCAGACAACGGTCTTTGCGTCCTTAACCGCGTCCGCGAAGAGCGCGACGGACTTCGGGCCGATGTCGAGGCCCATCCAACCGTCTGGAATGTCGCCCTCGATCGTCTTCATCTCGATGTCGGAGGCGTCCTTCGTCTCGGGGAACTTGTTCGCGATGATGTTGTCGACCGGCAGGAGGATCCTGATGCCCTTCGCCTCAGCGGCCTCGAGCATCTCCTTGCAGTATGCGACCTGCTCGTCCTCGCAGAGTGACGTTCCGATCTTGATGCCCTGAGCCTTCTTGAAGGTGTAGGCCATGCCGCCGCCGATGATGAGCGTATCGACCTTGTTGAGAAGCGCCTTGACGACCGCCAGCTTGTCGGAGACTTTGGCGCCGCCGAGGATCGCCACGAACGGCCTGACCGGGTTCTCGACGGCATCGCCGAGGAACTGGATCTCTTTCTCGAGCAGGAAGCCCGAGACCGCAGGCTGAATGTAGTCGGCCACGACAGCGGTGGAGGCGTGGGCGCGGTGGGCCGTGCCGAACGCGTCGTTGCAGTAAATGTCGCCGTAGGAGGCGAGCTTCTTCGCCATCTCGGCGCGCTGCGCCTTGAGCTCGGCCTTCTTCGCCGCGAACTCCTCGTCGGTGAGGTGAATGCCCTTCTTGTCGTCGTCCTTCTTCACCTTGCCGTCTTCAGCCTTGTAGAAGCGGGTGTTCTCAAGGAGCGCGACCTCGCCAGGCTTGAGAGCCTTGACTACGTCGTCCGCCGCCATGCAGTCGGGAACGAACTTGACCGCCTGCCCGAGCTTCTCCGAAAGCGCCTCGGCGACGGGCTTCAGCGTGAACGCCGCGTTGTCGGGGTTCGGCGCGGCGCCGAGCTTGACGCCCTTCGGGCGCCCGAGGTGAGACATGAGCACAAGCGAGCCGCCCTGCTCAAGCACGTACTTGATCGACGGCAGCGCCGCCACTATGCGCGTGTCGTCGGTGATCTTGCCGGAGCCGTCCTTGGCCATCGGCACGTTGAAATCTACGCGCATCACGACGCGCTTGCCTGCAAGCTGCACGTCGCGCAGAGTCATCTTATCCATTTTCGGACCTCCTGGGAATCCTGCGGCCTTACTTGGCGGCCATCTTGTTTATCTTCAGCTGAGCGCGGCTTTTCTTGCGGTCCGCCGTGTTCTTCGTGATGATGCCCTTCTTCACCGCCTTGTCGAGGCCGGAGACGAATTCCCTGAGCTTCTTCTCAGCGTCTTCCTTGGAATTTGCGTCGGCGGCCTTGAAGAGCTTCTTGTGGGCGTCATGAAGCTTCGCCTTGCAAGTCGCGTTGCGCTTGCGTGCCTTGGCGTTCTGCCGATCGCGTTTACGGGCGGCGCGGCCGCCTTTGATGTTTGCCATGTTGTTCCGACTCCTGTTTTCTGTACGTTTAGGGCGTATTATACACTTTTCCGCGCCCCGAAATCAAGTGGCCGCGCCGAAGAACGCCTTGTAGAGCGCACGGACGGCGCGGTCGCGGTCCTGGCTGCGGATCGCTATCATGAACGAGACCTCGCTCGATCCCTGGTTCACCATCGACATCGAGATGCCGACGGACGCCAGCGCAAGGCAGGCCTTCGCCAGCATTCCGGGCGTGTAGCACATGCCCTCGCCGACGACCATCAGCATCGTCAGGTCGCGCTCGACGGTCACGAAGTCGGGCGACAGCTCGGCCTTGATCGCCGCGATGATCTTGTGCTCGCGTTCCTTCGGCAGGAAATGCTCCTTCACCACCACGCACTGCGAGTCGACGCCGGAAGGCATGTGCTCGTAGGATATGCCGGCGTCCTCCAGCACCTGCAAAAGCCGCCTCCCGAAGCCGATCTGCCTGTTCATCAGGTACTTCTCGACCACGATGTTGCAGAAGCCGTCCGCCGACGCGATGCCGACGACCGTGCCGGGCACGACGCGGCGCGACTGCTGGATCATCGTTCCGGGCGCGGACGGATGGTTTGTGTTGCGTATGTTGATCGGTATGCGCGCCTTTACCGCCGGAATGACCGCATCGTCGTTGAACACGCCGAAGCCGGCGTAGGCCAGCTCGCGCATCTCGCGGTACGTCATCGTCGGAATGCCCTCGCCGTTCTTGACCTCCTCGACGATGCGCGGGTCGCACGGATAGACGGAGTCGACGTCGGTGAAGTTCTCGTACACGTCGGCGCAGACGGCGGCAGCGAGTATTGAGCCGGTTATGTCCGACCCGCCGCGCGGGAACGTGGCGACCTTCCCGTCGCGCGTGCAGCCGAAGAAACCCGGATACACCACTATCCCCTCGAAGTTCGAGAACGCGCGCGACAGGCGAGCGTAGCTCTCGGGATCGAGCGTGGCGTCGCCGAATTCGCCCTTCAGGATCATGCCCGTGTCCTTAGGGCTGGCGTAGCGCGCCTTCTTTCCGCGCGCCTCGAACGCCACCGCGACAAGCTTCGCGTTGTTGTCCTCGCCCGCAGCCTTCATGAGGTCGGTGAACTCCGCCGCGCCAAGCGAATCCTTCTGCGCCAAACGCGCGCGCAAGTCGCCGTCGATGCGGGCGACGATCTCGTCGCCGAGCTTCAGGTCGCGGGCCATGCAGGCGTAGCGCTCAACGACCGCCGAGAGCGAAGCCTCGGCATTCTCCCCCCGCAGCGCCGTTTCCGCAAGCGCGATCAGGAGGTCCGTGACCTTCGTGTCGCCGGAGTTGCGCTTCCCCGGCGCCGAGACCACCACGATGCGCCGCGCCGGGTCGGCCAGCACGATGTCTATCACCTTGTTGAGCTGCGCTGCGTCGGCCAGCGACGAGCCGCCGAATTTACAGACCTTCATCTTTCCCTCTTTTCCGTCCGTCACGGCGCCCGATTGCGCCGAACGGCCGCATATTATACCAAAACGTGCCGGACTATACGGTCACTTCCTGCCCCGGGTTGTCGATCGCCTTCCTGCCAAGCAGCAGCCAGTCCGTCAGCTTGGTCGCCCAGCTGAAGTCGCTCCGCGCCTTGCCGCCGTCAAGGCAGCAGTCCACGTATTCGTGGTAGTGGCTCGGCACCGGCTCGATGAACGGGAGATTGAGCGGCTTAGGCTTGCACTCCTTGTCCAGGACGACCGGCGGACGGTTGAAGTGGGTCGATATCAGCCACCCGTCCGAACCCTCTATCACGCGCCCCTGCACCGGCAATTCGCCCAGCGGCGTCTTGGCCGCGAGCTCGCGGAACCGCGCCGGCGGCAGGAACTCGTCGGGAACGCGCCCGGCCGCAGCGACGGAATTGCCGGCTATCGCGTCCGTCTTGCCCTCCGGCAGGAACTCCTTCGGCAGAGCCCCGCCAGCGGGCCCGTCGCACCACTCCACCTCGAACGGTGCCATTCCAGTCGCCTTTACGCCCGGGAACTTCCACGTCACGTGCGAATAGAGCGGCAGGAACTGGCGCTTCATCTCGTCGCTCCAGCCGCAGTCGAAGACGGACGCCTTCGCGGAAAGCGGCACCGTGCGGCCAAGTTCCATGCCCAGCCATACGGGCGAGAACAGGTGGCTGCCCATGTCGCCCAGCCAGCCGGACCCGAAGTCGCGCCAAACGCGCCAGACGAACGGGTGGTAATGACCTGCCACATACGGCCTGTACGGGGCGGACGCGAGCCAGCCCTTCCAATCGAGGGTGTCCGGCACGGGAGAAGGCTCTAGCGGCCACTTGCGCTCAAGCAGCTTCGCGTAGACTCCGGAGTTCGAAAAGAGCCACACTTTCTTCACGGTGCCTATGTTGCCGCGCCGCAGCATTTCAGCCGTGTGGCGGTCACACTCCCACGCCGCAATCTGCGTGCCAAGCTGCGTGACTACGCCTGAGGACGCGGCAAGCGACTCGAGGCTGCGGCACTCCTCGAACGAGCGGCAGAGCGGCTTCTGGGCGTAAAGGTTCAGCCCGCGGCGCATCACCTCGCACATTATCTCGCAATGCGAGTGGTCAGGCGTGGCGACGAGGACGGAATCCAGGTCTTCCTTGTCGAGCATCTCGCGCCAGTTCTGATAGAAGCGCGCCTTAGGAAACTTGCTGCGGAGCGGTTCGAGCATCTTGAGGTCAACGTCGCAGAACGCAGCCATCTCGATACGCTTGTGCGACGAGAATGACGCTATGTCGCCCTTGCCCTGCGCACCGCAGCCGATGCAGGCGTGGCGAAGCTTGCCGTTCGCCCCCCGCGCCGACGCGATCGCAGGGAACGGCACGCCTCCCGCGAGCCCGGCGACGCAGGCCGACGCCCCCATCCCGAGAAAGCCTCTCCTGCCGATTCCACCTTTGCTCTTCATTGTCATTAGCCTTTCCTTTGCTTGGTTTGTCTTGTTCAAGAACCTCCAAAACGGCGCAGCGCCGCGGCTTACGCGATCCTGTCGCCCCACAGGGCGAACGAGGTGTTTGCCACTACAGGCCGCGCGGCGGCAAGGGCGCGGCGTATCAGCGGCTCGTCGAGCCGCCCCCTGTGGCCGGTGCGGTGACTCAGTTCCCACAGGTGCCCGAACACTATCCGCTTCGCGTTGATCTTCGCCACCGCCTTTGCAGTGTCTATGCCGCAGCCGGGAAAGAACAGCCACAGGTCGGGGCGCCCCCAGACGGTTTCAAGCTTCGGCTCCGTTCCCTTCCCGCTGTCGCCAGTGTGGTAGAGCGTCCAGTTCCCGACACGGATCTCGAAGGCGGTCGTGAAGTCGATGAGATAGTCGTTGTGGTCGATCAGGGAGGTGCGCACCTCCACGTCCCTTATCTTGAAAACTTTCCTGGCACGCGTGAAGCCGCCGTCCTTCCTCCAGTCGCGGACGCCGTAGTTGTCGAGGAAGTTGGACACGACCTTCTTGCCCGCGCCGTCCATCGCCTCATAGAAGCCTCCGCGCCAATGGTCGGCGTGGTTGTGCGTGACAAGCGCGAAATCGAGCATCTTCGCGAACTCCGCGTCACGCCTGTGGACGAGGTCTATCGAAAAGAGCGAGTCCCTCGTCTTGACGATGTATCCCATGTTATACACGCTCCACACGGCGGGGATGTCGCCGACGGCCACATCCTTCACCTCGCGCAGCACCTTTTCGGCTGCGGCTTCAAGCTTCTCCAGCGTCACAAGGCCGCGCGCATCGCCGTCGCGCAGATACTGCCTGTAGACGTCCGGGGAGACCAGTTCCGTATCCGCCTGCCACCTGGCGATGACATCGGCTTGCGACGCGGCCGCCGCCGGTTTCCCCGTCGCTCCAATGACGCTGGCCGCCAGCGCCTCGCCTACGAATCTCCTGCGTGTAACTTCAGTTAAGGCCTTTTTCAGTTTCATGCATGTGATTATACCACATCCGCATCACGGTTTGGGCGGTAAATCCGCAGAATCTGATAAAACGGCACCATAGGTCACTCTGCCGCAGGCGTAAGCTCAGAAATGACGCTGCGCGGCGGAATCGTGACGGTCTTTTGCGCGACACCCTTGCCATACGCGAATGTCTGCGTATCGCCGGAGATGTTGACGAGCACGATGTACTGCCTCTTGCCCGTGAAATCGCGCCACACAGCGCCGCGCACGGCGGGCATCCGGAACCGCGTCGAATCGTAGTACATTCCGATGCGATTCCATTTCACTTCAACCGTCGGCAAACCAGGTGGCGTGGGCAGTTCACCCAAAAGCTCGCCTTCGAGCAAGAACTTCTTGTGGGCAATGCGCTCTCTGGCAAGCCGTGCCACGAAAGCGAAATGCTCCCTGTGCGCGTCATCGAGAATCCATGGGTCATTCCAGTCGAGCTGACAGCCGAAGATGAAGGCTTCTCCCTGCTGGGCGCAGTATGAGTCGAGCGAATCCCTCTTGTCCGACACGCAGCTGAAATAGACCGTGTAGCCGGAATAGACGGCGGGCAGCATGGGCACGTCGTCGTAGGCGTGTCCGAACCATGTGAGGTGCGCGTCGAAACTGTCCATGTAGGGCTCGGCGGCGTTTTCCGAAGTGAGCGCAACGCCGCGCTTGACCGCCTTTTCGCGGATTGTCTTCATCAGCTCGCGGTAGCCTTCCGTCCAGTGCGAGCCGCCGCCGAGGGGATGCCCGTGCGTCCGGTCGAAGCAGGGCGCAGGCATTGAAGCCGATATCTGGTCGAGGTAGAGCGCGTTCACGCCGATCTCGTTCTCCATGGTGTCGCAGAGGTCGTCCAGCTTCTTTTGCCACAGCTTCGTCGTCGGACACATCACCGAAAGCCTGTGCCCGCCGTATTTGTCAACGTAGCGTGTTCCGTCCACGTTCTTGACGGCGGCGGGCACGGCGGCGGCATGGCTCGGCAGAATCTCGTCCCAGAGTCGTCCGTTTATGTAGGGCATCACAAGAACGCCCTTCCCCTTGAGCCACGAAACGACCTCCTTCATTCCGGGCTTCTCCGGCAGGAGTTCCGGGTAGTTGTTGTCGAACGGGCACTGATGCCAGCAGTACCACTGGAAACCGAGCGGAACGCCAGGCATCTCGGCCATAGCACGCGCCATGAAGTTTGAGACTTGCTGCGGAGAAGAATGCCTCCAGTCGCTCTTGATCCAATAGCCGACATCTCCAAGCTGCCGGTTGAAGTCGGCGCGCGTCGCAAGCGGTCCCTTCGCCGCCCACTTCTGCCGCGTCGCCCAGGCGCGGTAGCGCTTCGCGACCCGCCACCAGTCGCCGGAGAACGCGGCAGTCTCGACCGCGAAGTCCGGCGCGTTCGCCGTGCCGGGAACGCCTTGGTCTGGGCTTGGATAGCGGATGCTGAAGTCGAACCCCGGCATTTCTATGTACTTCGTCTGTCCCTTGCCGTCCAGCGCGGTCAACTGAAGCCCCGTGCCGCCCAGCATGTACGCACATGTCTGAACCGACGTGCCAAGGCTCGTCGGATACCGAAGCGACGTGCCGCCGACCTGCTGCCCGGCCTGATACGACTTCGCGAGCCGTCCGGAATAGTTGCCCTTCGGTATCAAGACGTCTGCCTCAAGCGGCTTGACGACGTTGCGAAGAAGCGGATAGGTTGTCTCGGCAAGTCCCCACCGATTGCTGCGATTCTTGACGGCAATCCGCCATTCAGCCGCCGTTCCACCCTGCGTGAGCGCAACGGTCGCCTTCACGTCCAGAACGCCCATTTCGTCGCCGAGTGACAGTCCGCGCCAGTTGAAGACCAATCTGTCTTTCATACACTCGACCGACTTCTTGCACGGCGCGAGATTGTCTATGGCGAGCGCGTTAGTCGGCGAGCCGTCTTTCCAGAACGCCAGTTTCCAGAACGCCGCCTGTCCCTGCTCTTCGCGGCAGAACGCCGCCGGATCATGGTTTACGCGGTTCTCGATTCCGATGCAGTTGAAGCCGCGCTCCGCCGAATCGAAAGCGAGACGGATTCCACGCCCCTCAAGAAACGTCGCATCTGCGCGAACGTAAAGCGGACTGGTCGGAACCCACTGCAAATTGTCGCGCATGACCTTCACCTGCGGCCTGACGCCGGCGAACGCGCTGTCGAACCAGTCGCGGCTCTGCACAGGACCAAGATAGAGAAGCGCGGAACGAGCCATGGCCATCGTGTCCCATCCATCGCGCTGGGCGAGAAGATAATAGACGAACGACGACGAGGCATCCCAGCCTACCGCGCCGAAGACGGATGCAACGCCGACGGCGTTCGTGCCGTCCGTAAACGCAATCCAGTGGTCCGAAAACGCTCGGCTTTTCTCGCCCTTCTTCTGAAACGGCGTCGCGCTGTCGCTGCCCTTCGCTAGATATTCGGGATAGCGCGGCGACTCGCGCGGCCAGCCCAAGCCCGCCGTCCACACTTCAGAACAGGCCTTGCCCGCGCCCTGGCAGCACAGCACGTCGACTCGCACAAGCGGCGACCATGCCGAATAGATATAGCGATAAACAGCCTCGATGTCGGCGACCTTTGCCTTGACTTCGACAACGGCGCGAAGCGGCGAATTGAAGGCAAGCCGTGCCGACGAACTGCCGTTGCACCGAATTGGCGTGGCGTCTGCGCCACCGGACGCGTTCTTGCGTACGAACTGATCCATGAAGAAAAGTCCGTCGTCCGCCGCGCCGCTCTGCACGAAGCGAATCTTCTCCGGGAAGCCGCCCTTGCCGTTCAGCGGATGCCGAAGAGAGAAGAACGAGTTGCTGACCACAATCGCATCGCCGACCGTTTCTGCGGCCAGATCGGTTTCGGGTAGCGACGCGTCCACAGTGCGTCCACGCAATGCAAAGCGTTGCCGTCCATCCGCCACCCACACCAATTCAGGACGCAGCCCAGATGTTTCGAGCGTCCATGGCACGGCAACGGCAGAACCATCGTCTGCGACAGCGACTACCTCTTGCGTCTCCATGCCCTTCGCCCAGCTCGCATCGACTGGACACGACACGACCTTCGGCGCATCCGCCGCGACCTCGAACCGCCACTCCTCTGCTGCCGAAACCGACAGCGCGACGGCCCAACATGCTGCCACCATCATCAATCTGCGCATACCCTTGTTCCTTTTCTTACAGCATCTTAAGATGTGCGATTATCGAATCATGAGCTTTGTGCCAAGCGGCGGTGGTGCGGCATAGACGAGTTTCGTGCCGCCGACGACTGAAACCGTTCCCTTGCGTCTGTCTGGAGTATCAACAAAAACCAGGTTGTCCGCCAGACGCTGAAACGATTCTGCGGATGCCGTGGCGCATTCGATCAAAGTCGCCGTTCCGTTTGGATGCTTCCTGCCGAACGCATTGGCGTCAATGACAAGCCTTACGGGATCGACGGCATAGTCGTTTTCGTCCGCAACGATCGAAACGCCGCCCTTGACCGAAATCGGCGCGGCGACAAATCCGTCTTCCGGCAGGATGAAGCGCACCTGCGAACCCATGCGCACCTCAAACGCCGTCGCAGACGTACTCGAAAGCGTGATAGCCGGTGCCGCGCCCGACACCGTAATGCAGGCGTTGGAGTTCAGCACACTTGACGTATAACTGCCAATTCTAAGGGTTTCGCACTTGACAGTCGCATTGTTTACGTTCATCTTGCAGAACGACGTATTGCCATATCGGCTGACAGTCAATGCGGTGACTTTCAACTCCGAACCGCTGAGAACGTTAAGCACGTTGTTGGTCGAGTTCTGACCAGTACCATCACCCGACAATCCTACGAAGAATTCGCCCGACGAGAACTTCGCACCATTCTGAAGCGTAAGCGTCGCTCCCGCCCCGCCTAAAGCCGCACGGGAACAGCCAACGGCAAAATGGTCGCCAGACTCAAATGTCGCATTATCGATGACAAGTGAACCATAGTTTCCGCACGATGTCCCATAGCCACCCCACGCGCCACCAATGCAATTGCCATAAAAAGTGCGTCCAAGGCTACCAACCCAGAAACCGGAAAAGTTATTGTTGTAATACCCCCAGCCTGTCACCTTGACGAATGCTCCGTCGCTTATCGTCACGTCAACATCATGGTGCAAGGCGAAACCGGTAAACGTAACCTTTGTGTTGCTGTTCGAGATTGCAACTATGCTTCTTTCAAATCCAGTGCCGCCAACCGCCGAACGATTGGCGCGCTGTCCGGCGACCCTGAACTTTCCGCCCGAAAATGTAGCGCCGTCCGACACTTCCATTTTCGTGAACGGCCCCTCAATCTTGACTTCGCCTGAACTGGACAGTGTCGTGCCCGAACCCTTCACAATCAGCGTTCCTGAGCCTTGCCCCCACTCGCCCGTACGCCCGACCTGAACAGATCCGACGTTGAGAGTGCCGCCGCGAACACTGCATTGACCTGCCCGGTATGAACCCCAGCCCTGTATGCCTTCCATGTACAGCTGCCCGCTCACTGTAAGCGCATGTCCGTCAAGAGCCAAGGCCGCATAGGCAACCTTGCCCAAGGCGCGCACGTTACCACCCTCGACCGTCAATGACGCGACCGACCTGTCGGCATCAAGCGTCACCGTCTGCACCGACCAGAGGTCGTTCCCGTTTGTGAACTTCACATCGTCACTGGCACCCGGAATCGTCTGTGTGCGGTTTCCTGTCGAATCAAACCAGTTTCCGGCAGTCCCGAAGTTGCCGCTTCCAACGATATCGCTCGGTCCATGCCAAGTGAAAGTATCGGCACAGACCGACATTCCGACCATCACCGCCGCACCGCAGAACGCGAACGTCCCAAAGCGTCTATCTGAAACTTTCCTTGCCATAGCCCATTCTCCCTCCTTGCAGAAAGTTGAAATCAATATAGCACAGCCGTCGGCATCCCGCAATGCGCACTTCAAAATTCATCATCTGCACAATCTATACAGATTCAAAACGTCTCGCCGCGCACGTAGCGTAGCGCGCAAAGCACCGTTCCCGGCAGGTGACCCGACCTGAGATAGCGCAGAATCGCCCGCGCCGTCTTCGCGGCATAGTCGAAATGATTGTGCTCGAACCTCGTAAGCGGCTTTGGATAGAATGGTGCATTGCCGTAGTTGCTGAGGGAGACTACCTTGATGTCTTCCGACACACGCAGCCCCAGCCGCTCCAACGCCCATAAGCCACCTCGCGCAAGATAATCGTCGGCAAAATAGATCAGGTCCGGGCGTGACGTACGTCTGCCCGCCATCCCTTTCAGGATAGCCTCATACGCGTTGCAACTAACGCTTTCCGCACGCAAGTCGGACATCTCACCATCAATGTGCAGATATTCGACCTCGACGCCTTCATCGGATAGCCTATTGAGATTCGCATAGAAGCAATCTTCAAGCCGCACCACGAGAACGCGGCGAACGCCCGCCTCGCGGCAATGCTCCGCAAAGTCGGCTACGGCCTGACTGTCAGTCCATGCCATGCTGCCGATGCACCCTGCGCCCTTCGGTTCGCCGACCTGCGCCGCAAGAAGCATATAGGGATGACCGCTTTTCTGCACAATCCCGACTACAGGCGGGTCATGCGCCGGCAACAGCACAAGGTCGTACTTCTCGGAGAGAGCCTTGGCGAACGATTTCAGATCGAGATATTCCGGCCCACGTCTCGGCACGTAGAAATGCTCGACCCGCCAGTTCGCCGCGCCGAGCAGAGACGCCACCTCTCCGCAGAAGACGTTCTGCCCGTAGTTGGAGTGCGCCCCCACGTGAACCATCAGGATGCGCCCCTGCCACACCTTTCGGCTCTTGCCCAAGACAATGCAACCGATGCGCGGCCGCGCCTTGACAAAACCTTCGTTAGCAAGTGCCTTGAGGGCGTCAATCGGCACCTGGACGCTCGTGCCGCACAGCTCCGCCATCTGCCGCACCCCCGGCAGCTTGTCGCCTGGCTTGAACACACCATTGGCGATGGCGCGGCGCAGATTACCCGTCAACTGTTCCGTCAGCGTCTCCGCCGCCGCAGGATCCAAACTGTAAATGGCGTGTCGCCGACATGGAAGATTGCCCTTGATTGCCATAACTAAGTAGAGTATACCACAAACGACAGATGACAGTAACGAGTCTCGTCAGACGCAACTCGCCGCGCTGAGGGAGACAGTGCGCTACAGTCGCGAAAGCCAGATGCCGAAAAGCCGATCATATACTACATAGCCATTGTCTGTTTGATAGAGCAAGTCTCCATCAATCAGATTCTTCAGCGCAGAGCGAACAGTTGAATGAGACGGCAGACTATGTCTCGACAGGAAGCCTCCCGCAGTTGGCGATGCGACGCATCCCTCTTCAGCCACAGCTTTCAACAAGGTGCGTGATGCGTCGTTTTGGCTGCGGAACAAGTCATGGAATACGATGGCATTCCCCTCCACCAGCGAATCCACCGCCTCGTCGATCTGTCTTGCCGACGTCAGTCCGCAGCCGGATTCCCACACTTTGTTCAGCACCGCCTGGACATACCACGTGATGCCTTCGAATCTCTCGTAGAGCGATTGGAACACCTTTGTGCTGACGCGCTTTTGCCGTGCCGCAAAATGAGTCCGCGCGAATTTTTCGTATTCAACGGGGTCGATCGTCCCAAGTGAGAGGATTTCCGTGGACTGGTAAAACGGTCGCTTCGCAGACCCGAACATTTCGCTCATGACATGGTGGCGCGATCCGGCGAAGACGAACCGCACCCAAGGTACGAACTGTATATGGCTGCGCAACGCCGCCTCCACGCCCTTTTCCGGAAATTCGGCAATCTGCTGGAATTCGTCGATTGCGATTACGGCACGGCGATTTTTCGATTTGAGATAGGCGAAGGTCTCGTCGAGCGTCGCTTTTGCGGACGAAGGTGCTATGTCGAACGAAAAACGCGGCGTCCCGTCCTCCTGTGGCGTTATGGTTGGTCGGCAGCTCCTGAAGAACCGGGCAACGGCAGAAATCGTCTTTTCGACGGGCGAATCGAGGACCCCCACCACTGCTGATGCAAATGCCGCCGTGAACGAGGCAAGGTCCTCAACGGAGAATATGTCAAGATAGACGCCGGCGAATTCCGTCGGCATCTTTGCGAGCGCATTCTTTATGAGGCCTGTCTTGCCGTAGCGTCTAGGCGCAATGAGCGTAAGGTTGCGGTCGTTCTCAAATGCCGCAATCATCTTCGCAGTCTCGCGCCGACGGTCGCAGAAGTATTCTTCTCCGGCATATCCAGCCGTCAAAAAAGGATTCTTCAGTTTCATGTTGGCGTATTATACCACATCCTGCACATCCATGGCGAAAATTTCGTCACGAAAGTTTCGTCCGTCGCTTTTGGAACCTCCAAAGCTCAATTTGGGCTGCAAAACGACAAAATGTCATTGTTACAGCCCAAGATGTCGCTCGACAAGCGGCAAATCGGGCTGCTAATCCATCGGCGAGTAGATGACACGGGCGATGCGGATTTCGTCCGGTTCGGTTGAGCCGGGGAAGAAGCGGGGGCCCGTGAACTTGACAAGCGCCTTGACCTCAAACGTGCCGCCGTTCATTCCGGGCAGGCTTATCGCCAGCTGAGTCGTCCACTTGCGCGTCGCGTAGAAGTAGAAGCTCCGCGCCGGCAGAGTCACCTTCCCAAGACTGTACCAACGATAGCCGGTACCGAGCGGCTTCTCCCACCTCTTCGACGCGACGCCGCGCCTGTCTGCCACGGCATATACGCCAAGCTCGAACGGGAGGTCATAGTATGATGCATCGCCGTCCGCCTTGACGCGCACAACCGTCTCTCCGCCTTCCAATGGATCGCCAAAGTCTGGATCCTTCACATACCCGACATTGTCGCCATCGTGGAGGGTGTAGCCTTTCTCGCGCGCAGGGAAATCAAAGAACGGCTTGTCTGCCACTCCATTCTCCGGCGGATGCTTCGTGCCAAACTTGCGTCGGAACTCTGTCAGACGGCGGATGCTGGCATACGCCCGTTCGACACGCTTCTCCAGCTTCGCATCGCCTTTCACACATTCCGCCGCCGCGCCAAACATTCGCTCGAACTCCACGAGATCCTCATCGTTGAGAAAGTTGAACTCGCCTGTCGTCGGAAACCACGTGATGAACGCCTTGCGCTCTCGGCGGAGTCGATCCAGCAACCGTCGCGCCTCCAGTACCTTGCCGCCTGCGGCGCCATAGTAACGGGACATGAAATCCGCGATGATCGGCCCTGGATCCTGGTATGGGTCTTCCATCGCCTTGCACTCCAACCGGTACTTCAGCTCGTACATGTCGGAGCAGCCCGGATCCTCGTGTTCCAAAAGAAATCCCTTCACGCCATTGTCGGCGTAGAACCGAAACTTCTCGAAGATGTACGGCTCGTTGGGGACCGGATAGCCCTTGCCTTTCCCGTACGTAATGCCATAGTCCCAGACGAACAGGTTCTGGGCGAACTTGTTCCACTCCAGCACCTGGTCGTGCATAAAGCGGTTGTCCTCGTCGAAGATGCTCGCAGCCATGTTCTGCCGCGTGTTGCAAAGGCGCACGACCACGCTGTCCGCCGCGCGTACGCCGTTGGAGGGCGGCGGCTCCGAATAGTAGTAGGCGAACGTGGAGAAGAGCAGGTCTGGATGTTCCTTTGCAGCCCTCTCGACCACAGCGTTCATGAAGTTGAGCTGACGCCCCGAATGCCCGTATTTCGCCGTAGCCGCCGTGCAGTTCGTGCATTCGCAGAAGCGCATGTTGTCGTTCATCGAGATGTCGTAGATGCGCGGCGCGGGAACGCCCTTCGCCCCCGCATCCGCCTCGCCCTTGGCGATGAACTCGTCAAGACAGCGCGAAAATACGTCCGTGAGCCCCGGACACGTCAGGCACATCTGCGCGACGTTCTGTCCGCCAATCCTCTTGCCGCCGACGAGCGCATACCATTCGGGATGCTCCTTGCCGTGCTTGTCGAACGGCAGGTACTTGTCCCAGGTGTGCGCGAGGTACGGCGGACCGTATGTAAACGCTCCGCCAAGCTCAGCCGGAATCGGCGAGTCGCCGTTGTCGTTCAGGCGGTTGCGTATCGCAGTGCGCGGGTCGGACGTGCTGAACCGGTAGATGTTGCGGCAGAGGAAGAACGGCTTGCCGCACCGGTCGAGAGTGTCGAACTTAAGCGGCTTCGCGGACGGAACGTCCTCATCGCCATCCATCCACCACCTGACTCCGCAGTCATCCTCCAGAAAGTGATAGACGGCGTAGAGCGTTCCGCGTGTTCCGCCACCCGCGAGCACCACGTCACGCCCGAACGACTTCACGCACCACTCTTCGTCCTTGAACGAACTTGGGGACAGCCCCTTTGACCGCGCAAATGCCGTGTCGCCGACGTGGAACACCGCACTTCGCCAACCGACAGCCACTTGCCGCCCCTCGGCACATAGCTCAAGGTAATGAGTCAGCTCTTCGGCAGCGGTCTTCTCCCATGGTTTCGGCGCGTCCGGTCCGCGCACTTCGAACTGCTTAGAGCAGCCCGAAAGCACCAAAGCCAGGGTAGTCGCAATCAATGCGATTCGCCATGTCGCAAACATTCTCTTCTTTTGCCTGAACATGTCAGATCTCTATAACAAAACAGTCATTTTAACATCATCGCTGCACCGCGAGGCTGGACACGCAACACAAGCGTCTGACCATCCATAACAAGCATGCATACATGCGACCTGCGCACAGGAGACGCATCAAGCAACCATTTGGCGGCGTTCCCACCATTCGCAAATGCAATTTCATCAGCCGACAAGAGCGCGTAATCCCCCGGCACACTGGCAGCAGACATGTCAAGCACATGCACAACGCCCGAAGCAGCAAGCGTCACTTTGCCGGATACGGCAACCGGCGTTCCTGCCGCATCTACCGTGATGGAAGAAACGCCCTTCACCTCTGGTGCCGCAATCGTGCCGCCGCCAGACAGTTCTCCCGCCGTGACAGCCGCAGGGGTGTTGACAGCAATCGTCGCCCCCTCCGCCGCGCGCAACGTCGTGAAGTTCCTGAACCAGTCGGGACGCACCGCGCCGAACCACTTGGTCATGAGTTTCTTCTGGATGAACTCGAACACCTCCTGCGAATGAGCCTTCTTGTAGCCGACATACTCGCAAATGCGGTTGCCGCCCGAATTGCAGTTGCGCTCCATCGAAAGCGCGCCGACATCAAGCGTATTCGTAGGCTGGATGGAAACGAGATGGAAGATGTATCGCGAGAACGGCTGTTCGTGCGGCATTACCGTCAACTTGCTGCCGTCCAGATAGACGTTGCCGTAGCAGATGGCGCCGCCATACTTGTGGTACGGAGACCGGAACATGTACCCCGCCTTGCGCGTGTAGTAGTCGTAGTCTTGATTGAGCCATTGCCCAAAGAACACGCCTCTGTCGCCGTCCCAGTCCGCCACCACGACATGCGCCTCATTTACTCCACAGGCACCTGACGTTTCGAAACCTGGCAGTTTCATGCCGGCACTGCCGTTCATGTTCTCCGGCGTGATGTGGCGTGGCGACCCCGTCCAGAGCGTTCCCACGTTGAGATAGCCGCCAAAATCGACGGCTGGTTTCATGGAGCCATCCGGCATTTCGGCATAGACAAGCGTTGGGTTCGTGCAGCAGGAACCAGACGCCCCTGCATAGCTTGAAGAAAGACCGTTCTCGGCGACCGAAAACGCCTCGCGTCCAGACACCTGGTCCGCCCAACGCGTGATGTTGGTGACAAGTCCGCCAGCCCCGTCGTCTGTCGTGTAGGTGCGCGTGAAGGATGAGAGATCGGAAGCGTCAAGGCGGACAAAGGCGTCGTCCGGGATGTCGAGCGGAAGTTCAAGCGTTCCTTCTTCCGCCACAAACGACGTACCGTTTGTCAGTGCCGTCATATCCGTTAGCGTGAGCGTGCCCGCGCCGTACTTGATGAGCGAACCCGTACCGCCAGAAAGGTTTGTCACCACCATATCGGAAGCACCGGTGTCTACGACCTCGTCCACGTTCCCACCAAACGTATAGTCGTGGGTTTCCACGCCCTCTGCCGATTCAGGATGAGGCTTGCCGAGCCACTTCTGCATCAGGTACGCCTCCGTGTTGCGCCGCTCGTCCCACGAAAGCGGACGGTCGAAGAGAATCAGTTCGCCAATCTCGACATTGCCCAAGAAGTCGGCTCCTGTCGCGCTGTATTTAGCCAGCAAATCGGCCCGAACCTTCGCCCGACTGCCGGAGAACGAGACGATGCGCCACTGCGTCGAATCATATGTGGCCTGATGGGAGAACCATGGATCGACAAACCGCCCGTCGATCGCCCAGCCCAACGACACGCCCTTTACCGTGGTGTAGTTCTGCTGAATCATCATCTTGGTGTACCAGCCGGGCGAAAGAAGATCGGTATTTGACGTACCGAAATACTGGAACCTGTACGTCCAGGCGTTCTTTACGCGAATGGCGACGAACCCAGCATAGGAATCAACCTTGTCACGCGGCTGAATCCACATCCAAGCGCCATTGTCACACGATCCAAAATCAACGGCGGCGCAACCCGTGGGAGAGGCGGACGCCATCGTTTTCGGTAGATGATTCTTGCTATTGTTTGATGTCCAATAGCTTGTTCCGGCATCCGGCGCAGGCACCTCGGCAAAGTGGGTCGTCACTTCCGAACGACGGTCGTTCCAGCGCATGATATAGGGCGTGGCGACACCATTGACATCGTTGGAGAACACGAACGAGCTGGGCACTGTCGCATCAAGCCAGACCATCGGATTCGAGGCCGGTCCGCTCGTCGTCACCAAAGGCGTTGTCACACGCACCGAACCGCCCTGGATGTCAATCGGAGCATCCGCCGGTGAAATGCCGTCCACGATCAACGTTCCGCCGCCTGTCTTCGTGATCTTCGCGGCACCTTGCGCGGAAAGGGACTTGATGCGCGCCACACGCCCTTCGGGAACGTTGACCGAAGCGGTGTCCGCGTGAAGGACGACTTCGCCCACGTCGTCAGGCCGATAGTCCTTGACCCATTTCTGCATCAGATAGCGGACAACCGCGCGGCGTTCATCATCCGAGAGTTCTCGCGTATAGACGATCAGCTCACCCAGGCGCCATCCGCCCGTGTAGTACATGATGTTGCGTTCGCAGGAAAGCGCGTTGAACGTCAGATTCTGGTCAAACGCTGCGCCGACGACATGAAGGCTTGAAGGATCGGAACCGTAGCGGCTTCCCCATATCTTCTGGTTCAGAACGCGCTGCCCGTTGAAGGTGAGCGCACCGTGCTGTGCAGGGGCTGAACCTGGATATGTATCGAATATCCGCACCCTGCCGCCGCCCGCCAAATCGCGGTTTTCGCCAAGGCCGGACGAGCCGAGCAACGTCACCTGATGCTTGTAGGCGTTGGTTGAGGAAACCGTACACCAAGCGGCATAGAACACATCACGCACAGATGAGCAGTTTGAACTGAACTTCATCCAGCAATAGGCCGGCGACTCATCGGTCGCCTCCTGAACCTGTGAACCGAAATCGATGAGATTCCGTCCTGTTCCGCTCTGCACCGATGAGATGTAGGGTGCGCGGGAATACGGCATGTAGTGCGTAGCACCGCTGTGGTACCCATTCGTCAAGGCATAGACCGATCCGCCGTCGCAGTCCTTCCACTTCGCAACGCAAAGTCGTTTCTGATTATTGCCATAGGTCTCCTCATATGTCTCTAACGAATCGGCATCGGAAGCGTCAAGATGTACCCATGCGCCAGACGGGAGATACGGCTCGGCGTGGTCTGCGGGCGATCCGCTGAGGACAAGTGCACCGTCGTCAACATAGATGCGCGAATCCCATCCGCCGCCCTGCAGCACCTCCAGATCGCCTGAACCATCCTTTCTGATCGCCCCATTTCCGAAGAGCGTCCGCACCTGCGCCTTCGTTCCCGCATCCGGCACGGTGATCCAGTTGTAGCCATAGGTATCGACATGCGAGGCGACCGGCACATGACTCTGTGTCGCGTTCAGCTTCAGACAACCGCGTCCCTCCCAAGCGGTATAGAAACCCTTGAAGTCATCAGGATCGTCAACCGAGAACGTCTGCTTGTAGAAGGCCGTCCAGCTGTTTGCCGCCGTACCAAACATCAATGTCGGCATCCAGTCCGAATAGACTTTTCTAACGGCAATCTCCATTGTGCCGTTACCCCCATTGACGCTATCGAACTCAATCACATACTCCGCCCCGGTAGGGCTTGCAATGAAGGCCGTATCGGAAGCGGTCGTCGGCGCGGCAGAAAGCACATTACCAGTTGTCGCATCCTTCCAGTTGGAGGCTGTCACCCACTTTGCCCCACTTGGCTTGGTGCTGTCCCAAACCGCATCGACTGCATTGGAGATCATCGGCAGGCAAATGCCGACAATCCCCATGAACACCTGCACAAGCGGCGCACTAACGTGATCTTTGAATGATTTGCTCATAAGTACTCCTCATTTAAAAGGTGCAAGCAATTGTATCACAAGCAACGATTAAGAGAGTCCGCGCGCACCAAGATTCGTACATGCACAATGTATACAGCCTAAAACGTCTCGCCGCGGATGTATTTGACATCCTCGACAACGGAGCCGGCAAATCTTCGGGTTCGCAGGAACCTCAATGCCAAGCGGGCGACAGTTGCGGCATTTCGGTAGGGATTGCACTCGATGCGGGTCAGCGTCTTGGGGTAGAACGGCGCATTTCCATAGTTCGTGAGCGTTACCACCTTGATGTCCTCCGGCACACGCAGACCGGCCTTTTCCAACGCCCAGAAACCACCACGCGCCAGATAGTCGTCATTGAAGTAGATAAGATCAGGACGCCGCGTGCGCCGATCCGTCAGCCGTGCCACAAGCGCATCATAGGCGCAGCGCGAAAAGCTTTCCACCCGCAGGGGCGAAAACTCGGGACGGACAATGATATCCTCCACCGTAATGACTTTCGGCAGCAGCTGCCGGATGTCGGTGGGCATTGCATCATCGAAAGACATCTGGATGATATGCCGGATTCCGTTTGTTCGACAATGGCCCACAAAATCCATTAAAGCCTTTCGCATGCCGCTGTAAAGCATGATGCAGTCAACGCGACTTCTGATCGTTCCGGGCAGGCCCCAGATCAGCATGCAGGAAATCCCGCTCTTCTTGACCATCTCAATGACAGGCTGATCATAAGCCGGCAGCAGCACAAGATCGAACTTTTCCGTGAGCTTCTTGCGGAGCGACTCCAGGATGTAGTCGCCAAAGCCTTCCTTGCGCGGCACAAACACATGTTCAACACGCCAGTTCTCCGATTCAATCAAGGTCGACACCTCGTTCACAAAGGCATTCTGGCTGTAGTTTGCGTGATTGCCCACATGCACGATGAGCACCCTTCCGCGCCAGACCTTGCGGTTCTCTTCCAGCACAACGCAGCCGATACGAGGACGCGCCTTCACGAACCCCTCCGCCGCCAACGTCTTCATGGCAGCAATCGGCACCTGGACGCTCGTGCCGCACAGCTCCGCCATCTGCCGCACCCCCGGCAGCTTGTCGCCTGGCTTGAACACGCCATTGGCGATGGCGCGGCGCAGATTGCCCGTCAACTGTTCCGTCAGCGTCTCAGCCGCCGCAGAATCAAGGACATATGTCTCGTTCCGTTCCACAAGCGCGTATTATATAATTTTCTCAGCGCTCACGCCAATAAAACAGGCGGCTTGAGTGCAGCGGTGCGTCAAACTCGAACTCGTCCACATCGCGGGCGACTTCCCGATTGCAGAACACGTCCTCCACTGACGCCGCCTTGCGCGGCAGGCGGACGCGCTTTCTGCCGGGAGCACGGGCGTGCAGGGTGAAGAGGCAGTCGTTCGCCTCCACCGGGTCGCCGGAGTCGCACCAGACGTGTGCGCCGGCACGGCGCACCAGCTCCTTGACGAAAGGCAAGTCGAGCTGCCACGGCCCTGAAAACACTACCGTCGCATTGCCGATGCGCGACGCCGCCACGCCCGGCGAACCATCCTCGTAAGTGCCGATCACCTCGTCCGGCCTTACCGGGCTGAAGCGCTCCGCAACCTTCACGCCTGGCATTCCCATGTGCCGTCCGTCCCGCGCCATCTTCACTACGGCCTCGCCCTCTGGCACCTGCGCGAACGACATTCCCGTAAGCCGCTCCATGTCAGCGAGGGAACCGCCGTTCGACCACCCCGGCGCAACGAGCCACAGCACGGTCGCGCCGCGCTCGTAGATGCGTGCGACGGCGCTGCGAAGTTTGTCGTCGAACACGAACTGGTTAAGGAACACGTACAGCTTGTAGTTCCCGGAATGGCTTTCGAGATCCTCCGCCAGCAAATAGTCCACGGGGGCGCCGGCGCGGGCAAAGAGCGTGTGAGCCGCCGCAAACACCTCTCCGTTGAAGACCGCCCGCCTGTCCTTGACGCGACGCGCAGTTCCGCTGCCGTCGTATTTCTGGATCCACCGTCCGGTCTCGGCCCTGCGGTTCAGCAGGGGCGATGCGGTCACCGACCGTTCGCTGGCGACGAGCGCGACCTCCGCCGTGCGGCGCATTCCCGTCTTCGCAAGCTTCTCCATCAGCGCACGCGTCGCACGCCCGACTTCGGCGCATTCGGGCGAGTCAAGATCGGTGCCGGTGCAGAGCGCGTACAGGTATGGCGGCGAACCGTGGCAGAGGGCTACGCCGATGTTGCGCCTGAGCACGGACTCCGTCTGCGCGGCGTTGTGCGTCTGGAAATAGTCGAGGTATGCCCCCGGCGGATGGTTGTGGGTGCGGGAGTCGTCTTCGATCACGGGCAGTATACCGTTCGCCGCCAGCGTCGCGAACGGCTTCATGTCGCCGCACGTTTCGCCGAGGTTTCTCTGCCCGTAGCTCTGCGGCGACATGAGACAAGTCGACCCGCCCGGCGTTCTGGGCGATCAGGTCGCGCAGGGCGAAGTGCGCGCGCCGCTGGTCGTTTCCGTTGACGTTGAGGTAGAAGGTGTAGCCGTAATACGTGCCGACGAGCTTCCTGCGGCCGAGCGCGGCGAGCGTCTCCTTCGCCTGGCCGCACGCCGCCAGGACGTCCTGCGCGACGATCCACGACGCGAAGTCCATGTAGGCGGACGCATTCAAGTGCTTTTCACGGTTCCAAAGGATCGAATTCGGAGAATCGAGCGCGCTGCGCTCGGCGAGCGACGGGACGTGCGGATCGGCAAGACCGGGGTAGCGCCTGGCCACGAACGCGGCGAACGCGCGGCGGCTCGGCTCCGAGAAATCGTTCACGTGCCCGGGCCTGGCCTCCCACCCCAGCCATTCGATCGTCGTGCCGGAGTTGACGCGGTAGCCGATGATGCGGTTCGCATAGGGCGACGCTTCAAGGTAGCGGACGGCCCTGTCTACCATCTCCCTGATTTCCGACATGGCCTTTTCGGAAGCGAAGCTCCAGCTGAAACGCTGGACCGGCTTGCGGTCGCCCTCGTCGTCCTGCGTCATCTCCTCCGGATGGCGCTTGGCGAAATCCGCCGGAGGATACACCGAGAGGTCCCAGATGAAGTACGCGCCGGGATTCTCCGCCGCGTACTTCGCGGCAAGCCCGTCAAAGCACCCGAACCTCCACTCTTCCTTGCTCGGGTGCCATTCGTAGTACATGTTGTGCACCGTGACCGCCGAGAACGGAATGTCGCCGATGCGCATGCGTTTGTCGGGGCGCGGATTCGGCTGCTCCAAGCCTCCCCAGAACAGCGGGAACGGACGCCCGTTGAGGAACACGCACGGTGCGCCGTCGCGCATCCGCACCTCCGCCGCGACAGGCTCCGAAAAGCCATCGGCCGGGTCGCAGGCGGGCGGAGGCGTCGGAACGCGCGAGGCGTCGAAATGCTCCACCTTGACCGTCGGCCAGTCTGGCTCATCCGCCGCCGCGCACATGCCGCAGCATGGGGTCGCAAACGCGAGCAGAAATGTCAGCCATGCGCAGGCGCATGACCGGACAAGAAAAGTCAAATCAATGGCATCACATATGGAAATCACGGCTTCCAGAACATCTCGTTCATTTGCCTTGAGCCGAAAGACGGCGCCAGCCCGGCGGCAGGCGGACGTCTGGCTTGCCGCCGCTCCACTTGACGGCTATCGCCTCGCCGTCCGACACGGGAACGGTTCCCTCGCACCAGTCGAGCGAAACGCCGGCGGGCGGATCGATGAGGACGGTCCTGGCCTTCCGGTCAATCGCCTTCACGCCAAGCGCATCGCGCACGACAAGCCACGCCGCAAGCGACGGAAAGCCGTGGCAGCAACTGTAGCCGTCCGACGACACAGCCTCCCACAGGGAGCCCGTTTTCTCCGCCATGGGCAGATAGCAGGCCTTCACCTCATCTAGCACGCGCTTGGAAAGTCCGGCTTCCGACAGCAGCACGAACCGGAGGCTGTAGCCGAAGAGAAGGTTCGAGCGGTGGACGGCCGGATAGGCATCGGCCTTGCGCGTCGGTCCCATCTCCTCCACGAGCCGCCGCCAAAGCTCGGGGTTGCGGCCTGCCGTCGCCACTCCGGAGAAGAAAGCAAGGTACTGGCATACCTCCGTGCAGTCGCCGGGCGTCGAAAGCGCGCCGTCCGCGCCACGCACCGAATGGTCGCGGAACCACTCGCCGTTCCAAGACAGGCTGCGGATCGTGCCGCGCAGCTTCTCCGCCTCGGCCCTGCAGTCCGCCGCGCCGTACAGCTCGGCAAACGCTTCGAGGAAGCGGACGTAGAGCATGTTCGTCGGATAGTTGATGCCGTTGGTGAAATTCGCCGCATCGCTCCATTCGATGAACACCCAGCCAGGGAGGCTCTCGAGAAGCCCTTCGGCGTTGCGGCTCTTCCTGAACCAGGCAAGTATCCCGTCGGCCCGGGCGCGGAAGTCCGCCGCCATCGCCGTGTCGCCGCTGCGGCGGACGTAATCCGCGAGCTGTATGACGGACCACATGCAGAAGTTGGGTATCCAGTGCGCCTCGCGGATCTTCGTGTCCCCCGGATAGAGCATTGGTATCAGCCCGTCCGGCACGTCCGGGAACCTTGGCGCAAGCGCGTAGTTCTCGAACTGCGTCCTCTCCATCTGCGTGTCGCCGAGAAGCACGCCGGCGCCGCGCGCCGTGAACACCGTGTCGCCGAAGTAGATGCCGCGCTCGCGTCCGGGACAGTCGGTGAACGCGTCCACCGCATTGCAGGCGAGCGACTGCGCCGCCGCCGCAAAGACCTTGCCGAGCGCCGGATCGGAACAGCGGAAGGAGGCCCGCGCCACGGCCGGGTTCAGGTAAGTGCGCACGTCGAAGCCGAGGATCTCCGCCTCGCCGCCCTCGACGATGACGTGCCCGCACTTGAGCCCGTACGGCTGGAAGCACTCGAGCGAATAGACCCCAGGCTTCTCCAGCCGCCAGCCGCAGGCGTTGACGCAGTCGAAGTAGCGGACGGGGTCAGGCAGTCCGTCCGGCCTCGCCAGCTCGTCCATAACGAGCCACAACGTCGTCGGCTTCGTGCACCTTACCTCGACCTTCGGGAAGCCAGCCGTATTGCGTTCGCCTTCGAACACGACACCCTCGAGCCCCTTCAGGCGGAACGGCGCGGCGTCGCCGCCCGCCGGCTCTATCCTCTCGGCGACAAGATGCTGGATGGCGTCGGAGAAGTTGACTTCCAGAGCCTCCTTGGCGAAGCCCTTGAACGCGCCCTTCCCTGCGTCTTCGACGCAAAGGCGCGACTTGACCTTCTTCGCCGGATCGCGGCGGAGAACTGTACGCACGGTCGGGCGGAACGTGCCGTCAAGGGCGAACGTCGGATACGGCGCACCGCGTCCCAGCGGCTTGCGCAGCGCACGCTCCTCAAGCGGCAGGCCCGCGCCCTCCACGCCGTCCGTACGCCAGGCGTAGGACTCCGGCGAAACCTTGTAGAACTCGGCGAACTCGCGCTGGTAGCTGAAGCGGCTCGCCTTCGCCACGCGCGGCAGGCGCATGGCCCGAAAGTCGCGCCCGGTGGCTGCCAGCGTCCGACCGCCTGAAACCACCTCGGCAAGCAGGTAGCCTTCCTGCTCCGGCAGGTAGAAAGTGTTGATCGCGGGATTGGACGCCTCGATGGCGATGACGTTGCGGCCTTCCTTCACGAAGTCTCCGAGCGGCCATTCGTCAATGCGCATGAAGCCTTCCGGCGAGCGGGCGGGACCGTACCCCGCAAACCGTCCGTTCACCCACACGCGCGCGATCGCGCCGGCCGAGAGCCGCAGCGTCGGACGCTCCCCGCGCCCTGCGTCAAACGCAGCAGAGAACCCGTAGAAGGCGTTCATCTCCTTCTCCGCGCCCTTCACCCAAACCGCCCGCGCCGCACCATCGCCAAAGGCGACGGCGGCACATAACGCAAATGCCGCAGTGAACGAACCCTTCATGACATTCATGCTCTCCATTGTGATGTTTGCAAGCCGCTGGGACCCGCTTTCGCGTGGTTTCAGGACCGCTTCATTATATCACATCCCTTGAATCAGCGCCATTACGGAACCGGGCGGAAGGCGATCTTGTCGATCCATACGGCCCTTACGGCAGACCGTCCGTCCTTGCCGAAACGTCCTGGCCCGATCCACAGGTATTCGCTTCGCTTCGGCTCCCACGTGATTATGTCATACCAGCGGTATCCGTCAGGCACGTCCTTCGTCCTCGGTTCGATCCCTCCGCGCCCTCGTTCCTCGACCTTGTCGTACACGCCCGCCCAGAACGCCTCGCCGTCCGCAATCACCTCCGCCCGAGCCCGGACCGACAGCGCATACCTGACGCCGGGCCTGAACGCGCAGTTGTCCATGCCGAACGTCGCGCACCACTCGAAATGCGTGTTGAAGAGCTTCAGCGCACGGCCGTCCTCCGCCAACGGGTCGATGACGAACTCGCCGTGCCTTCCGGGATTGCTCAGGCCAAGATAGCATTCTTCTACTTCCGCCCTCCCTTCCGCGACCGGCGCCGGCCTGTACGACCCGTCGGCGATGGCCCGCCACCTCTTCACGCGCACGGCGTCGCTGCCGAGCGAAAGGCGTATGTCGCCCGCCTCCGCCATGCGATCCAGCAGCGACTGCGCGAGGGCGCGGTTCTCTTCCGGCGAAAGTGCGCCCGCCTCGGTGAACCTGACCAGTTTCGCGCTTCGCGCGATGCGGGCATAGTCAACGGAGAACGACCCCATCCTGACGTTGTAGGAACATGCCGGATCGTCCCTTGCGGCCTTGGCCGCCTGCGCCCAGCATTCCGCCGCCTGAGCAAGGAACCTGTCGGTCAGCGCCGGATTCTCCGTCCCGTCGAAGACCAGGAGCGGATTCTCGGCGCTCGCCGACCACGCGCCCTGCCGCCGGTGAAGCTCCTCGAAGTAACGCCTGACGAACGGTGCGCCGGCCCCGTAGTATCCGGCGAAGAAGTCGTCAAGAAGCTCGGCTTCCGGCAAGTCCGGATTCCACATCCACTTCGCGAGCAACCACGTCTTCAGCTCGCCGAAGTCGGCATGACGACCCTTGTGGTCGCCCTCCTCGTAGACGTATCTCGCGCCGTTCGCTCGGAACAGCCGCAGGTTGCCCTGCAGGGAGCGGACATTGGCGAACGGCAGCGGGAAGTGCGAAAAGTCCGTCGTATAGTCCCAGACGAGCAGGCCGTCGGTTTGCGCCGACCATCCCTTGATATCCGAAAGAAAGTCGATGTTGTGCCGGTACGGGCTGCGGCCGATCGGCTGCGCGAAGTCGCATTCGATCGTGCAGAGGCACGGAACCACGTTGTGCCGGAGCCTGGTCTTTTTCGGCGGACGGCGCGTGTACTGGTAGGCCAGCGTCTCGATGACGGCGTCGGGGAATTCCTTCTCCACCGCCTCGCCAAGCGCGTTCAGGAAACGGACGAGCGTTCCGGCACGGCTCCCCTCCTCGTCGTCCACCGCCTTGCACTCGGGGCATGTACAACCCTTCGTATTGTCGTTCTGGCTTACGCCGTAGAAACGCGCGCCAGGATCTTTTCTTATGCGTTCCAGAACACGTTCCGTGACGATGCGAAGGACGTCTGGATTCGTGAGGCACGGCTGCGTCTTCTCCTTCACGCGCCGACCGCCCATCATGCTGAAATATTCGGGATGCGTATCGAAAAACTCCTTCGTCGGCAGCAACTTCTCAAACGTGTGGCAGATGTCGAGTCCGCCGCCGAAACGGCACGGTTCGCCGCCGTACTTCGCTTCGGTGCGGCACCACGAACGCGCATTGACGCGTAGGCGGGCGGCGAAATCGGGATGCTTCAGAACGTCGTACCAGTGCGGCTCGCGCATGACGAACGCCGGCTTCTCCGTGACGTCAAGCGCAGCCGGAACCGCAAGCCTCTCGAGCTTCGGCACAACCGCGTGCCACGAGGCGTACCAGCGGCATCCCGCATAGCGCTCCAGCAGCTCGTACGCGCCGTATAGCACGCCGCGTTCCGGCGAGCCCATGACGAACAGGTGCGGCGGCCTCGCCAGAAGACGGAACCCGTCGGTACCGACGTCACCCGCCGAATCCCGCGTATATCGCGTCTGCCCAAGCAGTATCGCCTTAGGCGGAAGCGGATCCGCGTCCGTAACGATCGGCAGCCTCACGCCAACCGTCTTCTCCGTGAAGTCGCGCAGCTCCTCGGCGGCATAGCGCACCGACTCCGCAGTTTCCTCCGGCACGACGATCGCGCGGTCCGCCGCCTGCCCCCGCTCGGCAAGGACAAGCTCCGCCCGCGCGGAAACAGCAACAGCCGCGCACAGCGACAGGCATGCAAGACGCCACATGCTCACCATCACACGCAATCAGCGGATGACGAACGTGAGTCCGTTGTTGAAGACCGTCTCGAAGCGGAAGCAGTCGAATCCGAACAGCCCCGTGTACGTGTCGCAGGGATAGTCGTTCGCGATTACAAAGGCGTTGTCGCCCGCCAAAAGGTTCTCGGCCGAAACCTTGCACTTGAACTCGCGCCATGCTCCGCTCGCGACAGGTTTCGATAGCAGGGGCGTCTCGGCTCCGTTCAGGTAAACGCCAACCGGCTGACCGGAAGGTCCATCCTGAACTTTCACACGGAACGAGAATCTGACGGAATAGCTGGCATTCCCTGCAACCTCGTCCGGTATGTACACGTGAAGACGCGTCTTGCGGTAGTTGTGTGATTCGTTGATCCCCATGATACGTCCCATCACGTGTTTCCAGTTGCCGTCTGTGGCATAGTAGTGCAGATAGCTGGCATTGGTGTCGGAGAAATCAGATGTCTCGCTATTGTCTTGGTTGCCGAGCTGGAAGCCGCCGCCAAGCGCAATCGCGTCAAAGGCGACGTCGCCCGTCGATGCCGTGCGCGTCAGCGTGATCGTGTTCGCACCTGCATTGAACAGCTCGCCCTTCAGGAACAGAAGTTCCGTCTGGCCCGTCCGAAGGGACATGGCACCCGCCGCCGCGCCGTTGACCGACGCACTCACCGCCATCTGCCCGCCGCCAGTCGCCGTCACGCGCAGCACCTGACCAAGCCCAACGTCCTGTGCCGGCACGTCGAAGGAAATCGTAACGGACGGATGTTCCGCCGTGAGCGTTGCCGGCATCAGCGCGTGATCCGTCTGCGCACCGGCCGTCGTCGCCGACGACGTGCCGCCCGCAAACTCCAGCGAACTGCCGTTGACCGTCCCGAGCCTCACCAGATCAGTCTTCGGCCACGCAAACACCTGACGCACCTCGTCCGCGCTCAGCGCACGCGGCCACGACGCGAACGAATGAATGCTGCCGCGGAACGCCTTCCACGCATCGCCGTCGCCGTCTCCATTGTTGAGCGGGATGTTCGTGTATTTCTCCCCCTTCAGTCCACCGAGGCGAAGTTCTGGGGCTGTCGGCGTACTCAGTGCGCCTGCCGGGAGCGAAACGCTGTTGGTCTGGAGAAGGCCGCCCTCCTGGCAGAAATACGCATTCAGGAGTCCATTTTTTACCACGATGGCACAGTCCGCCCATTTGTTCGTCGCCACGGTAAAACCAAGTCCACCGTAGTTTTGCCCGGCGTTCCAATGAAGGCCTCCACTGCTGTACATCCCAAGCATCATCCCGCATTTCCCGTTATAATTGTAGTCGGCATTGAAAATGTATGCCTGTCCTACGAGGTTCGTCACTTTGCTCGTGTTCCATTGGGCAATCGGCCCGTCCCAGCGGAATCGGACGAAGAACGTGTACTCGTTCGCGTTCGAGACCACAAATGGCTCGTATGGCTTAAGAACCGAGGAGTAGATGGCGCAGTAGTTCCCGTTCTGGATGACCTTCTGCTGGAAGTAGCCCACGGTCTCGTC
The DNA here is from genome assembly GCA_017514235.1 of Kiritimatiellia bacterium. Classification (GTDB taxonomy): domain Bacteria; phylum Verrucomicrobiota; class Kiritimatiellia; order RFP12; family UBA1067; genus UBA1067. Next base: position 30,155 of record JAFWKK010000056.1, on the reverse strand, counting down.
GTTCGTCACGTTGGCGTAGGGGTAGATGACGCGCTCAGAGCGGAGCGTGATCTGGTTGGCGTCAGCCTTGTTGTAGCCACTCACCGCAACGGCATGGCTGGCGTCTGATGTGTCGCCGAGCTTCAGGCATTCCGGGAACTGCGTGGTCGAACCGCTGACGAACGCGCCGCTCCCGACGAATCCGCGATGCCACGAGACTGCGTCCGAGAAGACATCCCCTGCCTTAGCCAGCAAGATGCCGCATAATGTTGCACAGGCGAACGCCGCCAGCTTGACCGTATTGCTCGCTTTCATCTTTTTCTTCCTCCCTTTGCTTTTGCAGATTTAGCTTTGCCTTGAATCCACAGCGGCGCACCCATCGTCTCGCCTGCGACCCAGACAGGGCCGACGACCGATCCCGATGGATACTTGCCGCCTTTGAGACACTCCAGCACGGCGTCGGCAAGAACGTCACCGGCCTTATGCGCATCGAACTCCATGCGCGAAAGCTCACGTGGATAGGCCGGGCCAAGCCGCTTATTGGCGAAGGTCACGATGCGAACATCCTCGGGCGAGCGAAGTCCTGCATACGAAAGCGCCGTCAGCGCCCCACTCGCCAAATAGTCGTCGGCAAAGAAATAGACCGTATCGCGTGAAATCTGCTTCTTGGCGATGAGCCGTCCGAATATCTCCATTCCCATGCGCTTCACGTTGATCAAGGAACTGTCCAATCTGTTGGGAGGCACCTGAATCTTCTTGATGCCTATGCCGACCTTGCGGAGCGCCGGCGCCACGTCGCACATGGCGCAGTAGCAGAACTCCACGACGTTCCTGATCCCGTTGGCCTTGCACGCCGCCGCGAATTCGCCTGCCGCGAGGTTGAAGTTGAGCCATGTGCCGCCGACCGCAGGGCGCGGTGCCTTCGCATACTCCCCGAACACGGCAAACGGGACCTTCTGGCGCGAGAGGCGGGAGAGGATGTGCGGACGCGCGAACATCGTCACGATCATGTCCGCCGACTGCGACAGCGCCGCGTCCAGTCGCGCGAAGTCGTACCTGTCCCGCGCCTTCTGCGGCAGGCAGACCTGCGTAAAGAGATACCCTGCCTCCGTGAGCCTGTTCCGCAGCGTCCCGGCAAGAACAGTCTGCGCGTAGTTCTCGTCACCTTCCGGGCAGGCGAAAATCACGCGCCCCTTCCATTGCTTCACGTTCCGGTCGCGCACGACCGTCCCGATGCGCGGGCGCGCCACGACCAGCCCTTCCGCCGACAGCTGCGCAAGCGCCGCCTTCGTCACGATGCGGCTGACGCCCAGCTTCGGCGCAAGGTCGCGCGACGGCGGAACCACGTCGCCGGGCCTGTAGAACCCGGCGACGATGGCCTGCCTGAGGCCGTCGGCCACCTGGGCGACCAAGGGCCGTCCGTCGTTGCGGCTGACGGAAAACGGTATGTTCCGCTGAACCATGCGCATGCCTCTGCCAGAAAACGAGACGTATTATACCCAATATGCCCAATGGCGTCAAGCCGGGGAGGTCAGCGCTTGCGCCATGCGTCGGGAGCGATGCCGAAGTGCTCCGTAAACATGTGGGCGAAGTATTGTGCGGAGGGGTATCCGCATTCTGTCGCGATGTCCGCAGCCGTGCTGGATGTCTCCTTCAGCAGCCGGCATGCACGCTCGCGCCTTTGGCGGATGATCTCCTGCTGCACGCTCAAGCCAAGTTCCGCACGAAACGCCTTGCCGACAGTAGTGTGCGAATACCCCAGTCGGACGATTACATCGTTCGCCGATATGCCGTCGCCTAGATGCCGCCGTATGAAGACGAGTGCATCTGAAAGCCACTGGGTCTTCATCGGATAGAACTCCGTCGAAGTGCGTTCCACCACGCTGCGCGGTTTGTGGAGAGTCGCGGCTGGAGGCATTTTCTTTGGCGATCCGAGAAGTCCGTCCAGCATCTGCGCGGCCGTCTGGCCAAGCGCGAACGGGTTGGTGTCTATGCTCGAAAGCGGCGGATTCGTGAAGGTGCAGAGCACCTTGTCGTTGTCCACGCCAAGGACGGCGATGTCGTGCGGCACGTCGATGTGGGCGTCGGCGCAGGCTTTCAGGAGCTGGAAGGCGCGGATGTCGTTGCAGCAGAACACGGCAATTGGCTTGGGAAGAGATTTCAGCCAGCGGCGCAGTGCCTGGGCGTCGGTTGTTTCGTCCTCCATGCGCTCCTTGCGGACGAATGTCTCCTTCAGTCTGGAGTTCCCTCCGTCGTACGTTGTGCAGGAGCCGCCGGTCGACATGACGGCTTTGCGAAATTCGTCGCCGCGTACTTCGGAGAACCTCAGGCCCTTGAAGCCGCAGAAGGCGCATCGCGTGTAGCGATGTTCGGCGAAACAGTCGGCTGCGCATCGTGCTATGGCGCCGTCGTCCAGGCGAATGAACGGAATAGGACCGCGATCCGTCCGTCCATACGTGTCGATCACAGGTTTCCGCGTCTTGATGAGCGCATCGGCTGTACGATCGTCCATCACGCGCACAATGAAACCGTCGAAGCACCGAAGGCTGTGGGGATTGGTTAGTGCGTTCGGTTCCACCGCCTCCAGCCGCCAGTCGGTTCGTGCGAGCGCATAATCGGCGATTCCTTCCAGAAGAGCTCGTCCGTGTGCACGGTTGGTCTCGATCTGCACGGCGATTCGCATGGCTCTTTTCATGGTTTAAAGTGTATCATATGGTTTCAGAAAAAGCAATCGTAAAAGTCTGATTTGGCAATAGACCGGAGCGGAGGCCGTGTGATACACTATTGGCGTGAGGGAAGTATTCGCATACATGATAGGACTTGGCGCGGCGGTGATGATGCCGATTATCTTCACCGCGCTCGGCGTATGCATCGGCATAAAGCCCGCGCGTGCGCTGAAGAGCGGCCTCTTGGTCGGCGTGGGTTTCGTGGGACTTGGCGTGGTCACCGCGCTTCTTACCTCCAGTCTCGGCCCCGCCCTAAAGGGCATGACGGAACTGTACCACCTCAACCTGCCGTTCTTCGATCTCGGCTGGCCCGCCGCGGCCGCCGTTGCGTATTCAACGGCCGTCGGCGCGTTCATCATTCCCGTGTGCCTCGGCGTCAATCTGTTGATGCTGGTCACGGGCATGACGCGCACGGTCAACATCGACCTCTGGAACTACTGGCACTTCGCGTTCCTCGGGGCGATCGTCTTCTTCGCCACGGGGTCGCTCGCGTGGGCGTTCTACGCGGCGACAGTTCTTTGCGTGATCACGCTCTGCATGGCCGACTTCACCGCAAAGGGCTTCCAGTCATACTACAAGGATATGGAAGGCATCTCGATCCCCCAGCCGTTCTGCCAGAGCTTCACGCCGTTTGCCGTCGCTGTCGGCTGGGTGCTTGATCGCATTCCTGGGTTCGGCAAGTTGGACATCGACGCGGAGGGGATGAAACGGAAATTCGGCCTGCTCGGCGAACCGCTGTTTTTGGGACTGCTCATCGGCTGTGCCATCGGTGCGATGAGATGTGATTCCCTGAAGGCAGTCGCCGATTCCGTGCCGCAGATCCTCAAGCTCGGCGTGACCGTCGGCGCTGTGATGGAACTGATTCCGCGCATCACGGGACTCTTCATCGAGGGACTGAAACCCATCTGCGAGCAGACGCGGAGTTTCGTGGAGACGCGCTTCGCACGGCTCAAGGGACTGTCCATCGGCATGTCGCCCGCGCTTGTCATCGGGCACCCGACGACGCTCGTCGTGTCGATCCTGCTGATTCCCGTGATTCTCTTTTTGTCGGTGTTCCTCCCGGGCAACAAGTTCCTGCCTCTCGCGTCGCTCGCGGGCATGTTTTACCTCTTCCCGTGCGTGTTGCCAATCACAAAGGGCAATGTGCCGAAGACGTTCATAGTGGGGCTTGTCGCCCTTATGTGCGGACTCTTCTTCGTAACGAACCTGACCCCTGCGTTCACAAAGGCGATCGCAGCGGCGAACTGCGACGGCATCGCGGTGCCGGACGGCTTCGAGGGCGGAGCGGCGCTAGACTTCGCGTCGGCGTTCTGGTGCTGGATCGTATTCCATCTCATCGTGACGCTCAAGTGGCTTGGAGCCGTTCTCGCCGGGTTGCTGGCGATCGCGATGTGCATCATCAACCGAAACAGAACCAACAAGACAAGACAAACATGTTAGCCATACTGCTTGCAACGTCAATGAACATATCCATGCAGACCGCCTGCCACCCGGCGGACGTGAAGCGCTACGACACAAGCACAATCCGCGAACGGTTCGTGATGGAGAAGGTGATGTCGCCTGACGAAATCAACCTCACCTACACGATGTACGACCGCATGGTGTACGGCGGTGCCATGCCGGTGGAGCGCGAGTTGACCCTTGATGCGCCGCCGCCGCTCAAGGCAAAGCATTTTCTCGACCGCCGCGAGCTGGGCGTTATCAACGTGGGCGGGCCGGGTGTCGTCACGGTCGACGGCGAGGAATATGCGCTCGACTTCAAGGAGGCCCTCTACGTCGGCATGGGCAAGAAGGACATCCGCTTCAAGTCGGCGGACAAGACGACTCCGGCGAAGTTTTACCTCAACTCCACTCCCGCGCACAAGGAATACGTGACGCAGCGCGTCACCAGCGAACAGGGCTGCACGAAGCCTGGCTACACCATCGGCAACTACATCAGGGCCGGAAAGGCGGAAGAGTCGAACGACCGTATCATCAACCAGCTCATCGTTCATCCCGTCCTGTCCAAGGTCGCGGACGGCGGATGCTGCCAGCTTCAGATGGGGCTTACTGAACTGAAGCCCGGAAGCGTCTGGAACACGATGCCGCAGCATGTCCACGGACGGCGCATGGAAGCGTACTTCTACTTCAACGTGCCGAAAGGGCAGGCGATCTGCCACCAGATGGGCGAACCGCATGAGCAGAGGCTCGTGTGGCTGCACAACGAGCAGGCAATCACCGCGCCGGAGTGGTCGGTGCATTCTGCCGCCGGAACATCAAACTACATGTTCATCTGGGGCATGGGCGGCGAGAACCTCGACTATGGCGATGTTGACAAGGTGGCAGTGGAGGAGATGAGGTAGTTAGTGGTTAGTGGATAGTGGTTAGTTGGAAGGAGGGAAACATGATTACTTACAATTTGTCTGGAAGGACCGCGCTGGTGACGGGGTCCAACCGTGGCATCGGCAAGGCCATGGCGGACGCGCTGGAGACGGCGGGTGCGAAGGTAGTGCGCACGTCGTCGAAGGAGTGCGACCTCTCCGACCGCAACGCCGTGTATGCTTTCATCGAGCGCATCAAGAAAGATTACCAGATCGACATCCTCGTGAACAACGCGGGCATGATACTTCGCAAGCCCGCCGCCGAACATCCGGACGACTGGTGGGACAAGGTCATCGACGTGAACCTCAATGCGCAGTTCATTCTTGCGCGCGAGTTCGGGCGGGACATGGTGGAGCGGGGTTGGGGCAAGATCGTCTTTACCTGTTCGCTGCTCTCCTTCCAAGGCGGCATAACGGTGCCCGGCTACGCGGCATCGAAAGGCGGCGTGGCGCAGCTCGTGAAGGCGCTTTCGAACGAATGGGCGCCGAAGGGTGTGAACGTGAACGGCATCGCGCCCGGCTATATCGCGACGGACAACACCGCCGCGCTCCGCGCCGACCCAGTGCGTTCGCGCCAGATTCTCGAGCGCATCCCGGCCGGACGCTGGGGCGAGGCCTCGGACATCGCGGGCGCGTGCGTATTCCTCTGCTCGCCCGCCGCCGACTATGTAAACGGCGTGGTACTGCCGGTCGATGGAGGCTGGCTCGCTCGGTGAAGGAAATGATCATGGGTCCGTCTGTTGGCATGGGGAAGAGACAGACAGTATCTTTGCTGATGGCGCTTGCCTTTGCGGCGAGCGCCGAGGCGGCTTGTCATTGTGGCGTTGTGCCCGAAAGGGAGAACGATTTCTTCTGGGAGAACGACAAGTTCGGAATGCGGGCGTATGGTCCAGGCAACTATCATGTTTGGAGTGGACTTGACCTTTTCAGCAAGATGCCCGACGCCGCCTTCACCTGTGGCGATCTTCTACGCAACGCATCCAAATGCGGCAACTGGCATGTGACTCCATACAAAGGAGTGCTCGACAACTACACGATGTGCGCATCGCGAGGACTTGGCGGCGTGGCACTTTTCGGGGACGGGGAATGGAAGACGTACCCGACATGGGAGAAGTGCGAGATCATAACCAACACCAGCGACCTCTGCGAATTCAAGCTTATCTATCCGGCATTCTCTTCGCTTGGGCGCATGACCTACCGCATCACGCTCAGGCGAGGCGAAAGCTTCTTCAGGAATCATGTCAGTTTTGAGTCGCCAAGCCTGCCGCCGGAGTTTCGCCCTGGCCCAGGCCTTGACGTCGAACCGAAGCGCGGGCATGGCGGAGATCTGCGGGAAGACGCATCCCTTGGCGTCATCTCGCTTTTTGAGGACGCAAAGAGCGAATCGGAAGGTTCGACGATGACGGCGGTTTTCATCGATCCGAACAAGAAGCATGATGTCGAAATCCTGACCGACCATCTCAACTGCCGCGTCTTGGCGGTGCGCAAACCGTCCTTCACGTATTGGGCGGGAGCGGCATGGTCGAAAGCCGGCGAAATCGTCACCGCCGAACAGTGGCACAAGGAAGTTTTGGCATTTAGGAACTCTGTGGCAACAGGGAAAGAACATGGAAAGGAAATGAGGTAGGAACATGATGACGACACTTTTGTTGGCGACTTGTGTCGCAACGAATCCTTTCAAGGATTGGCCTGCTGGATCTGAGCCGGAAACAATAGGACGAAAAGTCGTGGAGCAATTTCTTTCGGCACCGCCGGAAGCTTATGCGCCCAAAGGCGCAAATGCTTATCATGGCGAAGGCAAGGTCATGCCGTACGCGATCGTGAGCCTGTGGGTCAATGCCATAGATTTCGCCCTTACGATTGGCGACAAGGGCCTGGTGAAACGTCTGACAGATCATTTCGAGCCGTTTTTCGACGAGAAGATACATCTCGTTCCTGTGCCTAATCATGTCGACTTCTCTGTTTTTGGCGCATTGCCGTATGCGGTCTATCGTGCAAACGGAGATGTTCGCTGTTTGGATTTGGGCGAGTACTTTGCGACAATGCAATGGGCGAAACCTCTCAAGGGCGCACCGCCGCGATTCGTGCATGGCGGACACAATCTGCCGTGGGAGGAGCGCTTGGACCTCTGGAATCGTGGTTATACGGCAGAGACACGTTTTTGGATCGACGATATGTACATGATCACTCTTTTGCAGACGGAAGGGGCGCGAGCGACGGGGAAGTCGGAATATGTTGAACGTGCGGCAAAGGAGGCTGTGCTCTACCTTGAGAGGCTCCAGAAGCCGAACGGACTTTTCGAGCATGGCTTGAAAGCGCCATTCTACTGGTGCCGTGGCAATGGCTGGGTAGCGGGCGGCATGACGCTCATTCTCAAGAACCTGTCGGCGACGAGTCAGTATCGCGAACCGATCATGGCCGGATATCGCAGAATGATGGCGGAACTGCTGAAGTTGCAGAAGCCGGACGGCCTGTGGGCGCAGCTGGTGAATGAGCCGGAGGTCTGGAGCGAGACTTCCGGCTCTGCAATGTTCACGAGTGCCATGGTGACCGGCGTGAAGCGCGGTTGGCTGGATGCGACGTCATATGGGCCTGCCGCGCGCCGCGCTTATTTGGCGTTGCTGAAGCATCTGGATGCTTATGGTAATATCGACGAGGTATGCATGGGCACGGGGGCTCATGACGACCATGCCTTCTATCTCGCCCGGCCGCGCAAGATCGGCGACGCCCATGGGCAGGCCGCGCTGATGTGGACGGTAAATGCACTTTTGACGGGGAACAAATGAAAAAAGAAGGGGAAATCAACATGAAGAAATTGGTGATCAGTGCTATGACGTTCGCGGTTTTGCAAACAACCGCTCTTGCCGAAGACCTTGCTTGGAGGGACGTGGGAGCTCAACAGACGCCGATTGGGGCGGGCCAGTCCAGAACTGGCATCCTCGCCACGTTTGATTCATGGGGGAGTAAAGACCTTGTCGCCGATGGAACTTTCGGTACTTCTTTGTCCCCGTTTGTCTCTCTGTTTCTTGCCGTCTGGACGTCGGAAGCGATGGCTCTTGATTTGCTGGCACCAGGCTTTTGGATATCCTTCAGGTAAGGAGGTGTTGTGATGATAAAAAAGAAAATGCTGACCTTGGCGCCAGCCGTTGTCGCAAGCGCACTTTTCGGATCCCCGTCGGTGTCGAACGTCGCGCTTGAACAGGATGCTGACACACGTGTCGTGACCGTGTCGTATTCGCTTGGTGCGGAACCGGCGATTGTAACAGCTGATTTCAGGACGAACAATGTCTCGATTGGCGGGGCAAACATGCGTCGTGTCGCCGGAGACGTCAACAAGATGGTGACCAACGTCTTGTCGACGTGTTCGTTTACCTGGATACCAGACCGCGAGTGGGCGGATCGTGTGATAGATGACGGTTCGGTCAAGGCCGTCATTCGTGTGTGGGCGACGAACTGTCCGCCTGATTACATGGCGATAGACCTTCGGGTCGTGACGAATGGCGTGTCCTTCTATGTGGACACGACCTCCCTCCCGTATGCCGTCACGAATGACTACTATCGCCACGATGCGCTTCTGATGCGCAGGATCCATGCGGCGGACGTGGAGTGGGCCATGGGTGTGGCGGAGCCGGACATCGGCAGAGATCATGGCAATAACCGAGATCGCGAGAAGCTGCATCAAGTTAGGCTTTCAGCCGACTACTACATGGGCGTTTTCCCGTTGACGCAGCAGCAGTACTATCGTGCAACGCAATCAAGGCCTTCCGTGTTTGTGAATCGAGACGATGCCTATTCGCGTCCAGTTGAGGGCGTCAGCTACAACATGTATCGTGCAGGCGCAGACACGACGGACTGGGCTGGATGGCCTTCGTCCGGACATGCAGTAAAGGATGGGAGCGTGCTGCAGAAGTTCCGCGACCTAACGGGGGTGGAGCTTGACTTGCCGACCGATGCGCAGTGGGAATACGCCGCACGCGCCGGCGTATACTTGCCTCTGCCAAGCGGCAAACGTGCCTCTGCCGAATCACTTGACGAAATCGCGTGGTATTCCGGCAACTCGTACATAGAGGAGAGGGGGCAGATGGAGACGCATCCGGTTGGCTTGAAGGCTCCGAACGCCTGGGGGCTGTACGACGTTTTGGGGAATACGCAGGAAATGGTACTTGACTATCATGCTAACGCGCCGAGTGAAGCGCAGGTCGATCCGGTCGGAGCGCCCAGCGGCAGCTACCGTGTTCTTAGAGGTGGAACGTATGATTACGGACTTTCCGACAGCTATGTATCCATGCGTGCTCTAGGAGACCCTCGCGCCAACGGCTCGAACTCGAGCAGCTGGCGCAAGGTGTCTGCGAGATTGTGCTGCCCAGCCGTGGTTTCGGCAAAATGAAGGAGACTAAATGATGAAAAAACTTATTATGGCAGTCGCCGCGATGCTTGCCCTTGGGGTCCAGGCATATCCCCGTGTTTCCGAACAACAAGTCTCGCAAGACACGTCGAAGCGCATGAGCGTATCCTACGTACTGAACGAACCGGCGGTGGTCGTGGCCGACATTCTTGTTGATGACGAACCAGTGCCGTCATCCCGAAGGTGGACGTTCGCGGGAGAGACCAACCAGCGCGTCGCGGCTGGGCGCCATACGTTCTCATGGAAACCGCGCAAGGAGGGCTACGCTGGCAACAGCTTGGACAACGTCCGCGTTAAGATAAGGGCATATGCCCTTGATCGTCCGCCGGATTACATGACAGTTGGCGTTGCCGAGCCTTGTGATGTCCGGTACTATGAATCCGCAGACAGGGTTCCTGGCGGTGTCACGAATGATGTCTATAAGACCGAGAAGATGCTTTTCCGCCTGATTCCAGCGGCAAACGTCAGTTGGATCATGGGGTGCACGGCATATGAAAGTCTGGTGAACAATCCGGTTGTCGCGGCGCGCGAGGTTCCCCACAAGGTCACGCTGTCTTCTGATTACTACATCGGCGTTTATCCTGTGACGCAGGGGCAGTACTACAAAATGACCGGCGAACGCCCGTCGACTTTCAAGAACAGGGCAGACAGGGATCTGCGCCCAGTCGAGACCGTCGCCTACCAGACGTTGCGAGGCACTTCGTCGACGGAATGGCTGGGCTGGCCGCAAGAAGGCCACGATGTTCTTGCAGGCTCGGTTTTTCGTGATTTCAGGGATCGTGCAGGCATCGAGTTCGACTTGCCGACCGATGCACAGTGGGAATATGCGGCGCGGGCGGGAGCGAGGACGCTGTTCTACACGGGAGAAACCTCTCTTGGCAGTTTGGAAAACATTGCCTGGTGCGCTCAGAATTCCTTTGACGAACAGGGGCAGCAGAATGAGACGCATGCCGTTGGAATGAAGCTTCCCAACGCATTTGGCCTTTACGACCTGCTCGGCAATGTTTTTGAAATGTGCCTGGACGTACATGGAAACATGACAAGTTCCGAAGCGGTGGATCCCATTGGGCCGAATGCAGCGGCGGGCAGTGCCAGAGTCATGCGCGGCGGTTGCTATTCGTCCGTTGCGGGGGCTGCGACTGCTGGTCTTCACGACTGTTCTTTGGCGTTGCGGAATATGTGCGGGCAAGATTCCGGCGTTTCGGATCGGGGCTTCCGGCTCGTTTGTCCAGCCGTGGCTGTAAGATAAGGAAGGAGGGAATGAAGATGAAGGGCGTTCTTTTTGTGTTGCTGGCCGGATTGGCGACCATGTCGCCGGCTGCAATCTCCGTAAAATCCGTTTCGGTGTCGCAGGATGTGGCGACACGCAGGGTGACGGTTACATATCAGCTTGAGGGCGACGAACCCTCCGGCATTGTCACGGTTCGCTTCCGTGACGCCACTGGGAACCTGATTCCCGAGGCAACGGTCGTGACGTTGCGCGGCGAAATCAACCAGCGCGTCACCGGGCTTCTGTCCGATCATGTGTTTGTCTGGAATGCGGATGCCGACCTGCCGACGGATTTCCCCGCCGGGGCGTTGCAGGCCGAAGTGACGGTTCGCTCGCTTCAGGATCCTCCGGAATACATGGCGGCCGATCTTCGTTTCCCGAACCACGTGAGGTTTTATGCAAGTTCGAATGCCGTTCCCGGTGGCGTGCATGACGCTCGGTACAAGATGGATCTGATACTCATGAAACGCGTCTGCGCGAACGGCGTGACGTGGCGCATGGGTACGCCTTCCGGGGAAACTGGCAGAAGCACAAATCGAGAAACGCTACATTACGTCACGTTCACGAACGACTTCTACATGGGTGTCTACGAAATCACGCAGCGTCAGTACAGGCACCTGCAGAAGAACTACCTGTACAGTGATTTTCTCGGACGTGCCGACGCGGACGTCCTTCCGATGAACGCACTGAGCTACGACCATCTGCGCGGCCCGATGGCGGCGAGCTATCAGTGCTACTGGCCTAATTGCGGACACAATGTGGCGAGCGACAGCTATCTGGGTCTTCTTCGTTCGCGTACTGGCGTTCTTTTCGACCTGCCGACGGATGCCCAGTGGGAATATGTCTGCCGCGCCGGCGTCGCGACGATCTATCCGGACGGATCGTCACAGGGAGCTGACAATCTCAGCAGATTTGCATGGAACAGCGATAATGCAACGGAGCCGCAGCCGGTGGGAACGCGTCAGCCGAATGCATGGGGGTTCCATGACATGCTCGGCAACGTCTTTGAGCATACGCTCGACTATCATGCGGACATGTCATCCGTTGCCGTGACCGATCCTGTCGGCCCTTATCAGCAGGATGGCGTGATCAGTGTCGGTGCCAACCGTGTGTCTAGGGGCGGCAGCTACAAACAGAACTACACGGTTTGCCGTCCGGGCGTGCGCAACAAGGGCAGTACGCAGGGGCGTTATGACAGGGCGGGCAATCAAGACGAAGGCGCACGTTTGTGGGCGCCGATTGACGTTTTCGTGAACTGATGCGTCAGGAGTCGAAAATGCGCTTTAGGTGCATTGCAGTTGTTGCTGCCGTCGCCGCTACGGCGATGGCAGATCAAAAAACTCCGGAGACGAGCCGATTGTTCGTGAAGGAAGTCGATCCCGAGACAGATGTCGTCAGCTATATCCTTAAGCCAGGAATGGCGGACTTTCATCAGCAGTCGTTCTATTTCACCGCGAAATCGATGACCGAAGATGGTCGATTCCTTCTGTTTTATTCGGCCCGCGACGAATTTGCTGCCGTACGCAAAGATGCCAAAGGCGACCCATTGGAAGCGCCGCCTGACATGTGGTCTCGGCGGCTATGGATGGTCGATTTCCTGAAGGACGAGATCCGAGAGCTTAAGCAGTGGGATTCCAAGGGGGAGTTTCCGTTTCTCGACATCAAGGCCAACAGGCTTTACTACATCGGGGCGGACAAGCTGTCCCTCTGGATGCGTGATCTAGCGAAGAGTCCGGATGTCGGCGTGAAGCTCTGCTCGTTCGATCGTTCGCTGCTCGACGGTGCCGACTCCGTCGACCGGATGTGCACGCACCTGACGATGTCGCCGGACCGCAAGCGGGCGTTTCTGGATTATTCCCTCAAAGGAACTGAGCCTGACCGCAGGTATCACGATGGCATTCTGGATGTAGAGACCGGCAAAGTTACGGATTGGGCCGTGACGGCATTTTGCAGCAACCATGGCAGCTTGAATCCATCCGATTCGGAACTCGGACTTTACGCCTACGAAGGCTGTTGGGACAGAAGGCTTGTCGGACCTGATGGCAGAGTTCGCACGCAATGGCGACCCGAATGCGACGTGTTCCCGCGCGTGTGGCTTTGTTCGCCGTCCGGGTCTCGGCTCGTTGTGCCGAAGATATGGAACCGCGCCACTCACGAGAATTTTTCGGATGATGGAAAGTTGGTCTATTGGTGTTGTTGCCCTGATGGGGGTGTTTGCGCGATGGACCTTGAAACAGGCCGCCAACGTCGAATATGTCCATATTCGAACAATCATTCGTACTTGAGCGCGAATAACAAGTGGGTCGTCGTCGATCGCGGACACAATGAGTTTCGAGGTCGGCCATGGTCGGTGGCGTTCTGGAACCGGGAGACGTTTCGCGGCGTTTACGTTCACACCAAACGGCCAGCGATTGCAACGCCGAGCCGACAGTCTCGTCTGCACCCAGACGCTCATCCTCAGTTCGTCTGCGGAGATCGGTATCTTGTCATGACGGCCAATGACGACGAACGACGGATGAACGTCTGCGTGACTCCCGTGGATCAGCTTGTGCGTCTGACGACGGACCCTGCGACTGCTCCGCGCCCGAAGCAGATTCCAGTGGAATGGAACCCTTCTGCGTGCATTGATGTTCCATACGAGGTTGAATTAGACTGTGCGGCCCTGGCCTCGCAGGGAAGGCTGGCTCCGCCGTCATGCCGCGCAAAGGTGCCATGGACGGCTTTCGCCGTTGCCGCCACGGACGCCTCGGGCCGTCGGCTCATTCCTGCGGAATGCCTTCAGGCGACGAATCCCATGGGACTGATCCTGCGGTTCGCCGTACCGAAAGGGACGACTAGCCTTTTTGCCGTCGCCGATGCGCCGTGCGGACTGGAGATGTTGGATTCCGAAGGGTGCGACAATGCGTTCGACGGGTGCCTGCGGGCGCTTCCAAAAGACTTCATGACCGATCCGTCTGTCCGATGGAAAGGCAATGTGGCGGTACGTCGAGATGGCATTTCGTTTGGGCATGGGGAAAGTTCATGCGACGTCCCTGTGTCGGCGAGACTGGCCGGACGTCCGTTCAAGTGCGAGATTGATCTGCGCACCTTGTCGGACGGCATTCGGAATATTTCGGTGTCATTTTATGCGGACGGGGAATCCATCTTCTCCGAGACCGTTGATTGTGGCGTTGATGTCCGGCGCGAAATCCGAGGACATGGAATGTGCCCTTCACGCGCAAAGCGCCTTTCCGCCATAGTGTCCAATCCTGCTTCCGGGCGGGTTCTCCTTTCCAGACTGAACTTGAGACCGGCCGGTACGCTCATATGCAAATGACCGTTTCCCTGATGGCTTTTGCGGCGGCCTGTTGCCTTTCGTCTTCAGGCGTTACAATCAATGTCTCCTGTGATCGTCAGAACGCAGTATATGGCGTCGGCGAAGAAGCTGTCCTGTCTGTCGAGGCGACAAGCGGCGATGGGGCGCCCACGACCTCTGGAAAGTTTAGCGCAGGCGTCGATAATTTCGGCACAGAGGAAATCGTGCCGCGTCAGGAATATGATTTTGCCGTGTCAAATCCAGTCAGGATCAAGGCAAAAATGGAGAGACCTGGCTTCATGCGCCTTTCTGTCAACATGGTGAAGGTGACAAACTTTGTGTGGTCGGTGGCAGTTGCTCCCGAACAGATTCGTATTGCAACGCCCTCTCCTCCCGACTTTGATGATTTCTGGGAAGCGGCCGTTTCGCGTTATGATGCAGAGATTCAGGAAGACATTCGTCTGGAGCCTTTGCCTGCATTGTCCACCGCAGAGCTTGATGTTTGCAAGATTTCGCTGTCGGCGGTTGGCGGGCGGCGAATCTACGGCATTTTCTCGCGGCCAAAGGCCTTGGAACAGGGACCGTTTCCGCTTCGCCTTGGAGGCAAAGGCGCTGGCCCGTCGTCGTTCGGACGTTGCGGAAGGCCAGGCCAGGTGACCTTGGAAATGAACGTGCACTACTATGATGCGCCTGCTGGAACGACCAAAAAGGACAATATCGAACGACAAAAGAAGGAGAACGCCGAATGGGAGAAACGTTATCCGGCCAGATGCGGCGAATACCAAGTTCTTGGCATCGCCGCAAGTCGAGAGGAGTATTTCTATTACGGCGTAATCTTGGCGACGCGGCGGGTGTTCAAGTGGGTGATGCGCCAACGGTATGTCGATGCGCAAGACATTGCGTATTCAAGCACTAGCCAGGGCGGGGCGTTTGGACTTTATATGGCTGCACTGTGCCCGGAAATAAGCCGCTTGGCGGTTTGTGTGCCGGCCTTGACGGATCTCTGCGGCTTTAAGGCTGGGCGCATGAGCGGCTGGCCTCGATTGATTGAATCGCAATTAGACGGGCAAAAGGATTCTGCCGTCGCAAATGCACCTTATTTCGATGCGGCCATTTTTGCGGCACGCGTGAAGTGCCCGGTGCGGTTTGTCGTCGGGTTCTCGGACATGACCTGCCCTCCATCGGCAGTCTATGCGGCTTATAACAACTTGATGTCGTCTGACAAGGCAATTATAAACGGCATTGGCATGACACATCTTGTTCGAAGCGAATACTATCTGATGTTGGACAAGTGGCTGGAGAAAAAGGAGGGCAATTGATTTGGAATTTTGGGATAAAATGACTTTACCGTTGTTCATTTGCCTCCTGGCGGCGGCGGGAGTGTCAGGGCCGAGGCCAGCACACGGCGGATCAATCGTCAGAAATGGCGATAAGATTGCATACTTGGGGGATTCAATTACCGAGCACGGGCATAGGAAGCCGCTAGGCTACGTCAACTTGGTGCGGAACGGATTAAAGAGCGCAGGAATAAAGACGTCATGTGTAAAAGCCGGTGTTCTCGGCAACGATTCAAGCCAAATGCTGGCGCGGCTTGAACGCGACGTCCTGTCGCAGAAGCCTCAGCTGATGACCCTCTCTTGCGGCGTCAACGACGTCTGGCATGGTTTCGAAAATCCGCCGCGAGGCGTGGCGCTTCCGGAATACAGGCGCAATGTGACGGAAATACTTGACGAATGCGCGGCGGCGGGCGTCAAGGTCGTTTTGCTGACGGCTACGATGATTCAGGAAGACGATGCCGATCCGAGGAACGTTGCGCTTGCGCCCTACAATGCATGGATCAGGGAAACCGCGCGCGAGCGCGGGATTCCGCTTGCCGACATGAATAGGCGCATGCACGAGACACTCGCCGCCAGGCGAGCAGCCAATCCCAGTAAAGGCAACAAGTTGACGTGGGACGGCGTCCACATGTCTCAGGCTGGAGACGAGATGATGGCCCAGTGCCTGCTTGAGGCGATGGGCGTCTGGCCCGCATTTGCGAAGGAGATCCGCGCCGGCTGGCGAGCGCTGGACCGTCAAGCCCGCAGCGGATGCCGGATGAATCCCGTCTTTTCGGAGGGAGCCGTCCTTCAGCGCGATCGGCCTGTCCGGATATGGGGAACTGCAAAGCCTGGAGAAAAGGTTCGCGTTTCCTTCGGAGGGCAGGTTAGGACCACGACCGCTAAAGCTGATGGCTTGTGGATGGTCGTGCTTGATCCTATGCCGGCGAGCAAGAAAGGCCGTGACCTTGTCGCCGAGTTCTTGGTCAGCAAAGTCGAGCAAACTGTTTCCGACGTTCTGGTAGGAGAGGTTTGGATTTGCTCGGGCCAGTCCAACATGGATTGTCCTATTTGGGGGCAATCGCCTCGCTATCGCGACGCATGGGGAGCCATGGCGGTTTGCAGCACGGTCAAGCCGCATGTGCGTCTCGCGAAAACGCCCAAGTCCATGTCGGCGGTTCCACTGCACGAGGTTACCGTCGACTGGCGGAAGATGACGCCGAGCCTGATGTGTCTACATGAAAGCGGCAAGGAAATGCCTTCAGCCGTCGGATATTATTTCGCGTTGGAGATTGCCAATTCTCTTGGCGTTCCGGTGGGTATTGTAGATGCGTCATGGGGTGGCACTCACATCGACCCATGGGTGCCGCATGTCGGATATGATGGGATTGAAGAACTGGCGTTCGAACGAAACTGGAAGACCCTGCCGAAGTCGGAGTTCAGGAAGGAGACCATGGTGACGAACATGATCACGGCGGCCGAGGAGCAGCCAAGTGCATTGTGGAACGCCATGGTCGCGCCCTATGTCCCCATGTCAGTTCGCGGCGTGCTCTGGTACCAGGGCTGTCAGAATGTGAAGGAGCATCACCGGTACGCTGCGAAAATGCATGCGCTCTACAACGGATGGTCAAAAGAGTTCCGCAATCCTGATCTCAGGCTTTACTTTGTCCAGCTGGCGCCATGGGGGAATCCGCTGGTGCCGATGATGCAGGAAGCGCAGTCGAGGTTCGCGACGGAGGAAAAGAACGCGGCGATCGCAATCATCAACGACACGGGCAACCTGCACGACGTGCACCCGAACGACAAGCGCACCGTCGCCAAGCGGCTTGCGCTGCACGCCCTGCGCCGCGACTACGGATATTCATGGCTGAAGGATGACTCTCCTGTGTTCAAGGCCTGCAGAGTCGACGGCGCCCGGGCAGTCCTTTCGTTTGAAGGCGCAGAAAGCTGGTATGTCTACAACGAGGCGTACTCCATGACGAATGGCTTTGAGATCTGCGGGGCGGACGGGAAATGGCGTCCGGCAAAGATACTCAACATTGCGAAAACGCGCCGGACGGAGGGCAAGCTGCAGTACGAAGGCGCACTCGACGGGAAAGACGTCGTCATCTCGGCAGACGGGGTGGACACCCCCAAGGCCGTTCGATACCTGCATAAGCGCCCGTGGTTTGGCTCCCTCTATAATGAAATGGGGTTGCCCCTTGGGGCGTTTCATGTTTCTGTCGCTTCGGAATGAGGTTTGCGAACATGACGAGGGCCCTGTTTATTTGCGTCGTTGCATGCGGACTGGCCTTGTCTTCGGCAGAGGCGGACTCGCGCACGCCTATTGATTACGTTGATGCGTTGATAGGCACGGAGGGGGAGGGAACGCAGTATGGCGGAATGATGCCCTATGTCGGAGTTCCGTTCGGAAGTTTTCATCTCGTGCCGATGACGCGGCTGAATGGCGTCGGGCGTCTGAGCTACAACCAAGCCGATGACTGTCTCATAGGATTCAACCTAACGAGGCAGCCGGCCATATGGATGGGAGACTGGGGCGCCGTTCGCATCCCCTTGACGCCGAGAAAGATAGAAAGCCTGGACTCTACGCCGTATCGCTGCAGGATGCGAGCGGCCGGCAGGGTCTATGAATATACGGCGACCGCCCATGCCGCTTGGCTGCGAGGCGATTTCAGCGGGGTGTGGCTTCCCAGCGGGTACGACGCCAACCGCGACGACTCCGGGCTGGGATACCCATTGCCTAATTTCAGGGGCTGGCGGTACGTCGTGCAGCATCCGGGCGAATGCGAGCTGAAGATAGGTGTGTCACTCATATCGCTTGAACAGGCAAAGGCGAATCTTGAGCGCGAAATCGGCACGCAGACCTTTGAGGAGGTCGTTTCCGGCGTCAGAGGGCAATGGGAACAGTACTTTTCGCGCGTAGACATTGACGCCCCCGAGGATGTTAAGCGCATTTTCTACACAGGCGTCTTCCATACGCTGCTGTACCCCCGGCAGATCGGAGAATACGGCCGATACTATTCGGCGTTCGACGACAAGATACATTCGGGGGACATGTATACGTGCTTTTCGCTGTGGGACACTTATCGCGCCGAACATCCGTGGCTGACGCTGATCGCGCCAGAACGGGTGGACGCAATGATGCAGTCGCTGCTTGAAATGTACAAAGAAGGCGGATGGCTTCCCAAGTGGCCGAATCCGTCCTATACCGGAATCATGATTGGAGCCCCTGCCGAAATCGTGCTTGCGGAGGCATGTGCGAAGGGGTTCAGCGGCTTTGACATCGGCCTTGCCTATGAGGCGGTGCACAAGAACGCCATGCAGCCCCAGGAAAACGACGCGGCATTCGTCTGGGAAGACCGCGGCATGTTTGGGCGCACGCCAGAGACTCGCGGAGGGCTCGGCTCATATATGCGTCGCGGTTATGTTGCTTGCGACGAGACGGCCGAATCCGTTTCTCGCACCCAGGATTTCTGCTTCGACGACCGCGCGGCAGCTGTGCTAGCGGAAGCGGCTGGGCGTTCGGATGATGCGGAGATGTTCCGGCGCCGGTCGTGCAACTACACCAATCTTTGGAACGCGTCGTCGTCATCCTTTCGCCCGAGGCGGGCGGACGGCCGTTTCGACTCCCCTTCAGCAAAAATCAAGGGCATGCATGGCTGGGGGCACGGGGCGTATTGCGAGCAGACGGAAAAGACGGCTGTCTGGGGAATCCCGTTCGATACAGACGGCCTCGCTCGGCTGCTGGGTGGGAAGGCCGAGGCCGTCCAGCGACTGGACGATTTCTTCGACGGTGAATTCTGGAAGGCCGAGCGCGGCAACCGCTCGATTCATGGAAACGAGCCGAGCCATCACTGCGCCTACCTCTACAACCGCTTCGGAGCGGCGGAGAAGACCCAGTTACGGGTCAGGCAGATCCTTACCCGCTGCTATTCATCTGACCGAAAGGGGTTCGACGGCAACGAGGACTGCGGGCAAATGAGCGCATGGTACATAATGTCGGCGCTCGGGTTCTATCCGGTCGACCCGACGACGGGCGAGTACGAGATCGGATCCCCGCTCGTCCGCTTGGCAACGTTGAAGTTCGCGACGCCGTACCAAAAGACAACGCTGAAGATCGTCGTAAAGAACTATTCGCCCGCCAGATGGCGGGTGAAATGCGCTCGCTTGAACGGGCTTGAACTCAAGCAATGGCGCGTTCGCCACTCAGACCTTGTGAAAGGCGGCGAACTTGTCTTCGAGATGTCGAACTGAAAAGGATGTTGAAACGGAGACTCACGGATGAAAAATGTTTTCGCGGTTTTCTCGCTGTTTGTTCTGGTTGCCGTAGCGCTTGGCGGCGTACGATACGAACATGTCATTTACGGCGCCGTGCCTCTCGACGGCGAGTGGGAGATGGCGTACCAGCCGTATGCCTACGAAACGGTGGACTATCCGGCGTTCAAGGGCGTGAAGGTCGCCGGGGCTGTTCCCGGCTACTGGGAGGACATGGTCGAGGTGTTCCGCGCGGCAGGGATGAAGGACGAGTTCCGCATCAATCCGCTTTTCGAGAGCCTGCGCTTCCCAATCACGGGCTGGGCGAACGACACCACCTTGCCGAACATCTACGGATGCTTCCTCTACCGCCGCACGGTCGAGCTTGATCGCGCGGATGACGCCGTGCTGGCGTTCGAGGGCGTGCGCAACCAGGTGCACGTGTGGATAAACGGAACTTTCGTGGCGTTCCGCGCCGGCTTCTCCACGCCGTTCGAACTGAAGATTCCGAAAGACGTGCTAAGGAAGGGTGCGAACGAGATCGTCCTCGCCGTCTCGAACAACCCGAATCTCGGCTACTGCGACTACGTTTCCGGGCTGACGACGCGCTCGACCTTCCGTTCGACGGGCGGCGTGAACGGGCGCCTTGAGCTGCGTTTCCCGAAGAACGGTCTGGGCGACGTGTACGTAACGACGGCGAAGGATCTCAAGACGTTCACCGTGCATGTGGCGGGCGGAACCCCGTTCTCCTACGAGATTTCCGACGACGGCGCAGTGGTGGCTGAAGGTTCTGCCACGGGCGATTTCACGCTCGCGACGGACGGGTTCACGTTCTGGTCGCCGGAGAGCCCGAAACGCTATGATCTCGTCTTGACGACTGCACAGGGCTCGTACCGCCAGAAGTTCGGCATCCGCCGTCTGGCGGCGGACGGCGAAAAGTTTCGCCTGAACGGGAAGCCCGTCTACCTGCGCGGCGTCACCGAGCACTGCTACTTCCCGAGGACGCTTCACCTGCCGCGCGATCTCGGCTACTACCGCATGGTCACCGCAAAACGGAAGGAGCTGGGCTTCAATTTCGTGCGCTTCCACACGTTTGTGCCGCCGGTGGAGTATCTGGAGGCGACGGACGATCTGGGCATGCTGGTTCACATCGAATCCCCGAACTTCGTGCCCGAGCCGGAGTTCGCCGCCATCATCGCGTTCGCGCGCAGACATCCGTCGGTGGTCATCTACTGCACGGGCAACGAGACGCGCATCGACCGGCTCGCAGAGGCGTACCTGCGCGACGTTGCTGAGATGGTGCACGAGCGTACCGACTCGCTCTTCTCGCCGATGAGCGCGATGCGCGGCATTGAGTACATGCTTGTGCCGGGGAAGGATCCGACCGTCGAGAAGCCGTTCCAGCACAACGCCGAGCGCATGGCGCGCATCGCGCCGTTCTGCGACATGTTCACCTCGTACCAGCTGGGACTTACGAGCTACGAGTCCCTGAACGCAGGAACGTCCGCCGATCTCGATGCTTGGGGCGACGCATATTGCGGCAATCCGCGCACTTCGCACGAGATTTGCATCGACTCAAGCTACGTCGATTTCGGCCTGGAGAAGATGTATACGCCAGACTCGCCGATCCTGAAGGTCGGACTCTTCTCGGAGCCGCGCCGCATGCTCACGGAGAAGGCGTTGATAGGGCGGGCTGACGCGTACTTCCGCAACTCGTGCGAATGGATGCGGCGAATCCGAAAGTTCACGTTCGAGAAGCTCCGTGCGGCGGATCGCGTAGCGGGCTACGACTTTCTCGGCGACATTAACACGCACTGGCATACGTTCGGCTACTCGGTGGGGATGATGGACGAGTTCTACCGCTTGAAGCCGGGCGAGACGGTGGAGAACGTCCTGCGCTACAACTCCGCCGCCGTGCTGCTCGCCGATCTCGGCAGCGACTTCAACGTGTCGGCTGGCGAGACGAAGCGCGTGGCTTTCTCGGTTTCGAACTATGATGCGGCGATGAACACAGCCAATCTTTGCGTCACGCTCGTCGGACCGGATGGCGACGTTATTTGGGCGGAGCGACGCACGGCTGGCGATGTGCCGAACGGACGGCTTGTCGGCCTCGGCGAATTCGCCGTGAAGATTCCGTCTGCCGCACAAGCGGCGAAGTACATTCTGCGCACTACGCTGTCGGCCGGCGAAAAGAAGGTCGAGAACGAATGGGAGATTTATGCGTTCCCTGAAGTTACGGCTCGGCCGGCGCCTGCCAACGTGAAAATCGCCTCTGAGATCGGCGAAACAGAGCTTGCCGCCGCGATGGAACGCGGCGAGCGTGTCTTGCTGCTGGGCGCGGAACCGTTCCGGTCGCTGCCCACGACATACCGCATCGGAATGGCCGGGCGCACATCGGGAAGCTATGCGACAGTAATCAAGGAGGGACATCCTGCGCTGGCGGGCATGCCGCACGACGGTTTCTGCGGCTGGCAGTTCAGATGGCTGATGGAAGACGGACGCGCCGTACAGCTTGAGGCGGACGTGCCGTTCGACCCGATCATCGACATTGCGTCGTCCGTGAAGTTCCCCATTCGCCAGGCAGGGATGTTCGAGTATCGAGTCGGCGAAGGTCGGCTGCTCGTGTGCTCGTTCGCGTTCCACGCGGGCGACCCAGCGGCGGCGTGGCTGCGCGCGCGGCTTGTGGAATATGCCGCAAGCGACGATTTCAATCCGCCGCAGAGACTGACGCCCTCGCAGCTTCACGCGGTCGTCAACGCGCCGCTCCTCTCCGCTGCCCGGAACCAGAACCGCGCACGCAATCCCGAAGACCCGTCTTCCGACGTCCGCGCCGGAGACCTCGCGCAGCCATGATTGCGCAAGATCCTTGATGCCGCCATGGACGGGCTTGTCTTTACTTCGCCTTCTCCTGTTGAGGCGACATTCTGCGGCAAGAAGCGCTGCCCCGAAATCTTCATTTTCTGGTTTCGGGGGCCAATTAGAGAAATCCATTTTGCGCCCCGAAAATTAAGATTTCAGAATTTGGGGGCTTGACGATGGGTTCGGTTTATGAGATAATTCCGGCGTTTCCGAAAGAAGGATTCGAGCATGAGAAACAAGGAAGGAGCCTTTTTCCTGTCCAGAGAGGCGGAACTGGCCGGACTGGGGGTCGGCGTTCGCCCTTTTGGACAAGGCGATTTCCGGGAACCGGAGAACTGTGGTCCTTTTGGACGAGATATCGTGGATGGGGAAACACGACGGCGGATTCCCGGGAGACCTGAAAATCACGTGGGACAATCTTTTCAAGAAGCATCCGCATCTTATACTTGTCCTGTGCGGAAGCGTCTCCGCATGGATTTCCGCAAACATCCTGAACAACACCGGCTTTGTCGGAAGGATTTCGCGTGACATCGTTCTTCGCGAACTTCCTCTGCGGGACTGCATTCGGTTTTGGGGTGAAAAGGCGTCTCGCATGTCAACGCGTGACATTGTGGACGTCCTTTCGGTGACGGGGGGCGTCCCGAAGTATCTTGAGGAGATAGATCCTTCTGTCTCAGCCAACGAAAACATCAAGCGGCTGTGCTTCCGTCCTTCCGGGCCGCTTGTCCATGACTTCACACAGATATTCAGCGATGTCTTTGGCGAAAGCGCAGACAGCAAACGTGAGATTTTGCGCATTCTTGGCGACGGAGCCAAGACTAGCCAGGCGATTGCTGAGTGTATGGGAACCGAGCGGGGAGGGCACATAGCAAGAAATCTTGAAGAGCTGGAGCTATCTGGCTTTGTTGCGCGCGACTCCGGCCTCAATCCGGAGACCGGTGGTCGCGCACGGCAGGGACGGTACCGCCTTGCGGACAATTATACGAGATTCTTTCTGCGCTTCATCGAACCGCATCTGCCGGAAATCGAAGCCGGTAGGTTCTCCTTCGCCTCGCTGGATTCACTGCCGGGGTGGGAATCGACGTTAGGATTGCAGTTTGAGAATCTGGTTGTTAATCACGCAATGGAGCTTATGCCTTTTCTGCATCTTGACGGGATTCCGATTTTGTATGCCGCTCCATATTTGAAGAAACGGTCTGGAACGGGGGCAGGCGTACAGATCGATCTTTTGGTTCAGACCCGTAGGGCCATTTTTGCCGTGGAGATAAAACGCCGAAGGGAGATCGGCGAAGAGATCGAAGATGAGGTGGCTGGCAAAATAGCGCGAATCCATACGAGACGTGACGTGTCCATTCGGGCGGCACTTGTCTTTGAAGGGCGATTGGCGCCGGTCATAAGGGGAAATGCCTGGTTTGACGCAATCATTCCGATAGATCTTCTTTTGGGGCGCAAGGATTCGGTATGATTTAGAAATAGGGCAGCGATGCTTACATTTTCGTCAGAATGTCGGGGATGTTGGACTTGTCGGAAGAAGCATCCGAAACTGATGTTTGTGATTTGTGGAAGTGCGTCTAGCTGGATTAAGGAGAACATAATTGACGATGGCGCATTCTTTGGCCGCCGCTTGCTTGGCGTATGAGCAGCAGCAAAGGACGAAGCCACGACAGACAGGCTTGTCTTTGTCGCGGCGAGACCTGTCCCTAATTGCGCGCCATGCCCTTGCGCCAGACGAACGGGGTGAGGCCTGTGGCGGCCTTGAACTTCTTGATGAGATAGTTGGAGGCGCAAAAGCCCGTGCGGGCAGCGATCTCGCCGATGCTGAGGTCGCTTTTCAGGAGAAGCCGCTTCACTTCGGCGAGGCGGTGGGAGAGTATGACCTTGCCAAGCGACTTCCCGAACCGGGCGGCACACGTCTTGTCAAGACGCGAGCGCGATTCGCCGAGGGCATCGGCGACCTGCTCGGCGCCGAAGGGGCGGTGGAGATTGTCGCGGATGTAGAGCAGAACCGTCCGGATGAGAGGATTGTCGTCGGCCACGGTATCGGTCGAACGGCGCACGGTTATGCCTTCGGGCTTGATAAGAATGGGTTTTGCCGGGTGCTTGCCGCCGTTCATCAGCCGGTCAAGGAGCGCGGCGGCGGCATAGCCGCCCCGGGCGAGGTTCTGCCGGATGCAGGAGATTGGCACGGGCTGGTTGTCCGTGACGAGCGGATCGTCACCGATGGAAAGGATGGCGATGTCGTCCGGCACGTCGATTCCGGCGGCTAGGCAGAGATGCAGCAGACGCACGGCGTCCGTCTCGTCATAGGCGAGGACGGCTGTAGGCCTCGGGGCAGCGTTCAGCGTCTTCACGGTCTTGGAGTCGTCGTCGGAAACCCATTTCTGCGTCATCGCGCCGAACGACTCCGCAAGCCCGTTGAACCGAAGTTCGTGCACGTGCGTCCAGCCGGCCGAAAACCAGGCTACGTTCCTGAAGCCGCGCTCCTTGAAATGCTGCCCCGCCAGGACGCCGATCCGATGGTGGTCGGATACGACGCGCGGCAGGCGGAGGCGCGGGTGCTGGATGGTGAGATCGACAGTCGGGATTCCACGTGCAGTCATCTTCCGTATGTACCGAACGGCGTTTTCGTCGCCCCTAAGCGTGACAAGCACCCCGTCGTAGTCCGTGGACGGAGGCAGGCCGCCGAGCCGGTCGTGGATGGTCAGTATCCAGTCGTGGTCTTTTGCGAACCGCGACACGCCGCCGATCCTCAGATAGCTGATCGGCGTAATCATCACCAAGACTCTTTTCCGGTTCATGTGTGTAGAGATTGCCGTTTTTTGGGGTTATGCGAACTTGATCATGCGCACCATCTGGCGGAAGAACTCCGCGCTCCAGATGTCGAGTTCCGTCCTGTCCATCACGTAAGGCTCCACATCCGCCCTCGCGTTCTCGAAGTCGATGGCGTCGATTCGGGCATCGAACGCGGCGATGACCTTCTCCGGCGTAGAGACGTCCGCCTCGGGCGCGCTTTCCTTGGCTCGCTCGACAAGATGCGCCAGATCGAGAGGCACGTGCTTTGTGATGTACCAGGCGACATCGTACCAGTCGCGGCCCTTGATCCGGCGCTTCCACTTCCTGAAGAGCGCGGCGGACACCTTGCCGGCGAACAGGTCTGGCAGCGTGTAGGAGCGCGCCCAGAATGTTCGGGGAGAGGCGACGGTCTTCATCTCGGTCGAGAACTTTGGCGGCGGATCGATATCAACCTCTATCTTGACCTTGAGACGCTTTTCCGTCGTGAAGCCGATGTCAAACACGTCGGACGACTCCTTCAGAAACGCGCTTTCAATCGCAGACGGCTGCCCCTTGTGCTTCATCTTGATTTCCACGTCCTTGCCGGCGAGCTTGAATTCTTCGACGACGGCGGGGAAGTAGTCCTCGAAGCGGAAGTTGAGGTCTGGCTCCAGCAAGGAGAAGTCCATGTCCTCCGAGAACCGCCGCATGTTGTGCAGCAGACGGAGGCATGTGCCGCCGTAGAATGCCGCTTTCTCGAAAAATCCTCCGCGCGCAAGCCCTGCAAGTGCGATCTTCTGCATGACTTCATGCTGGATGTTGTCTTCCATTACATCCGGCTGCTGCTTCATGTCGTATACCATCTTGTCAAACAGTGTCATCTGAAAAGCCTTTCTGCGGCGTTGAAGAGAGCCGCCTTGTGGCCGCATGCTGCATACGCGGCGAATATCTGCGGATCGTGGTTTGTGAATGAGTCGAAGTCGAATCGGACGTCCTCTTCGAGATATGACGCGAGAGTCTTAGGTGAGTAGATACGAAGGTCTTTCCGCGTGTAGAGGTAGTCGCAGAGCGCCTTTTCAGGCGATGCCATCAGATAACCATCTACGCTTCTCACGCCAATCGGAAACAGGTCTTCTGGAATCGACTTGTAGCTGAACCAGCCGATAGGCGTCTTGAATGTCTTGGAACGTCCAGTTACGACAGATGTCATGCCCATCGTCCGTTCGGGTATCAGTCCGTAATAGGAAAGCGCCGTCTCGATGGAAACGTATGAAGGTCCATCGTAGAGGACATTCGCCACCACTCCGTGGTTTATGCTCTTCTTTGAATATTTGGGGTTGACGCAGAACCATCCGCGCTTCAGTCGAATCAACTTGCCTTCCTTCACCATCATGTGAGCCTTGAAGCCTGGTTGCGAGTATTCCCTGAGAAAATCATTGAGAACCGCCATCGGGAATGGGGCTTCGGACAATGGCTCAAGCCAAGTTTCCAGCAAATCCTGCATAGTTGTTTTGATATTTTCTTACCAACTGTGCGCATAATACCAAAAACCGGCCATCGCGGTCAACCCTACCCTGCCCACCCACCATATCTATCTCTTGCGCGATTCCTTGATTTTCCGGGACTGGCGAGGCTAGTCCTCTGCATGAGGCTCATAATTCCCCTCCATGTGGCTCAAGAATCCACCTGTTCAGGGAAACATGAACGCCGCTTCAGGGCATCAAACCTTCAGCACCCATCACTTGATCATGTCTTGCGCCAAGCCTAAAATCGTCATTTGAACCTCAGTTGAGGTGGTTCTTCGCGGCGTGACAAAGCCGCCGCGTCCATCCTCGCGTCGTTCGTGACGAGCGCGCAGTAGTTCCACTCGTGCCCCTTGAAGTCCTTCACGAACGCGAACTCCTCCTGCCTCGGACGCCTGGGAACGGTCGGGATAATTACGCCGTCCTTCAGAGACGGCGGCATGGTGATTCAATGCGTGCGGTTTCGTGAAAGTCAACCGCACGTGCCCGATTTATGTTATACTAACCTTGTCTTGCGGATTAGGGGCGGACCCTTTTCCGTGTGACGTTCGGAGGTGCGCGGTTTGCCGCGTCACATTCGGCGGTGCCGATGGGAGAAATCCAAAGGGCCGTTCAACAATGTAGCATCAACGCTACACGTCGTTCAGCCAAAATACGACCAATATTGAATCTGGAACGGCATGTGAGCTGAGATGCGCCCGCGCGGGGCGTATTCTCTTTCTTCATGTATTCCAGATGGGCCTTTGGTCGGGCTTTGGCTGAGTGCATGGGGAGGAAATGCGCTCCCTTTTTATGCACGCGAGGCGGTCTCCGCAGCGGTTTGGAGCGCATGTCAGGAGGCGTTGCCATGATGAGATTTGCTGTTGCGGCCTTGGCGATGCTTTTCGGAGGCATGGCAATGGGGGACAACGCAGCACTTGCTGAAGCGAAGCGGGCGAAGAAGGACGAGTTCTACACGCAGCGCGTTGACATAGAGAACGAGTTGCGTCACTATAAGGCACACTTTAATGGCAAGGTAGTTCTCTGCAACTGCGACGATCCACGCGAAAGCGAATTCTTCAAGTACTTTGTAGAAAACTTCGAGAAGCTGGGCTTGAAGCGGCTCATTGCGACGTGCTACAAGTCTCAGGACGTAGACTTATTTTCGCAGGGTAACTGCGAACGTGCCATTAAGCAGGTGTACGACGGCGACAAGAACGGCAACATGGTTCTTGACGACGACGAAGTAGGCGTATTTGAGCTTAAAGGAGACGGCGACTTCCGTAGCGACGAATGCATTGAGATACTGAAGGAGGCGGACATTGTCGTTACCAATCCGCCGTTCTCGCTGTTCCGAGAGTATGTTTCCCAATTAATGAAGTATGGCAAAAAGTTCGTGATAGTAGGGCATCAGAATGCAATCAAATACAAGGAGATATTTCCATTCATCAAGGCAAATGAAATCTGGCTAGGCTATGGCTTTCGGGGAAATGCGGCGCATTTTAGGTCGCGTTATAAGGATGTTGCTACAGCTTCAGATCATCGTGATGGCATGATTCGGGTTTCTGGCGTAATGTGGTTTACAAATCTAGAAACGGCAAAACGATATGAGAAGTTGCCACTATATAAGAAGTATGCTCCAGAAGAGTATCCGAAATACGAGAACTATGATGCGATAAATGTGAATGTGACAGCAGATATTCCGTATGACTATTATGGAGCAATGGGAGTGCCCATAACATTTATGGATAAGTATTGCCCAGAACAATTCGAGATTATTGGTGTTGGCATAGCGAGTCTTGGTCTTGAGTGTGGTGTGAAACCCTATAAACCCGAGCACAAGCGTTATCGAAAGGAAATCCAGAAACGAGGGGCAGTCGATGGCGATTTATATATGATTGGAGCAAGAGGAGAGGTTGTTGTACCATATTCCAGAATCTTAATCCGAAGAAAGACATCCGCACAATGAAAATCGAACTCCACCGCATAACGGTCCGCGAGCTGGTCGAGGGATACGTCGACGACGAGGAGTCTGGCGTGCGCGGCTACGGCGGCAGGCTCGACATACGCCCGGCGTACCAGCGTAACTTCGTCTACAAGGAGAAGGAGCGCGACGCCGTGATCTCCACCGTCATGAAGGGCTTTCCGCTCAACGTCATGTACTGGGCGAAGAACCCGGACGGCACGTTCGAGGTCATGGACGGGCAGCAACGCACGATTTCGCTGTGCCAGTACGCGAACGGCGATTTCTCGTGGGGCGAGATTGGCGCAGTCGGCGGGCTCGGCGCGAAGTTTTTCCACCGCCAGCCGGAGGACGTGCGCGAGAGGTTCCTCGGCTACGAGCTGATGGTGTATTTCTGCGAGGGCGAACCGTCCGAGAAGATAGAGTGGTTCAAGGTCATAAACATCGCGGGATTGAAGCTCACGGCGCAGGAGATGCGGAACGCCGTGTACGCGGGGCCGTGGGTCGCGGACGCGAAGAGGTACTTCTCGAAGCAAGGATGCGTGGCGCAAAAGGTCGGCTCGCCGTACCTGAACGGAAGCGCGGACCGACAGGAGTATCTTTCCGAGGCGATCTCGTGGGTCGTCGGCTCCTACAAGGACAAGGCGATCGAGGATTACATGGCGATTCACCAGGGCGACGAGGAGGCGACGGAGCTTTGGCTGCACTTCCAGAAGGTGATAAACTGGGCCGAGACGCTCTTCACGAAATACCGCAGGGAGATGAAGGGCCTGGAGTGGGGGCGTCTCTACAGGGAATTCGGCGCGAAGTCGTTTAATCCGAAGGAGCTGGAGAGGCAAGTCGTCGCTCTGATGTCCGACAAGGAGGTTCAGAAGAAGAGCGGCGTGTACGAATATCTGCTTTCGGGAGGAGCGCGGCGCGAGAAGCTGAACTTGCGCACGTTCGACGACGACGAGAAGCGCGAAGCGTACGAGCGGCAGAAAGGGATATGTCCGGTTTGCGGAAACCACTTCGAGTTCGAGGAGATGGAGGGCGACCACATCGTTCCATGGTCTAGAGGCGGCAAGACCGTGCCCGAGAACCTCCAGATGCTCTGCCGCCGCGACAACGCGCTCAAGAGCGACGGCTGAATCGCCTGTGCCGTCGTTCTGCCGCGAGGCATGGGACGGTGGGGATTTTGAGCCCATAGGGAAAACGAAACGCCCCATGAGCAATTCAGGTGGCACCAATGCCGCCCAGGGGCATGTTCCTGCAACAAGATGGATCGTTCCATTATGCATATAAAATTATTGCATTAATAGTTTTGCGCCCGAAAGGTGCGATTTGGTATAATACGCGTCGTGATCAAGACCCTTCCATACAGGCGGAGGGCTGCCATCGGCGAGGATTCCAAAAGGAGCAAACGGCCATGAGGAGATCATTGATACTGACATGCGCGGCGGTTGCCGCCGCAG
>JAFWKK010000055.1 GCA_017514235.1 Kiritimatiellia bacterium | reverse complement strand
CGGGAACTGCAACAAGAGTTTTCCCATCTTTTGACAACAGCAATCCAGATTCGGCCTTATACGCATGATTGCCCGATGCAACTACAAATGATGTAAGCCCACTACAGCCAGAGAATGCACCTTCTCCTATGGTCGCCACGCCGTCGGGAATACTCACGCTCGTAAGACCGGCGCAACTGACGAATGCAAAAGGCTCGATGCTAGTCACGCCAGCGGGGATCGTCACACTCACAAGCCCGCCGGGAACTGCAACAAGAGTTTTCCCATCTTTTGACAACAGCAATCCAGATTCGGCCTTATACGCATGATTGCCCGATGCAACTACAAATGATGTAAGCCCACTGCAATCAGCGAATGCACTAATCATGATGTTCGTAACGCTGTCAGGAATTGTTACACTAGTCAGCCCGCTGCAGCCATAGAACACACCATATCCAATGTTGGCGACACCCTTGCCTATAGCCACACTGGTAAGATTTGTACAATCGCTAAATGCACACATCCCAATGCTCGTCACGCTGTCTGGTATCGTTACGCTCGTAAGACCGAGGCAGCCTTGGAACATATAATCCCCTATGCTCGCCACTCCGTCACTTATAGTCACATCCACAAGTCTGCTGCAGCCAGCAAATGCATAAAAATTGATACTCATTACACCGGCGCCTATCGTAACGCTAGTAAGATCAGTGCAATATTGGAACGCGCCATACCCGATGTCCGTAACACTATCAGGGATCGTCACACTTGTGAGTCCAGTGCAATTGTGGAACGCACAATGCCCAATGCTCGTCACACCATTGCCCATGGTAATGCTCGTAAGCCCGCTACATCCGGAGAACGCATTATCGCCGATGCTCGTCACGCTGTTCGGTATCGTAACGCTAGTCAGGCTCTCGCAACCATAGAACGCACTGCCCCCGATATTCGTCACGCTGTTGCCTATAGTCACGCTAGCAAGCCCGTAGCAATGGAAGAACGCACAACTCCCGATGCTCGTCACGCCGTCACCTATCGTCACACTAGTAAGCCCTCCACAGTTGAGAAATGCACCATTTCCGATGCTCATCACGTTACGTGGTATCGTCACACTCGTAAGATTGGTGCACCAAGAAAAAACATAAGGGCCAATGCTCTCTACACCACTACCTATGGTAATGCTCGCAAGGCCGCAACTATCGAACGCATATGTCTCAATGCTTGTGACGCTATCCGGTATCTTCACGCTTGTAAGATTTCTGCATCCCTGGAACGCATCAACCCCGATATTCGTCACGCCGTTGCCCATCGTCACACTCGTGAGATTTATGCAACCGCAAAACGAGTGATTTTCAATGTTTATAATGCTTCCAGGTATCGTCACGCTCGTAAGCCCAAGGCAGGCGGCGAACGCCCACTCACCTATGCTTGTCACACTGTTAGGGATCGTCGCACTTGTGAGTCCAGTGCAATTGTGGAACGCATAAGGCCCAATGCTCGTCACACTGTCAGGGATCGTCGCACTTGTGAGTCCAGTGCAATATTGGAACGCATAAGGCCCAATGCTCGTCACACTGTCAGGGATCGTCGCACTTGTGAGTCCAGTGCAATATTGGAACGCACAAGGCCCAATGCTCGTCACACCATTGCCAATGGTAATGCTCGTAAGCCCGCTACATCCGGAGAACGCATTTCTACCGATGTTTGTAACACTGTTTGGTATCGTAACACTAGTAAGTCCGCGGCAGTTCCAGTACCCAAACGCCCGATCGCCAATGCTCGTCACTCGCATACCACCGAGCGTGGATGGGATCGTTACGGCACCCATAGGAGAAGGCGAGATGGCGGCAGAAGAATCGCTGTAAATCTCAGCCGTGCCGCCGTTAATGCGATACGTCCATGTATAGCCCGTGTCGGGGTCGGTCCATGTGTCAGCCAGCGCCATGCCCGATGCCATCACGGCGGCGCAAGCAATCAAGTTTTTGATGATGGTTCGTTTCATTGGCTGTATCCCGTTCATGCTTTGCCAATCACTTCCCAATGGCCAGTCTTCTTAGACCCTTCGCGGCGAATGAAATTAAGCTTTACCAATATCAACCATGACGACATTCTTGCCCAAAGCCGTTTCATTTCCCGTCCTTTGCGTCATGATTGACATTTACGCTATTTTCATAGACAAATTCAGGCGCAACATCCAATTCACCGCCAAGCCATGTAAGGGTCTCATAATCAAGGGTACAATCGGCAAAGGTCTTTTCATCGGCAAGCGGCGCAAACGCTTCGCCCTTTAAAAGCGAACGACCGTCAAAGAGACGCGTCTCACCATCGTTGAACACTACTCGCATTTGATGCGGACCACACGCCTTGAAGCTTATGATCTTTAATACTGGCAACGGATTTTCCGCATAACATTTCCCATCTCTCACAATCATAAGGCACCTCCTCACATTGCCGCAACAATCTTCTCGAAATTCTTTCCCTGAACTGCAAGATTCCATGCCGCATACGCTTCCTCTTCGTGCAAGGCAATCCATCCGTCAAGGATCCGCCGTTGTTTGATCGGCAACGCACCAGAAAGCATCTCTCCATCCAACGCCACAACCGCCTCGTCTTCGTTATACTTTACATGTACATGTGGCTTATGGTGCTGCTTTGTATCGTAAAACCGCAAATAAATGATCAATGACCCGACTCGTGAAAGTTCACCCATTCCACACCTCCTTAAAATCATCATCGCGATACGCTTCCATGCAGACACGCGAACCGAAGACCCAAAGCTTTTCAGCCTTGCGTTTTCTCGCGATAGCGTACATTTCATCACGCTTCGCGCGAATCTCGTCCAACATGCGCATTTTCTTCCGAGCCCGACACAATCCTATCATGGCGGCGATTTCCGAAAACCGCCCTGCCCCCGCAGGATTTCTATCGTCCCGAATCAAGGTACTTGCCCAGCATCAAGGCACATGAATTATACCAAAACGCCCATGCCGACGGCAAGGATACGTTTATCTCACAACGGCGGTGGGGTGCACCGAGACTTTTATGCACAGAAGCACGGCATGTCAGCACCGTCGCGACTCCACATATGCGGTTTCACATGTGCCAAACGATTCGATTTGCGCTACGCGCGACCACGAACGCCTGCGAACGGCGCGTTGACATTCCTTCTGTCGGTCTGGTTTTTTAGCCGTGTAGATCGTGTAGGGTTCTACACGTTCTGCACGGTCAAAATTATCCCCCTCGCGTCGCGGCCGCTTTCGTGTCTTTCGTGTATTTCATGGTTCAAATCTTCCCCTCGGTTACGTATGATATCATTAACTTCCCAACGCTATCAAGTGGACAACGGGGGAAAATCGGCGGAACCAAACACAGCTTGGCGCCGGTCAGTTGACCGCCGGACGCAGGATCATGTTCTTGAAGTCGGCGTCGGAGTGGTCGCCCTGAAGGTAGAGCGGACCGGGCACGAACTCGTTCGAGTCGATCGCCCCGCCGGTGACGCCCGTGACGGGCACGTTGTCGATTATCTTGACTCCGTTCAGGACGACCGTCAGGTGGCGGTGCCAGAGCGTGACGTCGACATGCTGCCATTCGCCCGGCGCCTTCTCGGCTGCGACGGACGGCGCGACACGCCCGTAGTACGCCGCCATGTTGTGGCGGTCGACGGGCTTGCCGAAGCTGTCCACGACCTGGCACTCGTAGCGCCCGCGCAGGTATACGCCCGAGTTGGACCCCTTCGGGACGCGCACGTCGTAGCTGAGGGCGAAATCGAAGAAGTCGGAGCGCTTCGTCCTGAGGTTCGCGCCGCCGCCCGCCCACGAGCCGTCGGGCTTCAGCCCGAGCTTGTTGGAAAGGACACCGCCCTCGAACTTCCAGCCGAACTTCGCCTTGGCGTTCATCGTCTCCCAGCCGGCGAGTCCGTCCTTGAGCAGGTCTATCGGCTCGCCGAACTTCGCGTCGGCTGTGTTCGCCGGAGCGATCGCGGGATTGCGCTTCGCCGTGAACGCCTTCCAGTCGGCGGTCCTTGCGCCGGTCTTGTCGCACGGGGCGATCTCGGCCTTCATGACGTCGCCTTCGACTCTGCCGCGGTAGAGCTGTCCGTACGGGTGGCGGAACGAGAACGACGCTCCGTCGACCTTCACGTCGGAGCACCATTCGGGCGAGCCCCAGCGCCAGAGGACGAACGCCTTCGCCTCGCCGGCGTCGCCGCGCGAGAAAATGAGGCTCGTGGCTGGCATCGTGTCAATCGGCAGGTCGCCCTCCCAGCTGCCCATCACAGGATCGCTGCAGTCGCTGCAGCAGACGCAACCGGACAGCGCAAGCGCCGCCCCCGCCATGATCGCAATGCTTCTCGTATTCATGCGGTACATTATATCATATTCCGCAAGTTGCGGCGGCGCATGATGCGGCGGCGGGGCAAATTTGATATAATTCGCAGCAGACGGTCCGACGGGCGGCCGCCGCACACCACACAACCGCATTCGGAGGTTTTGAAATGGCAGTGACTGAAACGACGACGGAAGGCTGGGGTTCGCGTCTCGGCAGCTCCATAAAGGGCGTAGTTATCGGACTGGGGCTTTTCGTGATCGGATTCCCCGTCCTCTTCTGGAACGAAGGCAACTACGTCAAGACCGCCAAGGCCCTGGACGAGGGGGAGGGCGCGTGCATCGCGGTCGATTCAAACGCGAAGGTCGACCCCGATATGAACGGCAAGCTTGTTCACATGACCGGCAAGGCCGACACCAAGGACGTCCTTGCCGACGACACGTTCGGCGTCTCGCTTACCGCGATACGCCTGTCGCGCAAGGTCGAGATGTACCAGTGGCGCGAGCACAGCAAGACCGAGGAGAAGAAG
Source organism: Kiritimatiellia bacterium (assembly GCA_017514235.1). GTDB lineage: Bacteria > Verrucomicrobiota > Kiritimatiellia > RFP12 > UBA1067 > UBA1067. The sequence continues at coordinate 7,662 of JAFWKK010000055.1, read as the reverse complement.
AAGCTCGGCGGAGGCGTGGAGAAGAAAACCACGTACACCTACGACAAGGCGTGGTCGGAAGAGCTCATCTCGTCCGCAGAGTTCAAGGAGCAGGGCCACGACAACCCGCCGGCGATGGAGTTCACGTCCGAAACCTGGCTTGCCTCGGCAGTGAGCTTCGGGGCGTTCCGGCTGAACGATCGGCAGGTGAAGCGCATCGGCTCCGGGCAGGCGTATGCGTTCCCGACGAGCTTCGTATGCAGGGTCGAGCGCGCGCAGGTCGCCGGTACAGTCATCTACGTGCCGGAGCCGGCGACGCGCGAGAACGCGCTTAACAAGCGCAACGTCGCCAGCCAGCCGCGGATCGGCGACATGCGCGTCACCTTCGAGGTGGTGCGCCCGCACGACATCTCGCTCGTGGCGAAGCAGTCGGGCGACACGTTCGTCGGCTACACGGCGAAGACGGGCAAGAAGGTGGACTTGCTTTCGGACGGGATCCGCGACTCGGCGGAGATGTTCGAGGCCGCGCGCTCCAGCAACTCGACGCTTACGTGGCTCGTCCGCATCGGTGGCTTCCTGCTGATGTTCATCGGCCTCTCGATGGTCCTCAAGCCGCTGAGCGTGCTCGCCGACGTGCTTCCGATCCTCGGCGACATCGTCGAAATGGGCACCGGCCTCGTGGCGGGGCTTGTCGCGTTCGCCTGTGCGCTCGTGACCATCGCGATCGCGTGGCTCTTCTACCGCCCCGTGATCGCCATCGTGCTTCTCGCCATCGCTGCGTTCTTCGTCTGGAAGCTCTACCAGAAGCGGGCGGCGAAGAAGAATGCAGCGGCGCCCGCGCCGTAAGCAGCGGCGCGGGTCAGGCCTGCCCCGTCACGGCAGGCTTCTGGCGGCGGCTTGCCGACGCATAGCGGAAATAGAGCGCGAGGTCGGTGGAGACCAGCGCGATGTCGGCAAGGTACACCCAGCAGAGCCAGAGCTTCGAGCCTTCGACGAGGTGCGAGGCTATGCCGCAGCAGTACCCGATGATCACGATCACCATGAACATCGGGCTCTTGCCGTCCACTCGCTTGGCGCGATACGTCCTCATTATCGCGAACGGCCACGAAAAGCCGAAGGCGAACAGCATTCCGAACTCAAGAATCTCGCTCAGCATGTTTCTTCATCCTTACCTGGACTTCACCGCTCCGGGAGTCTCCTGGACAATCAAGGGTGCGGGCTGATTATAGCAAAACGCCGAACGGGAGCGCAAGCGGCAGGGCCGCACGTCACGGCGCGGCTTCGCCAAGGCCGATGCCCAGCTCGGCGAGCGGACGCATAACGAACTCGCGCTCCTTCGCCCTCGGATGCGGCAGGGTAAGCTCGGGCTCGGAAAGCGAGATGCCGCCGAAATCGATGAGATCGAGGTCGATGGTGCGCGGTCCGTTCCTTACGGTACGCACGCGGCCGAGCTCGTCTTCGATGCCGTGCATGCGGCGCGAAAAGTCGTGCGGCTCAAGCGCGGTCTCGAAGACCGCGACCTGGTTGAGGAACCGCTGCGACGCAAACTTCGGCGGAACGTCCACCGGCTCGGTTTCGGCAACCTTACTCGCCGCGACAAGGCTCGTCTGCGGCAGGGCCGCAAGTGCGGCGAGCGCCTTGGAGAGGTAGCCGGCGCGCGGCTCGATGTTGGAGCCAAGCGAGACGATCGCCCGGCGGCGCGGACGGTAAACGTAGCCTACGCCGCGCACGGGCCGAATGTCGCGCCCGTCGTCGCCGAGCTTGCCGCGCAGCTTGAAGAGCGCGACGTTCATCGCCGACTCGCCGCTGGCGGAGTCCCGTCCCCAGAAACGCGTGAACATGGCGTCCCGGTTGAAGACCTCGCCAGGATGGCTCGCGAAGGCGCGGAGAATGGCGACCTCACGTTCGGACAGGACCGTCGCGGCGCCGGAAGCGCCATGCGTCATCAAAAGCCGCAGCGGATCCACATGCCATGAGCCGAACGAAAAGCTGGCGGCCATGCAGCCGCCGCGGCGAAGCGCGGCGGCGATCCGCGCGACGAGAATCTCCTCCGAGACGGTCTTGGAGACATAGGCGTCAGCTCCGGCGCCAAGCCCCTTCAGCTCGTCGGCCTCGGAATCCAGGGCCGTCAGGAAAAGGATCGGCGTATCGGAATCTTCCTTGCGGACTTCCTTGCAAACCTCGATGCCGCCCCGACCCGGCATCATGATATCCAGAACGAGAAGATCAGGCCGCCGTGCCCGATAGAGCTCCAGCGCCTGATCTCCGTTCGATGCGGTGCGGACGGCGTGTCCGCGACTTTCCAAGACCTCCTTCAGGAGGCGGCGGACCGACCGCTCGTCGTCCGCCAGCAGGATGTCCGCCGAAACGGACATTGCGTCACTGCACGACGGCAGTGCTCTGCACGTAGTGCCCTGGCTGCCAGACGCGGATCACCGTGCCGTTGGCTTGCACCTGGTCCACATAGCGCCCTTCGACCCAGACGCTCTGGACGGCAGGCTGCTGCACCACCACGGGCTGCTGCACAACGGGCTGCTGCACCACGACCGGCTGCTGCACCACCACGGGCGCGGGAGCAGGCGTCACCACGACGCTGCTTGCGTAGCGCGGGTAGGTCACGGCGTCATAGACGGCGCTGCCGACAATCCCGCCGACGAATCCCGGCCAGAAATGGCAGCCGCCGCGCCCCCAGAAGCCTCCGTGATAGCGGTGACCGAAACCATGATGGAAGCCCGGGCCGGGCCCGCAATGACGGAATCCAGGGCCATACGGCCTGGCAAACGCGCCAAACGCCATCGCCAGCACCACTACGCCGGCTATCGTCATTTTCTTGTTCATTCTTCTCTCCTTTTCTGCGACCGCTTTTGCGTTCACATCATGCAAGGCGTCGCTGATTCAGGTTTCTGACAGAATTTTCCGACAGCGCATAGTATACCATCATGGGGCGCCGCTTGTAAACGGGTTGCGCCCGTCAGTACCCCAGATCCTCGTCGACCAGCACGACAAGCGTCGACGTATGCGTCGGGCACCTGTCGAAGACCGCCGTGACCTTGCATATGCGGTCGGGAGAGTCGCAGTCGGCGCACGTGCCCAATTCCGCGCACGGGGTCTTCTTCGACAGCCGGCGGCAGTTCGGCGCACACGCGAACTTCTTGGCGCGCACTATCGCCTCGAGGACTCCTCCCGGCACGATCTTGTTCCGCCCGACGACGTAGACGACACGCCGCGGCCCGTATATCGACGCGGCGACCCGGTTCCCGGTACCGTCGATGTTGACGATGACGCCGTCCTCGGTCATGGCGTTCGCCGACAGGAGGAAGAGGTCCATCATCGTCTGATGGTCGCGTATCTCCTTGCCGCTCGCCTCGAGCGCCGCGCGTGCGCCGATCTCCTTGATCGTCTCGCTGCCGCCCCAGCCGACGGACGCAGCCGACTCGGCCTCCTTCATGACGACCGCCTTCGCCTCCTCCTTCGTGGAGACCGCGACCGCCTCGTATCCCCTTCTCCTCAATGCCTCAACCGTCTTCTCGAACACAGTGCACCTCCTTGCCATGAGATTATACCATAATTCACGTAAACGGGTCTGCCGCGCAAGAAAGCAAGACGCCGCGGCCCGTGGGGTCGCGGCGTCTCGGCTCCGAAGCGACGGAAGGTTTACTTGACCTCGACCTCGGCGCCGGCCTTCTTGAGCTGCTCGGCGATCTTCTCGGCCTCGTCCTTGGCGATGGCTTCCTTGACCTTCTTCGGGGCGCCGTCGACCATGTCCTTGGCGTCCTTGAGGCCCAGGCCCGTAATCGCGCGGACTTCCTTGATGACCGCGATCTTGTTCGCGCCGGCGGACTTGAGGATGACGTCGAACTCCGTCTTCTCCTCGGCGGCGGCGGCACCGGCTGCGCCCGGCGCGGCGACTGCGACGGCAGCGGCGGCGGAAACGCCCCACGCCTCTTCCAGCGCCTTGACGAGCTCGTTGATTTCGAGAACCGTCTTGCCAGACAGCTCCTTGATGATCTCTTCGTTTGTCATTTTCCTGTTCTCCTTTTTAGTTCAACCTTCAGCGTTTTTCATCTGAAGGAAATTCCTGTTTCAACTTATGCGGCCGGAGTCTCCGGCGCGGGAGCGGCGTCGCCGCCGCCTTCCTTCTTCGCCTTCTCGGAGAGCACGCGCGCAAGGCGGGTCGCCGGCTCCTTGAGGAGCATGAGCAACGTAGCGCGGAGCTCGTTCTTTCCGGGAACCTTGGACAGCGCCTCCACCATAGCCGCGTCAACGATCTTGTTGTCGTAGTCCGCGCCCTTCACCGACGCCTTGCCGGCAAGGTCCTTGTCGTTCACGAATTCCATCACGGCCTTCGCGACGGCGGTGGGCTCGCCGTGCCCGGTGACGACGGCGGTCGGGCCCGAGAGCATCGCGTTGACGTCGTCGGACCAGCCCTTCTCCTTCGCGACCTTCGCGAGGTAGGTGTTCTTGACGACGAGAAGGCGGCTGTCGAGCTTGCGCAGGTCGCTGCGGAGCTTGGCGAGCTTGGCGACGCTGGCGCCGCCGTAGTTGAGGATGAAGCAGTAGTCCGAGTCCTTGACGCGGGCGACGACTTCGTCGAGAATTGCAATCTTTTCGATTCTCATGGCCTGAAACCTCCTTACTCGGCATCGCCCGAGGCGACCACGGGAACGCCGACGCCCATCGTGGAGGAAACGCTCATCGACTTGATGAAGACGCCCTTCACGGTCGCGGGCCTGGCCGCGGCGACTGCGGCGATGACCGCATTGATGTTCTGGACGAGGGCCGCCTCTTCGAAGCTGCGCTTGCCGGCGACGACCGCGACGTTGCCCGTCTTGTCCATGCGGAAGTCGACCTTGCCGCCCTTCGCCTCCTTTACGGCGGTGGCGGTGTCATCGGTGACCGTGCCGGTCTTCGGGTTCGGCATGAGGCCCCTGGGGCCGAGCACGCGGGCGCACTTGCGCACGTCCTTCATCGCCTCGACGGTGGCGATCGCCACGTCGAAGTCGCACCAACCCTCCTTCGAGACCTTCTCTACCAGGTCGGCCAGGCCGACGAAGTCGGCGCCGGCCGCGCGGGCGGCCTCGGCGGCGTCGCCGCCGGCGAACACCGCGACCTTGACCTTCTTGCCGGAGCCGTTCGGAAGCTTGACGGTGCCGCGCACGGCCGTGTCGCCCTTCGTGAGCTCATTGCCGAGGCGGAAGTACACGTCGACCGTCTCGTCGAACTTCGCGCCCGGATTGGCCTTTATGAACTTGACCGCCTCCTCGACGGAAACGGGCTTCGCCGGAGCCTTCTTGGCGGCGTTGTAATACCTCTTACCGTGACGGCTCATTCGACCACCTCGATTCCCATGTTGCGGGCCGTGCCCGCGATCATCTTGACAGCCTGCTCGGGGTCGTCGGTGTTGAGGTCGGCCTTCTTGATCTCGACGATCTTCAGCAGCTGGGCCTTGGTGACCTTGCCGACCTTGTTCTTGTTGGGAACGCCGCTGCCCTTGGCGAGACCCGCCTCCTTCTTGAGGAGCGTCGACGCCGGCGGCGACTTGAACTGCAGCGAGAAGCTGCGGTCCTGGTAAACCGTGATCACCACGGGAATCACGAGACCGGCGTCCTTAGCCGTCTTGGCGTTGAACTCCTTGCAGAACTGCATGATGTTCACGCCGGCGCTGCCCAGTGCCGGACCGACTGGCGGCGCGGGGTTCGCGGCGCCGGCCGGGATCTGGAGCTTGACGACTCCAGTTACCTTCTTGGCCATCTTGTGCCTTTCCTTTCCTTCATTCGTGCGGCTCCTGCCGGGGATCCCTCCCGGTCGTGACGGACCGCAAAACCTGCCTCTACTTCTGCGGCTCGAGCGTCTCCTCCACGGAGACCTTCTCGACCTGCCAGTATTCGGCGTCGACAGGGACCTTGCGGCCGAAGACCTGAACTTCGACCTTGAGCTTGCCCTTGTCGGGATCCACCATGCTGATCTGGCCCGTCAAGCCCATGAACGCGCCATCCACTATCTTCACCGTCTCGTCGACGGAGAAATTCACCTTCGGACGCCCTTCCGCCGGCCCGGCCGACGGCTTGTCAAGCAGGATCGCGTCCACCTCCTGCGGCTTCAGCGGAGTCGGGCGGTCGCCACCGACGAACCCGATCACTCCGGGCGTCTCGCGCACGAACTGCCACGTGCGCTCGTACACCGCCTTCTTCCCGTTCTCGTCAACGCCCTTCCCCTCGTCGTAGAGCGCCAGCTCGCAAAGCACGTAGCCGGGGAAGATCCGCTTCGTCATGGTGCGCTTCTTGCCGTTCTTCTTCTCCGTGACCCTCTCGGTCGGAATCACGCACCTGCCGACGTACTCCTCCATGCGGTCCACGCGGATCCTCGCGACGATGGAGTCGTGGGCCTTCTTCTCCTGCCCTGTCAGCGTGTGCAGAACAAACCACTGCTTATCCATCGTCTGACCCTCAGGCGCCCGCATGGACGATCTTGATGAAGCCCTCTATCAGCTTGTCGCAGACAAGAGTCGTCACGGCGAGAATGAAGATGAAGGCGATGACCACAAGCGTAGACTCCCACAGCTCGCGCCTGCCGGGCCACGATACGCGCTTGGCTTCCGCGCCGACCCCGCTCAGATATTCCTTCGTCTTGGCGATAACGCTCATTACTGTTCGCTCCTCATCTTTGTTGGCAGGGTAGGAGGGAATCGAACCCCCATGGGCGGTTTTGGAGACCGCTGCACTGCCATTGTGCTACTACCCTATGGACGGCCGGCCGCTCACTTCGTCTCTTTGTGAGTCGTGCGCTTGCGGCAGCGGGGGCAGAACTTCACCTTCTCCAGACGCTCGGGCATCGTCTTCTTGTTCCGGGTCGTCGTGTAGTTGCGTTCCTTGCACTCCGTGCAGGCCAGTATCGCGAGATCTCGCATCGTTGTTCCTCGATCGCTTCGGAGAGAGTGAGCCCGGCCGGCCACTTCCGGCCGGGCATCTCACAGAAGACTTCTCTTTCGCTTACTTGATGACCTTCGAGACCGTTCCGGCACCGACGGTGCGGCCGCCCTCGCGGATCGCGAAGCGCATCTTCTCCTCGAGCGCGACGGGGGCGATGAGCTTCACCGTGATCTCCACGTTGTCGCCCGGCATCAGCATCTCGACGCCTTCCGGAAGCTGAATGTCGCCCGTCACGTCCGTCGTGCGGATGTAGAACTGCGGACGGTAGCCCTTCATGAACGCCGTGTGGCGGCCGCCCTCGTCCTTCGTCAGGACGTAGACCTGGCCCGAGAACTCGGTGTGCGGCGTGATGGAGCCCGGCTTCGCGAGCACCTGGCCGCGCTGCACCTCTTCCTTCTTCGTGCCGCGCAGGAGGCAGTCGATGTTGTCGCCGGCCTGGCCCTGGTCGAGCAGCTTGCGGAACATCTCAACGCCCGTCACCGTCGTCTTCTGGGTCGGCTTGATACCGACGATCTCGACTTCCTCGTTCACCTTGATCACGCCGCGCTCGACACGGCCAGTAACCACCGTGCCGCGACCTTCGATCGAGAAGATGTCCTCGATAGGCATGAGGAACGGCTTGTCAAGCTCGCGGACGGGCTCGGGGATGTAGCTGTCGAGAGCGTCCATCAGCTCGTCGATGCACTTGCAGGCGGCATCGTCAGCGGAAGCGGCCTGGGTCGCGGGATACGCCGCGCCGCGGATGACGGGGGCG
>JAFWKK010000054.1 GCA_017514235.1 Kiritimatiellia bacterium | reverse complement strand
GGAATATCCGACGGCTTCAAATCAGCTACGCTCATTTTACACCGCCTTTCCTGATCTTGCGCCTTGCCGCTTCTGTTTCGTCTGCTATCCTGCGGTAGTCTTCGGCGGACAGCGTAACGTTGCGGGTCGCGAACATGAGCGCGAAAATGTAAGCGTCTTTGACGGTCATTTTGTCGTCGTCGCGGAACCTCTTGAGAACCTTCGCGTCAAGCTCTCGTTGAACGCGCAAGGCTCGCTGTACGTTTTCGGCTTTCGGTTGGTTGGCCATTGATTTTCCTTTCTTGTTTCGTTTTTGGTTTAGTGCCCAATTGGGCCACGCGCGAAATTGTACCACAGGTGAAACCACCTTTGCAAGAACTTTTTTCAAAAATCTTTCATTGTTGGTTAGTTGGTTAGTTGGTTAGTTGGTCGAACCAGGAAACCAACGAACCAACGAACCAAAGAACCAAGGATTTGCCACACCCCAGTCTAGCGCGTTGCCACACCCCAGTCTAGCGCGTTGCCACACCCCAGTCTAGCGCGTTGCTACACCCCAGTCTAACACGTTGCCACACTCCAGTCTAGCAAGGCTTTACACTCCAGTCTGGCAAGGCTTTACACCCCGGTCTTGAAGGATGGAGGCGCAACATGAGTGCCCGTAACTGCGATGCAAAAAAGGTTGCGGCCTCGATGATCCAGTCGGGGATGCGCGAGAGGTCTTCCCCGGCGATGGTCTTGACGTGCCGGTACCCATTGGGATTTTCGGACATTGAACCTATACTCGTCAGTTGAATGTCTCACGCAGAGACGCAGAGAGACGGAGAGCGCAGAGGAAAGTCAAAAATCAGAAAGGAAAGAAAGATATGACAAGAAACGGCCAGAAAATAAATTTCTTTCACCCAATTGGTGAAAACAACTACGACGCCAATTAAGCGCCGTAATCTCTTAAAACTCTGCCTCTCTGCGCCTCTGCGTGATATATAACGGAGTGCATGGAAAATGAAATGACGAATTTAGGTCAAATATAGGGCGGTGGCGCAAGGCCGCGACGGAGCGCGGCCCTCCCGCGTTGGGGCGGGAGACAACAAGCGTACGACAGCAAGATGGGTGGCCGCTGCGGTGGTGGTGGCTGCGATTGCCGACGGCGTGTGGTGGTGGATGGGGCGCGGCCAAGAGAAGCCCAAAACAACAAGCGTACAACAGCAAGGGCCGAAAAAGCCCAAGGCGGAGAGGGCGGAGCAGCGCCCGTCCGTCGCCACGAACGCCACGGCGGCACAGCCACAGCCGAAGCCGGCGGCGCCAAGCGCCTGGATTGTCTTTTCAACGTCGGCGACAAGCGACTTGGAAAGCACCCTCTCGTCAATGTCCTGGTCGTGTATGGCGTCTGCATTGTCGAGATTGACCAGCTCCAGCAGATATTCGTCGCGGAACGAGCGCACCGCCTTCGTCGCCAACGCCATTGGAGAGAGCGTCTTCCCGAAGTTGTTGGGCAACGCGCCGATGTGGTGGTAATCGTCGGCGCGAAGGTGCTACTGTAGCTGCTCGACCGTCCAAGGGGCTTTCGCGCAAGCGCGAATGTAGTAGAGGCGTTCGTCAAGGTTTTTTGCCGCCGTGAAAATCTCCACATGTTGAGAAAATCCTATGGAACAAAACGCTGCTATGTCATCCGCATCCAATTCGTCCGTTGCCAACGGACGAATTGACAGATAAGATGACCATGCCTCAAAAAACAGTCGCATCTTTTTCATGCTCGTCGGTGAGAACCCGCGCAGCCCAGGCAGCTCGGCCTGCAGCTGGTTCGACAGGGCATCAATCGCTCCGCTGCCCCACTTGGCCTTGCGCGTCTTCTTCGAAATATACCCGCCCACAAAGAAGTAGAGCTTCAGCGCATCGGCGTTGGCAAGCCGCGCGGCCTTCGCCTCGTGCGGAGGAGGCGATTTTCTGGGGCGCACGGTCGTTTTCCCCGCGCCCACGGACGCGACGAACGAGATGCTCCGCGCCATCCGCGAGGAGGTGGACGCGCTCTACGTGCCGGGGACGTGCGCGGGCGCAAGACCGACAAGCAGGACGCGGTCGCGATCGCGGGGATCGTCGCGCGCGGCGAGCATGCGGCGCGCAGGCCCGAGGGCGAGGCCGAGAGGAACCTGAAGTGCCTCACGCGCCAGCGCGGGTACCTCGTGAGCGGCAGGTCGGGATCGAAGAACCGGCTGCGCGACCAGCTCCTGGAGTCGTTCCCCGAGTTCCCGGCGCTGTTCAAGGACCTCTTCTCGCGGCTTCCGCTCGCGCTGCTCGACAAGTGGCCCGGCGCGGCGGCGCTAGCCCGCGCCCGCAAGGGCTCCGTGGCCAAGGTCGTCAAGGCGAACTCCCGCGGCAAGGACGCCGGGAAGGAGGCCGCGCGGATCATCGCGGCGGCGAAGGACAGCATCTGCTTCGCGCACCCCCCGCCGAAGTCCGCCGCGCTGTGCATCCGCTCCACGCTGCGCGCCCTCAGGGACCTCGACGCGAGCATCGAGGAGATCGACGCCGAGATCCAGGAGTGCGAAAGGCCGGAGATGGCCAGGCTCATGGAGGGCATCAAGGGGGCGGGGAAGACAATGCCGATGGTCATCGCCTCGGAGTTCGGAGGGTTCGAACGCTTCGAGGTGTCGCCTACGACCGGCAAAGGAGCGGACATGGCGAAGCGGATGCTCGCGTTCGCGGGATGCGAGCCGAGGATACGGGAGAGCGGGAAGTGGAAGGGAAAAACCAAGGTCTCGAAGAGGGGGAGCGGGCAACTTCGGCTGGCGCTCTACCTCGCCGCCAACACCATCAGGATGAACGACGGCTACTTCCGCGCGGTGTACGACGAGAAGGCCAAGACGAAGCACCATTCGGTGGCATTGTTCTACGTGATCAGGAAACTGCTGGAGGTCCTGTGCTCGCTCCACAGGACGGGACGCGAGTACTCACCCACATATGCCGGCAGAAGTTGTGGACAACCCGTGGCCATAGGATGAACGACCATGAAAAAAGATGAATTTTCGGCTTGCTTAAGACATAGCTTGTCTACCGTGTGGAGGAGGGTGCCCATGCACAACTGCCGCTTGGGCGTGCAGAAGCACTTGACGTACAGCTCCCGCTCCTCCTTCTTGTCCGGGTCGGGCTTCGACGTAACCGCGCTGCCCGGGCCGCAGGGCGTCGCGTCGCCGCTGGTGACCACGGCGGTCGCCTTCTGCCGGGCGCGGAAGCGGAGGTTCAGGCCGCCGTTCACGTCGAACTCCAACTCGAAGGAACGCTCGATGTCGCCGGTGACGGCGAAGGAGACGTTCGCCTTGCTCCTGTCCGGGTCAAGGGCGATGCCGAAGCCGAACAGGACGGCGTTGTGCGTGCCCTGCGAAACGAGCGTCATCGCGAAGTTGGCCTTGTTGCGCGTGACGGGGTCGAGCGAAGCGTAGGTCGCGGACGGGTTCTTCGTGACGAACCGGGCAAACTGGTCGCGGGCGACGGCCGGATCCTCGGAGACCTCCCCGATGCCGGCGAGCCGGGCAGGGAACTGCCGATGGCGGTCCAGATCGAACTGGGTCTGCTGGCCCGTGGCGAAACTCTGCATGTCCATGACGATGGTTTGGTTGAGCATCGGACCGACGACCAACTGGTGGGCGTTCATGACGACCGTATCGGGGGACGCGGGATCGGTGCGGATCCTGGCCTCGACGATGCCGTGGAGACGTTCGGCGGCCGCGCCAGTCCCCTTCACGTAGCGGCCCACGGCCTCCTGCATCTTGGCTTCGGTGTGCGCACGGGCGATGACGAGCACGTCGTCCACGAGCCCGGCGGCGCCGTACGTCTCCGAATGCGTGTGGGGACAGGCCCCATGTGGCTCCTGCACAGGGGACTTTCTTGGTGCACAGGGAGTTTTTCCTGTTGCACAGGGAGCTTTCTCCAGTTGTACAGGGGGGGCGTGGTTGAAGGGGGGGGGTACTTGCGCCGAACAGAGGCTACGGCAGCTCCACGCACACCTTGAAGAACCTGAAGCCCGCCTTGTTCTCCTCCGTCACCGTCTGCCACTCGCCATCCAACGACGCCGCGCCCTTCACAACTGGCGTTGCCCCCGGCACATTCCATTGCTCCTGCGCAGGCGCAAATGCGATATTCGCCAAGTCCGGCGTACCATCCGCGTTCATCGGGAATGACGTGATCTTGAAATCCTCATCCGCCTTTTCCGGATCAAGCCCCACAACATAACATTCGACAACCGACATCCGACCGTTCGCGGCAGTGCTCTGCAAAGCCGCCATCTTGTCGCCGCCCGCCGCCACACCAATCGCGGGATGTTCGTCTATCCACGTCAGAGGCACCATCACCGACTTCCCGCCACCGATATCCACCACAATCCACGATGCCAATGCCACCTCAAACGTCGCCGTCAACGTCTCGCCGATCTGGACGCCGTCAGACACAACCCTGTGCGTCAGCGCATAGACGCCGTTGCTCGGCGGCGTCCAGTCAATGAAGCCGCTGCCAGAAGCCGAAACCAGCGTTTCGCCGTCCACAGACACCACCGCCACAGCATTCAACGGCGCACCCTCCGCCCAGACGGAGGAGTAGCGGACTCGCTCTGTCGCCGCCGCAGTCCGCATGCCCGGCGTGAGATCAACCGGAATGGACGAACTTTCGCCCATGCAAATTTCCGCTCGCTCCGCCCCGGCTACCGCCTCGGGGCTACGCTCACCTTCTGCGTTTGCTGTATTTGACAAAGTTCTGGCAAGGCGGAAGCCGTTGCGGCCGGAACCCTTGCTCGACGGGTCGTAATAGTCCCGGAAGGACGAGATGCAGGAGTCCGCAGGGGTACTCCAACAGCCACCGCGCCTCACTCGGAACAACCCAAACGAAGAACCTACGGGATCAGTCCCCGAGAACGAACCGCCGGCCCAGTCAAGACACCACTCCCACACATTGCCATGCATGTCGTACAATCCCCACTTGTTCGGCAAATAGGAACCCACGGCCGCCGTGCCGTTCGCTGTTGTACAGGAACTACTAGAGTCAGAACCACCGTTGTATAAATAGCGCCCCACCTCGTCCATCGCAGAGTCCTGACTTGGATTGGTATAGTTCTTGCCGTTGTTGTAATGCGTTATCGTCTCCGCACGGCAGGCATACTCCCATTGCGCCTCCGTCGGCAGGTCGAAGTCTTCAATCCCAGCCTTAGCCCGCAAGATGCCAATGAAGCTCGTTGAGTCAACTGCGGACGAACCCGGCCACCCCGCGCCGTTCGACGACCCGCGTATCATATTGTATGAAACTTTCTCAACAGGTCTAGTCGCGTAATAGGCCGAGTTGGGGAAAATGCTCGGCTTGTTCCCCGTCACCAGTTCGTACTGCCTCTGCGTCACCTCGAATACGCCGATGTAAAATGGCTTAGTGAGCGTTATGTCTCTTGTCGGAACAGTTCCCGGCTCGATCCGCCGCAGCACCAGTTTCGTCGTCTTGTATTCGTCCGTCCAGCCGCCCGAAGGAACGTCTGCGAGATATGAGACGGGATAGGACGAGGCCGAGGTACCTCCCGAAAGGTCGACAACCATGTAAAGCACTTGCTCAGCCGTCGGCGTCACCTGCTCGAATGAAACGGAGAATGTCACGTTGGTTGATTTAAAAGTCAACCCGTCCACCGCCATGTCCCACACGAGCGAGTGGGTACCCGCCATCGTTCCCAAGTCGCCCGTAACCGCCTTCGCCGTGTAGGTCTCGCCGCTTGTCCTGTCCGTGGCCGTTACCTTGATCGTTCCTTCCACGTCCCCCGACACCGTGTAGGAAACATCCACCTTTCCATTCCACGGATACCGCTGCTGCGCCGTCACGTCATGGACTTCCGGCAGTTCTGACGAAATCTCAATTGAGACTTCACCCTCTGCCCTCGTCCCATTTGCATCCGTGACGACTACTCGAACCGTGTTTGTGCCAATCGTCTGAGGAGTACCGACTATCGTTCCGTCCTCGCGCAGTTCCAGCCCATCCGGAAGCAACGGTGGCACGGCAAACACCACATCCACTGCATTCGCCATGCTGCCAGACTGGCTTGCCGCACTCACAAGCGCAGTCGCGCCGTCGCCAGGCGAGATGCCGATCAGCCCGCCGTTCACATTCCCGGATCCGTATGAAAGCCGAATCGTTCCATCGGAACACAGCGTAGCCGAGAAGTTCACATCCGTGCTTCCCGAATAGTAAACCCCGCTCCAGCGGAACGTGACGGCATCCGCCGTCGCCGTGACATAGACATTCCCCGAAGACGTCTTGAGATCGTCCCACAATACCGCGATCATGGGATGTGTCTTGAGCGTCGCAAGGCTCTCGCTGTAGCCGCTGAACGACCCGTCAAACGCGATTGTTCCGTTGGAGTTGATGTACGCCGTGGAGTATGTCTTTCCGTAGAAGGTAAACGCGAACGGCAGCGTGTATGTCCAGCACGAGTCGTCGCCCTGCCACCCCTGCGCCGTTCCCGTCGAGCCGAATGTCGATGCCTCACGCGTCTCGACATACTCCCCGCTTCCTCCGCCCGAAGCCAAAGCCCATGTGTAAGGTTCCCTTCCGCCGCCTGCCACAAGCCGCGCATTGAACGTCACGTTCGTCGCGCCGCCCAAGACGGAAGAGACAACCCTCAACTCTGCCGGACGCCAGCCTTCGGCTCCTGTGCTAAGTCCGCTCGCCCCGGCGTAGCCAACCGCGCGGACGAAGTACGTGTAACGGACTCCTCCTGCCGCAGCTTCGTCCAACCACGAAAGCGCCGACACCGTCGCAAGCTTCTCCGCTCCCGCCGCCGTCCCGTCCGCAGACCGCCAGACCTCATAGCCTGACGAGCCATCCACCGCCGTCCAAACGAGTCCCACCCCGTTCGTGTCCGTGCCATCGAAAGCCATCACCGTCGGCGTTGCAAGCACGACGTTCGCCGTCAAGGGATCGGTTCTCGTCACGTTCACCTCGTCCCCGTCGCTGATGCCGTCGCCGTCGGTGTCGGTTCTGTTGGGGTCGGTTCCCAACTGCTGTTCCTGCGCATCGAGAAGCCCGTCGCCGTCCGAATCAAGCACCGTCATCACCTGCCCGAACGCCATGTCGGCCGCGTCACGCGCAGACCCGACGACGCCGTCCGGGAAGAGCTGCACGCACACAGTCTCCCACGCGGAGGTGAACGTCACGCCCTCCATGTCCCACGCCAAACCGGCGTTGTACGTCGTGTTGGCTCCCGGCCAGACGGCGCCGATCTCGTCCACCGCCAGCACCTCACCGCTCTCGCCGCCCCTGCGGAACACGACCTTTGCGCCGGCGGGTAGCGGCCCAAGCCCCGCATTGGAAACCGCCGCCGTCAAGAGCCGCCGCGTCGCGCTCTCGTTCCGCACCGTCACGCCGGCGAACGAAACATCGTACGTCCCCGCATTCCAGACATAGACGTTGTTGCCGTCCGCGCCGTCGTCCTCGTTCCCGCCCGCGTCGATCTCGACCGTGAACTGCAGGTTCGACTGCGTGTTGTCCACCGTCCACGGAACGGAGACGGCGACAATCCCTCCGCCCGGGAAGTTCGTGACGACGCTCGCAAGCTCGCTCTTCTCGTCGCCAGCCCCCTCGTACACCGTGACCGTCGCGTTCGTCGCCGCCCTGAGCCCGAGGTTCTCCACCTTCACCGTCAAGACCGTCTCGTCGCCGTCCGTAAGGTTTTCGGACGAGAACGAAAAGCCGTCCTCCACCACCGCAAGGTCGCATGTCGCCGGAATGTAGCGTGTGCGAAGTTCGACGTCGCCAAATACCACCTCGCCCTCCGCGTTCGTCGAAACGGAGGACGATTCGTAGCCGAGCCTTATCCCGCCGTCTGTTCCAACCGCACCCGCAAGATGCCGCTCGTGCCGCCCGTCGTCAAGGAGTTTCTTCGGCGCACCCCATGCGCCGCAGACGGGATCATACATCATCGCCACGGGCGCATTCGCTGCGCCGCCCACCGTCGAATCGCCGCTCCATACGAGCGCGTCGTGACCATCCACGCCGCGCATCACCGAGCAATCGCTCGAAAGCGTCCAGCCTTCCGCTGCCGCAACGGCAACGGCGTTGGAAACGACCAGTTCCGTCGTCTCCATCAGAACGCCTTTCTCCGTCCAGAGAACAGCAAATCCCCCATTGCATCCGCGCACAAGTGGCCGCCCGTCCGCATCCCCTGCATACGTCAGACGCACAGGCCCGCCCCATGACGAACCATTGAAGCGTACGGCGAACATCTCCGCGTCATTCATCGTCTCAAGATCGCCGTCCGCGTCCTTCGAGAACACCAGCACGGCATTCTCCCCGTCGAACGCCACGTCAAAGCCGTTCACCGCGCCAGCACCCGAAACGACCGCCGTCGGTGCGCTCCACGCGCCGTTGGCGTAGATAGACGCCATGATGTCCGTCGGCTCCGCCGCCGAACCAGTGAGGCTGCCCGCCGCGTTCCTGAGCCACGCCACCAACGCCGTACCGTTCGTCCCCGCCCGCACAGCCGGCGCGAAGTCGAACGCCGAATCCGACGTCAGGTTGCGGCACGTCCACGCACCCGTCGCGGCGTTGCGGACGCCAACGGCAATTTCCATCGCGCCGCACATCTCGGGAAGCGTCACGTCATCGGAGAACGTGCGCCCCGTATTCGCCCATGTCGCCACAAACGAGCCGTCAGGCATCGCCGCGACTTCGGGCATGAAGTCCGCCGTGCCGTCGTCCCATACGGCACCGGCCACGCCCCATTCGTTGCTCGTGCCCGTGCGCATCACAAACTCCGTGCGGTCTGCGGAAGACCTCGCGGCATTGTCGCGCAGATACGCGAGCGCGTCGCCCGCTACTCCGCTCGCCATCGCGGGCGCGGGATCGGGATAGCCGCCGCTTTCCACGACTCCGTCCGACGGCGCGGCAGCCATCAGCCGCATGCGCGGCGTTTCTTTCTTCAGATAGTCGCGAGGCCGCAATTGCCAGTCATTGCTGGCCGCAGATGCGACAGCGGCAAGACGCGCAGACCGGGAAAAGTCGCCTTCCAAAAGCCACTTCGTTTCCGAACTCGCCGACCAGAGAACCTGATGGAAAGCGAATACATTTGCCGTCAGGCTGCCGGTACATCTGATGCCATAGCGAAGATTCGTCCATTCTCCGTTTCTGCATACCGCCTCAATCGGGAACTCGCCGGACACCGCACCTTCCACGTTGAGAAAGTTGTTGATTCCATATCCAGCCGTT
>JAFWKK010000053.1 GCA_017514235.1 Kiritimatiellia bacterium | reverse complement strand
TTCAATGCACAGGGGAAAGTTGTTTCATCGGATGATTCAGCAAGCCGTGACAATGCGCCCTAAGTCAATAAAGGAGTTCTATGTCTCATCACCCAGAAAGGACGGCCCGGAATGTTAGGCCCGTCAATCAGCCACCCAGTCTTTAGTATGAAGCTTTGGTCCCTCCTGTTGTGCGCGGCATTTGCCATGGACGCAGTGGCGCAGCCGCTCGACCCTATGGTGCCGGTCAACCCGGACATGGCCGATGCGAAGACGCTGGCTGCAGACTTGCGGATGGCGCGGGAACGTTGGGGTCTGCGGCGGTTCGTTCTGACCGGTCCGCATGCGGTGAACACGCAGTTCAACCGTACGACGGAGGAGACGTACCGCCGTCTGGGCGAACGGATTGCAGAGGTGCGCGGGCATCTCACGGGAACGGACATTGAATTGGGCTGGTGGCTGGCGCCGACGCTTCGGCAGGGGTTTGGCGTGCCAGGGCAGCATGTCGTAGATTGCGAAGGACATGTTTCCGACGCCGTCTGTCCGCTCGATCCTGGCTTTACGGCTCGCCTGACTGCCGGCGTCGCGGCGGCCTGTCGCGCGGGCAGGCCGTTCATCGTTTTCTTCGAGGACGACTACGAGCTGGCGTGGCACCGTGGTGTCAATGCGCTGGGCGGCTGCTTCTGCGACAGGCATCTGGCGTCGCTTGCGGAACGGTACGGGAAACGCTCTTCCGTCGTGGAGATCGCGGCGGCGTTCCGCAACAGGACGACTGAGAACGAGCCGCTGCGCAGGGCGTTTGCCGAGACACAGAAGGCGTCGCTCGTGGCACTCGCCCAGGCAATCCGCCGGGCGATTGACAGCGTCGATCCTGTGATTCGCACCTGCCTCTGCCAGTCGTATCGCGTCGATCTGGACGGCGACACGACTGAGGCGATAGCCCGCGCACTTGCTGGCGGAACGCGCCCCGCGGTGCGCATCTACGGTGCGAAGTACAACAACGAGAACAACGCTGCGAAGCTGCCGCAGACGCTTGCGCATGCGGCGTGGAGCGCGGCAACGTTGCCGAAGGACATCGAGCTGATCCACGAGTCCGACCCTTATCCGCACAACCGCTTTTTCAGCGCGGCGTCGTTTCTCGGGTCGGAGATCGCCTGCGCGTTCATGTGCGGCGTGAGCGATTCGTATCTCTATTGCTCGCAGTATCTCGACGATCCGTTCGAGGACGGCGGCTATGCCGACTGGTTCAACCGCAACCGGCGGCGGCTTGAGGCGGTGCGGGACTTCCGCGCGAAGGCGCATCCCGTCGGCGTACGCGTCTCGTTCGACCCGAAGGAGCATTATCTCGTGCGCGAGTCTGCGTCCGGTAGGAGGCTTGATTTCCTCGCTGACGGTACGTACTTCCTCGGAAAGCTCGGTTTTCCGTACTCGGCAGTCGGCGGCGATGTGACGGTTCTTTCGGCTCAGTCCGTCGAGCAGATGCCTGACACCGAGGTGCGGCGTGAACTCGCAGGCGGTGTTTTGCTGGATGGCGCTGCGGCGCTTGCACTTTCGGAACACGGTTTCAACGATCTCATTGGAGTCGCACCGACGAGAGTCGACCGATTGCCGGTAACGAAGGAGCGCATCCTCCCGGCGGCGGGATGCCGCAAGCGCGGCAAGAACGTGAACTGCTGGCTTCTCGACCCCGTGGGCGGCGCGGAGGCGAGCGTTCTCTTGAAGCTTGCGCCGCTTCCGGGCGCCGAGGTCTGGGCCGAGTATGCAGGGCCGGACGGCGATGCTGTCGCGCCGTCGATTACGTATTTCAAGAACGCCCTCGGCGGGCGCGTGGCGGTTCTTTCGCAGGGACTTTCGGGCAATCGCTCGTCCAGCATATATTCGCCGCGCAAGCAGGAGCTGTTAGCCAACCTCTTCGCTCGGCTGTCCGAGGGGCGGCTTGACGTGTGTGCGCCGGAAACGCCGTGCACATGGACGCTTGCCTGCGTTTCCGAGGATGGCGGCGAGATGATGGTCATGGTCAACAATCTCGCGGGCGAGACGCGTGACGACGTGGCGCTGCGTCTCTCGGAGAAGTGGCGTGGCGCGGAAGCCGCGCATTTGGGAATGGACGGCGTCTGGCACTCTCTCGGGACGATTGACGGACGGGAATGGTTGCCATCCGTTTCCTTCCAGTTCATGTGCCCGGAGTTCTTCCGTTTCAACGTTTCAAAGAAGGTGAAAGATGTTGGGAGATAGCATGCAGAATGCAGCCATGAGTCAAAGGCCGTCGCACAGGCGAAGATGTATGGTACTGGCGCTTTGGGCTCTGGTGGCGGCGGTCTGTTCCGCCGCTCCGGCGGATTTCCCCGTGCCGCCTAAATGGAGCGCGGTGCTCACGCGCTCGGGCGCGATCGAGACGAAGCACGGGCACATACAGGGCATCTGCGCCGCGCAGGACGCCGTGTACATGACCCTGGTCAACGGGCTCTACAAGTTCGACTGGCAGGGGCGTCTCGTCAAGCGTATCAACCTGAATCCACATGTCGGCGACATCTGTCTCTGGAAGGACAGGCTATATCTTGTCACCTGCGGCGGCGGGAAGGGGTCCATCGAGGTGTTCGACTGCAATCTCAGCCACATAAAGGGCGCGGCGACCGTCCGCAGCGCCGATGGAATTACCTGCATCGACGGAACGCTGTACGTCGGGCTTGGCCCCGTGAACGACGCCACCAAGCCCTACCGCGGCAACTGGTTTGGCAAATTCGATGCCGAGACGCTTCAGCCGCTCTGCGAGCCGTTCATGGTTGACCACGGGGAGATGACCTGGCTGGGGGTGCAGAACATAGCGACTGACGGCAGCGACATCTACGTCAACTTCTACACGCCGGTCGACAACCAGCTGAACTTCTTCAGGTTTGACCGGGACTTCAACGTGAAGGGAGGCTGGTATCTCGGCTGCGGCCATGGCTTCGACATCGTTGGCGGCGCGCGTCCGGGCGCAGTGCGTTTCGTCCATTCCTGCACCATCGGCATCTTCGACCAGGCCGGTGACGATCCTATGCCGCCGCAGACGCTTCTGCGCTATGCAGAGCTTACGCCATTCGGCAGGATCGAGGATGTCACGAAATACGAGGGGTATGTCTACAACCGGACGCATGCCAACACACACATCGTCGATCTCCGCGTATGCGGACAGAAGTCTCCCGGAGACGTCGTGAAGCCCGTCTTCTCCTGGCGGATGACGACAGACCGTGCCGGCGCTGCGCAGAAGGCGTATGCGCTCATGCTCCGTACGGCGACAGGCGAAGACGTGTGGCAGACCGGCACCGTGAAAGGCGGAGAGTCCCAGAACGTCGCCTATTCGGGGCCAGGCCTGAAGCCGGGCGCGAAATACGAATGGCGCGTAATAGTGACGGACGAGCGCGGACGGCAGATTTTCTCGAAGCCGGCGACCTTTCAATGCAAATGAAAATATGAGGGGAAGGAAATGACACGGTTGAAATTCAGGGCGGGAACGCTTACGCTTATCGTCGGCATGCTCGCGGGCTCGGCCTGCGGGGCGACGAGGCTCCTCTACTGGAACATTCAGGACGGGATGTGGGACGGGCAGACCTACAACTTCAACCGCTTTGTCGAATGGGTGCAGAGGCAGTCGCCAGACATCTGCGTCTTCGCGGAGGTGAGAACTAAGCGGCAGACGGGCAAGGTCGACCATGTCAACGACGAATCGCAGCGGATTCTTCCCAAGGGCTGGCCCGCGCTCGCCGCGCGATACGGTCATGACCACGTGTGGATCAGCTCGGACAATCCAAAGTGCTACATGCAAGGCATCACGTCGCGCTTTCCAATAGAGGGCGTCGCCAAGGATCTCGTACCGACCGGCTCGGGATGGGCGCGGGTCATGGTGGGTACGAATGTCGTGAACATCGTGACCGTTCATTTGAACTGGGCGCCGTGGGGGCACGGCTGCAAGACGGACGCTGAGCGCAAGGCCAGCGCGGCGAAATTCGGCGGCGACCTCGCGCGCCGCGACGAAATCGAGACCGTCCTCAGAAAGTCGTTCTTCACGGTGCCGGACGCGTCGAACCAGTTCTGGGTAGTCGCTGGCGACTACAATGCCCGCTCGCCGTTCGACGCAAAGATGTACGAACTTCCGCCGGATTCCCCACGCTTTGCCGTCCATCGGTGGCTTGCCGAAAATACGCCGCTTGTGGACGCCATGCACGAATGGCTGCCGAGCGACTTCCACGTCACCTGCGGGGCGGCGTCGCGCATCGACTACGTCTACCTGACGCGCGGGCTCTACGACCGGATGACGGAAATACGGGTCGTGGTCGACCGCTATACGCGTCCGACTTACGCCGGAGTGAGCGATATCTGGCGTCCGTCCGACCATCGTCCGATTCTCGTAGACTTCGACTTTTGACGCGTCTGCGCTGCACATTTAGAACATGACGACAGATATGACGCGGAGGCGAGCGTTCTCTTGAAGCTTGCGCCGCTTCCAGGAGCGGCGGCTTAGGCGGAGTATGCGGGGCCGGACGGCGAGGTTGTCGCGCCGTCGGCCACGTATTTCGAGAACTCTCTCGGCGGACGCGTGGCGGTTCTATCGCAGGGGCTTTCCGGCAATCGTTCGTCTGGCATATATTCGCCGCGCAAGCAGGAGCTTTTTGCAAACCTCTTCATGAGGCTTTCGCAGGGACGGCTTGACGTCTTGCGCCCGAGACGCCATGCACCTGGATTCTCGCCTGCGTCTCGGAAGACGGAGGCGAGATGTTGGTGATGGTCAACAACCTTGCGGGTGAGCCGCGCGACGACGTTACGCTCCGCCTGTCGGAGAAGTGGCATGGTGCCGCTGTGGCGCGTTTGGCATGGGCGGCTCTTGGCAGCCGCTCGGCAAGGCGGATGGCCATCTGTGGCGCCCCTCCGTTTCTTTCCGGCACATGACGCCCGAGTTCTTCCGTTTCACGTGCTAATCGAATCACGTCGTGTACATGAAAATAGATTTATAAAACCGTGGACAAAAGCAAATGACTATGCGATAATAATGACGTGCCTGGAGAAGGTGTCAGTCATATCTACGCCAAAGACATAAGGAGTAATTAGAGGGTTATGAAACGTTATCCAATAAGGATGGAAGTTGCTGGGGCAACGGCAATGTGGACTCGCCCAGACACAGGAGATTGCCCTGTCAGTTATCCGGCATCTCCCTGTTCGATTGCTCGTAACATTTTTTATGGTCATTTTATTTTTGAACGAACATGATATCTTATGCACATAGCCTTCCGAATCGGCCGCCTGTCGAATGGCAGACGCTCGACGCGCATTCTAAAGCCGTTGCCGAACTGGCGAAGGCATTCGCGTCGCATTTGCGGGCTGGCGAATGGGGCCGGGCGGTTGGCTTGCTGCACGATGTCGGAAAGGCACGGCTTCCATTTCAGGAAATGCTGAAAGGTATGCGGACAAAAGACGATGAGACGCATCATGCTAAATACGGTGCAAAACTTGCCTTTGACGCCGGCTCTTGGCCGCTTTCGTTTGCCATCGCGGGACATCACGTGGGCTTACCAGACTTTTGTGATTTGCAAAATACGGTGAAGAACACTGAGGCACTTGACTCCCCCTCTGAATTCTTATTTCCGCCAGAAAAATCCCTGCCGTTCCCAATTGTCAGCGAAGAAGATGTCCTGTCATTGGAATTTTTTACACGCCTTCTTTTCTCTTGCCTCATCGATGCCGACCGACTCGACTCGGCTTTCTGGGAACGCAAGGGCGACCTTACCTCAGAATTGGCTAAGCCTCAAATTCCTTTAGACTCGTCCGTTTTGCTATCGCGTTTGCTCGCTGAACGCGAAATCCAGTGCCACAAACATCCTGCCGGAGTTCTCTCCGATGTGCGAAATCGAATTTTCGATGCCTGCGTCACGGCCGGGGAAAAACCGCAAGGTTTTTTCTCCTTGACCGTTCCTACTGGTGGAGGAAAGACTCTTTCCGGTATGGCATTTGCTCTCGCGCATGCTAAAGCCCATGGGTTGCGGCGCGTTATTGTGGTTATTCCCTATTTATCCATCATAGAGCAGAATGCCGCCGAGTATCGTCGTGTACTCGATCCAGATCGGCAACGAGTCGTTCTGGAATGCCATTCCGCTGCCCAACCAAACGCATCTGGCACAGACGATTCGCTTTTACCGCTTGAACTCGTCACCGAAAATTGGGATGCGCCGATCATTGTGACTACGTCTGTCCAGTTTCTTGAATCGCTTTTCGCCGCCTCCCCTTCACGCGCCCGTAAACTCCACAATATCACAGACACCGTCATCCTTTTTGACGAGGTGCAGACGCTTCCGACACGTTTGCTCACGCCGGTTCTTTCGGTCTTCCGCGAACTGGTGACGCACTACGGCGTCAGCTTCGTCTTTAGTTCGGCGACGCAACCGGCGTTTCGAAAATCACCCTCGCTTCCCGAAGGACTTGCTCCAGACGAACTGTGCGAAATAGTGCCAGACCCTGAAGCCGTCTATCGCACCCTGCGTCGTGTGGATTATGCGTTTGAACCAAATGCCCTGACGTGGGATGAATTATCGGACAAGTTGCGCGCCGAGAAACAATGTCTCTGCATTGTGAATCTGACGCGCCACGCCTACGAACTTTGGAAGTGCCTTGATGACAACAAACCGTCCCCGGCGGAACGCCCCATTCACCTTTCTTCCGCCATGTGCCCGGCACATCGGCTGGCCGTCATTCGCCATATCCGTCGGCTTTTGAGTGATGGAAAGCCATGCCGTGTCATATCCACTCAACTTATTGAAGCCGGTGTCGATGTTGATTTCCCTATCGTTTGGCGCGCCATGGGGCCGTTGGATTCCATCGTCCAGGCTGCCGGACGCTGCAACCGAGAAGGTTGCTTGGAACGCGGACGAGTCCATGTCTTCTCGCCGGTGGAAAACAAACTCCCTGGCGGAATCTACCGAACGGCCACAGGGCAAGCGGCAAGCACATTATCCCTGTTGCGCAAGGGTAGCGAAGAATCTGTTGGCGACGCTCTTGCGAGCGATCCGCACTTATTCACAGACTATTTCACCGCTCTTTACCAACTGGCAGAGACCGACGGCATGGATATCCAAAAAGCAAGAAGTGAATTCAACTTTCGTTCTGTTGCGAGGAAGGTTAAGGTCATTGATGACGGCGGTCGCGGCATTGTCGTTCCTAAAGGGAAGGGAAGGCATGTTGTAGAGTCGATACGTAGCCGCAAGGTTCCCGTAAGCGGGCTGCGGTTCACGCAACAGGATTTCCGTGCATTGCAACGCTATATGGTCAATATCCGCGAAAGGGATTTTGACTTTTTGCGCGGTCATGGCCTTGTATCGGAACTCTTGCCGAATTTGGATGTTTATGTGATAGACATTGCTCAATATGATAAATACCTGGGCGTCATGAAACCAGATCAGACGCCTGCAATGGAGGAATTCTTCCTATGACATCAAGAAACACCATCACTCTTCGTGTTTGGGGTGATTTCGCCTGCTTCACGCGCCCTGAAATGAAAGTCGAGCGCGTAAGCTATCCCATCATGACGCCCTCCGCCGCACGTGGCGTTTTGGAGGCTGTGTTTTGGGAGCCGGAGATGTACTACCTCATTGACACCATTCGCATTGTCAGGCGCGGTAAATGGTTTTCATGTCGTCGGAACGAGGTTATCAGCGTTGTCAGCATAGACAGTGCCAAGCAATGGATAAAGTCTCCGGGAAAGGTCTCGCCCATCTATGCGGGCGGTGGTGCGCCGGATGGAACCCAGCGCAATATGTTGGCATTGGAGGGGGTCGAGTATCTGGTGACGGCTGAAGTGCGGCTTTCCGATCTCGCGGATCGTTCGCGTTGCAACATTCCGAAGTATCTGGATCAAATCCGCCGTCGTGCCAGTTCCGGAAAGTGTTTCTACCGACCCTATCTCGGCGTTCGCGAATTTGCCGCAAATTTTGATTTCATTGAAGATGCGGATGCCGCCTTTGCGTCTAGTGGTGCGGAGCCGATACCCTATGAGCCTCTTGGCTTGATGCTATACGATGTCTTTGACTGGCGTCAGTTCAAGAAGGGATTCAAATGGTTGAAGACCGAGGATCTGGCAGCGGCACGCGCACAATTTGAGTTGGGGCTTGCAGGTCTAAAGAAAGGCGAGAAGACAAAGGAGCTAAAAGCATACGATACCGACTCGACTCACCGTTTCGCGGGCGTGAAGATTGAACCAAGGCCTTCTTTTTTCCAGGCGGAAATCTATAACAACGCCATGTGCTGTCATCCAGACGATGTGAAGATTCTATTCTCGGACGACAAGGAGGATTAGTCATGTTGCTTCAAGCACTTTACGATTACGCCCTGTCGCGGCATTTGCTAAAGGACCCCGCATTCTCCGAAAAGGCCGTCCGCTGGATCATTGATCTGGATGCTCAGGGGAATTTGATCGGCTCCGGTCCAATTGATACATCTGATGATGGCAAACGAGGCAAGAGTTTCCAGTGCCCCAGAACGTCTAGGCCTAAAAACGCAGGTGGCGTTGCTGAATTTCTGGCGGATGGGCTGTCGGCGATATTTGGTCAAGAACCAGACTTGAAAGCGTTAGGTAAGATACCAGAAGAAAAGCGTAAGGCGCGTGAGGCGAACAATGCCGATAAACGCAAGGCGTTTCAGACTCTTATCGCAGACTGTTCGCAAGAAGTCCCATCCGTACTTCCCTGCCTCCGTTTCTTGGACGGAGTGAAAGAGGTGCCAGCGTTTTTATGCATTCAGGATAACGAATGGATGATTACACCAGCTGCCGGCGAACCCGTAAAACTGGGTTCTGATAACTTCACCTTCCGTGTGGCGGGAGAACTTTTGTTGGAAGACCCTGATGTGTGCGACTGGTGGCGCAAGCAATATCAGGCGGAAATCGCGGCGACTGCCCAAAACGCCATGAAGGGGCGCTGTATTGTCACCGGCAAGGCGAATCAGCCGATCCTCAACACCCATACTATCAAAATCATGCGCGTTCCCGGTGGACAGGCTACAGGAGCGTCCCTCGTCTCTTTTGACAAGGACGCCTTTCAGTCCTACGGATTCGAGAATAGCCAAAATTGCCCAACTTCGCAGGAAGCGGCGGATGCCTACTGCACCGCGCTCAATGCGCTCATCGCCTCGGAAGACACTTCGCTGAGAATCGGCAAGGACGTGATCCTTTGCTTTTGGGCCAAGGATACTCCGTCGGCTGGGGCGCTGATGACCCGCCTGTTAAACCGACCCGATCCGAAACATATCTCCGCTTTTATGAAGTCCCCATGGTCCGGGCTGGAGAAGGAACCACCAAAGACCGATACATTCTATTCCGTAGCCTTCAAGGGATGTGCCGGTCGTGTCGCCGTAAGCCAGTGGATTCAGGAACCCTTGGATCAGGCGGCACGAAATCTTCAACGATGGTTCTCTGATTTGAGCATTTCCGTTCCGCAACGTCCGCCGTCAGAGAAAGGCAAAAAGGATACTGCCAAAGATGAAAATGATGCTGTTTTTAACCCGCTCTCCATTTATTGGCTCTCAAGAGCAACGGTGCGCGAGAAGAAGAAAGGTTCTGGCGCAAAACCAGAAGCGCCTCGATCAGAAGTGGCAACAGGACTTTATTGCGCAGCTGTCGGTGGGGAAGCCCCTCCGCTTACGTTGCTACCTTCCATTCTTCTGCGACTGTGCGCCAAACTGACCGACAAAGACTACAATCCGATTTACGACGAAAGCCGTTTTTCGTTGCTCAAACTCATTCTCAACCGAAACAGAAAGGATTCCGACATGGAAATCAAACCCAACCTCACGGCCGACACGCCCGACCACGCCTACAACTGCGGGCGGCTCCTGGCCGTCCTCTCTGCAACGCAAAAGAAAGCCCAAAGATTCCCGAAGGGCTTCACTGGCGTGGCAGAACGGTATTTCGCCTCTGCTAGCACATCGCCGGCAAGTGTATTCCCGATGCTCCTACAGCTCAACCGTCACCATCTCGACAAGATTAGGAAGATTGGCGACGGCAACGCCTACGAAGAAACGGTTATCCGTGACATCCTTGCCCATCTCCGGCCCGAGGGCAAAACTCCGCCGGAGTTTCGTAGGCACCTCAATCTGCAGGAGCAGGGCCGTTTCGCCATCGGGTTCTATCAACAACAGGCTGAAGACGAATGGGAAAGGCGCATTCGGGTGGTTCTCAAATTTCTGGAAGCGACCGACGCTGACAAAATGAAAAATCTGACGCAGTTGCAGAAATTGGATGCCGATGCATTCAGAAAGGAAATAGACGGTGTCTATTTTTCGCCTGTGTGCCAGAATTGGCGCAAGGATAGGCGCAAGGACGCAGATCGTCCTGATGTTGACCAAGAAACCGAGCAACTTGCTTTGGATTTAGGCAATGAATGAACCTTTTTAACATCTGTGAACAAAACAACAACAAAGGAGCCAACCATGAGCGAACTGACCAATCGGCACGACATTCTCATCCTCTTCGAGGTGACGAATGGAAACCCAAATGGCGATCCCGATGCGGGCAACATGCCACGACGCGATCCCAACACCGAACGCGGCATCGTCACTGATGTCTGCCTTAAGCGGAAAATCCGCAATTTTGTTGAACTGTATCCGCCTGAGCGCCATTCCCCCGATGACAACGGATTCAACATCCTCATCAAACAAGGAGCCGTCATCGAGAGCGAACAGAAAAAAGGGGAAAACGAGGCCGCTGCCGCCGTGGCTCGTGGAGAGTTACCAAAGAAAGACTCGGACAGGCAGGCTGAATACGCCATAAAATGGCTCTGCCGCGAATTCTACGACCTTCGAACCTTTGGTGGGGTCGTTTCCACCGGAAATGGTGTGCTGAAGGGTTCAGCCTTCGGTCAGGTGCGTGGCCCGGTTCAGTTCACATTTGGACAGTCCGTGGACCCAATCGCGCCGATGGAGATTTCTATTACCCGCTGCGCCGTAACGGCTGAAAAAGACAAGAATAAGGAGCGGACAATGGGCAACAAGTACATTGTCCCATACGCGCTTTACGTGGCGAAGGCATATGTCTCTCCTGCGTTTGCGAGAAAGACGGGTTTCACCAACGAAGACCTGGAACTCTTTTTCATGGCCCTCGAATGGATGTTCTCGCCAGATCCATCTGCCGCCCGCGCCGAGATGGCCGTCCGTGGCATCTATGACTTCGAGCATGTGGGGACGCATGCCGATGCGACCGATGAGGCGCAGAAACGCCAGAATCTGAAGGAGTCTATGCTTGGGTGTGCCCATGCCCACAAGTTGTTTGAAGGCATCAAAATCGCTCTGAAGCCTGGCAAGGAGCAGCCTTCGTCATATTTCGATTACGACGTCATCAACACTTGGACGGAAGAAAATCTTCCGAAGGGCGTTAAATTACACGTCCGCGGCGTTTAGCCGCGCATTGGAGGGGTTGAGTCTTGTATACCGAAGAGCAGCTGCTTCCTCTATCCGCCGTGGGGCAATATATTCATTGCCCCAGGCGGTTTGCACTCCTTCATGTCGAACAACAGTGGGAGGACAACTGTTTTACGGTTGAGGGGAAGATTCTGCACGAGAAAGCTGACAGTGGCGTCAAGGAATCACGCGGCTCCATCCGCATCATCCGTTCGATCCGTCTTCGCTCTTATGAACTAGGTGTCACGGGGATTGCCGATGTCGTTGAGTTTCATCGCGTCTTATCGGAGGAGAACGGAGTCCCCCTCCCAAAGGCTTTGGGGAAATGGCGGCCGTTTCCAGTTGAATACAAGCGCGGTGCGGCAAAGAATCAGGATGGGTACAAGGCACAACTCTGTCTTCAAGCGCTTTGCCTGGAAGAAATGCTCAAGGTCCCAGTTCCTGAAGGCGCACTATTTTTAGGAGAGAAACAATGCCGAATCAAAGTCGATTTTACTTCTGTCCTTCGCGTGCAAGTTATCGAATCATGTCATGCGATGCACCGCCTCTTCGTGTCTGGAATTACGCCTCCTCCTACGTTCGGAAAGTGGTGCGCTTCCTGTTCCGTAGTTGAGGATTGCATGCCGAAATTGACTTGCCATTCAGCGAAGTGCTGGTTGGAACAAGAATTAAAGGCAATTGATTCGTAACTGCTCTGCAAGAGGAAAGGAGAGACAAATTGAGAGAGAAGTACATGCCCTCTTGCAAGGTGAACGACAAGGCGATGAACCTGAATGCCGATATCGCGCCAGCTCAATGCGCGGAAGTTTATCTCTGCAAAACAGGACGCTTTTCCCCTTGTGATATACTTCCTTTTCGGGCATATAAATTTCCTCATGCAGTAAAGGAGTCAATCTGATGAAACTCATGACGATAGATAAAGCCGCTGTGAAATGGGGCGTAACACCTCGACAGGTACGCATGTATTGCGCTGGTAATCGCGTCCCCGGTGCGGTATTGGAACATGGTGAATGGCGAATACCGATCGATGCTGTCAAGCCGGAGCGGAAACGACGCCGGACATTCCCCACGACTGTTCTCGGCGTGCTGGAGGCGGAACGAAGTTCCCGCATTTCCGGTGGACTCTACCATCGCCTTCAGATCGATATCACATACAACTCGAATCACATCGAAGGAAGCCGCCTCACGCATGAGCAGACACGATGGATATTCGAGACGAAAACGATAGGCGACATTGGCGCAGATGTGCCTGTTGATGACATTGTCGAGACGGCCAACCATTTTCGCGCGGTTGATAAGGTCATTACAACTGCCACGTCGGCTCTGACGGAAGCATACATAAAAAGGCTTCACGAAATCCTGAAGAGTGGAACGAGTGACAGTCGAAAGGATTGGTTTGCCGTCGGCGGTTACAAGCGCCTCGACAACGTGGTTGGTGAGATGGAGACTTGTCCGGCAAAGAAGGTGCATGGCGAGATGGTAAAGCTGCTTGCATGGTGGAAAGGCGCCGAGAAAACATTGGAGAATTTGCTCGATCTCCATGTTCGTTTCGAGCAGATACATCCTTTTCAAGATGGTAACGGACGCGTTGGGCGGTTGATTCTCCTCAAGGAATGTCTGAAATACGGCATCACGCCGTTCGTGATTGCGGAGAACTTCAAGCAGTTCTACTATCTCGGACTGAAAGACTGGCGGCAGGGTCGTCGTGCGCGGCTCATGGACACTTGCCGAACCGGGCAGGACGTTTTCATTCTTGGTCTTCGCCAGTTCGGGCATTTGAAACTTGCGGAAAAAGCCGAGGCGGAACAGGCGGCGTCCGAGGGAAGAGTATGTCAGAAGAATCAACGGTGATGCTCTTGACGCCCCGCCCTGAGAATGTCGGCGGCATTGGATCTGTCCAACGTTGGATCAAGAACCAGTTGGAGGCGGTCTGCGCGTGAAGAAACTCTTGAACACTCTATACGTCCAGACGCAGGGGACGTATCTTCGCCGTGAAGGCGAGACTGTCGTAGCTGAGAAAGACGGCGAGGTCAAGCTGCGTCTGCCGATCCATACACTACAGGGAATCGTGGCTTTCGGGAACGTCATGGCAAGTCCGTTCCTACTTGGACTTTGCGCAGAACGGGGCGTATGCGTGTCGTTCCTGACGGAGTCTGGACGCTTTCTGGCGCGGGTGGAAGGTCCTGTTTCTGGGAATGTGTTGCTGCGGCTTGCGCAGATGCGCGCTTACGAAGACAAGGCGAAGAAAGGCGGAATCGCGCGCAACTTTCTGATAGGCAAGCTGATGAATGCGCGGAACGTGCTGATGCGAAGGATTCGCGATCACGGACCGTCAGTTCTGTTGGCGAACGCTGTTGAGAAAATAGTGGATGTCTTGAGGCGTGTCAAAGACTCAGCCCCCGACGCCGAGCGGCTTCGCGGTTTGGAAGGCGAGGCGGGAGCCGTCTACTTCGGATGCTTCAACGAGCTGTTGGTTGCACAGCGAGAAAGCTTTTCCATTGAGTCGCGGAATCGCCGTCCGCCGCTGGATCCGATGAACGCGCTTCTGTCGTATCTCTACACGCTTCTTGCGCATGACTGTAGAGGGGCATTGGAAGGAGTGGGACTTGACCCACAGATTGGGTTCCTGCACGAGGTGAGGCCGGGTCGGCCCAGCCTGGCGCTCGACTTGATGGAAGAGTTCAGGGCGGTTCTTGTGGACCGTGTAGCGCTTTCGCTTGTCAACCTAAAGCAGCTTTGGCCAAAAGACTTCAGGCGAAGTGAAACTGGAGCCGTCACGACAACGGACGATGCCCGCAAGACCGTTCTGGTTGCGTGGCAGAAGAAAAAACAAGAGGTGGTGTCGCATCCATTCCTAGACGAGAAGGTTCCAATAGGCCTTCTGCCCCACCTTCAGGCGTTGTTGCTTGCACGATACCTGCGAGGAGACTTGGATGCATATCCGCCATACATGCAGAAATAGGAGCAAGTATGCTGATGCTGGTAAGCTACGACGTAAACACGGTAAATGCGCCAGGGCGCCGTCGCCTGAGACGGATTGCCAAGGCGTGTGAAGACTTTGGCATACGTGTTCAGAATTCTGTCTTCGAGTGCTATGTAGATTGGACCCAGTGGATTGCGCTGAAGGGGAAACTTGAGTCTATATGCGATCCAAAGCTTGACAGCCTGAGGTACTATAACATGGGAAACAACTACGAGGGAAAGGTGGTTCACTATGGAGCAAAAGAGACGGTCGATCCCAGTGTAGATGTGCTTCTGGCATAGTGTTGCAAAAACGTTGCGCGAACCACAAGCTCACATGCAATTGTCGGCGGGTTCGCGGAAATCTTGATCTTTGACAGTTGATTTGCAATGATTTTGCAGGCTTGTTACTGCAATTCCGCACGGAATATGCTATCATATCGCCTGTCGAACGGCGGATATCATGCCGTCGATGGCGATAATTGCAATAATTGTCGCGGTCGCCCGCCTCGCGCGGGCGTGAATTGAAACTGCAAGGTCTCGCGCTCCAAATCCTTGATTGCGGTCGCCCGCCTCGCGCGGGCGTGAATTGAAACCCAGAGCTGCCGCGTCAGCGACGACTCCTTGTGTCGCCCGCCTCGCGCGGGCGTGAATTGAAACCTGACCGCCTGGACGCTGAAGAAGGAGGGCTACAGTCGCCCGCCTCGCGCGGGCGTGAATTGAAACCTGCTTCCGCTGGAGGAACGGCGAGAAGCTGGAGTCGCCCGCCTCGCGCGGGCGTGAATTGAAACCTCGTTCGTCATCCCGACGAAGCTGCACGGCCGGTCGCCCGCCTCGCGCGGGCGTGAATTGAAACAGCGAACAGCACCGTCTTTCCGAGGCCGGTCGGCAGGTCGCCCGCCTCGCGCGGGCGTGAATTGAAACTCCGCAATGCTTTGCGGAATCAGCCCGTTGCTCCTGTCGCCCGCCTCGCGCGGGCGTGAATTGAAACTTCGCTACAACCGTGAAGCAGGCCGAGCGGCTTGTCGCCCGCCTCGCGCGGGCGTGAATTGAAACGCTGTGCGGCAAGACGGACAAGGAGCGGCGGCGCAAGTCGCCCGCCTCGCGCGGGCGTGAATTGAAACTTACAGGCCGAGGCACATTTGCCCCGGCTGAAATGTCGCCCGCCTCGCGCGGGCGTGAATTGAAACGCGCCTGTGTCTTGCGCCCACGGCGGAAGCGGAGTCGCCCGCCTCGCGCGGGCGTGAATTGAAACTCG
>JAFWKK010000052.1 GCA_017514235.1 Kiritimatiellia bacterium | reverse complement strand
TTTGCCTGACGTCACGGGCATGGACTCCTGCTCCGTCACGCTCTTTACCGCGACATCCATTCCGGCCGCTTCGCAGTCGCTGTTGGCGGCAGGGGAATTTGTCAATGCCGCGCGCAGCTGGTTGTGGAACGTCACCGTCACTGATACGACCGTGACGCTGAAAGGATGCAAGCGCGGGATGGTTTTGCTGATCGAATAGGATGTTGATGATGAAAAGGGCGCAGTTTTTCATGAACTGATGTCGGCGCGGTACGTGGGTCTCCATACGGCAAACATGGAAAAGGATCGTTAAAGTGAAGCATAAATGTCTGTTCCTGGCCTTGTCCGCCATCTTGGCGGCGTGGTGCGTGCCCGCCGCAGAGCGGCCGGCGCCGACGGAAAAGGAGAAGGTGTTCATTTTTGTGGGGCATCCCGACGACACCATCGCCTGCGCCGGAACGATGTTCCTGATGAAGGACCTCTTTGAGCTGCATGTGGGCGTGTTCACCCATGGCGAACGCGGGTGTGGGGAGAAGGGATTCAGGGACGGTTCGACACGTGCCGTCCGCACCAAAGAGGAAGAGGCCGCCGCCGCCATGGTCGGCGCAAAGGTCCATTGGTTCGAGGAGGTGGACGGCGACGCCTACCCCAACCGCGAGGTCTGCCATCAGGTGGCGGACCTCCTGAAGGAGCTCAAGCCGCGCGCGGTGATCGCCATGTGGCCGCTCGATTTCCATCTTGACCACGCGATGAGCTGCGCATGCGTGCAGAAGGCGATCGGCATCGCCGGCATGCGCGACCGCATTGAGTTCTACTTCATGGAGGAATCCTACGATTCGCGCACGTTCATGCCAGCCTATTACGTGGACGTGACGGATGTGATGGAACTGAAGCGCGAATTCATCCGCAAACACGTCTGCCAGAATCCGAACGATTCGATGTGCAGGATCGAAATGGAGGACGGCGCCGCCCGCGCCCAGCGCTGTGCGATGTACATCATCCGGCGCGGCAAGTGTCATGTGGAGCGCTTTGCCGTCTATGACGGCAAGCCGCAGGGCCACCGCTGCATTTTCACCGAGTTGCCGCCGCCGAAGGGATGGAGCCAGGACTGGAAGGACGCAAAGCCTTCGCGCTTCACGCCTGAAGGAGGGATGAAGTAGGACCTGTTGCCCCCTGAGGGGTTCGATAAAGGCGGTACGGGGACAGCGTTCGGTTGGTTCTTATGAAGATGAGGCGAGCTTTAAACCTTTCGGCCGCCGCCGCGATGGCGGCCGCGGTGACATGCGGCTTTGCCGCGCTTGGAGGCGATTTCACCATTGCGCGGCGGGGAATTCCTGCCGATTGCGCGGTGGTCGTTCCTGAAAAGGCTTCGGATGCCGTGCGGTTTGCGGCACGGGAACTTTGCGGACACGTGAAGCGGATGACGGGCGTGGCGCTCACGGTTGCCACGGATGCGCAGCCGTTGTCCGGAAAGGCCATTCTCGTCGGCGATACGCGTTGGACGCGGGAGCTTGCTGGGGATGGCTTCGACCGGGAGACGCTTGGCGACGAAGGGTTTCGCATTGTCGTGAAGGACGGGCTCCTGCTGATCATCGGGTCGGATGTGCGCGGCGCACTCTATGGCGTCTATGAGCTGCTGGAGCGCTTCGGCGGCTGCGGATGGTTCTCGCCCGACTGCGAGGTAGTGCCGGAGGTTGAGGCGCTTGTGGTGCCGGAGGGATTCGACGAGACGCAGCGTCCTGCGTTTGCGATGCGGACGACTTCGTGGGGCGTGGTGCGCAGTGACCCAGCTTTCGCCGCGCGGCTGCGCATAAACGGCGGAACTAAGCCCGACATTCCGTCCGGGCGCGGCGGAACGGCGTATAGGTTCTGCAAGGGAACTCCAATCGGACATTCCTTCCAACATCTCATTCCCTCGGAAAGATGGTTCAAGTCGCACCCCGAGTACTTCTGCGAGATAGACGGAAAGAGGAGGAGCGGACGTGAGATACAGCCGTGCCTCACAAATCCTGAAGTTCTGCGGATAGTGGTCTCGAACGTCCTCGAGCGTCTTGCCGCCGATCCTGAGGCGAACGTCGTCGGCGTGAGCCAGAACGACAACCGGATGTACTGCCGATGCGCGAAGTGCAAGGCGGTCGACGAAGAGGAAGGCGGTCCGACGGGTTCGCTGCTCAGGTTCGTGAACGCCGTAGCGGCCGAGGTGGAGAAGGTGCGTCCGGACGTGCTTGTCGAAACGCTCATCTTCCAGTACTCCCGCAAGCCGCCGAAGGTTACGCGTCCGCGCCGGAACGTGATGCCGTGCCTCTGCGCGATCGAGATCGGACACGCCGTGCCTTTCGCGGAGCGTGCGTTCAAGGCGGATTCGCTTTACATGGACGACCTTGAACAGTGGGGACGCATTACGGACCATCTCCTTGTCTGGGACTACTCCACCAACTACCACAATTTCCTCTATCCGTTCCCGTCCGAGCATACGTTCGCCCCGAATCTGCGCACGTATCTTGCGAACGGGGTGAAATACATGTTCATGGAAGGCGCAACTACGTTCCACTGCGACTTCGAGGAGCTGAAGGCATGGCTGCTCGCGAAACTGATGTGGAACCCCGAGCAGGACGAAAAGGCGCTTCTCGACCGCTTCTTCGCCGGCTACTACGGCGCGGCGGCGCCGTTCGTGCGCGAATACTTCGAGCGGCTGAGGAAGGAGGCCGTCGCGCACCCGAAGGAACGGCTCGGCATTTTCGACGCGAACCCTCCGTCGTGGTACACGGCGGATCTCTCCGTCTGGGCGAAGTCGCTCTTCGCCAAGGCGGAGGAGGCGGTGAAGGACGATCCCGTGCGCTACAGGAACGTCCGCTATTCAGGGCTTGTTCCGGTTGTCACGGAACTGGATCGGCATGCCGCCAATGCGAAGTGCTTCTTCGTTTCGCGCAATCCCGGCAACTGCGTTGCTCCCAAGGAACTGCGTGACGACTGGCGTCGCGTGACGGAGACCATGGAGTCCGCCAGGAAAGGCGGACACGCCATGCGCCTTGCGGCGGGGCTTTGCTGGGAGCCTTGCGAGCTTGCGGACTGGAAGCTTGTGTACGGGCGTACGGACGAACCGCGCCCGTGCGACAAGGCAATCATACCTCCGGGAGACCTGTTCATCGTCTCGGGACGTCACGCCAAGCTCGTCGACGACGGCGAATGCGCCTTTGGAAAGGCGCTGACGTTCCTGCCGTCCAGCGGAAAGCCGATGGCGCGGCTCGAGTTCTCCAAAGTGGCGTTCGACGAGGGCGTGCCGTACAAGGTGCGGTTCCGCGCGAAGGTTGTGCGTGACGGCGGCAAGGGTGCGGCGTTCAGGGCTACGCTTGCCGAGAGGGGCGCCAAGCCGGTGGCTGTCACGAATCTAGGAGAGGCGCAGACACTCGGCAAGGGCGGCGAGGTTGTAGAGCGGAATGTCGACGAAGTTGGCGACGGCTACGCGTGGTACGAGTTCCGCCCGGTCGCGCTGAACGACAAGCTGGTGTTCGAGTTCGGCTCCGGCCCGTGGGAGCGCGGCGGCGGCATCGGCGCCACGAAAGAGGTCCGTCTCGACGTGGTTGAGATTTCACGACAGAATTGAGTCTTGAAAAGGAGAAAGAAAGACAATGAACACGAACCTGATGGTATCAGCATGCGCCGTGGCGTGTGCGCTGGTTGGCTGCATGAATCCGGGGAATGCGCCCGATGAGTTCTGCGACGTCGTCATATACGGAAGCAGCCCGGCGGCGATCTCGGCGGCGATCCAGGCGAAGCGCATGGGCAGAAGCGCCGTCATCGTCTCGCCTGAGACGCGCATCGGCGGGCTGACCACGGGCGGCCTAGGCCAGACCGACATCGGCAACAAGTCCGCGTTCGGCGGCATCGCGCTCGAGTTCTACAAGGCCGTGGCCGCGTACTACGCCGACCCGAAGCGCTGGACGCGTCAGAAGCCCGAGTCGTATTTCCCCGACGGACAGTGCGCCGGGTCGAAGGGCAAGGAGTCGATGTGGACGTTCGAGCCCTCCGCCGCTCTCGCCATTCTCGAAGGCTGGGAGAAGCGCGACGGGCTCGACATACGGCGCGGCGAATGGCTTGACCGCGAAAAGGGCGTGGTCAAGGAGAACGGAAGGATCGTCTCGATCAGGACGCTCTCGGGCAACGTCTACCGCGGCAGTGTGTTCGTCGATGCAACGTACGAAGGCGATCTCATGGCCGCCGCAGGCGTGTCGTATGCCGTCGGACGCGAGGCGAACTCCGTCTACGGCGAAACGCTCAACGGGAACCAGCCGGCGCAGGCCACGCACCATCAGCTGAACCCAGGCGTCGACCCGTACGTTGCGAAGGGCGAGCCCAAGAGCGGGCTGCTCTTCGGCGTGGAGCCGTACGATCCCGACATGAAGCCGGGAGACGGCGACAGGCGCGTGCAGGCGTACTGCTTCCGCATGTGCCTCACGGACGACCCGGAGAACCGCATTCCGTTCAAGAAGCCCGAGGGCTACGACGAGCGCGACTACGAGATGCTGTTCAGGCACCTCGCGATCGCCCCGCTTGACCGCGACGGAATGCCGTGGATCAACTCGAAGATGCCGAACAGGAAGACAGACACGAACAACCGCACCGGCTTCGCCACCGACTTCATCGGGCAGAACTGGCGGTGGCCTGAGGCGACCTATGCGGAGCGCGAGAAGATACGCGCGGCGCACCTCAAGTACCAGCGCGGGCTGATGTGGACGCTCGCGAACCATCCGCGCGTGCCCGGGAAGATACGCGACGAGGTCTCCAAGTGGGGCACGTGCAAGGACGAGTTCAAGGACGGGCTTGGCGACGGGTGGCAGACGCAGCTCTACGTGCGCGAGGCGCGGCGCATGGTGGGCGAGTACGTCATGACCGAGCATAACTGCTGGGGCACGAAGGTTGCGCCGCGTCCGGTTGCGATGGGGGCGTACCAGATGGACTCGCACCACGTCAGGCGTTACGTCGGGGCCGACGGGTTCGTGCACAACGAAGGCGACGTGGAGGTGAAGATCGACGCGGCGACCGGAAAGCGGTTCAAGCCGTATCCCATCGACTACGGAGCGGTGCTGCCGAAGCGCGGCGAATGCGAGAACCTGATCGTGCCGGTGTGCCTCTCGGCGTCGCACATCGCGTTCGGCTCGATACGCATGGAGCCGGTCTTCTTCGCCCTCGGGCAGGTTGCGGGGACTGCCGCGTCGATTGCCGTGGCGCGCGGCGCATCCGTTCACGACGTGCCCTATGCGGAGCTTGCCGGGCGTCTCGGAGCGGACGGGCAGGTGTTCAGGCTCCGGAAGGCCGAATGACGTTGGTTTTGCCCATTGACTAACGGCGGGGATGTTTGATATACTACGCATTCAAGACACAGGCCAGGTTAGCACAGTTGGTAGTGCGGCTCATTCGTAATGAGCAGGTCGGGGGTTCGAATCCCTTACCTGGCTCCAGGTTGGCGGGAGTAGATCAATTGGTTAGATCAACAGATTGTGATTCTGTGGGTTGCGGGTTCGAGTCCCGTCTCCTGCCCCAGACATCGACTAGGGAGGGGAAGAGCAAATGACGGTCATTGAGGCGCTTGTTGATCTTCAGGAAGTTGACGGGCGCATTCGCGAGATGGAGCTGGAGCTCAAGGATCTTCCGCGGCGCAAGGCCCTTGAGACGGCGCGGCTTTCCGGGGTGAGCGCCGACCTGCAGGCGGCTAAGGCCGGTCAGGAGTATGCCAATCAGCGCGTCCATGGGTATGAGGAAGATGCGAAGGCCCTGAAGGATAAGATCCAGCAGCTGAAGACGACGCAGATGGGGCTGAAGACCAACAAGGAATATCAGGACTTCTCGATCCAGATAGACCTCGTGACCCATGAGCTTGAGGCGGCGGAGAACAACCAGCTCGCCGCGATGGACGAAGTGCCTGCCGCACAGGCGCGCGTTGACGAGGCGCAGTCCAGGTATGATGCCGAGAAGGGCGGAGTAGACGCGTTCTGCGCCGAGATCGACGGGCGCATGGCGGAGGTTTCGGTTGCCTTGGCGGAGGCGCAGAAGGAGCGCGCCGAGAAGGTAAAGGCCGTGACTGACCCGAAGTTCCTGCTTTACTACGAGCGTCTTCGCACAAAGCGCTGGCCGGTGGTCGTTGCGCTGACGCACGACGGCGTTTGCGACGGCTGCCATCTCGTGCAGCCGCCGAGCGTCGGCCAGCTGGCGGACGCGAACGCCAAGAACGGTGCGGAGGGCAAGCCGCAGTCGATAGTCGCCTGCACGATGTGCGGGCGCATACTGTACCGCGACTGAGCGATCTTTGACAGTTTCTCCTGAAGCGGCGCCCGCGTGACCGGTCGCTGCCCTTCGCGGGCAGAGGAAAGTCCGGACTCCACAGGGCGGGGGACCCGTTCGTCAAGGGCGGGAGGCGCATGGCAACCGTGCGCGATGGAAAGTGCCACAGAAAACAGACGGCCCGCAAGGGTTACGGTGAAAAGGCGGTGCAAGAGACCACCGGCGCCAGAAGAGATTCGGCGCGCAAGGCAAACCCTCCCCGGAGCAAGATCAAATAGGGAATCGACGGACGGCCCGTCCGGAGGTGCGCCTGACGCACCTGAAGATTCCGGGTTGATCGCTCAGATGAATGATCGGACCCGAAAGGGGAACAGAATCCGGCTTATTCGCCGTGCGCCGCTTCAGGAGAAATTCGTCGTTGTCAAAAATAAAAATGATATAATGTGCGCATGAACCTGCCAGTTGAGATCAGCGAAGGCTTCGCGGGGCGTCCGGCGGACGCCAACAAGTATTCTGTAGGCACGGTCGCCGTAGTCGGTGGCTCCGGGCATTACCTGCATGCGCCGGTGATAGCCGGGCTGGGGGCCCGTGCCGCAGGCGCCGGGCTCGTGCAGCTTGTCGTGCCTGACGCTTCTCGCATCGCCGCCGGTGCGCTTGTGCCGGAGGCGACGTTCACCAAGCTTGTGGCCACGTGCGTGCCGCCGAAGGCTGACGTTACTGTGATCGGCATGGGGCTGGGAGTCTCGGTCTCGGCTGAAGTCATAGTCTCGCGCCTGCTCTCAGGCTCGCGCGGACGCTTCGTGCTTGATGCTGACGCGCTCGCGATCCTCGCGTCGTGGTACGGTCGCACCGACGGCTACGACCCGGCCAAGGGACAGGAACTTGTGCTGACCCCGCACGAGGGCGAGGCGGCGAAGCTACTCGGCTGGAAGCGCGGCCGCGTCTGCGAGGACCGCATGGCGACCGCCAGGGAGATCGTGGACCGCTACGGCGCGACGGTCGTGCTGAAGGGACGGGAGACGCTGGTCATGTCGGCGGACGGTTCGCGCGTCTACAAGAACTGCACCGGCAACCCGTTCATGGCGCTTGGCGGAATGGGGGATTTGCTTGCGGGCGTGATCGGCGCGCGCTGGGCGTACCTGAGGGGCGACCCGTTCGTCGCCGCAGCCGCGTCGGTATGGCTTCACGGCGCCGCGTCGGACGAGATTGTCGCGGAGGCTGGCGATCCGTCGGTAGTCCGCACCGCCGAGCGCATCGGTTCGCTGCGGGTTCGCCTGGACGCGGCGAGCCAGCCGCGCTGACGGCACGCAGCGGCCTTTTTTTGGTATAATACGTTCACCATGAACATAGTCATTCTGCTTGGGGTCCCGGGTTCGGGGAAGGGTACGATTGCGGGCCGGCTTGCAGCCGAAGATGCAAGACTGAAGCATGTCAGCTCGGGCGACCTGCTGCGCGGCGCCGTTGCGAAAGGCACGGCGGCCGGCATAGAGGCGAAGGGATACATGGACAGGGGCGAGCTCGTGCCCGACGCGCTCATCGCGAGGATGATAAAGGACGTCATTGCCGAGACCCAGGGCGACGTGACTATGCTTCTCGACGGCTTTCCGCGCAATGTAGCGCAGGCAGAGATACTGGCCGCGACAGGCGCGCCGATCCGCTCCGTCGTGCTTGTCGACGTTCCGGACGCTGTGATTGCCGACAGGATCGCCGGGCGTCGCACATGCCCGAACTGCAAGGCCGGCTACCATGTGAAGGCGCTCCCGCCCAAGGTCGAGGGCATCT
Organism: Kiritimatiellia bacterium; assembly: GCA_017514235.1. Lineage (GTDB taxonomy): Bacteria > Verrucomicrobiota > Kiritimatiellia > RFP12 > UBA1067 > UBA1067. The sequence goes on along the minus strand of JAFWKK010000052.1, from coordinate 24,632 downwards.
GCGACAGGTGCGGAGCGGCGCTAGTCGTCCGCAAGGACGACAATCCCGAGACGGTGAAGGACAGGCTCGTGGTCTATCACCGCGAGACGGAGCCGCTCATCGCGTACTACGAAAGCAAGGGCATGCTGCGCCGCATCGACGGCGACCAGGGGCCGGACAGGAACGCGGCGGCTTTCAAGGCTGCCATGTGACAAGGCGAACGCGAAACCGCGAAATTCACGAAAACCAACACAACGACAAGGAGAGTCAAAATGTCGAGAATCATGATTCCGGTAGAGGAGTTCAAGCAGCGCGTCGCGAACGCGGCGAAGCTTGTGCAGGAGAAGGGCCTGGACGTGCTCGTCGTCAACGGCTCCGAGGCCGACTACGCCGACACCCGCTACTTTTCTAACTTCTGGCCGCTCTTTGAACGCTGCGGCGTGGCGATTGCCGCGAACGGCGAGGCGGCGCTCATGGTCGGTCCGGAAAGCCAGGTGTTCGCCGGCGACTTCAGCTGGATGGACCGCATCTGCGTCGTCTACCAGTACCGCGAGAGCGCGAACCCGGCCTATCCCGAGCTGAAGAGCGAGACGTTCAAGGACGTGTTCGCCAAGCTCGGCGTGACCGGCGAGAACATCAGGATCGGCGTCGCCGCCAGGCTCAACACCAACGTCGTGCAGCTCGATGGAATCCGCGAGTGCTATCCTAAGGCCGAGATCGTCTGGGCCGACGACATCATGCTCGCCCTCCGCCGCGTGAAGAGCGACAACGAGATCGCCTGTATCCGCGAAGCGGCTCGCATCACAGACCTTGCGACGAAGGCCGTCATGGCGGAGCTGAAGCCCGGCAAGACGGAGCTCGAGCTCGTGGGCGTGGCGCAGAAGTGCATCTACGAGAACGGCGCCGAGTACGAGGGCCTGCCGATGTACTGCTTTGCCGAGAAGTCCACGCGCCACGCGATCTCACGCTCGTCCTACAGGGTGATCCAGGAGGGCGACATCGTGCAGCTGAACCTGTCCGCCAAGATTTGCGGCTACTCGCCGTCGATCGGCCTGCCGGTCTGCTGCGGCAAGCTCTCGCCCGAGAAGCGCGACCTCGTGCAGTTCGGCCTCGAGGCCCATTACTGGACCGAGGAGCACCTGAAGCCCGGCATACTCGCCTCGCAGGTCGCGAAGGACTTCATAAAGTTCTACGAGGACCGCGGCCGCCGCGCGAACTACTTCTATGGCCCGTGCCACGGAACCGGCCTGATCGAGGTCGAGGCGCCTTGGATGGAGACGATCTCCGACTATGAGCTCGTTCCGAACATGACGTTCCAGATCGACACGTTCGTCACCTCTCCGACGTTCGGTCTCCGCTGGGAGAAGCCGATTGCGATCACGAAGGACGGCTGCGTCAACCTTGCTCCGGCTCAGATCGGCGTCGACGGCCCGATCGAAGTCTGCAACTGAGCGTTAACCGTCAGCGGCATCGCTGGCGTCCGCTGATGCGGGCGATATGTTCGACCAAGTGCGGGTCGAGAGTCTTTTCCAGGAACGGTATGACCTCCCGACGGATGCGGTTGCGTTCGATCGAGAGGTCGCCGTTTGATGCGTCCTCGCGCCACTCCTCGCCATAGCGCAGCAGGTAGGCGCGCAGTTCGCTGTCGCGGCAGCCGAGCAGCGGACGCACGAAGCGTATCCCGCCCACCCCGCTCGTCTCGCGCATGCCGCAGAGAGACGCGCGGCGGAGCTTCATCAGGAAAGTCTCTGCGACGTCGTCCATGTGGTGTCCGGTGGCAATGGCGTCTAGCTTGAGCCGTTTGGTGCATTCGGCGAAGAAGCCGAGCCGTACGCGCCGCGCCGCCATCTCCAGCGATTCGCCGCGCCGTCGCGCCACGGTCGCATGGATTCCGCGGAAGGGGACGCCGAGCCGTTTTGCGAGTGCGCGTACGAAGCGGTATTCCTCCTTCGCTTCGGGGCGCAGCCCGTGATCGACGTGGAGGATGACGAAGCGGGTCGCGGCGTTTTTCTTCTTTCCTCCCTTGGTCATCAGGAAGGCAAGCGCCACCGAGTCCGCGCCGCCGCTAACCGCCAGCCCGATGCGTCCGGGCGGCAGTATTCTCCTGTTTATCTTCATGCCGTGCATTATAGCATTTTCCTTGCCGTCGCGCATGAGTCCGGATCTGAAGCCGCGCTCTTGCGCGAGAAACTGCGGGTGTGGTATAATGTCGCTAGTGCAATCCATCACTGAGTGTAATCCATCACTGAGGGTTGACATTGTTTCGGCAGGAGGCGAGAGACCGTGTTGAAAGAAAAGTTTGACCTTTCTGGCAAGGTCGCACTTGTGACCGGTTCCACGCGCGGAATCGGCAAGGCGATAGGCGATGCGTTCGAGGAATACGGCGCGAAGGTGGTGCGTCACAACACCAAGGTGTGCGACCTTTCGAACCCGGCCGCAATCGATGCGTTCTTCGACGGGCTGGAAAAGTCCGGCACGCTGCCCGACATTCTCGTGGCGAACGCGTCGATACAGGCGAAGATACCGTGGCAGGAGTTCCCGATGGACGAGGCCATGCGGGAGATTCAGGTCAACTTTCTGGCCACGCTCAGGATGTTCCAGCGCTGCTATCCGCAGATGAAGGCCCGCAAGTGGGGACGGCTCATCGTCGTCGGTTCCGTCAACGAGCGGCGCCCCCACCCCGACATGTGCGTCTATGCGGCGACGAAGTCCGCCCAGGAGAACCTGGTGCGCGGAATCGGGCGCCAGGTCGCGTCCGAGGGAATCACCGTGAACAACATCTGTCCTGGCGTGTTCTATACCGACCGCAACAGGGAGTGCCTCGCCGATCCCGTCTACGGGCCGAAGGTGACTGCGGCGATACCGATGCACGACTACGCGATGCCCGAGGACGCGGCTGGCGCGGCAGTGCTGCTCGCCTCGGACGCTGGCCGCTACATCACCGGCGCGACGATAATGGTTGACGGGGGCCTGAGCATACCGGGATAAGAGCCATTGGCTGTAAAAAGGAGGACAAGAACATGCCATCGCTGGCAGACATGCGCACCAAGGCCAAGGAGGCCGGACTTATGAAGCTCGACAGGCTGATCGCGAAGCGACAGTCAATGCCGTCGAACGAGTTTCCGATTCCAGTTAAGGAGCTGTGCGACCGGTTCGAGAAGCTCTATACGGGCTGCGTGAACGACGTGATGAGGGAGGCGTGCCTTCTCGACCAGAACCTGCCGCACGAGATCATGCCGCTCCGTGACGAGATGACCGTATGCGGCGAGGCGTTTACGGTGAAGTCCGCGCCGAACTGCATGATCGAGGGCGAGATGACGTTCCGGGCCCAGATGCTGGACGACTTCAAGCCGAACGGCGTGGTCGTGTGGGACACGTCGGATGACGTGGAGGCGTCGCTCTGGGGCGGCGTGATGACGGCGACCGCGATGACGAAGGGCATACGCGGCGCGGTGATCGCGGGCGGCATCCGCGACACGAAGCAGATACTGGAGCAGAAGTTCCCGGTGTTCTACAAGTACCGCGTCTCGAACGGCTCCCTCGGCCGCTGCATGATAACCCACTACCAGGTGCCGGTCAGGATCGGCAAGGTGACTGTGCGCCCGGGCGACATCATCTTCGGAGACATCGACGGCGTCCTGTGCATTCCGCGCGAGATCGCCTATGAGGTCCTCCTTCGCGCCGAGGGAATCGAGAAGAACGAGGTCGACATCTTCAGCTGGGTGCGCCAGGGCGACACGATCAGCGAGATAATAGACAAGGGCGGCTACTTCTGATCCGTCGGGGCAGTGGACTTGCGGTCGGTTTTTTCGGTATAATACGGCTATGAAGCTTGATCCGACGAAGATGAAGGACTGGCAGGTGGCCGAGGCGGCCGAAGAGTCGCTCAGGCCGGCTGCGGACCTGATCAGGGAACTTGGAATAGCCGATGGCGAGTGGGACGCCTACGGGCGGCATCTCGCCAAGGTGGACGCGGCGAAGGTCCTGCGGCGCGTGGGAGCCGGCAGGCGCGGCAAGTACATCGACGTCACGGCCATCACGCCGACGGCCCTTGGCGAAGGCAAGACCACGACGACGCTCGGCCTCGTAGAGGGGCTGGGGAGGCTGGGCAAACGCGTGATCGGCTGCATACGCCAGCCGTCCGGCGGCCCCACGTTCAACATCAAGGGCTCGGCTGCCGGCGGCGGACTCGCGCAGGCCGTTCCGCTGACGGCGCTCTCGCTCGGCCTCACAGGTGACATCGATGCCGTCACCAACGCAAACAACCTCGCCATGGTTGCGCTCAACTCGCGCATGCAGCACGAGCGCAACCATGACGACGCATGGCTCGCAGAGCGCGGCCTGAAGCGGCTTGACGTCGCTCCGGAGCGCATACAGTTCCGCTGGGCCATGGACTTCTGCGCCCAGGGGCTCAGGGACATAGAGATCGGGAAGGGCGGGCGCCTCGACGGCTTCGCCTGCGAGTCAGGGTTCTACATCACGGTCGCTTCGGAGGTGATGGCGATACTCGCCATGAGCGCCGACCTGAGGGACCTGCGCGAGCGCCTCTCGCGCATCGTCGTGGCCTATTCGAAGTCCGGCGCGCCGGTGACGACGCGGGACCTTGAGGTGGACGGCGCGATGTGCGCCTTGCTCGTGAACGCCATCAAGCCCACGCTGATGCAGTCGCTTGAGGGCCAGCCGGTGTTCGTTCACGCAGGTCCGTTCGCCAACATAGCGATCGGGCAGAATTCGGTTGTCGCCGACCGCCTCGCCTGCGCGCTCGGCGACTACGTGGTCACGGAGTCGGGCTTCGCCGCCGACATGGGCTACGAGAAGTTCTGGAACATCAAGTGCCGCTGCTCGGGACTTAAGCCCGACGCGGTGGTGCTTGTTGCGACGGTGCGCGCCCTGAAGGCGCACGGCGGGGCGCCGGCGGTGAAGGCAGGCCTTCCGCTTGACCCGGCATACACGACCGAGAACCTCGAGCTGCTTGAGAAGGGGTGCGACAACCTGCTCGCCCACATCGACATAATCCGCCGCTCCGGCGTGCAGCCCGTAGTTTGTCTCAACGCGTTCTATACGGACACGCCGGCCGAGCGCGACCTGGTGCGGCGCATGGCCGAGAAGGCTGGCGCGGCGTTCGCCGTCTCCGACCACTGGCTGAAGGGCGGCGAAGGCGCCCTGGAGCTGGCCGAGGCCGTCGTGCGGGCGTGCGACGCTCCGAACGACTTCGAGTTCCTCTGCGACCTTGCAGAGCCCCTGACAGATCGCATCGAGAAGCAGGTTAAGGAGGTCTACGGCGGCGACGGCGTCGATTACTCTGACGAAGCGCGCGAAAAGCTTGCACGGCTTCAGTCCGACCCCGAGATCGCGCGGCTGCCAGTCTGCATTGCCAAGACGCAATACTCGCTCTCCCACGACCCGAAGCTGCTGGGCCGTCCGCGCGGCTGGCGGCTGCCTGTCCGCGACGTGCTCGTGTACCGCGGCGCCGGGCTCGTGGTGCCGGTGGCCGGCGAGATAAAGCTTATGCCAGGAACGTCCGCGTCGCCAGCCTACCGCAGGATCGACGTCGACGTGGAGACCGGCAAGGTGAAGGGACTGTTCTGACATGAAAAGGAAGATCGCGCTGATAGCGGCGCTTCTTGCCGGAGTGGCTGCCGCGGTCCTGACGCGCTTCTACATCGCGGCGAAGGATGCGGAGGTAGCTGTGCTGAAGGACTCGATCAACCGCCGCTACGGCACGATCGAGGTGCTCATCTTCGCGAAGGACACGCCGTCCGGAACGGTGCTGCAGCGCAGCGACCTTCTGAAGATGGAGGTCCCCGCGCTCGGAATGCGCGGCCAGGCGCTGACCGAAGAGAACCTCAACGATGTCATCGGACGAAAGACGCTGCTCACTCACCGGTTCAAGGACATCGTTTTCTGGGCCGACATCGAGGGCGGCAAGCCCGCCGACGGCGGACTGTCGGCGGACGTCAAGAAGACGATGCGCGCCATCTCGATCAACTGCTCGGGCGCGGCGGCGGTGTCGGGCATGATCCGCCCGAACGACCATGTGGACGTGATCGGCACTTTCGACCTCTCCGAGACCCCGTCGTCCCGCGCAAAGTCGCTCGTGACCTGCACGCTTCTGCAGAACGTCCTCGTGCTTGCGACGGGGCCGGTGACTGCGAAGACGCGTGCGAAGGCTGGCGCCATGCCGGGCGGCTACTCCACGGTCACGCTGGAGGTCACTCCGCGCGAGGCCGAGATGCTCGCGTTCGCGGAGCAGATACGCGGCCGCCTGGTGCTGACTCTCCGCAACAGGAACGATACGCACGCCGAGAAGGAATTGCCGAACGTGAACTTCGAGAAGATCCGAAGCGAGATAGAGGAACTCAACCAGAGGCGCCAGCAGCAGCGCCTGTCCGTGCGCTGACATGACGCTCACCACGCTTATCGACGGCAGGCGCGACGTGCGCGAACTCACCGACGGCACCTACGTCATCGGACGCGGCGAGACATGCCGCGTCCGCATAGACCAGCCCGAGGTGAGCGAACGCCATGCGATACTGACGGTGCGTGACGGCCGTGCGATAATCGAGGACCTTCACAGCTTCAACGGCACGCTCGTGAACGGCGAGCCGATCGACCGCGCCTTCGTGCTCGACGGCGGCAAGGTCGTGCAGATCGGCTCCAGCCTGCTTCGCGTCTCGGACGGCCCTGCCGATGAGGCGCCTTCCGCCGCAGTGGCGGCGCCGGTTGAAGGCGATGCCGCGGAGCCGCCGGCGGAAGAGGACGGCGGCTCCGAGGCCGAGGACCCGATGCGCGAGCTTAGGCGCAGCGTGCAGACCCAGATACAGTGCGAGCTGCTGAAGCGAATGGACCTGAAGAAGCTGACGGTCCAGGGCGTCGACCGCGAGGGGCTGGAGGAGACCGCGCGAGAGAAGATACACGCGATAGTCGCGGAGGTCGTCGCCAACGGACGGCTTCCCGACGGAATCGACCCGGAACGGCTTGAGGAGGACGTGTTTAACGAGGCCATGCGCCTCGGACCGCTCGAGGACCTGCTGGCGGACGATTCGGTAAGCGAGATAATGGTGAACGGTCCCGACAAGGTTTATGTGGAGCGTGGAGGACGCCTGCAGCTTTCCGACTGCCAGTTTGCGGACGACGCCAGCGTAATGGCCGTCATCGAGCGCATCGTGGCCCCGCTCGGCAGGCGCATCGACGAGTCGCAGCCCTACGTCGACGCGCGTCTTGCTGACGGCAGCCGCGTGAACGCGATAATCGCCCCGCTCGCGCTCTCCGGGCCTACGGTCACGATCCGCAAGTTCTCCAGGCGCGCGTTCTCTGCCGCAGACCTGACGCGCGTCGGCACATGGAACGATGACATCGCCTCGTTCATGCGTCTCTGCGTGTCGCTGCGCAAGAACATCGTGGTCGCCGGCGGAACGGGGTCGGGCAAGACGACGCTGCTGAACGTCCTTTCAGGCTTCATTCCGCGCACGGAGCGCATAGTGACCGTCGAGGACGCGGCGGAGCTGCGCCTGCAGCAGCCGCATGTCGTGCGGCTGGAGGCCCGTCCTCCGAACATAGAGGGCAAGGGGGCGGTGACGATACGCGACCTCGTGCGGAACTGCCTCAGGATGCGTCCCGACCGCATAATCGTCGGCGAATGCCGCGGCGGCGAGGCGCTGGACATGCTGCAGGCCATGAACACCGGGCACGACGGTTCGCTCACGACTGTCCACGCGAACAGTCCGCGAGACGTCGTCTCGCGCCTTGAGACGATGGTGCTGATGAGCGGCATGGAGCTGCCGTCGCGGGCGATCCGCGAGCAGATAGCGAGCGCCATCGACATAATAATACACGAATCGCGCCTCTCCGACGGTTCGCGTCGCGTGATGGCCGTGACCGAGGTGACAGGGCTTGAGGGCGACCAGATCGTGATGCAGGACATCTTCGTGTTCAGGCAGTCCGGCGTGGGGCCCGACGGGCGCATCGCCGGCGAGCTGTGCGCGACCGGCTCCGTGCCGACATGGATCGACCAGGTGCGAAGCCGGGGGGCTGAGATCAACATGGGAATGTTCGGCGGATGATGGTCTGGGCGATAGCATTGCTTTCCGCCGCCTGTCTTGGCGGCGTCGCGTGGTACCTTGTCTCAGGCGTGCGCATACGCGCCGGCTGGCAGAACGGGGAATCACCGCTGGCGAAGTACCTGGACGCGCGCCGCCGCGCCCGCTTCAACCAGCAGCTCCCGGAGGCGATCGCCGTGATGACGAATGCGCTCCGCGCGGGCTTCTCGATCTCGCAGGCGTTCGACTCGGTCGTAGAGCAGGGCGAAAGCCCGATGAGCGAGGAGTTCGCCATCTTGCAGCAGCAGCTGAAGCTCGGCATGGGGTTCGAGGACGCCGTGGAGTCCATGAGCCGCCGCGTCGGTTCCGACGACCTGACGCTGGTGACGACGGCGATCCTCATCAGCCGCCGGACCGGCGGCAACGTGACCGAGATATTCGACCGCATCGCCGAGACAATTCGCGGACGGATGAAGGTCGAGCGCAAGGTGCGCTCCCTTACCGCGCAAGGCCGCCTTCAGGGCGTAGTAGTGTCGCTCATGCCGTTCGTGCTGGGGCTGCTGATGACGATACTGCGTCCCGGCCTGATGATTCCGTTCCTGTCCAGTCCGGCTGGAATGCTGGCGGTTTTGGCTACTTGTTTGCTGATAGCCTTCGGTTGGCTGATGATCCGCAGGATCATACGGATCGACGTCTGACGCGAGTGCGGACAAAGGCAGGCAAGACATCAGGAAATCAAAGGAGAAATGAAATGACAAAGAAAGGAAAAATGAAACGATGAAGATAAAGACAATGCTCGCAGCGCTAGCGCTAGCCGCGGCGTCTGGCTGCGCCACGGTGCACATTTCGTCACCGGGCACGCTCGCAGGAGTGGACGTGAAGGGCGCAGGGGGAAGGGCCGACCGGGCGATAATGGTGTCCAACGGAGGCATATACCTTTTCCATTGCATACCAATGGTTTCCGGCTGCATGGAGTGGGTTCCCGGTGCGAACGGCGTGGATGGCGGAGCCGAGTTGTTCACGGACAACCTTGCCGGCAAAAAGATGATGGCGGCCCTCTGCCGCTATGCGGACAGCCGCGGTTGCGATCTCGTGGACATCGTCATCAACGACAAGAACGAGTGCAAAGTCGGGTTCTTTGACTTGACTGACTGGGCAAGCACCTTGCTGGCCTACCGTTCGATCACGTATTCCGGAGTGCTCTGCCCGCGTGCCGAGCGAAACGCAAAGGGAAAGGTTGAGAAATGAAGAAAGCATTCGTCCTGCCGTTGCTTGCTGCCGCCATTGCGGGGTGCAGCTCTTACACCGACATTGGCCGCGTCACCGCCGCCTGCAAGACAGACGGCGGCGAGACTCCGATCGCCTCGGTCGACGTGATGAACGTGTCTTATTCGCTGTTCGGCGTGTTGCCGATAGAGTCGGGCACGACATGGAAGACGGGCCCGTACGCCAGCCGTCCCAGCCGTAACGCCACGTGGTTCGAGGACCGCTGCACGCTCGACGAGAACCTCGCTTCGGTGCGCGCTGCGCTTCGCGAACTGGGTTCCAACAAGGTCGTGAACCTAGTTACCGAGTCGGAGAGCTGGCACTTTTGGAGCCTTTTCATCGTGCGACGCACGGTGCTGAAGACCACATGCACCGTGCTGAAATGACGGCATGAGCCTGAAAGCCGCAGCAACTGCGCTCTTTGTGGCATGCGCCTGCATCGCGCCGGCCTGCCGAGGCGTCTCAGCAGGCGTTGCTGTCGGCCAAAATGAAGACAAGATGGCGCCGCTGCCGCCGGGAGCTGTGAAGCTTTCCGGCGGTTTGGCGGCGCCTGTTGCAAAAAGCATCGCGCGCTGGCACAAGGGCAACGTGCCCTACCATGAGTTCGCAGGGTTCTTCAGCAAGGGGCGTCCGAAGTTCGCGCTTGGCGAGATGTGGGGCAAGTTCGTGCGGTCCGGCGCCATGCAGTACCGCCATTCGCCTGACCCGGAGCTGAAGGCGATACTTGAGTCCGCCGTGAAGGACATTCTCGCCACGGAGCGTTCCAACGGTTCCGTCAGCTGCGTGCCTGTGGAGAGGCAGCCGGCAGGCGGCGACGGCGTTACCAAGCCGGACTGCGGCGACCTGTGGGAGCGCAAGTACGTGATGCTGGGCATGGAGGACTATTACGAGTGGGTTGAGCGAGACCCGGCGGTCCTGGCGTCGCTTGAAAGGCAGGCGAAGTGCATCATGGAGCAAGTCGGCCCTGCGCCGAAGATGGACGTGCGCGATGCCGGCTGGAGCGCCAATCACGTCGAGTCGTCCACGCTGCTGGAGCCATTCATGCGGCTCTGGCGGCTTGCGGGAGACGCCCAGTGCCTTGACTTCGCGAGATATCTCGTGGAGTGCGGCGGCGCGAAGGGGTCGGACCTGGTTCAGATGGCGCACGACATGGTGCCGCCGCACCTGATGGGCGGCGCGTACCCGAAGGCGTACGAGACAACGAGCTACTTTGAAGGGCTGGCCGAGTATTTCCGCGCCACCGGCGACGTACGCGTGGGGCGGGCCGTGCGCAACTACTTCGACCTGGTGCTGGAGAGGGAGCTTACGATCGTAGGCAACGGCGGCGGCGACCAGCCGTATCACCCGAAGGTGATGGGCGAGGCGTGGGACAACACGGCGGCGGAGCAGACGAACCCCGACATGAAGCGCATGATGGAGACGTGCACGGGCGTCACGTGGATGAAGTACGCCAGCCAGGTGCTGCGCCTTACGGGCGATGCACGGGCTGCTGACGCCATCGAGCGGTATGTCTACAACGGCCTTCTCGGTGCGATGAAGCCGGAAGGCGACGGGTTCAGCTACGTAAACCTGCTGAACGGCGAGAAGGTCACGAACAAGGGCTGGGGCTGGAAGTTCCCGTCGGGGCCCGTCACATGCTGCAACCTGAACGGTCCGATGGGCCTTGCGTACATTCCGTTCGTCGCGGTGATGCAGACGGAGAAGGGACCTGCGGTGAACCTCTACAATGCCGGCACGTCGGTGGCGCGGACCGCCTCGGGAGGCGAGGTTCGGCTTGTCGCCGCCGGCGACCTTCTGGATGACGGCGGCTGGCGCGTGACAGTTGAGCCGGAGCGCGAGGAGGCGTTCGCCGTCTCGCTGCGGATTCCGGCGTGGAGCGAGAATACGGCGGTCAGCGTCAACGGCACGAGCGTCGGCGATGTCGCGCCGGGCCGCTATCTCGAGTTGTCGCGCAAGTGGCGCAAGGGTGACGTGGTGGCGGTGTCGTTCGGCTTCAGGGCGCGGCGGCTGATGGCGCCGCATGGCGCGAACAGGGCGGGGGACGGATTCCAGGCGGTAGTGTGGGGGCCGATCGTGCTGGCTCGCGATGAAAACACCGACGCCGCCTACTCCGAGCCGGTCGCCGTGAAGGCAGACGCCGACGGCCTCGTGGCGGTAAGGCGAGTCGCTCCAGCGTTCCCGGGGCATCGGCTGGAGTTCCGCGTGCCAACGGAGACTGGCGAAATAACGATGTGCGATTACGCGTCGGTGAACGGATGGCACGGCAAGCGGATACAGACCTGGCTGCCGCTGAAGCCGTAGTCGCAAATATGATATAATAGCTGGCAATGATTGCATATGTGAGGGGTGTGCTGGCGGAGAAGGAGCCGACACGGGTCGTGATCGAAGCGGCCGGCGTTGGCTACGAGATCCTTATTCCGCTTTCAACCTACGAGCGGTTGCCGCACGAGGGCGAAAACGTCCGTCTGCTGACCGCCCATTGCGTCCGCGAGGACGACGAAGTGCTGTTCGGGTTTGCGACGGAAGACGAGCGCGAGATGTTCGGCAAGCTGACGGGCGTGAGTGGCGTCGGTCCCAGGATTGCGATCGCCATACTCTCCGGCTCCTCCATCGGCGAACTGGCCTTGGCAATCGCCGGCGGTGACGCGAAGCGCATTTCCGCAATCAAGGGCATAGGAAAGAAGACGGCCGAGAAGATTTGCATCGAGCTGCGCGACAAGGTGAACGCTTTTGCCGCCCGCAGGTCTGGCGGTGCGGGGGCAGCCGAGCCGATGCTACGTGATGCGGTGTCCGCCCTTCGGGCACTTGGCTTTAACGAGGAGACGTCCTCGAAGATGGTCGCCGACGTAGTGGCGAAGAATCCCAAGCTGGAGACGGTCGAACAGGTCATCAAGCAGGCTCTCGCCGGGCGGTGACGGCGACCGTGGTCTGCAAACATGCCTGACGCCGTGACTGCACCGGGAAACCAATGCGACGTGCTTGCACGTGCCGTCGCCAGTCCGCGTGCGCTCGGACGCGGGGAAATGGCCGCACTACTTTCTCTCGAAGGCGAGGAGGAGGTCGGGGCGCTTTTCGCCGCCGCGCGTTCCGTGAAGGTTGCTGTCTGCGGACACGGGGTTGCGCTGCGCGGACTCCTTGAGGTCGGCAACGTCTGCGAGAAGGATTGCTTCTATTGCGGCATACGCAGGTCGAACGGCTCCGTAACGCGCTACCGTCTCGGGGCGGACGAGATCGTGCGCCTCGCCGAAGCCGCCGCCGCACAGGGCTATGACTCGCTCGTCGTCCAGTCCGGTGAAATCGAGAGCGAGGACCAGACGCGCCTGGTGGAGGAGACGCTGCGGCGGATTGCGCCGCTAGGCCTTGGCGTAACGCTGTCGCTCGGCGAGCAATCCGAAGAGACGTACCGCCGCTGGAGGGAGGCTGGAGCCGTGCGCTACCTGCTGCGCATCGAGACGTCAAGCGAGGCCCTGTACGGACGGCTTCATCCTGCGGACCACAGCTGGGCCCGCCGCGTGGAGTGCCTTCGCGCCCTCCGCCGGTGCGGCTATCAGGTCGGCACTGGCGTGATGTGCGGACTCCCCGGGCAGACGGCGGAGGACCTTGCCGACGACATCAGGTTCTTCGCCGACATGGACGTGGACATGATCGGAATGGGTCCGTTCATACCACACCCCGACACGCCGCTTGCCGGCGAGCCGATGGATCCAAAGGCGCGGCTCCTTCTCGGGCTGAAGATGATCGCCGTGACGCGCCTTTACCTGCACGACGTGAACATCGCCGCCGCGACGGCGTTGCAGGCGCTGGCTCCTGACGGGCGTGAGCGCGGCGTGCTGGCGGGGGCGAACGTCGTAATGCCGAACGTGACGGACGTCGAACATCGTCGTCTCTACAAGCTTTACGCGAACAAGCCGTGTCTGGACGAGCCGTCCGGACGGTGCCGCGGCTGCCTGGAGCGGCGTCTCGCGTCAATCGGCGAGACGATAGTTTCCGGGCGGAGCGGGGACAGCCTCCACTACCGGCGGCGCATGGCAGCGAAGGGAGGCGAGCCGTGAGGGTCGCTGTCGGGCTTTCGGGCGGAGTCGATTCGAGTGTGGCCGCCCTGCTGATGAAGCGCGCCGGGCATGACGTCGTCGGCCTGACGATGCGCCTTTGGAAGGAGGGCCGGTATGCCGGCGGGGCGCGCGACGCATGCTTCGGGCCTGGAGAGTCCGATGACATCGCCGCCGCCTCCGCGTTCGCGAAGCGTATCGGCATCGAGTACCATGTCCTTGACTGCGCCGACGCATACGAACGGGAAATCGTCTCCTACTTCCGAGAGACGAGCCGGGCAGGGCTTACGCCGAATCCATGTGTCGTATGCAACGCGCGCATCAAGTTCGGGCTCCTGCCGGAGATGGCGGCGGCGTCAGGCATACGCTTCGACCGCTTCGCGACAGGCCATTACGCGCGCGTCGCCGCACGCGGCGGACGCATGGCGCTTCTTCGCGCAGTCGATCTCCGCAAGGACCAGAGCTATTTCCTCTACCGTCTTTCGCAGGAGCAGCTTGCGAGGCAGGTGTTTCCGCTTGGCGGCATGGAGAAGCGCGATGTTCGGGAGCTGGCGGCCGAAGCCGGGCTTGAGGTGGCAGAGCGTCCCGACTCGCAAGACTTCTATTCCGGCGACCGCGACGAGCTGATCGGCATGGCCGACCGTCCGGGGGATGTCGTCACGACCGACGGACGCCGCGTTGCGCGCCACAACGGGTTCTGGCATTTCACCATAGGCCAGCGGCGCGGGCTTGGGTTCGCCGAAGGGGGCGTGCCGTATTTTGTCGTAAGGATCGATGCCTGCAGGAACGAAGTCGTCGTGGGACGCAGGGACGAGCTGGTGTGCACGGAGTTCCGCGTGGCGGACGTGCGGTGGGCGTCCCTTGCTCCGGCGGCGGAGCCGTTCGACTGCGGCGTGAAGATCAGGTCCACCGGCGAGCCGCTTTGCGGCGCGACGTTCGAGCCAGACGGCTCCGGCGGCGGGGTCTGCCGCCGCGCCGAGGGGTTCGTCGGCGTCGCGCCAGGGCAGTCGGCGGTCATGTACCGTGACGACGAGGTTCTTTGCGGCGGCGTCATCGTGCCGGCGGATGAATGTTCTGCGGAAGGTGCTGGCGAAAGGGGGCGGCCATATGGCAACGGCAAGTAAGGTCAAGGTCAGTCTTGAGGTGCTGCTTGTAAGGTCTGAGCTGAAGGGCTTTGCCGAGAAAGGGCTTCCGGTGAGCCATAACATCGGGCTTGTGGACATCGTCTGGCCGAGGCCGTCCGTGCCGCGCAGGTCCGTCGCCCGAGAGATGGTATTCAAGACGGGCCGGTGCGACTTCACGTCCGAACCATGGACGAAGCGCGTCGTCTTTCGCGAAGAGGTGGAGGACCGCTGCGGCTTTGCCGTGTCGATAACTGAGCCGATGAATGCGTCGAAGGCCCGCCGCTTCCTGCGCTTCGCGGCGAAGTACGCGGCCGGTGCGGGCGCGGACTTTCTGGCTGGAACGATGGCGCGCCATTCCGACGTTTTGTCTTCGCCCTTTGGCGCGCTTGCCGCGATTGCGGACGAGAAGGACGTGCCGAAGGTGATTGCGACGGGCGTTCTCGACCTGAACGCGCTTCCCGCAGCGGGCGAAAGCCGAGAGGTCAAGGTTCCGCTGAGCCGTCCGCTCAGCGGCAGGGCAATCGGACACCTGACTCTGTGCGTCAGGGCATGCCCCCTTTCGTGACGGCTTCGGGAGAGGCCTTGGAAACGGTGACATTGGCATGTTTGGATACCGAGGCATAAAGACGGAAGTATGTCATGAAGCGCATCGTGTCAGAGGAGATAGCCGAAGCTCTGCGTGAAGAGCTGCGCGGCGGATGCTACAAGGCCGAGGGCGTCTTGCCGTCCGTCGGCGCCTTGAGAAGGCGCTTTGGTGCGGGAGAGTATGCCGTGCGGCATGCGCTCCAGCGACTTCGCGACGAGGGGTTCGTTACGCTGAAGCAGGGGATTGGGGCGGTGGCTACGGGAATCGCCCGAAGCGCGTGGAATGGCCGCATAGCGTTCATCGCCGTTGACACGTCCGCTTCCTATTTCCGCCAGAAGCTCGCCATACAGATGGCCAAGCGCTTCCGCTGGGCGGGCTGGGACTTTGTGCCGATCTTCATAGACCAGAACAGGGATGGCTTGCTGGACGTGTCTCAAGTCAGGCGTTCCGCCGCGAACGGCCTTGATTTTGCGATTCTCATCACCGACCAGTCGCAGGTTGCCGAGGTCTGCGACAGGCTTTCCCTGCCTTATGTCGTCCTCAACGGTTACATGCGAGATTTCCCCAACGCCCGAGCGGTGATCCGAGAGGATTTCAGGACGTGCTTTGCCGAATTGATTCGCACGATGCGTGAACGCAAGGTGAAGACGCTGCTGGAGTTCGACATCGAACGGAAGATGGACCGCAGCTTCAAGAACCAGCTCTTTGAAGCCGGTATCGCAGTGCGGCGCGTGCTATGCAAATGGCAGAACGAGAAGCCGCTGCACCTTGGCGAAGTGAAGCGACGCGGTTATGACATGGTTGCCGCCTTCTTTGCGGACAAGACACATCGCGCGCATCCGCCAGATGCGATTCTCTTCGACGATGACTACATCGCCGAAGGCGGAATAGCGGCGCTGATGGAAAGCGGGCTGCACATACCGAAAGATGTCAAGGTCGTGACCTACTCGAACAACGGAAACGAGCCGGTCGCCGGCGTTACGCTGGCGAGAATCGACAACGATCCAGTATCGTATGGCGACACGGTGGCGGAATACGTGCAAAAACTTCTTGAGGGTCGTCGTGCGGCACCGCCGCGCATATTCTGGCGGTTTGTCCCCGGCGAAAGCCTGTGAGATATTGAGGTTGATATTTAGGTGCGATGGGAAAACATTGATGATGGCTGCGCCATTGTGCTATGCTTCACTCGTCCGTCGGCAAGGTGTCGGCGGCAGACATGGCATAACTGCAATGGGGAGAAAGCCAATGAAACAGTTTAGGGCGACTGTACTTGCAGCCGTCGCGTTCGTGTCGTTTTTTTCGTCATCTGTGGCCGAGGCGGCTCGGTGGACCGGCGGCGGTGCAACGACGGACTGGAATGACGCGGGCAACTGGGAGAACGAACAGCTTCCAAGCGCGACTTCGGTCGTGGAGCTGACAGGCAACGCATCCGTCTCCCTGACAGGCGATTATGCGGCAAGTTGCATAGTGAACGTTGCGGATTCTCCAGTGACACTGACGCTGACGGCGTATGCCGACGTGCGCCTGGCGGCATCCATCTGCGGCGACATCGCTGTAGAAAAGCGCGGCAACGGCAGGCTCTTGTTCGCCGCACGGCAGTCTTACACGGGCGAGACCCGTATCATCGAGGGAACTTTGACGACAGCGCCAGATCTTTCCTACGCAGACTACAGTGCCTATGGCACGCTTTCGGTGCATCTTGACGCATCTCGTCTGGAGACGCTTGTAATGGACGGCAGCGGTGATCTTGTCGAATGGAAGTCACTTACAGATAACGGAGTCACGGTGTATGGTGCGGCCGCGGCGAACCCGTATCCGTCGGTGACTTATCCGCATTCGAACCCATCCGTCATCGTTAGCGATCCGTATGCCGGGGGGCGCAGCGCCGTGCTGTTCGGCTATACTGGCGGGGGCGCGACGCGTGCCTGTACCTTTATTGCCGCCAAGAAGAACGGAGCCGCGGCGAATTTCCAGGCGCGGACGTTCTTCTTCGTCCAGCGTCAGCGTGATCCCAGTTCGACTTTGGGGTTTCTTGGAATGGTCAAGGGCTACACGTTCCGTTTCCTGCGCGACAGTAACAACGGGTGGAACATGGCAAACATGAACGAGGCGTGGACGAACGGACGCAAGGCTACGGGGACGGCAACATACGAGGCGTCAGCCCATACGAATCTGAACCTGCTGGTCGTACGCAATGCCAACCTTGGGTCGTTCGAGGCCATAGGTGCCCAGTTCCTGATACGCGACAACGGCACGGCGGTCGGTACGTCGTCCTCGCTCATCATGGACCTCCACGAAGTGCTGTTGTTCGAAGAGGCGCTGACAGATGCTCAGATAGAGGACATCTCGGCAATCCTGATGCAGAAATGGAACATTCCCCGGCAGGCCGCATGTCTGAACGATTCGCTTTTGTCGGCGGAGTCGGAGTTCTCGGTTGAGGCTGGGACGACGCTGGACGGTGGCGACAGTCTCCAGACGCTGACCGAAGTGTCTGGCTCCGGTACGTTTAAGACCGCCGGGCTTGTTGACTTAAAGGGTGAAACGCTGAAAGTCGGCGGCGGCATGAACGTAACTGGACTTGGTACAATTACGAACACGGCGGCACGGAAGGCCAAGCTGGTAGTGTCAAACGATACGGCTGCCACTCTGATGGTGCATTGCGGCGGAAACATTGACATAGAAAAGCAAGGCGCCGGCACTTTGTATCTCGCCGATGGCCAAATGCACAGCGGAGAAACGAGGCTTGCAGGCGGCAAATTGGTTGGCGATCACTTGTTTTCGCAGTATGGTACGATGTTCGTACATTTGGATAGTTCTCACCCGGAAACGCTCGTTACGGATAATAACGGTGACCTTGTCGAATGGAAGTCACTTACAGATAACGGCGTCACGGTGTATGGTGCGGCCGCGGCGAAGCCGTATCCGTCGGTGACATATCCGCATTCGAACCCATCCGTCATCGTTAGCGATCCGTATGCCGAGGGGCGCAGCGCCGTGCTGTTCGGCTATACTGGCGGGGGCGCGACGCGTGCCTGCACCTTTATTGCCGCCAAGAAGAACGGAGCCGCGGCGAATTTCCAGGCGCGGACGTTCTTCTTCGTCCAGCGCCAGCGTGATCCCAGTTCGACTTTGGGGTTTCTTGGGATGGTCAAGGGCTACACGTTCCGTTTCCTGCGCGACAGTAACAACGGGTGGAACATGGCAAACATGAACGAGGCGTGGACGAACGGACGCAAGGCTACGGGGACGGCAACATACGAGGCGTCAGCCCATACGAATCTTAACCTGCTGGTCGTACGCAATGCCAACCTTGGGTCGTTCGAGGCCATAGGTGCCCAGTTCCTGATACGCGACAACGGCACGGCGGTCGGTACGTCGTCCTCGCTCATTATGGACCTCCACGAAGTGCTGTTGTTCGAAGAGGCATTGACCGATTCCCAGATCGACGAGATATCGGCAATCTTGATGCAGAAGTGGAACATCCCGCAGCAGGTGCAGCCGGAACTTGCGTTCAGCGGCGAAATTGCGCCTTCCAGCGATTTTGCGGTGTCGGGCGAAGCGACGCTGGATTTCGCAGGGTTAAGCCCGACGGTTCGTGCGCTTGAATTCGACGCCACAGGCATGGCGAAAGTGCCCGTCCTGCACGTCGTGGGCGATTGGGACGTTACGCAAATCCCGTTGACGCTGACTGGGTTCCCCGGCACGATACGTGGGAGTTTTCTCTCCACTGGCGGAAAACTGACGTCGCCGTTCGCTTCGGTGTCGGGTTGCGATTCCGGCAGGATCGCATACGAAGCGCAAAGTGCGCGAATCCGTCTTGAGGGTTTTTACCTGATCTTCAAATAGTGACATGAGCAACCTCCTCCATGCATGGATTGCGACATTAGCGCTCGGGGCGGCCATTGCATCGGCCGCTTCAGCGCCGTTGCAAGTGGGAAGTCGCCTTCAGGTGTTGTGGGACGACCATGTGGTCGACACTTCGCAGACGACGGCGTCTCGTCTTGTGCATCATCCTGAATACGCCGGCGTCGCCCTTACGCACGACAAGCCCTGGGAGGGCGATGGTTGTGACTACCACTGCATCGTCCCAGACCATGACGAGAAGGGCGACTTCCTGCGCATGTACTACAACAGCTGCGCCATAGGTTGCGGATGGAAGGATGTGCGCAAACGATTTGCTGCCAACTCGGTGCGCATTGGATATGCTGAGAGTCGCGACGGCGGCGTCACGTGGGTCAAGCCGGAACTTGGAATCGTGAATTTCAACGGTTCCAAGAAGAACAACTGCATTCTCGACGGCACGTCAAACGAGCATGGATGGGACAATTTCTTTGTGTTCAAGGACACCAACCCCACCTGTCCGCCGGACGAACGGTACAAGGGAATAGGGGCGTTCTTTGCGGCGATGAACACGGACGGCTCGGCGACAATGCCTGCGCCGGGGGATCCAGTGGTCGTGGAGTCGGGCGGCAAGAAGTTCGACCGCGGCCTTTGGTGCTTCCTTTCTGCCGACGGCATCCATTTCCGCAGGGGCTGGCTTCTGACGCGAGCAGGTGCGTTTGATACGCTCAACGTCGGCTTCTGGGACGGCGTGCGTGGCGTCTATCATCTTTATCTGCGTGGTTATCACCATGTGAAGGCGGAACGCAACGGCGACTTGACCGTGCGCGACGTGCGGCACTGCGAGTCAAGGGACTTTAGGACGTGGACCGAGCCCGCGCTTTTGGATTTCGGCCCGGGGGCAGAGGACTATTCGCTCTACACGAACGTGATCGAGCCTTACTTCCGCGAACCGTCCATCTTCATCGGATTTCCGTCACGCTACGTTCAGCGCAAGGCGTGGACGGCCAATTATGACCGTCTGCCCGCAACGGAAAAGCGCCGCTGGCGCATGGATCACGGGCATCCGCGCTTCGGCCTGGCGCTGACCGACTGCGTCTTTGTGTTTTCTCGCGACGGCCAGAGGTTCTTCCGCGAAGAAGATGCGTTCATGCGTCCTGGACCGGAAAACGACGGCAATTGGGTCTATGGCGACTGCTATCTTGCCCGTACGCTCGTAAAGACGCCGTCGCCGTTCGGGGATGGTGGTGACGATGAGATTTCGCTCTATGCGTTCGACCGCCACTGGACAGGACTGGCGTCACGCCTGCATCGCTACCGCCTGCGTCAGGACGGCTTCATTTCGCGCCATGCCACGTATGCCGGACAGAAAGTCGTGACCAGGCCGCTTGTGTTCGCGGGACGGGAAATGCTTATCAACTTCTCGACTTCCGCTCGCGGACGCATGTTCGTGACCCTGCGTGACGAAGCTGGTTCCATGCTCAAGAGCGTTGAGCTTTTCGGCGACAAGGTTGACCGTGTGGTCGATTTCGATAATGGGGGCAAACTCTCTGATTTCGCGGAACGTGCAGTCACGGTTGAGTTTGACATGTCTGACGCCGATCTCTATTCGTTCCGATTCAGATAGAAACAGCAAGGATGGTTTCCGAGATGAAGAAAGCGGGATGCCTGTTCATTGTCGCTTGGATCGTGTGTTCCGTGTTTGCCACGGACACGGAACAAAAGGCCAAGGTTGTTGCTGCGGTGCAGACTGTCGGTGCGGGTATGGCAGAGGTTACGTGCGATGATGCGGGAAGTTGGAAATTCAGCGTGACCAGTTCCTTGGATTCGGGACGTGACGTCGTGACGGTGAAGATTGAATCCCCTGTGGAGACGGAGCCTCCGAAGTTCGGTGTGATGTTTCGCGTGTCTGGTGCGGGTGTGCAGAATGTCTGGGTCAGCGCCTTTGACCGAGACGGATATCATCTTTGGCCACAGCTCTGGTGGAAGGGACTTGCCAGATACAATTCACAGCTCGCGTGTGATACGCCTATTGCCGTCGGGTTCAATTCAGTTGAGAAGGCGCCGGTGGCGCTGGCCTGTTCGGATGCGTTTCATCCGATCGCGTTTGGCTTGTATGCCGATGACCGTACTTGCGAGATCGTTGGCCGCTGCGAGTTCTTCCAGCAGTCTGCCGCGAAGATGAAGACCTACACGTGTTCAGTGATGATGGATCGGCGGAACAAGTGTTTCGCGGAAACTGTTCGAGACTGCACGCGGTGGATCGCCGAGCAGAATGGATTCACGGAGGCAACCGTGCCGGATGCGGCGTTCGAGCCACTCTATTCGACTTGGTACGCCTATTTGCAAGATGTCAGTGCCATGGAACTTGAAACAGAGGCGTTTGAAGCGGCATCGCTTGGCATGAAGACGATGATCCTTGACGACGGCTGGCAGAAGGTCGAAAGCGCCGCGTTCTATTCGGCCACTGGCGATTGGATGCCGGTGCCGTCGCGCTTCCCCGACATGAAAGCGCACGTCGCCGCTGTACACAAGGCTGGGCTCAAATATATGCTGTGGTTGGCTGTCCCTTATGTCGGGGATGAGTCGAAGGCGTGGGTGCGGTTCAAGGATAAGGTGCTCTTCACCCGTGGGGTAAGATCGCCAGGAAAGGTCGCCGTGCTTGATCCACGTTTCCCCGAAGTGCGCGAATATCTGATTCGCACCTACGAGCGCGTGGTTGGCGAATGGGATTTTGACGGCGTGAAGCTCGACTTCATCGATCAGTTCATTCAGCCAAAAGATGATCCAGCCGCAAAAGATGGTTTTGCAGGTCGAGATTGTCGGTCTGTGCCGGAGGCCGTAGATCGGCTGATGAAGGACGTCTTGACGCGGCTTCGGGCGATAAAGCCGGACGTGCTCGTGGAGTTCCGCCAGCATTACATGGGTCCGGCAATTCTCCAATACGGCAACATGATGCGCGTGGCGGACTGTCCGGCAGACCCTACCGCCAATCGCAAGCGCATGTGCGACCTCCGTCTGACGTCTGGCGGAATCGCCGTTCATTCCGACATGCTTGTATGGAGCAATGACGAGACGCCAGAAGGCGCGGCGTTGCCCATCCTCAATGTGCTCTATTCCACGATTCAGTATTCGATGGTTCTCAAGAAGATCAATCCGGCTCACCGAGATGTAATTCGCCACTGGTTGGCATTTTCGCAGCGGCATCGCGATGCACTGTTGAAGGGTACGTTTGCTCCGCATCATGCCGAGAACGGATATACGTGGATTGAGGCTGAAAACGCTTCGGAACGCATCGTAACATCATATGCAGAGAACGCGTGTGTCAATGTCGGCAAACCATCCATGGTTTCGTATGTAATCAATGCCACAGGTACGGATTCGGTCATAGTCGAGACATCGACATCTCGCATGGCTGAATTGTTCAACACCATGGGCGAGAGGACGGGAACGGTCCGGATCGAATCAGGGGTTTCGCGCATTCATGTTCCCGTTTCCGGATATGCCCGGCTCGATCCAAAGGTAATTTCAACTGTGCAAGATACGAAAGTGGAAACACATACTCGTTCGAACAAGCCTGAGACGTGGTTTCATATCATCGGCGGCAATGCGTCCAAGGAAGGGCTTGCCGCCGACATCGCGGCGGTTGCCGAGGCTGGGATTTCAGGGATACAGCTGTTTCACGGTGGCGGGGACGGAACCGCGCTGTGGCCCGGCGTCACGAACGGCATTCCGTGCATGAGTGAAAACTGGGTGGAACTGATCAGGTTCGCCGAGACGGAGTGCCATCGGCACGGGCTCAAGTTCAAGATGCAGAACTGTCCGGGCTGGTCGATGTCGGGAGGACCGTGGATCACGCCTGACCGCGCTATGCGCAAGTTTGTCTGCTTTGAGCCAGGGAAGATGCCGCAGTTCGATGCGGACGACGACTACCACGAAATCGGAGAGGTTGAGTTTCCTGTCGAGGCGGAGGATTCGTCCGTCGTGCGGAGCGTCACAATTCCTGCACCGAGCGATTTGTGCTACTACTGGTGTTATGAGCCTGACATCGTCTTTGAGGTTTGGTCGCATGGGCGAAAGGCTCTTGAACGGGAATGCCCGGCTGGGAACTGGGCCGACTCGTCTTGTGGGCCGGGGCTGGAAATGACGTTTGACGTTGGTGCGCTGCCGCGCGATGGTTTGGAGCTGCGGGCGCGGAACGTGCACGACATGAAGCCGTTCGAGCCGGTCTGGTCGTCCGAGCACAGGCTTGACAACTGGCAGGCGAAGGCCGGACGTACCTTGCGCCAGTTTAAGATTTCGACTAACGCCGCGCCAATCCACGCCACAGAAATGAAGCGTCTCGTGTTCGGACACGTCAACATGAAGCGAAGGAACCATCCCGCGCCTCCGGAGGCGACGGGGTGGGAATGCGACAAGATGGATCCGCGCGGTTTCGAGGCGAACTTCGCGGGCTACATCGGGCGGCTTCTCAAGGCGGGCGTGAAGGTAGATGGCA
Source organism: Kiritimatiellia bacterium (assembly GCA_017514235.1). Classification (GTDB taxonomy): domain Bacteria; phylum Verrucomicrobiota; class Kiritimatiellia; order RFP12; family UBA1067; genus UBA1067. The sequence goes on along the minus strand of JAFWKK010000052.1, from coordinate 1,251 downwards.
TCCTTGTCGACAGCTGGGAATGCGGAAGCCAGTCCTGGACGTGGAAGATGGAGGACGAGTTCGAGCGTCGTGCAGGTTATGCGCTCAGGCCGTGGCTGCCCGCGCTCTTCGGCTACATCATCGGCAGCGAGGTCGAAACGGAGCGATTCCTTCTCGATTGGCGCAACGTCTGCTCGCGCCTGGTGGAGGAGAACTACTACGGCACGATTGCGCGGCTTGCGCGGGAGCATGGCATGTCCGTCGTGTACGAGACGGCGTTCGGCGACGTGATACCGGGCGACATCATGCGCTTCTGGAAGTACGCCGACGAGGCGATGTGCGAGTTCTGGAATCCGCACGACAACAACGGCTTCGTCGGCAGTTTCGACTTCAAGCCGATCCTGCCCTGCGCGTCCGCCGCGCACATATACCGCAAGCGGCGCGTGAGCGCGGAGGCGTTCACGAGCTTCGAGCTGACGTTCGACGAGAACTTCAAGGACTGGAAGAAGGTTCAGGACGAGCATTACGCGAGGGGCGTCACTCACGTCGTGTACAACACCTTCACGCACAATCCCGTCATTGGCGGCAAGCCTCCTTCTTCGAGCTACGGCGACGCCATCGGCTCGCCGTTCCTGCGCGAGCAGACTTGGTGGCCGTACCTGAAGCATTTCTCGAAGTACATCGAGCGGTGCGGACGCGAGCTGGAGCGCGGCGTACCGGCCGTGGACATCCTCATGTACCTTGGCGACGACGTGAACCACAAGCCGTCGGAAAGCAAGCTTCTCTTCGGCAACCGCTACAAGTACGACTACCTCAACAACGACGTGCTGATGAACGCGCTGGACGTGGCGGACGGGCGGCTAGTCGTCGGCGCGTGCCCGGGATGCGAGCCGCAGACTGATTCGCCGACATACCGCGTTCTCTGGATTCCGAAAGGGACGTTCCTCCTGCCGGCGACGGAGGCAAAGATCGCCGCGCTCGCGGCAAAAGGCGCCCGTGTTGTGCGCGGCGATTTCGAGCCGGACTGGCCGTCGCCGGTCAAGGCCATGCTGGGCGTCGAGCCGTCGGGTTTGCGTGGATGGTATCAGCGGCGCGATGGTGATGAGGACATCTTCTTTATCGTGGAGGCGAACGGTCGCTCCTTGTTCCATCGCGTCAAAAATGGAGTCTGCATGGTGCTTGATCCTGTCACGGGAAAGGCGTCGGCAAGCGGCAGGGCGGAATGTCCTCAACCCGCCGCAATGCCTATTCAAGTAGAACTTAAGCCCGTCG
>JAFWKK010000051.1 GCA_017514235.1 Kiritimatiellia bacterium | reverse complement strand
GTACATGCCGCTTCCGCTGGAACCGCTCGTTCCACCGCCACCCTGCGAACCGGCCGTCCCGGTCACGGAGACCGAGCCAAGGACGTAGAGCGTGCCCATGCCGTTTCCGCTGCCGCCGTTGCCGCCCCAGCCGCCGCCCGCGCCTTCATAGTCGTATTCGCCCCAGGTCGTTTTATGGGTCGAAGGCGTCGTGCCCTGCTTGCCTTTCGAGCCGCCGACACCGCCCGTACCGCCGATGCCCGCGCCTGCGCCGCCGCCGCCATCACCGCCGTCGCCACCCTTGCCTGGGGTACCGTCGTCGAAGGCTTGCTCGCCATTCCCGCCACTATTACCGTTCATGCCGGCACCGCCGGTGCCACCCGTCGCCTTGATCGTGCCGCCGCCCGTGATGATCAGCACGGAACTGGCGGGAATCTCAATGCCTGCGCCCGCGCCAGTCATGCCGGAACCTGAGCCGCCGGTCAGGTTCAGCGTGCTGCCAGTCGCGATATAGAGGACGGAAGTCGAGTTCGCGTCCATGTAGAATGCGCTGGTACTCGAAAGGGCCCTGAATTCGAGGTCGCTGGAGATCGTGTAGATCGTCCCGTCCTCGAGATGCTTGCTACGCCCCGCCTCCGTTATGGATCGGGAAACCGTAAAGCCCGCGTCCGCCACAAGCGGCGCAAACGCGAGAAACCCGGCGGCGAGGCTTGCCGTCAGCGCCTTCATCTTCCGGTAACTATCGCTTTTTCTCAATCGACCTCCAGTGGTTTCAGACTGTCCTCTCCCGCGTCATACCTGCATGAAGCCGGCGTCGTACGCAAACGCCGGCGCGGCGGGCGCGTCGTCTTGCGGCTCAGCCGACGGTTCGGTCTGCGGCCCGGATCCGTTTGAGAAGCCGTTCCAGACGGCCAGCGTGTTGACGAACTTCTCCACGAACGCGAAGAACGCCTCCTCGCCGAGCGCGTCCAGCCTCTTCGACGCGACGAGCGTCAACGCCCCGGTGCCGGGATTGAGCGCGAAAGTCGCCCCGCCCGTGCCGCGATGGAAGTAGTTCGCCTCCATTGCCGACTTGAGCAAGGCTTCTTTCTTCGCCGGATCGGCAAAAGGAATCTCGCCGAAGAGCCAGACACGCCCTGCGCCGTCGCCGGTCACGCCGAAAACGTTGCCGTCGGCCGAGAATTTCCATATGCCTTCAGATGGCGGAATGTTTTCAAGTCCCGCGTTCTGCGAGAATTTCGCTATCAAATCTTCAAGTCTACCGTTCATTGCCATATCTCGCGTTATTACTCCTCTTCTTCCACTGGCGAGACCTGGACGAGCAGGTCATTGGCACCGCGCAGCGCGTCGAGCGCCGTAGCAAGCTCATTTCCGCCGGTTTTCGCGTCGAGCTGTTGGGCTTCAGTGACGAGCGTATTGTAGTCGTCCTCATCCATGCCGGCGATGGATTCGACGAGTTCCGCGTCGATGAGCCCCATGTTGAGCGCCGAGAAGGAGACCGCGGAAGCGGAAAGACTTTCTCCCGGCTTGAGTTTCATGGCCTCGGCGGCGCGCGAAAGGTTGTAGGAAATGGCGGCGAGCATGTCGGCGCGCTTTTCCTTGCTCGCGGCCCAGTCCACGTCGGCGTCGGGACGCGGCGACGGCACGAGGAAAGTAGAAGTCGCGCGCGAAAGCGTCGCCATCTCCTGCCCGGAAAGGCGCTCGCCCGGCGGCAGGTTGCGGTTCCTTTCGGAAAGGGCGGGCCCGACGTGTTTCATGCGATGGGCCATCACCTCGCCGGCTTCAAACGCGCTTGAAAGACGGTTTCCGAATCCAATCGCTGCAAACGGATTGATGAACTCTTTGAGAGCCGCCGGTTTGAGTTTGTCCTGGTAGGAACTGATCACGTCCACGCAGACGTCGGTCACGGACTTGTCCACCTTCACCGCAAGCCCGGTGAACGTGGACTCGCCATCATGGGCGGTCGACATCGCCCTTGTCAATTCGGGGATGGAACCGTATGCGCCGTCGAGGAAATGCTCCTCGAGATCGTCGAACAACTTCATCTCCTTTTCAATATCGGAGACGATCTTGCCGTCCTGGATTTTGCCGGCCTTGTCGAGTTCCGCGATGGCGTCGAGGTCGTTGCGGATGTAGCGGAATCCAGCCGGCATGTTGACGTTGGACAAGATGATGTCGTTGTCGAACCTCGTATATGCCTGGGTGCAGCGAAGCAGCTCGAGAAGCGGCATGAGCTCGTTGCGTATGCGGCCGATGTCGTGCGTGAGGGCGTGGATTTCCGCCTTGCCCTCTGCGCTGTTCGCGTAAGTCTGGAACTCGCGCGCGGCGGCTCTCACCGATTCTATGGAGCATGGGGTGTTCGCATCGCCGATGTACGCCTTGGCGAAGTTCTTCATGAGCGTAATCGCGCGCGATTCGTTTTCGACGTTCCCGGTCTCCGGCAAGTCGCAGTAGATGGAGGCTGCGGCGATTTCGAGGTCCTCCACGGTGCGGTCGATGTCCGCCACGATATCCGCGAGGCGGACGTAGCTCTGGACGAAATTCTGCAGCGGTGCCGGCACGGGGACGTCCTCGCCCTGCACGATCGAAATGAACGCCTGCACGCGCGACATGAGATCCAGGGAGGTTCCGCGCTTGAGAACGGCCTCGAGGCGATTCCGCGCGTCGGAGCCGACGGGGAACTTCTGGTCGAAGATCCTGACGGCGTCCTCGGGCATGAGCGCCTTGAATTTACCGATTACGCGGTCGGCATCGCCGGAAACGACGCACGCGAGCATCATCTGCATGGTGGTCTGCTCTTGGGACGAAAAGCGCGAGCAGTTGCCGAAGTCGATGAACGTCGTGCCGGAAGGCCCGGTCATCAGATTGCCGCCGTGCAGGTCGCCGTGGAAGAAGCCGTTGCCGAACAGCGCGTTGTCGAACCAGGTGGAGGCTACGCCGAGGATCTGGTTGCGGCGGTCGTTCAGTTCGGCGGCCTTCAAGACGAGCCGCCGGCGCGCGAGGCCCATCGTCTTCGCGTCAGGAGCCTTGTAGACGGTCTTCTTCACGCCGTCGATTTCAGTCTCCTTGCGAAGGGGCGCGAGGATCTCTTCGGCGCTGCTGCGGGTGCTCTCGATGAGGTTGTCGAACGTCTGCCCGTCGGCCTTCTTGATGATCATCGACGTGGTCGTCGGCTGCGTGCCCTCCAGCATCTGCATGGAGTGGACGTAGCTGGCGTTCTTGGGCATTTCGTACACCGTCTGGCCCACGCCGACGTTGGTCGATTCAAGCGTGAGGTCGAACTCCTCGAGAATCTTGCGGTACTGGCCGTCGAACGTCGCCTTCATGGCGGGATCGTCGCCGATGATCTGGTCGATCATCGCCTTTTCGCGCTGGACGGCGGTATCGACGTTGGGGCGCAGGAGCTTGATCACGCATTCCTCGCCGATGTTCGGATGCGCCTTGGTCTTCACGTTGCAGAGGAAGGCCTGGCCGACGGAGGCCGCGCCGAGGCTGCGCTTCACCTCGATTGAGAGGATGTTGCCGTTTGAGCTTCTGACGAGTTCCAGCATCTGCGCCTTGACGGCCTCTTCCGGAATGGGCAAGAGGCGCGACTTCATGTCCTTCAGGGCGAGTTGCGTATCCTTGTCGAAGGAGCTGAGCGGCAGGCCCTGGAGCATCTTCTGGAGAAGCGGCCCTGCGCCCTTAAGAAGCTCCGCCACCTGCTTGGCGTCGGTCGCGCCCGCTTCGGTGTTGCGGATGAATGCGGAAAGCATGGCGCGCTTGTCGACCGGCGCGGCGGACTTGAAGTAGTTCCTGAGGACGTTCATCGTGAACTTGCCCTGGCGGGTCGTTTCGTCGATGCCTTCCTTGCCGTTCAGTTCGGCGAAGGTCTTCTGCCAATCCTGCTTGACCTCGCCAGAGCCGTGCGGCTCGAAGAGCGCCGTCACCTTCGCCTGCATGGATTCGGCGAGGCTGTTGGCCACGCCGTCGATTTTCTTCTCGATGGCGTCGAGCGCGGCGCGTGCGCCTTCGGGCAGCTGGTTGGCGTTGGCGAGGCGGGAGATGTCGAGCTTCTTGATGTCCGCGAAGACGTCGCGCACGGCGTCGCGGACGTTCTGCGGGAGGTTGGAAAGAAGATCGTCTTCCTTGGAATCGAGTCCCTTCAGGATGAAGTCGAGCTCGGGGCCGTATTCAACGATGAGCTTGCGCACGCGCTCGCCGGGCTGCGCCTTGCCCGCGGCGCCGGCGTCGAACGCCCACGTGTCGTTGTTGAGGAAAAGGTCGGCCACGATGTTGCGGACCGTCGCGCCGTCCGGCGCCACCGCGCGGCGCTCGTCAATCGGCTTCGGGACGGTCGTGGCGATTTTCACGCACGCATCTACTTCCGCGGAGGACGTCTTCGAAAGGTTATCGTGCATTTCTATCATCGCGCCAGAGTTGTACGTGGCCGGCGGCTCTTTCGCGATGTCTCCCGCCTTGAATTCGCCGTTCACGGCCTTTACGGCGATATCGCGCAATTCGGCGGTCGTGTAGGCCGAAAACATCACGGGCAGCGTGCCCGTCATGGCGGCGGCGGTCTTGGCGTAGAGCTCGCGCGCCCTGGCAAGCGAAACCGCGCCGCTCTTCACGTCGTCGAGCGAAGGGAGTGCGCTGGTGACGACTTTCTTGTCGAACGACTTCGGCTTGGACGTGATTTCGTTTTCGAGCAGTCGCACGAAACCCTGCACGTCGAACGCCGCGCGCATCGGGAAGCGGTTGTCGATTTTCACGGACAATCCCCCACCGGCGACACGCTTCATCTCCACGGGGATGGTGCTGATACTCACGGTCTTGCTTTGCGCGCCGGCGGCGAACGCGCGGGCCGCCTCGAGAAGCTCCGCCGCCTCCCACGACATAAGCTTCGCCTCGGAAATGGCGATTTCGCCCGCAAGGAACTGCTTCGCGTTCTTCATCCTGTCGGTGGCGAGGTCGTCGATGGGGTCTTTCACGACAAGCGACGATCCCAACTTCCCGTCTTCAAGAATTTTGTTTTTGGCGAGCACCTTGAAGACGTCAGCCGCCGTCACGTCCTGGAATGGTTTCCCGAAGACGCGCTCGGTGAATTCGGCGAGGCCGTCGAGCTTGTGGCCGCTCATCGCGGAAATCATGGAAAGGCAGTATATCTTTTCGTAGATGTCCACCTTGGCCTTGTCGTCGGTGCCGTCCAGCGGGGCCAGGTCTATGCCCATCGAGGAAAAGAGGTTGAGGATTCGCGCGGGGTCGGACGTGCCGAAACCGCGAATGCGCACGGGCGAAGAGAAGCTCGTCGAAGCGAGCTGGCGTCCGGCCTCGTTGTTGTCGGGAACCAGGTTGTTGTTCGCGTCCTTTTTCATGCACTCTTTGAAGCACTTCGGAAGCGTGCCAGCGCCGGACTTTTGGAATCCTTCCCTCAGGCGCGTCTGCAAGTCGGTCGCGAGGCTCGAGGATTGGTGTTCCTCCGGCAGTAATTCGCGCAGCGAAGACCCGAGGTCGTTTTTCTGCAACGAATCCAGGATCGGCGTGAAAACAAGACCTTTCAAGACGGGTACCGCATTCTTCGGAATGTCCGAAATGCGGATCGTGCCGTCGCGCAGCGCGTCTTTGAAGTGGGTGCCGTGGTTGTCGCCAAGGTTTTGACCCTGGCAGAGCATGCCGATCTCGAAGTCGGCCTTCGAGAAGCCCTTGGCGGAGTAATGCGAATAGAACTCCAGGTCGTTGTCGCTCATGTCGAGCAGTTCATTCTCGAGTTTTGCGAGCGCATCGGGGTCGGGCGCGCCGTCTTTGCCTTTCTTGATCTGCGTCGAACCGGGACTGTTGAGTATGCCCTTTTTGAAAAGCGTATCGTAGTCGAACTTGGCGATGAGGGTGTCGAGCTTCAGCCGGAGGATCGCGGAAGACTTATTCGCGTCGTCCATCTGCGCGGAGCCGGGCATCGCCGCCAGAAGCTTGTCGAAAGCCGCCGCGTTGCGCTGATTGCGCAACTCTCTGATCTTCTCCGGATCCTGGTCCGCGACCATCTTGTCGTAGGCCTCCTTGAGCGGGTTGAGGAGTTGGTTTTCCAGAGTGCGTTTGTCGGCGGCTTCCAATTTGCCGCCGGCCGCGAGACGCTGCGCGTCGGCAAGCGCCTTCGCCTGCATTTCGCCGATGCCCTCTTCCTTGCCGGCGGCGGAAATCTTGCCCATGAAAAATTCCACCACCTGCGATTTATCATTGGCGTAGGGGAGATTGGCGTTGACGAAATCCTCCACGAGCGAGCGGGCGGAGAATCCCTTGGATACGCTCGCGAACGCCCTCATCGCGCCGTCGAAGAGGGCGGACTTGTTGAAGTGCGTGCCGATGTTCTTTTCGATGACCTGCGCGCCGAGCGCGTCGGCGAGCTTCGCCTTGATTCCGGCCGCGGCTTGGGGCCCGATGCGCTCGAGGTCGGCAACGAACGAATCGAGCATGTTCTTGAGCGGGGCGATCGCCGCATTGAACGCCTTTTCCGTATTCTGCGTGTTGGATTTGTTTGCGGTGCAGAGATTGTTGAAGGTTTCGACGATGTGGTTCTTCACGACCGTGGCGGCGCGGCCGAGCTGCTCTGCCGCAAACACGCCCGAGCCTTCCGCAAGCGCGGAAAAGACCGCGTTCACGTTCGCCTCCAGCTTGGCGCCGCCCACGGTTTTCCAGATCGACGCAGCGTCGTCGTCCTGCAACTGCACTTTTTCGGTCTTCGGCGCGAGCGTGTCGGCGCGCGAGACGATGGTTTCCTTCGCAGCGAACTTTTCCATCAATTCGCCGACTGTCTCCTTGAAGGCCGCCACAACAGTCTCCTCGGCGACCGGCTCGAGGTCATTGCCGTCAGGTTCGACATACAATTCGTCCAAATTGTCGGGTATCGAGAAATCCTTGAGCGAAGGATTGGTCCAATAGAGCTTGTCGAACACCTGTTCGCGTATGAGGGCCATGTTCTGGCGGACGAACTTTTCGAGCTCCGCCGGGCTGCGGCCCTTGAAATCGGCGCCGAAGAGCTGCCTCGCCTGCGCGACGCGCTCCTTGCCCTTGGCGGGGATCTGGAAACACGAGGCCGAGTTCATCGCGGTCTTCACGGCGTTCGCCGCAGACTTGTCGAGAACGCCCTGGCTGGAAAGCTTCGATTCGTTTTTCGCGATGAGCGCGTCGTTTTTCGTGGCACCGTCGATGATGTCGATCACGTTCTGCAGATCGCGGCGCGTGAGCGGGGCCATGAACGAATTCGCGTCGGGGCCGGACTCCGGCATCCCGAGCGCGCTGTAGATGCGCTGCATGTCGTCGAGCGAAAGAACCTCGCCTTCGACTGAATTCTGGATCGCCGCGAGCAGAGCCTGGCGCACCTGCATGTTTTCCTCGGGGTTGTTCGGTGCCGTCCTTACCGTGCGGAAAAGGTTCAGGAACTTGTTTCCGTAGTTCGCCTTCTCGATGCCGGACTGGTCCTGCTTCAGGACGATGTTGCCGTCGTTCACGTTGCCGAGAACGCTCCGGAAGTCGTTCAACGTAAGATTGATTGCCATGTATTAACTCCTTGACTTTATGTGCCCGTACTGCACGCCATCCGCCGGCATGCCGTTCGTGCGACTCGTTTCACATGTTGTTTGCATTTCCGACCAAGACCGTGTTGAGCGACTTGAGGACGTTTGAGATCATGTCGTAGCTCTGGTCGCGCTTGGCCGTCAGCGACTGCAACTCGATCATCGTCTGCTGGCTGAAGGTGTTCTTCGCGTCCATCTTGGCCTCGATGGCCGTGAGCAAATCTGTCGAATCGGCGTTAGCCGTGCCGCTCGGCACGTTGTCGATCTCCATCACTTCGGACAGGAACTTGTAGTACGTGTACTGGGTACCGTTGTACGTGACCTTCTTCGCACTCATGTCCACATCGCCTGCGAGGATATTCGACTCGATCTCGGTCATGAGCTCCAGCTGGGTGGAGGCAAGCTCCATGGTCGCCATCTTGTCGATGATGGAGCCCTCCAGCTCGGCCGCACGCTGGAGGCAGATCGCCATCACAAGCTGGCCGATCGACAGAACCCGCGGCGTCACGCCGTCGGCTTCACAGACGCCATCGACGGTATAGACGTTCCCCGTCAGGTACTCGCCCGTATCGGGGTTCGTCATCGAAAGATAGATTTGGTCAATGCCAATTGCCATTTTGTGCTCCTCTCAAACCTTTAGACTCAGAAATTGTTCGCATCGTTGTCCATGGACGTGCCGAGCGCCCGTACGATGTTGGAAGACGCTGAATACGCCACGTCCCGGCGGTTCACCAGCGTCTGCAGATCGATCATGTCCTGCTGCTGCTGCTGGACCATCGCGTCGATCTTGGTCTTCATGGCGGTCACGACCGTCATGCGCTTGTCGTATGAATTCAAGTCGTCAGGCAGCGTGTTCGCGTCAATGCCCAGCTTCCCGGTGCAGAACGCCTTCGCCTGCGCCCAGTCCGCCGTTCCGTCCGCGACCGTCGCCATCCAGCCTGCGGCATCGTCCAGAACGAGCGAATCAGAGGACATCGCGTTCATCTTGATGACGCTCTGCGCCTCGTATGCGGCCGCCGACCGGATCGACACCGCGATGACAAGCTGCCCGAGCGTAAGATTCGAGCCGCCTTCAAGGCCGGTCGAGTACAGGTTGATCGCCGCGCTCCCGCTCGGCGCATACCGGTTCGTCGCTATCTCAACAGTGGAAATCATGTCTGCATATTCCTTTCAGCCTCACAGGTTCCGAATGAGGTTGCTTCTCGTATCGCTGATCGCGGTCATCAGGTTGGTCGCCGTCGAGTACGACTCGTCGCGGCGGTCAACCAGCGACTGCAAGCGTGTCATGTCCGTCTGCGCCTGATTGTTCTGGCCGTCGATGACCGACTTCAGCTTCTGTATTATGCCCTCCACGCCGGCCTTGGTCGCATCAGCCTGATTTCCGTTCGTGTTCTTGAAGAAGTCGCCGCAGCCGGCCTTCCGCATAGTTGCCGTGGCTGCGGCGGAAAACCAGCCGGACATGACCTTGTCGCCCTTGTCGTCGGACGCGAAACTGGCCTGCTTGTTCGTTGCCTCGGAGAGCGCCTGGCCGAGGTCCTCCAGGTACTTGTTGCGGTTCTTGATGCGCGTCGAAAGCGGCGCCACCTCGCCCTCGACCGCCACAGCGCGGTTTTCGGCGATGGCCACCATCAGGTCCTGGAAATCTACCTGCTTGCCGCCGACCTTGTAGTCGCTGAAAGATGCGCCCCAGCTTTGGCTGAGTTGCACCGGAACCTGTCGTTCGATTGTCGCCATGGCATGTGCTCCTTTCCCCTTACCCGCCGATGTTCCCGATCGTGCCCGACGCCGCCCTGTTCGCCTTGTCGATGACCCTTGCGGCCGTCGAATAGGCGTTGTCACGCTTCGTGATGTAAGACCGCAGCGTGATAATGTCCTGCTGGAGGTTGTTGTCCTCCTTGTCCAGGGCGTACTGGACGTTCGTCTGGCCCGTCTGCGCATTCTTGAAGGTGATCCTGTTCAAGTCAGACAGGTTCAGCGTGATGCCGTAGTTCTTGCAGGTGGTCTTCGCCGTAATGAGGTCGTTGTCCGGATCGCTCTTCTTGTCGGTGTTGTTGGACTTCGGGTCCATCGAAGCGATGGCCTTGGCGAGGACCGCCAGAACCTCCCCGAGGTCGCTCACCTTCCTTTCGCGCTGGCGAACGACTTCCATGTAGGCGGAGGCCGACGCCTCGATGGCGACGGACTCCTTGAACGCGGCTGCGGCAAGCGCCGTTCCGTAGTCTTTGCTAAGATCTCCGTCTACGGCGTAAGTCACCTGCCTTACGCCGTAGACGGCACCGTTCGGTATCTCGGTTGGTACGATCAAGTCTGCCATCGGCAACTCTTTCCCTATGCCTGTATTGCGTCGCGAATCGACGTGGTCTCCGCCTGCAGGACTGCCTGCATCAGCTGGATCACAGCGTCTATCACCTTCTGGTCCTGCGCGAACAGGTCCTTGGTCTGGTCAAGCATTTCGTTCTCGCGCTGCTGCTCGGCGCCCTGCCGAGTCGCCTCGGCCTGCTGGAGCGCGGAGAGGTTCTGGGTCATCGACTGGAGAGTCCCGCCGATCGCCATGATTATGCCGTTGAAGCCCATCAGACGCTGGATGCGCATGCCGGCCTGCTTGTAGTCCTCGCTCTCGTTGAGGCGCCTTAGGGCGATGTCGTTCTCCATCTTCGCGCCGCTTACGAGCTGCTTATGCTCGGCCGGCGAGAGCACGCCCGGTTCGGAGAGTGCCTTCGCCTCGAGAGCGCGCGCCATCAGCATCTCGTTCCTCGCCTTCTTGACGTCGGCGTCGAGCGTCGCCTTGTCCGCCCCTTCCGGGGGGTTCTTCTGGCGGTCAAGCGCCACCTGGTACTTCTCGGCGTACTCGTCGCCCACGCTCTTCAGCGTCTCGACGTAGTCGCTCTTGGCCTTCGCGAGGTCCGCCTTGGCGGTGTCGATGGCCGACTCTGCGAGGGTGACGTCGTTCTGGGCGTTGGCCACGTTGCCCTGCGCGTCCGCGACCTCGAGCTTGGCGTTGGAGAGCCGCGTCTCGTAAGGCTGGAGCGTCTGCTTCGCCTCGTCAAGCGCGGCCTTCGCCTGCGCAGTGTTGTTGTCGAGCCTCGTGAGTTCGTCCTGCGCCGGCGCCCTGCCGGCGTTCATCTCGTCCCGGATGTACTGCTGCTTCGCGCCGACGGCCTGGTCGAACGCCGCCTGCTTGCCCTCGAGCCCGACCTCCGCGGCCTTGGCGTCGTACGCCTGCTGGGCGGTGTTCTGGGCTCCGACCTTCTCGGCGTGCACTGCCTTCACCGCTTCGAGGTGGATTTTCTTGGCCTCGAGCGTAAGCTTGGCGTTCTCGAGCTTCGTTTCCGCGTCGGTGAACTTCGCCTTAAGGTTGCCCGCCTCGCCGCCGTTGACCTTGGCGTTGAACTCGTGCAGGACGTTGTTGGACGTCTCCCCGCCCACCTTGTTCTGGATGGTCGCCAGCTGCTGGTTGGCGTGAACGGGCGAATCGGCCATCTTGAGCATGTCCACCTTCGTGGTCGCGGCGTCGAGACCGGCGTTGTTCGCGAGGCTCGACTGCTTGCTTGCGGCGGACGACTGCCCAATCATCATGCCGAGCGAGAAGCCCGCCGAGATAAGTCCGCAGGTCACGCCGACCACGAGCCCCAGCCACGCCGCGTCGCGCTGCTGGTCGGCCTGGTTCTGGATCGCCTTCTGGACGAGCAGGTTCTCGGTGCTGCGCATCTCGCGCTGCGCGTCGCGCTGCTTCTGCGCCACCTCCACCATCAGCTTCATGAGGGCGTAGAGGTCGAACATGGTGTTGCCCCTGGATTTTGCCTTCACCTCGGCGAGCGCCTTGGTCGCGGCGGCGTACACCTGGGTCGCGGCCTCCTTGAAGGCGACGATCTCTTCCTCAGTCATCTCCAGCCCGAGGCCGGCCAGCTTCTTGACAAGCGAGTCGAGCGAGGCGGAATCCGCCGTCGCCGGCAGCTCGAGGTCGTCTGGGACCATGGTGACGGTCCGGACGGACTCGCCTCCGCCGATGGTGACGGTGAGCGCCTCCTTGCCATCCGCAGTCGTAGTCTTCTGGACTTCGCCGACGGAAGAAAGGATCGTCTCCCACATCTTCGCCGCATCGACGGGATTGCCGTTTACCTGAATGCTCATTTCACACCTCCCTTCCTCTTACGCCATCTGGCCGATCTTGTTCGCGATTTCTGCGCTCTGGTCGGTAGCGGACGAGATGATGTCCGCGATCTTGCCGATCGCGCTCTGGATCTGCTCGACGATGATCTGCAGCTCCTCCTCGCTTTCGTCGAGGCGCTGCTGGAGTATCGCGATGAACTTCTGCAGCTCCGACAGGTCCGCCTTGGCGTCGTCCGACCGGTAGGTGAAGAACGAGTTGGCGCCGCCCGAGACGAGATTGCCCGCGCTGACTAGGGTGTTGGCAATCGTCACGATGTTCTGGATCTTGGTGGCCGTAGTGGAGACCGTAGCTGCCGTGGACGCCGCGTCCGACGCCGCCTTTGCCGCGCTGGCGGCCACGCTGACGGCCGAACCGATCGCACAGCCAAGCTGCGCCGCCATGATCGAGAGGTTGATGATGAGCGAGGCCGCGAGCTGCGCCTGAGACTTGCTGAGGCCAAACTTGTCCTGCAACGTCTCTGCGAGCTTTTTGGTAATTGAATCCATTGCGCCCGTTTCGTTCAAAACGAGCGCCGAGACCGCTACCGCCGCGCCAGCGATGGCGAACGCCGCCGCCGTGCCGCCGGTCACGACCGTGACGACGACCGCCGTAACCACCGCGAGAATCGCGCCAAGCCAGCCGAACACCTTGCTCGCCAGGCGAGACTTCTCGGCGTCCTCCATCTTCTTGAACGACTTCTCGAGCTCCTTCATGCGGCCCTTGTGCTCGGTTTCGAGGTTGTCCTTCTGGACCTCGATGCGGTCTTTCGCCATCTGCGTCTGCCGCTCCTCGTTGTCGAGCTGCAGATACGCGACGAGCTTCTCGAGGTTCGCCTGTATCTGCTTGACGTCGCCGGGGTTGTCGAGCGAGGGGACGTTGGTCGCGCCCGTCGTCTTCTTCTCGCCCGCGCCGGTCGCAGTGGTGTCGTCGCTGCGCGTGACCTTCACGTTCGCGCCGGCGAGGATCTCCAACGCCTTGCCGACGATTTCCTTCGCCTTGGTCGCGTCGCCCGCGAGCTTCGCCGCCTGCTCGAGCGCCACGCCCTGAAGCGGCGTCCTCGATGCGTTGATGTTGATTTCGTTTGCCATTGTTTTTTCCTCCTTCGCCCTGTCTACACGCGAGCCGGAAAAAGGTTACGACTTTTTCTCGTCTTCCTTGGCGAGCGCGGCAAACGCCCCCTCTCCGACAAGCTCGCGGAGCTTCGCTGCCTTGGCGCGGTACTCGCGGCCGATGTCGGTGTCCTTGGGGCAATAGGCGTCAAGCGCCTCGATGGCGCTGGCCGCGTTGCGCTTGTCGCCGAGCGCGAGGAAGCACTCCGCCGCGTGCAGCTGCGGCTTGGGATTGTCGAGCTTCAGGAACGAGCAGTAGCCGTAGGAGACGACCGCGCCCTGGAAGTCCTTGAGAGCCTGCTGCACCGCACCGAGTCCAAACCAGTACTTGGCGTTCAGGTGGTCGAAGAGGACGAGGAACTGGAAGAGCTTTTGCGCCTCCTCGTACTTGCCCGTCTGGTAGTAGCCAAAGGCCAGCGAATAGACTGACTCAAGCTCGGCGTTGGTCACGCCCTTCAGCTGCTTAAGCGTCGCCTGGTCCTGGATGAGGGTTTTGACGCCCTCCGCGATCTTGGCCGTGTCGATCTTATTTTGCATTTTCGTCTCCTTTTTAAGAGGGTGGGTGGTTGTTGGTTGGTTAGATGGTTGGGCGGTCATGCCTTGACGAGTTCCTGGGCTTCGTCGAGAGTCTTGCGGATCTGGTCGTCAATCCTGTCCAGAGCCTCGCTTATGTGCTTCGCGACGTCGACCGCCTCGGCCTTCTCCTCCGCTTTCCTGCGCTCCGCGTCGCTCTCGGGACGTTCGACCTCCATGTTCACTTCGCCTGTGGCAGCGCGCAGCGCAGCCGTCACCTCGTTCAGCGTGGCGGAGCCTATTGCCGCCGTACACGTGGCGATCTTGCCGTCTATGTCGGCGACCTTCGAAGATGCGACCGTTATCGCGTTTTCGATCCGATCGAGTTCCGCACGCTCCTTGAGGAGCTGCTCCTTGAGCTTCTCGACCTGCTCGCGATGGTCGGCGCCGTCCTCTACTGCCTGCTCTATTTGCCTCTCAAGCGCCTTTATCTGCGTGTCGAGCACGGCAATGCGCCCATCGACGGACGCCTTTTCGGAATAGAGCACCTTAAGATCCCCTTTCAGCTCCGCCTTCGCCATGTTGAGGTTCTCGATCTCCATGATGTTTCCCTTCTGGGTGTCGGTGATGTGCCCCGCCATGGAGTTGAGCACCGTCTGGAGAATGGATATCCGACGCTGCGAAACGGACATTCTCGTGTCTTCGTTTTCGTTCTTAAGCTGTGCGACGAGCTTTTCGAGATCCGTCATCATGCCGGACGTCACCGTGACGTTTTCTCCGCCAAGAACAGCGCCGAGCTTCGCGCCCTGCGCCGCGCCCTGGTCTTCGGACAATTTCATGTCGCCCGCCACTGTGGTGGCGACCTTGTTGATGTTGAGTTCTATTGCCATTGGATGTGTTCCTTTCTACCGTGACTACACATCAGATCTGAAAAGGTTTCATCATCATGCCGAATTTTCTTTGCCGCTCGGCAAGTTCGGCATCGGACGAACTGGTTGGGCGGTCGGGTGACTCGGCGGCCCGGCGGTCATATGGCTCGTCGCCACCTAACCGCCCAACCGCATCACTACCTAACCATTCGTCCAGGGGATCCATCCCGCGTCGCTTCAGCTCCTCGTTCACGGCCTCAATCTGCGCATCCGAGAAATGCATCGCCATCACCTGCTCGCGGGTAAGGCCCTGCTTCTCCAGCATGCGGTCGGTCTCGCGAATGCGCAGCCCGGCTTGCTCCACAAGGCGGTTGGACGCCTCGATCGTCCTGCGTATGCGGGCGAGATACGCTTCAGTTTCCCTGCTTTTGTCTTCAGCCATGCGCAACGGCTCCTTTCGTCAATGCACACACAGCAATGCCGAACGACTTGCATCTACCGCGTTGCGTGTGTACGGCTTCACTCTTCGGCGGAGCGATAACAGCACCAAAAGCCTGTGTTTTCACAGGGCATTTTAGCGAACATCTCGCTGTTATGCGCATCGCTTTCACTCTATCTCTGTTTCAGGGCATAGTTCACCTTAGGGGAAAACGTGATTATTATACCAAAATCACGTATTACAAACAAGTAAACGCTGCAATTGTACGCGGGCGGACGATTGCAAGAGTAAACGCAAGTTGCGGAAGAGTTTATCTTTTCTAAGGATGAGTCATGCCCTTCAGTGATTGAGCATAGGGATTTCCCTTTCTTCCTCATCCCATGGGATGAGACCCGCGTTTACTTTTGCAATTTCGTTTAGACTATTCCGAACCCTTCACGCAGGGCCGGGAGGTCCGGTCCCGTGCGGGGAGTCAAACGAAAGGAGAAGCTGCCATGGCAAGACACATGACGCTGGATGAAAGGAAGGCAATCGCCCACGGCATCGGCTGCGGGCTCACGTTCGCGGAACTGGCCGGGATGTTCCATCGCGCCGGATCCACGATCGCCAACGAGGTGAAGAACAGGATGATCTGGAGCAACAAGGGCTACGGATGCACGAATGCCGTCTGCGAGCACTTCGACGCCTGCTCGAAGGTCTGCCGGACTCCCGCCGGGAGGAAGATCCCGTTCAAGGGCCAGAAAAGGTGCTTCGAGATGTGCGAGGACTACGTCAGGAGGACATGCCCGAAGCTCGGCCGCGCCCCGTACGTTTGCAACGGATGCGACAGGCAGAACGTCTGCCCGCTCAGGAAGCGCTTCTACGTCGCG
>JAFWKK010000007.1 GCA_017514235.1 Kiritimatiellia bacterium | reverse complement strand
TTGCGACTTCGACAACCGGCTTCCCTTCGGCAGAAACTGCCGCAGGCCTTTCGGCTGAAATGACATCCGCCTCATTGACTTCGGCTGCAGGCTTCTCAACCGACGCGGGGACAGCCTTTTCAACGGTCGCAATCTTCGGCTTTTCCACCGTTTCGACTATCGCAACCGCAGGCTCTCCTGCTGTTGCGACCGCCGGAGCAACCTCCGGCTTTTCCACCGGCGCAATCACCACCGGCTTCTCGACAGGCTTTGCCGGCACCTTTTCGGCGACAACGGCAGGTTCTGCCGATGTCACAATCGTCGGCACCTCAGGCCGCTTTGCGACTTCGACAACCGGCTTCCCTTCGGCAGAAACTGCCGCAGGCCTTTCGGCTGAAATGACATCCGCCTCATCGACTGCGGCCGCAGGCTTCTCAACCGACGCGGTGACAGTCTTTTCGACGGCCGCAGCCTTTGGCTTTTCCACCGTCGCAATCACCGCCGGCTTCTCGACAGGCTTTGTCGGCGCCTTTTCGGCGACAACGGCTTTCTGCCTTTCGACCGTTGCGACCACCGGATCTGCAGTCGGCTTTCCCACTGCCGCGACCGCAGGATCAACCGTCGGCTTTTCCACTGCCGCGACCGCATAATCAACAGCCGGCTTTTCCACCGTAGCAATCACCGCCGGCTTCTCGACAGGCTTTGCCAGCACCTTTTCGGCGACAACGGCAGGCTCCGCCGATGTCACAATCGTCGGCGCCACGGTCCGTCTTGACGCTTCGACAACAGCCTTCCCGTCGGCAGAGGCCGCCACGGACCTTTCGGCGGAAATGGCATCCGCCTCATCGACTGCGGCCGCAGGCTTCTCAACCGACGCGGTGACAGCCTTTTCGACGGTCGCAGCCTTTGGCTTTTCCACCTTTTCGACAATCACGACCTTCGGCCTTTCGACCGTTGCGACCGTCGTATCTGCAGTTGGCTTTTCCACTTTTGCGACCGTCGGACCTGCCGTCAGCTTTTCAGCTGCTGCGACAATCGGCTTTTCCGCTGCCGCAACCGTAGGATTGGCCGCCGGCCTTTCCACTGTCGCAATCACCGCCGGCTTCTCGACAGGCTTTGCCGGCTCCTTTCCGGTGACTACGGCAGGTTCTGCCGACGTCACGATCGTCGGCGCCTCGGGCCGTTTTGTTGCTTCGACAACCGGATTCCTGCCGACATAAGCCGCCATGGGCCTTCCGACAGAAATGGCATTTGCCTCATCGACTGTGGCTGCAGGCTTCTCAACCGACGCAGGGACCGTGTTCTTGACGGTCATGACCTTCGGCCTTACGATCGTTGCGACCGTCGGATCCACCGCCGGCTTTTCCACTGCTGCAACAGTCAGCTTTTCCGCCGCCGCAACCGCCGCCGGCTTCTCGGCAGGCTTAGCCTGCGCCTTTTCGGTGACGACGGCAGGCGCGTCCGGCGCAACGGCCATCGGCGTCTCGGGCCGTTTCGCTGCTCCGACAACCGGATTCCCGTCAACAGAGACAGCCAATGGCCTTTCGACGACAGCGGCAATCGGCTTCTCTACTATAGTTACTGACTTTTCTGCAGATATGCCAGGGATAATGCGTGCGATCAGATTCTCGCCTGAAAATTGCGAACCTTTAGACATCGCGGCCTCAAAGCGTCGGACAGCATCTGGAAATGGTTCTGCCAGATGCCGATCATGTCCGTGCAGGAACTCCTCGGGCAATGTCAGCGGAACAAGGCCCGATGCGTCGGGGATGGCGAATGTCGGCGAGATCGCGCATCCGAGATCGAATGTTACGGCATCGAACATCAGATCTCCTCCTTCCGGACGACAAAATCCTCCAGTTCGCCCTCTGCACGAGCTTCCTGCACTTTTGCCTCCTCGGCGAGCCAGAAGGACCGATGCTCATCGATCTTCATGCGATTCTTGATGGCAATGTTAAGATTCGACCTTGCCGTCGCGGCGGCGTCGGCCTTCTCTTTTACCACACCCTCGGCGCGTTTCACGTTGTCCGCCTTCAACACGCCCTCTTCGTCTATACGGGCAACGCCCTCGTTGGCAAGGTCTATCTGATCCCGACTGACCGTGCGTCCCATGATTGCGGCATAGATGCGGTCGCGCCGATTCTCCTTGGTTTTCTCCCACTCCGCAAAATCGTTTCGTCTCGCCGCCAACGCCTCCTCCGCAGCGGCTAGCGCCTGCCGCGCAGCCACGAGTTCGCCCGTTGCGCGGTCTTCGCGCATCGTTCGGATTCTCAGGAGAGGCTGGAGGACATAGGACATTACGACACAGCCTCCTTCAGTCTGCGGATTGAATCGTCGTACTGCGGTTTTTCATCGAGCCCCTGCTTCAGGAACGCGTTGACGGCTCCGTTCTTCGCGACCGCCTCGTCAGTCTCCGGATCCGTGCCCTTCTTGTACTCGCCGATCTTCAGGAGCAGCTCCACTTCGGCGTACTTCGCAAGTAGCGAACGGAGTTTTGCGGCTGCCGCCTTGTGGTCATTCGGGATGATCGCGGACTGGCAGCGCGAGACAGAAGCGAGTATGTCTATCGCCGGATAGTGGTTCATCTGCGCGAGCTTGCGCGAGAGAATGATGTGTCCGTCGAGAATCGAACGGGTCTCGTCCGCAATCGGCTCGGTCATGTCGTCGCCCTCCACCAGAACCGTGTAGAGCGCGGTGATGGAGCCCTTGGACGAATTGCCGGCGCGTTCCATGAGCTTCGGAAGCTCCGAGAACACGCTAGGCGGGAAACCGCGCCGCGTAGGCGGCTCGCCGGCTGCAAGACCGACCTCGCGTTGGGCACGGCCGAAGCGCGTGACGCTGTCCATCATCAGCAAGACCTTCATGCCGCGATCGCGGAAGCTTTCGGCGATGGCCGTCGCAACATAGGCCGCCTTGATCCGTTCCATCGAGGATCGGTCCGACGTGGAGATGACGAGGACGGCCTTCTTCATGCCCTCGGCGCCGAGATCCTTCTCGATGAACTCGCGCACCTCGCGTCCGCGTTCGCCGATAAGGGCGAGCACCGTGACCTCGGCCTCGGTGTTGCGGATGATCGAGGCAAGCAGCGTTGACTTGCCGCCGCCCGCCGCCGCGAAGATGCCCATGCGCTGTCCCTCGCCGCAGGTGAGGAGACCGTCTATGGCCCGTATGCCAAGCGAAATCGGCTTCGTAATCATGCGGCGCTCAAGCGGCGAAGGCGGCGGCGCATAGACGGGGTAATAGCCGTCGGGCCGGAGCGGTCCCTTGTCCTCGGCGTCCAGCGGACGCCCAAGGCCGTCGATGACGCGTCCGAGCAGGTTCATCCCCACCGGCACCATCTGGACGTGCCGCGTAGGTATGACCTCGGTCTCCGCCGAAATGCCTATCATCGCGCCGAGGGCGGTCAGCAACACCGCGTCTCGCGTGAACCCGACGACTTCGGCCTGCACCTCGTGATCCTCCCACGGATTGCGAAGGATGCATACCTCGCCAACCTTGACGCCCGGAACGGACGCCTTGATTATGGTGCCGACGACCTGGATGACCCTGCCCTTGACGTCGATGGGCTGAGCGTCCTCGACGGCTCTGTTAAGCACTTCCGGGATATAGTCGAACGGCGTGGACATCAATCCCCCTTGGCGATGTGCTTCTTAAGCGACTTCTCTATGGCTGCGAGCTGCGTCTCTACCGATGCGTCGGCGACGCCGGCCTCGGTCTCGAGGACGCAGGCTGCGCCCTTCAGGCGCGGATCCTCCACCACATCGAACGTCTCTATCGTCGGGAACGCCGCCGTGAGCTCCGAAACGCGGGCACGGACGGTCTCCACCAGCTCCGGAGCCGTCTTGAGCGTGACTTTGCGCTGCGTGCGGATTACGGCCGCCATCGTCTTGCGGACGATCTGCACGACCATCTCGCGGTCGCCGATCTCTACGACAAACGTCTTGAGCGCCTTCATGACTACCTCGGTCATCTTTTTCTCGACGCCCTCCATGAACGCGACCGAGGAATCCACCTGATCAAGCTTCTGCATCGCGATTTCCATCTTGCCTTCGTCGATGCCTGTTTCGTATCCGCGGCGTTTCTCGGCCTCGAACGCGACCTTGGCCTCTTCACGGATTCGCGCAGCCTCGGTCTCGGCGGCGGCAATGATCTCTGCGGCCGAACGCACGGTCGCCACATCCGTCGCTTTCACCACGCGGCGGTCTGACATGAGTGAGAAATCTGGCTTGTTCACGAACAGCATAGCTTGTACGCCTCCGGAAAACGCAACTTCAGGAGAAGCTGTAAGTTTTGTGTTTTGGTGGTTAGGTGGTCAGGCAGCCGGGCGGCCGGACGGGCGGGCTGCTTCAGCCTAAGGCGGTTGAGAAGCGGTTCAGGGAGATGCGAAACCGCCTTGTTGAGAAGCAAATAACCGACGTTGACGACAAGATCGCCATTTAGCTTCACATCGACCTCTGCGTCATCCAGCCATCTAACCACAAAGCCACATGTCTCTTCCATCCCCTTGAAATACGCCGTGTATCCGAACACCTCGGGATATACGCCGGGAAGCGCGGCCTTGAGTTCGCGCACGGTCGCGCCGTCGGTCACGCGGCGCATGGCGTCTGCGCAGGCGAGCGCGCCAAGCCACTTGGCGACCGACTCGAGAGTCGCGCCGTCCAGAAGCAGGATGCGGCTTCCGTCGTCAGCAGGGAACGCATGGAAGCACGGTTTTACGCCAAGCGAATCGAGGATATAGCGCTTGACGCGTGAGGAGGCCTTCGGACTTCTGACTTCGGACTTTGCAAAGTCATGTCCGAAGTCAGAAGTCGGGAGCCCGTCCAGCCAACTCGCGTGAATCAACGGCGCAAAGTCCCAGAGGAAGTCACGGACAAGCGGCCAGAGGAGCCGGTTTGAAACCAGTTCCCTTGCCTCCTCGATCGTCATGTCTCTGACCTCAGACATCGGACTTCAACCCTTGTAGCGGATTCCTTTCAGACCCACCGCCGTTCGGCGCCCTTTTTCGACTCTATGTACCTGCTCCATCGGCTGTCCGCCTCGCGGGCACGTCCGCCATCCCTCAGCGCACGGGTCTCGAGAAACGCCGCCGCATGCGCCAGTTCCGGAGGAACGTCCGCAACGCGCAACACCTCCACCGCGCGCGACGCCTCGCCGGAATCAAGCATTAGCTCGGCGAGCGCGACCGCCGCGACCCCGTCGCGCGAATCCTCCTCGACGAGAGCCTCGCACACGGCCCGTGCGCGCGCAGGCTGCCCGTGCCGCATGAACATCCATGCGGCCGTCAGCAGGAACTGTCTCTCGTCAGCGGACATCTACAGTTTCCTCGGCGGCGAATCGCGGAAAACCGTCACCATGATCTTTTCGTAATGAAGGCCCTCTATCGCGTTCTTGACGAGCCCCTTTACGGACGGCACGATGTCCGTAACGTCCGCGTCCCAGCGCGAACGGATCGCGACTGCGGCGGAAGATGGCAACGCGTTGCGCGCAAACGGGTCGTTCTCCGGCAGCACCACGTGAACCCTCGCGTCGATAACGCCGTCGATCATCGATATCGTCCGCGCAAGGTCCTGCGCGAGCGCGTCCATGAAGCGTATGCGCTCCTCGGAGGGCGAGGATATCATGCCGGTCTTCTTGAAGACCTCGCCGATGCCCATGTGCGGCCGGCGGGGGAGTCCCTTCCGCTCCAGAAGGTTCACCGCATCGGCGAATCTCGGCTCGGACACCATGACGTTCCACGTGCCTTCTTCGCCGGGGGACTTGTGGCAGCTGATTCCAGCGTCGATAAGCACAGCCATGACGAGGTTCGCCTGGCGCTCTTCGAGCCCTGAGTGGAGCGTCGTCTCCTTGTCGCATCCTGCAAGCAAGAGGACAGCCGACAGCGCGGCGAACATGTTTGCGGCTCTCATCTCGCCCTCCCCGACCTCAGACTTCGGACTTTCAACTTCATTCTACACTCCGCCCTTTCCGTTTTTTCACCATCCTAACGGCTACTGGTTCTTTACCAGCGTCTGTATGGCATTGGACGTCTTGTCCGCGACCTTGGTGACGACTTCCTGCTGGAACGCGAGGTTCGCAACCTCGTACTGCAGCTCTATCATCTCCGGGGCGGACACTGAATGCTCGGCTCTCAGCTGCGTAAGCGCACGTATGCGGTGCAGGATGCCCTGGTTGTTCACATGCGCGCTCCGCCAAGCGGCGGACACCTCGCTCGCAAACGGCACCGGGTCCACCTCCGGCGTTCCCATCACGCCCATCGCCGCCTCGAAGCGGCTTGCCGCAGACGGGTCTGCCGCCGGGACTGATGCGCTTGTCGCACCTGGTGCCGTGGCAGCCGCCTGCGGCCCTCCGGCAGCCCTCACTGCTTCAACGATCATTGATTCTGTCATGTCAGAAGGTCCTTTGCCAATTGCGCTGCCGCCGGATCGTCAACCTGTCCTGCCGCCGCAGAAAGCGGCAGGGCGGCTTCCGCCTTGCGGCCCATCCTTATGAGTGCCATCCCCTTGAACGCCTGCAACATCGCGGAAGAGGGAAATTTCGGCAGAGCTACGCGATCTATGTAGTCCACTGCCCCACCGAAGTCCAGCATGCTTATGAGGAGGATGGCGTTCGCCACCGCGACGGACGCCTCCTCCGGGCGAAACCGCTCCAGCGCCGCAAGAATCTTTCCTGCGGACTGGAAACGGTTCTGTCCAGTCGCCATGAGGGCGACGTTCAACAAGAGCTTCGCCTCTTCGCTTTCGAGGTCGAACATCAGCGGAAGTTGGATGCGATCGAATTGAGCGCGTCGCTCATGTTCTTGTTGATGTTCGTCATCGTCGTGAGGGCGAGGTTCCACATCTGCAGGTCGTACTGCAGCTGCTGGAGGTTCGCCTGGATGTCCGGATGCTCCTGATAGTTCTTCAACGAGATCGCAAGACGCTCCTCCATCGTGTTTGCGGCGTTGAGCATCGCATTGTACACGTTGTCGGTATGGATCACTTCGTTGAGACCGATCTGCTGCCCGTCGCCGACACGCGTGATCGTGTTGACGTTGTCATACATCTTGACCATCTGGCCAGGATTGTGTATGCTTGGTATTGCCATTTTCTGTTTCCTTGTTCTTTTTTCCTTTGTTGTTGAACGTCGCCTCTCGGCTACGCTTTTCGCGCTTCCCCGCCCACCCGGACGGTCAAGCGCAAAATCTTCCTTGCGAGGGTGTTGGCTTCCCTCAACGCCTCTGCCTTCGGATACTCCCCCGGCGGCAGGCCTTCCTTCATCGCGGCTTCCAGCCGCCGCTCGAGGGCGACCAACACCGCGTCGTACCTTGCGAGCGCAGCCTCCCTCCCGGGGCCGGCGAGCTCCTTCTCGATCTCCAGGAGCATCTTCGGCTCGTTCACGGCTTCCATGTGAACCTCCCCGTAGAATTGGTCACAGTCACCTCGTCCGCATCGATCTTGAGTATCACGTTCTCGCCAAGCGGAGCACCCTCCAGCACGCGCGTTCCGTCTCGCAGCACGAGGCACGGATACGGCTTCGTCAGGATTCCGCAGACGGGCAGCGGCGAGGTGCGCCTGGACGTCTTGTCGCCTGGAAGCTTGGCGACGTGGCTTTGGGCGATCCCGCCGTACAAGCTTCCGCTTGCCGCGTCAACGCTGCTTCCAGGCTTCCCCGCATCCGTGCACCTGACCCCGGCCACATCGACGTTACGCAGCCGCGGGATGTCCGAATTGAGGGCCGCGAGCGTTCGCCTGAGCGCCTCAGGCGAACGCGCAATGCCGCGGATCGCCAGTACGCGATTAGTCGCGGACACGACCCTCAGCGCACCTTCGGTGAGCGTGAAGAGCGCATCATCCGCCGCCGTCCGGAACGACTCGTCGTCCGAGATGTCCAGCTCGACGCCCGGCCTGGCCTCGTAAGCTTCCGCCGTAGCGCGGAGGCGCTCGGCGCGGGTCTTGAGATTGCCGGTGAGCTTGGCATGCCCGTCGTCATCCTCGACCGACAGGCCGTAGCGTGCGGCGACGGAGGCAAGTGCGAGCCTTTCGGACGGCGCCGGTTCGTCAGGCCTGTCGGACGGCGCGGCGAGCCAGGGAAGGTCATAGCCTCTCGCCCTGCAGGAATCCTTTATCGCCGCCCTGTAGAACCATGCCAGGAACACGAGCGCAAGAATCAGCAGCGCGAGCGCGACAAGGCACCCGCAGAATCCGCCGCGCCTTTTCTTGGAACTGCCGTCATCCTCCGGCGGCTGGCTCGAGGCCTGAGGCGCGCCGCCCGTCTCGCGGCTTTCGCTCGGCGTCTCATGCTTCACCTCGCGGCTCCCAGTCTCCGCCTCAGGCTCGCGGCTTTCGCTCTCAACCTTCTTGGGCCATTTCAGCTCGCCCCACGGCGCGTCGGCCGGGCCCACGGCAAACGAGGTCGCGCCGGCGGTCTTCACGGCAAACTGCTCGAGCGGCTCGCCGTCGGCCGTCACGCCGACGTCGGACGCCTCAATGCTGACAGGCGTCGGCGGAAGCGTCGGGTCGGCGAGGACAATGTCGCAGTCGTCGCCCTTGCCGAGCGTGACTGCGACTCCGGACACGAGCGCGATCTCCGCGCCCTTGTTGGGTCCCTCGACTATCTTCAACAGAAAGTTCACAGTTTAAGCCTCCCGAGCGGCTGGATGTTGATCTCTGCGCTAAGCTCCTGGAACGACAGGACCGGCAGTTCGTAGTAGTCCTTCTCTATCATCTTGCGGAAGTAGCGGCGGATGTCGACAGAGACGATGATGACCGGCTTCTGCGGTATCTTCGCGAGGTCGCCGACGGTGCGCTTGACGACGGCGAGGATGGAACGCACCGTAGCCGGATCCATCGCGAGATAGCTGCCGCCGGAGGTCTGGCGCACCGACTTCCTGATCTTCTCCTCCAGCGACGGGTCGAGCAGATAGGCGGCGACGATGTTCTGCCCGCCCGAGAACTTGTAGGAGATGTAGCGGGAAAGCGCCGAGCGGACGTATTCCACGAGAAGCACGGAGTCCTTCTCCTTCTGCCCCCACTCGATGAGCGTCTGCGTGATGCGCTTCAAGTCGCGGATGCAGATGCCCTCCTGCACGAGCCGCTGGAGAACGTCGGTGATCTTCTGGAGCGGAAGCACGCGCTGCACCTCCTTGACCAGCTCCGGCGACTCCTTCTCCATGTGGTCGAAGAGGAGACGCGTCTCCTGGAGCGAGAGGAACTCGTGCGCATAGCGCCTGAGCACGCCGGAAAGATGGAAGGAGAGAACTCCGCCGAGGTCGAGCGACCTTACGCCGGCCTCGTCAAGCTTGGCCTTGTCCCCTTCCTTCACCCAGCATGTCTCGTAACCGTTGAGGAACTGCTTGCCGCCCTCGAACTCCACGCCCGCGGCGGACAGGTTCTCCGGCTCCTCGAGCGCGAAGACGAATCCCTTCCTGAGCGCGCCCTCCGAGACCGGCACTTCGTTGACGAGGATGCGGTAGCGCCCGTCGTGCATGGCCGGATTGAGCGAAAGGTTGATGCCCGGGAACGGCACGCCGAGGTCATGGTACAGCGCGCGCCTGACGGACATGATCTGATCGTTGAGCGCCTCGTAGGAAAGGGCCCCGCGGATGTCGGCGTCGATGTCGACCGTGAGCGGCGTCACCATCGAGAAGTCGTCGCCGTCCTTCCTCTTCGGGCGCGGAGCAGTGCCTTCGGACGGCGCTGCGGCAGCGAGCGGGTCCTCGGACTTCGCGGCCCGCGCGGCGGCAATCCTGGCCTTTGCCACGAGGCTCCAGCCCACAAGCGCGACGAACACCGCGAGTCCGAATATCTGGAACTTCGGGAAGCCGGGGATGAGGCCGATCGCGACGAGCATCACCGCGCCAAGCAGTATTGCCTTCGGCTGCGCGAAGAACTGGTCGATGATGTCCTGCCCGAGCGGCTTGTTGTCTATGTCGCCGACGCGCGTGACGATGACGCCGGAGGTGATCGAGACGAGCAGCGCGGGAATCTGCGAGACGAGTCCGTCGCCGATGGTGAGGATGCCGTACTTCGTCACCGCCCAGGCGACGTCCTTGCCGTTCATGAACACGCCCACGCATATGCCGCCGATGATGTTGATGGCCGTCATTATGAGGCCTGCGATGGCGTCGCCCTTGACGAACTTCATCGCGCCGTCCATCGCGCCGTAGAGCTGGCTCTCCTTCGCAAGCTCGTTGCGGCGCTGCTTGGCGATCTCCTGGTCGATTGCGCCGGCCCGCATGTCAGCCTCGATGGACATCTGCTTGCCGGGCATGGCGTCGAGCGTGAAACGGGCCGCGACCTCCGAGACGCGCTCCGCGCCCTTGGCGATCACGACGAACTGGACTATGGTTATGATGAGGAAGATGACGGCGCCGACGACGAAGTTCCCTCCCACGACGAAGTTGCCGAACGTGTAGATGATCTCGCCTGCGTCAGCCTTGAGCAGGATGAGGCGCGTCGTCGTCACGTTCAGGGCGAGCCGGTACAGCGTCGTGAAGAGCAGCATCGACGGGAAAGTGGAGAACGCCAGCGCGCGCGGCAGGTAGAGCGAGAGCATCAGCATCACCGTCGAAATCATCAGGTTGATGGAGATGAGCAGGTCGACCATCGGCGTCGGCAGCGGGATGATGAGAAGCCCGATGATGCAGACGACGAGGAAGGCCAGCACCAGGTCGCCGAACCTGGAGAACAGATTGAAGAAGCTTGTGAGTCTGCCGAGCATTAGTTGGGTAGTTGGTTAGGTGGTTGGTTGGGCTGTGTGCCTTTCATGTTTCCAGCAGAGACATCCTGTAACGTTCAAGGAGATCAGTGTCCGCAAGGAGCGTCTCTATCTCCGCCGCCGCGTCGTCCGCCGCCCTGCTGACACGCCCCCTCAGCGTGCGCACCGCCGAGCGCGCCGCCTGGGAGAACCCGCCCGGCGTCCTCAGGACCGCCGAGTTCCCCGCGACAAGCGCGCGCATGACCTCCCCGCCGACGGACCTGTCCAGCGGGAAGAGCTCGTCGATCGCCTGCGTCACCGTCGTGGAGCCGGGCAGAAGCGTCTTCTGCGGCTGGCCGGCGACCGGAGAGTCCATGACCTCGGCGAAGCCTGTCCGCCCGATCCCCGTGTCGAACCTCAGCGGTTCCGTCATCCTGGAGACGCTCAAGCTCACGAAGCACCTCCAAATTCAAGAGCGACGCGCCACAGGAGCGCGAACACCGCGTTTAGGGAAGGAAGCGTTACGTCGCGGTCGGCGAGCCGTACTGCGAACACGGCGCGGCCGGTCTTCGCGAGATAGCCGGAGCGCAGGCGGAAGCCGAAGCGGGCATTCGGATGCGCATATTCGAGGAGGCGCCCGGCGGAGGATGCGTCAAGCCGCGCAGGAACTGTCATCGAGACGTAAAGAGAGTCGAACGCATGCTCGAAGCGCAGGACGAGCCCGTTCTGGAACGAAAGCGCCGCAACGCCCCTGCCGCCGAGAGACAGCGAGCCCAGCCCGGCCGAACGGCCGAACTCGCCCAAGGCGGAGTCTATCCACGCCGGCGCCGTCATGCCAAGGCCTCCTCTTCTTCGTTCTCCTCGGCAACAAGCCCGTCGAGATGCTCCTGCGCCGCGTCCACGAGCTGCTGCCTGTCGCCTTCCTTCGCGAAGAGGCGCGGCGAAAGCCTCCTGAACAGCCTCGTCAGCTCGCGGGCAAAGTCCATCCTCGCAAGCAGCCCTACAAGCCCGCACTCGCTCTCGAATGCGGCGATGGCGCCGGCGGCGACGAAGGCCTGCTCCGTGAGGTCGACGACGCGCCCTGTCATCTGCTCGCCGTTCAGGAGACACTTCTCGCCGAACTCGCGCCCCATGCGCGCCGCAAGCTCGGTGAACTCCCCGAGGACGGCCTGCAGGCTATGCACGCAGCCGAGGTCCGTGAGTATGCGCCCGAGAGCCGCGGCCTCGAGGGACGGCGATGATGACGCGAGGTCCTTGCCGCAGCCCGCGATCAGGAACGATATCGCTTCGGCAAGATGCCCCGGCCCGCGAGAGGCGAGAAGCGAGCGGAAGCAGTCCTGCGGCTTCGTGAAGCCTATGACCTCGCTGCGGTACATGTCGCGCAGCTCCTGCATCTGCTCGGGGGTCGTGGCGCGCGCATTGATCTCCTCGGCAAGGTTGATGCCAGCCCTTATCTCCGGCCCCTTCGCCTCCGCAAGCGTCGCCTTGGCCAGCCTGACGAGCGCCGCAAGCTCCTCCTCGCCCTCGCCGAACGCCTGTTCGAGGATGTCGAGCATCGCGAACTGGTGCGACGGGTCAGTCGAGCCGCGTGCAAGCGCCTTGAGTATTTCACGCGCATCGGGAATGCGTCCCTCCGCCGCGGACGACCTGAGGCCCCTCGCCAGGCGCGCTATGAAGTTTCGGCCAGGCATGTCAGGCAACATCACCATCCAGGTCTCTATCGCCCTCGCAAGAACAGACCTCGGCCCCTGCATTTCGCCAAGCTTGCGCTCGGCCACGCGCTTGGCGGTCTTCTCCTCGAACTGGAACGACAGCTCCTCCATCGAATCCATGAGCTCCGCCATCGGATCCGCATCGATGACCACCGCCGTGCCCATCAGCTCTCCGCGGGCGACGGCCTGCGGCTCGGTCTGGCGCATGAGCGAGGAAACGTCTATCCTCTCCGCGCCAGCAGCGTATGTCTGCCGGAGTATCTGTGCCGCATCAAGCGCCATAGCACCTCCCGCCGACTTTCAGCTTCCGGCTTTCGACACCTGCTCCTTCCGCCCAGACTACGGACGGGCCGTAGAAATGAAGCAGCAGGTCACGCGGCCCGCGCGGCAAGAGGATGTCCCAGACGCCGAGCTTGGGGCAGAACCCCGTCGGGCGGCTGCCTGTCCACGCCACGACGGACTCCGGCCTCACGGAGAGCGTGTCCCCGTCCTCAACCTGAAGGCGCACCGTTCGCGACGCAGTGGCCATGACAACCCACTCCCTGCCGAATTCCGTCACGCAAAGCACGCTGCGCATGCTCATGGGGATGACTTTCATCGATTGCGCGCCTGCCCTCGCCGACGCCGGCGCGACGAGCACCTTCGAGGATACGGCGTGAATCGGCGCGGCGCATGGGATGTGCGTAAGGAACGGACGCCGCGCGTCCGCGCACTTCGCGGCGGAAGAAGTCTCGACGAGGTCGAGGCTCTGGCGGTCGCGGACCAAGAAGCCCTTGCGGCGGCGGCGAACTGCGGAACCGAAGAAAGCCGCCGGCTGGCCGCGGCCCATCAGCCACGCTCCGGCCCCGACTTCGGCGAATCCGCCCTCTATCGTCACCTTTGGCTCCATCTACTTGTTCTCCGCCTCCTGGCCCTGTTCCGCATCCTGGCCTTCGGATTTCTGCTCTTCGGCCTTCGCCCGCTCCGTCTCCTCCTCGGCCTTCCACTTGCGGATTTCCTCTATGAGCTGCTGACGCTTGCGCTCGCGTTCGATCTGGCGCATTTCCCTGCCGTGTTCGATTTCCGCCTTGCGCCGCGACAGGTGGTCTTCCTGCATCTCCTTGCGGCGCTCGCGGTTGTCGCTGCGTTCAAGGTCGCGCTTCTTGCGCTCGTCATCGCTCATTTCCGCATCATCCTGCATCTCCTCGGCCTCTACCACGTCCCTCAGGCGCGTCGCCTGGAAGCGGGCGAGCGTTTCACGGTCGATGTCCACGATGTGCGGCGTGATCACGAACATCCGCTGCACCGTCTCCTTGCGCGTGGATTTGCCGCCGAAGATCCATCCGATCCAGGGAATGTCGCGCAGATATGGAATGCCCCAGCCGGCATCCTCCTCGATGTCGCGAAGGTATCCGGCAAGCATGATCGACTCGTCCACGAACACAGCCGTCTGCGTCGTGAGCGTCGAGGACCGCTTCATCGGCATCGCATCGACGGTGATCGACTCGAACCCTCCGTCGTCGAGCTCGAGCGACAGCCACACCTGGTCGGGCACGTTCGTGCCGACGGACGGCAGTATGCGCGGCTTGACCTGCAGCCTCGTCCCGGCCGAGACCTCCTCCAGCGTAGCGACCTCGGTGCCCACGACCTTCGCATGGTAGCTCTGAGAGTCGGACATCTCGGCGGCAAGGTTGTTCACGGTCAGGAGCGACGTGCGGGAAATCGAGCGCGCCTTGCCCTTCTCGCGCAACGCCGTGATGGACGACGCCACCGCATAGGCGGCATGGACATGGGTGAGCGCGCCGGCAAGGCCCTTCCCGGCTGCGGCGATGTTCTCCGGGCTGAAGAGGCTGGAGGCGTTCTGCCCCGCCCCGAAGTCGGAATGCCCGTGCCGAGTGTTGAGCGCGAGCGAAAGCTGCCAGTCAAGCGCATCCTTCCTCGAGAGCTCCACGACGGTTATGTCGATCTCAACAAGCTTCTGCGGCACGTCCAGCTGGCGGATCAGCGTCTCGTACATCGGCATCCTCGACACGACGTCGCGCACGATGACGGCGTTCAGGCGGTTGTCAGGCCGTATCACCGGACGGTACTCGGACATCTTCATCGAATCAAGACGGGACATCTCGTTGGTCAGCGCCGCCTCGCGAACGCCTTCCGTGCCGCCGCTTGACATTATCTCTTCGAGCATGCGCGCGACGCCGCGCAGCTGCAGCGACGACTCCGGGCTGTTCGCCGTGAAGGTGACGTCGTCAGCCCACGTGTACACGAGCGGGAATATCCTCGCCTCGACCTCGTTGAAGGTGCGCTTCTCCCGCAGGCTGTCGGCCTTCGCGATCATCTCTGCGACGAGCGAGACGTAGCGCGGCGGGCCAGACACCATCACCAGCTCGTCGTTCGACGTCGTCTTGAGCGGGAAGCGCCTGTCCTCCACGCCCAGCTCCGCCAGCATCTGCCGCACCTCGGCGGCCTTCATGTACCTGAGGTCCACGAGCATCGTAGATATCTCGCCAGCGCCGTAAACGTAGAGCGCAGCGCCGTCGTAGTACCACATCAGGTTGTGCGTTGTCGCAATCCTGTCGAGGAACTCGCCTGGAGGCACGTCCTTGAAGTCGCCTGAGAAGCGCCCTGCGACGGCCTGCGACATCACGACGGAAAGCCCCTGCGCGACGGCAAAGGTATCGAGCGCGACGCGAAGGTCCATGTCGCGCGCAACGAGCGTGTAGGAGGGCATCTTCCACGGAATGGGGGGCGCGGCCGGAGCCTCGTCCGCCGTCGCAAGACCTGCCGCGGCCATCAAGGCCGCCAGCGCCACTGTCCTGAATGATTTCATTTCAAGTCGCATCTTCCTACGGCCTTATGACCGCCTCCGATATTTCCGCAGAGCTGCTGCCGCGCTCGTCCACGCGCGCGCGCCACCAGTCGCACGAGTCGGCGAACGTCTCGAACAGCCTCACTAGAGCCCGTTCGTCCGCATCCGCCGGCGCATCCTGCCATAAGAAAACCGACTTCTTCCCGTACGCGAGCGCAGCATCTTCTCTGAGCATCCGCCCGGCAGCGTACGCGGCAAGCGTCGGAATTATCGAAACGTCATCTGTCAGCACATTGGAAAGAACTATACGCCCGGCAGATTCTTCGACAAACACCTCCCTGCCGTCCACGCGCAGCGTGATCGGTTCGTCGGTATTGGGCATCCGCTCCGGATATCCAATTGCCGCAAGGAGGCGCTCTATGGCATTCCCACCCACAGAACAACGCCAAGCTCTATGTGGTTACAGACATTTTCACAACACGTATTATATTATACCATAAGTAGTGGTGGACGTGTTGATTTTTGCACAACCAAAGGGCGGGCTGCCGCTCCCGCGCAGTTCGTGTTTGCTTTTGGGCGTGCTTTAGAAACGTCGATATGGTAAAATACCTGCCATCGATTTCTGAACCACTATGTCTGCGAAAACAAAAATGCGCGTTGGCATGATCTACGATGCCAACAACGATGCGGAGCTCCGAAAAGCTCCGCACGATAACAGATTGCAGAATTCTTGTAACCGAACGCGATCTGCCGTGTATACGTGATAGGAAGAACAGCCATGAGAATAGACCAGACAGTACAACACATTGCAGATTCAAACATCCGCAGCATTATCGACCTTTCCAACGCCGAAGGCTCGCAAAAAGGCATAATCAGAGCTGGCGGAAACACCTACAATGTCACCGTAAGCACAGACGGACACGTTAATGTGTCCTTCAAGGGCGGATGGTTCAACTTTCTGCGCAAGGACTCGCTCCGGCGCATGCAAGCGAAAATGCAGACGGACTACGACAATTTCAAGGCTTCGTATGCGGCGAACACAACCCGAAAACCGGCAGCCACCACTGAAGACGATCTCTACTCCCCCGCGATGAAGACGGCGCGCGATGCGACGGGCACGGCCCTTTCCCGTCGATACGGCGGCGATGCCGGCCAGCAGGAGATCGCCCTCTACGGTTTCACGCCAGTTCGACAGGGCGTTGCCGGGAAGCTAGAAGAAAACAACGTGAACTTCACGACAATCGACGCGTACAACAAGTATTGCAGCATAGAATGGGGCGATGTAACGCTGGAGAAACTGCCCGAGCTTCTCAGCAACATCAAATCCGGCTCGCTGCAGATCAAGAACGCTCCCGATGTCTCGATTTCGAACGACAAGCTCAACGCATGGGCTGCGTTCCTGAAGGACAACGTAGGCAAGCTAGACGTATTCGCCAAGATCCGCTCCTACGTAAATGCCGCGAATCACCCCATGCAATACAAAAACAGCACTGGATGGGTTGGCGAGGCGGCGCGAAACGGCATCATCAAAACGATGGACGCACTCGTCCGAAAGAATCTGCCGGGCGACGAAAAAACAATCTGCTTCGGCCGCCACGACATCAACGACATGGACATCCGTGCGCTTGGAACCCTGCTCGCGGAAATCGCCGTCCGCGGCGGCGTAATGAGCGATAAAGATCAGGAAGACATCCTCTACACCGCACTCTGCCATGCCGGATACAAAGAGGGCGAAATAACCTTAAATCTAATGAAGGAGCTCTCACGCTTAAGCGGCACGATTCTGCGCAATATGTTTTTCCGCCAGACGAGCAAGATGGGGCTCGAATTCTTCCGGGAGCGGGGCGTGCCGGTAATGTTCCAGTGGACGAATCACCAGGGCGTTTCGCTGGAAGACAGCGACAAGACCATCAAGAACACCTGGTGGAAAGACCCCGCCGATTCCGTCCACAACCACTACGGTGCCACGATCACCTTCTCGGAAATGCGTCACGTTGCCAAAATGCAGCAAAGGGAGCTTCTGAACGGATTCGACCTCATCAAAATCCACGGCATGAAAGTTTAAGGAAAGGAATGTCCGCCATGTCAAATGCTGGAAAAGAATACTTCTTGGCGCTTGGCGAAGCGCTCAATCTGGATGTCAAGCCCGACGAGGACGGCAACTGCCTGCTTGCGGTGGACAATCAACTGCCGGTAATCGTCCGCGCAAACGAATCGGCCGAGCGCATGGAGCTTACGGCATCCGTTGCCGATGCGTTGCCGGAAGGTCTTGCGTATTCGGACATGCTGGATTTGCTCGGCATCGCTCTGGGACCGCTCTTCAACGCGCCGGGAATTGGACGCGAGCCGGGATCTGGCGCAATCGTCTTGTATGCCACGATGCCGTTCGCAACAACATCTGCCGCCGACTTTGCCCAGGCCGTACCGGCTTTCATCGACCTGGCCAACAACATCACCTCGCGCCTTACGGCAATGTCAGACGCTTAATCAATGATTTCGAATGCCCGCTCGTCGATCCTTTGCGCTTCAATCTGCCTTCAGATGTAAATCGACGGATATGATATCTGACGCCATCACATGTCAGACTTGTTGCCGCAGCAAGAGCCGAAATGCTTATCGGCTGGGAACGGTGCCGATAATCTGGAGTTTAGCCGTCATCCACTATTCCCCTCCACCGTTTAAGACCTCCCAATGTCCGCCCTTGTCCGGGCCGATTCGGCGAAGAAGTTTTGCATCCTTCAACCTGCGGATCGCTTTTCTGATTCCGCCGGAGGAAAGGCCTGTCAACCCCTGCAACTCTTCCAGCGTCGCGGTTGGATAGTCCTTCAAGTGATCCAATATTTTCTTGTCACTTTTCTTGCCACTTTTCCTGTCACTTTTTCCCACGCTCCTTTTCACCTGGACAAGTGCGTCGCGCAATGCGGCGAGCATAAACTCGACGAACTTTCCGGCGTCACCTGTCTTGTCGGCAACGGATATCGCCTTGCAGTAGCCACTCTGCCTGTCGCGGATGATTTCCTCAACGGGGACCCATGCCATCTGCGGTCTCCAGGCGGCGAGCAAGGCGGTCTGCCAATATCTCCCCATGCGCCCATTGCCATCGGTGAACGGATGGATGAACTCAAGACCGTAATGAAACACACAACTGGACACAAGGGGATGGGCGTTACTGCCCTTCACCCATGCGAGAAGTTCGCCGACTTTGCCGGGAACCATCTTGTACGGCAGACCGGCATGGACGAGTTTCTTGCCTGAATACACGCCGACTTCGACGGTTCGGAACCGTCCGGCCTGCGGCGTCAAACCGCCGACCATCAAGCCATGTACCTTGAGAAGATCCTTGACAGAATACGGATCGACTTTCTCCAGCACGGCGTAGGCGGATCGTCTCTCTGCGGCATCGCCATAGTCTCTACTCCACCATTTCTAATCCACCAATGGGGCTGTCACTCGAGCATCACACCTCATCAGACTACTTTCCAACGGCCATTCCGCGACGATCCCTCGCGAATCAGCTTACCTTCGGTTCGCAAATGCCGCATAATCTTCTCAACTCCGGCAAGAGACAATCCGACCCTCTCGGCAATCTCGTTCTGCCGCAAGGTTGGATCTTCCGCAAGAAGCGAAATAATCCTATCGCTACTTTTTGCCGTATTTCTACCCGTACTTATTCCCTTACTTTTACCCTTACTTATTCCCTTACTTTTACCCTTACTTATTCCCTTACTTATTCCCTTACTCATTCCCTTACTTTTACCCTCACGATTTTCCTCTTTACACTCTTGGGCAATCCCGTCGACACGGACATCCCTGTAGAACGTCACACGGAAGAATCCACCGTCAAGTTCCTCGACATTAGGCGGCGGCAGACCTAGTTCGGCGCACTTTTCAAAGTAGCGCGATACGCCACCGCCCCAGCCTTCTACATCCTTCATATATTCAAGGGCCGCAGCCAGCCCCATGTTACGAATCTTTGAAATGCCAGATTCTGCCTGCTCAATCGTGAAGTCCTTTACGAGTCTGCCTGGCGAAGTAATCTCAAGCCGATCATCGAAGAACGCCACAAAAACATTAGATGGCTCAAGATAGTCCCGATGGAACGCCGCATTGCAGATTGCCTCGCGCACGGCGGAAAGTGGCAGTTCGTACACCTCCTGCCTCTGGCTGTTGACAATCTTCGTGCCAACACGCATGTTCTTCACCACAAACTGATACGCTTCTTCGATCTGTTCGGCAATAGGTCCCTCGCACTCCCGACGGTCGTAGAAATCACCCTTGACCTTGCCCTTGAACGCCCCGCACCGAATGCGCGGCTCCAACATTCCCGGAGGAACGCGGCCGGCAACAATGTAATAGGCGTATGTCGGAATGAGCTTGCCGTTTCGTTTGAGCAACAATTCCTTGGACTCCAACCATTTAACCGTCATCGGCTTGACGGCTTTGCGCTCCTCGTCATCAAGGCTATTCTTCCGCGCCGCTTCAGCTCGTCGCGCGCCGCCATGAACGACCAGTTGATTTGCGCAAAACCCTCCAACAAACCGTTCTCCTCAAACTTCCTCTGCGTCCGACGATACGCGGCGCGGGCACGCGCCTCGGCCTTCTTCTTTTCCCCGGCGGCCTTCTTCTCCGCCGCCCGTCGCTTGATCGCCGCACGTTCCTTGCGCGAAAGATTCCATCCCCACTCGTCCACCTTCTCGTCAGGCATTATCCGATCCATTAACTTCGCAAGGCTCCGCCCCTGCGGCGTCAGCTTCCCGGCCTTGAACATCCCGCGCACCGTCTCGCGGGTCAACTCATCCGTCATTTCGTTGATTGTCTTCTCGTCTTCAAATTTTGCCTTACGTCGTGCCATTGTTTCACTTCAGTGTCTTAATCAAGGCTGTCCTATAGACAATTTTGCCCTTCCAGCTCATCACCAGAATCTTTTGGGTAGTTGTTAGGATGGTCCTTGCCGGAGTTGCTACGCGAGCATAATTTCCTCTCTTCTCCTAATGACTTCGCAAAAAATTGCTTTTCTATCCTCCACGAGCTCGCCTATGTTTTGCACATTAGAATACTTACCAAAATCTACAACCCTAACATCGGAATATTTTGACACTAAAGCTCGTAAGGCATCACTTAATTCATTCAACTTCTTACCTCCTTTAGCTTCATTCTTCTTGCGAGGAAGTAGCGACACATTACCCAAGCAATTCATAAGTCCAACATCTACGCTTGTACCTCCAACTAGCTGATCAAATTCCTTCTGCGGGATTATATGGTCAATATCATACTCAAGTTCGGACAAATTATCAGGGGTACGATCTTGTAGCACTGTAAAATAATATAGAATCGCGCAGTGTTTCCTGTAATCATCATTAGTAGATGCACATGCTTTTTCCAAATAGGCGCTCCATTCCTCTTTAGGCACTAAATTTATGCGTTCCTCCCAATGCCCTTTTAAATGATTCGACATTTTGCTGTCACTTGAGCCCTTCCACTCTGACTTAGCATGTTCCAATATCAGTCTGTCCAGAAGACAAATGGAACCTCGTATAAACTTCTTCTCATTATCTCCAGATGCGCAATCAAGTTTATTCCAATACTTGTAGAGTAACGCTAAATATTCTAGAGTTGGCGTTATGCCAATAAGTGAACTCAATGGCCGTCCCCAAGACAATAACACCTTGAAGAACTTGTGCCCCAATAAAATTGATGTCATCTTATTGATTGTTGATTGCAAGCCAGAAAGATCTTGAGGAAGATTTATTGTTTCATCTTTCTCAAGCTCTTCTATTCTTACAGCAGACACTCCATCTTTAAGCAATGCCGCAACAGTTTTAAATCCATGCTGAACCTTCAAAAGAAGCCCATTATCATCGTCGGCATATTCTTGGAACATAAGATGGTGTTTGTCCACTCTGTCAATAAATGTGGCACAAAGGTCCCAGTACACAAACGTACCATTATGAGGATCGTTCTCCCCAGGGATGTTTAAACGTCTATATAACTCCACTATTGAGTTCCTAACATTGACATCCAATTCATTAGCTTTGACTATAGAATTCCAATACGGCTTTGCGGAAAGAAGTTCTTCTGCTTTCAATGGAGTACCACCCTTATTCACAAGAGAGAAAATATTTTGGCTGTCAAGACTTGATACCCTAACGATCTTAATAAGTCCAATACTCGCCTGATCAAACACCCCTGTTTGAACCCTGGTAAGCACATCAAAATCGTTGTGCATGAGGCCAAACACTTCTCCCAGCTTATTTCTAAAAGCAGCGTCCTGTCCATCTTTTAAATTAAATTCCGTTATCAGAAACTCACATAACCCACTTTCGGTAAATCCATTTGCATCACAAAATCTATCCGCCAGAACTGTAACTATAAATGCCTTTAGCTTTTTAGGGTCAACGGTCTTTGTTCGAGAATCAATGTACGGCAAATAGGCAAAATACTTCCCGAAATCCCAACGTTTTTCGAATGCCGTAACATCCTTTTTCTGACTGCCATGTAAAACATGCAATAACTCAAGAAGAAGTTTTAGATTACCCTTTTGGGTTTCAGCGTCTATGTCACTATCGACATTTTCTCCAACGGAATCAGCATTATCCGTGGCTTCGGAACTTTGATTTAGATAAATGCCGATTTTAGTCCAATACGAAGCGTCCAAATCGGCCAAGGAAGTCGACACCTTGATCCCAAGATACTTTATTGCAGCCTTATAAAGCTTAGTTGGATTCTCAATAAGGTTCTTCAACGCGGAACGACGCTGTCTACCATCCAACAAGTAATTGACATCCTTTGTCCCCTCTTTCGTATGGTTGTATATAACGACACCCAAAGGATAGCCTTTGAACATGCTAACACACAAACCAAAATCCTTTTTATCATCCCATGCCTGACGGCGCTGGAAACGCGGCAACTTTATCGTTGTGTCACTGATAAAGTCTGTAACTTTAAGTTCATTAATGTGGTATGCCATGATGTTATCCTCGTTACGCTGTCTATTTTTTCGGCGTGATAAGTTCAACGAACTTCACTTCTGTGCTAACAATTGCACCCGACGGTCGAATGTCTTCTCCGTAATCATCGTGCTTAACACGCAATGTACAAATGCGTCGGTCGGTCAAAGCGGCAAGAATGGCGGCTAAAACATGCGGCTTAGGCCCCATGGGGACTATCGTCACCTCATCATTTTCTGCCAAGTGTTGTGTTGCAATATCCATCATACATCTATATGCCGACTCTACACTTAATA
Organism: Kiritimatiellia bacterium; assembly: GCA_017514235.1. GTDB lineage: Bacteria > Verrucomicrobiota > Kiritimatiellia > RFP12 > UBA1067 > UBA1067. Next base: position 688 of record JAFWKK010000007.1, on the reverse strand, counting down.
ATGGCACCAGAAAGCAATCTGTAGCTCTGGTTATTAACTCCTTATTGCCTTCTTGATTCGCAATATCAAACCCCTCTACAGGATTTTCTGGCGTAAGAATTGTGTAAATGATATCTGGTTCCATTTGTTCACATACACACAATGACATATATCCATAAAACCCCAGCCCTAAAATACTTGCCGTTCTACTATGCTTGTATGCTTCCCCCTCACACCCCGGTACTGTCCGAATATCCCCAATCACAACTTCTTTCTTTGCAATTCCTTCAGTATACTTTCCTTCTGAATATATAAATGTCAAGAACGGTTGCAAAATCCTTGACTCCCTAAACCAAAGAATAATTGCAGCATACCACACACGAGACATTGACGAATAGTCAATTAATACAGACGCCTTCCCTTCCTGGGGAAAATTGTTCCGCAACAACTCGTATACTTTTTGCTCATCATCAGACTCCACATTTTCCTCTACGACACTCCCCTTTGGAAATCTTCTTAATTGTTCAGAAACAATACCCTTTCTTTGGTCGTGTATATTGGAATAATACAAACTGGGTGGCTGATTGACGGGCCTTGCAGATTGTGATACCATTTCAGGCATGAAAGCGACTACCGAACATCCATATCCGAAGAACTTTGAGGAGTTCCTTGATTGGTTCTCAACCGATCAAGACTGTGCAGATTACCT
>JAFWKK010000050.1 GCA_017514235.1 Kiritimatiellia bacterium | reverse complement strand
TCGCACCATACAACGGCTATACATGTGTCGGTTGAAGTGTTTTTGGGTGCGACTGCGTCGCATAAATCGGCCGAAGGCCGCTATAATCACAGCAAAACAGCGCCTCCTGATTGTGGTTGGAAAGCGCGAAGCCGTGGAGCGGTAGCGAGAACAGCAACCGTCGGAGTTTTTCCAAAATCGCGCAATGGGTCGCGAAGGTTCGGCAGCCCAAAGTAAAATTGGGGAATCTCCAAGTTTCCCTTCGGTTGCGCGTGTGCGTAAAATGGCGTATAATACCGGCATGAGAAAATCAGTTCTGACGGCGCTTTCATGCGCGACGCTCTGCCTCGCGGGGTGCTTTTCCATCGATGTGGCTCTTGCGGCGGACGATGCCAGCGGGCTTGACTCCGCAGTCCTGCACGGCGAGACCGACAAGGATCGAGCCATCGACTACAAGCCCGGCGAGACTATGACGTTCACGCTTCGGCTGCAGGGAGTGAAGTCGCTCCGTGAAGGCGAGTATTTCATCGACTGGAAGCGCACCGGAGACGATGGCAAGGTGGAGAGCGGGAAGGTGCCTGCGTCCCTTTCCGAGCCGCTTGTCGTAAGGACGAGCCTGAACAAACCGGGCTTCGTACGCCTGACGGCGATGGTCGTGGACAAGTCGGGCGCGGTCTACCAGAAGCGGTTCCGCGGCGACACTACGACGCCCGAGGGACAGAAGGCGTTGAACGCATTCGAGCGCATGGACAAGCGCGTGTTCTTCGACGGCGGCGCTGGCGTGGAGCCGGAGAAGCTGCAGAGCGTGCCGGAGCCAAACGACTTCGACGAGTTCTGGGCGCGGCGCAAGGAGCGTCTCGCCAAGGTTCCGCTGGTGGCTGAGAAGAAGGAACTGAAGGGGTATAAGGCGGGCTTCAGGGTCTATGCCGTCTCGATCAAGTGTGCCGGCGCGCATCCTTCCACCGGCTATCTGACTGTCCCTGACAAGCCGGGCAAATATCCGGTGAAGGTTTCATTCCACGGATACGGGCACATCTATCCCAACAAGGGGCATGTAATCACGCCCTCTGTCGGCGACAGCGAGAGCATATGCTTCAAGTTCTCGCCGCACGGATACGAGCTGGAGCGCGAGCCGGAGTACTACGACGAGTTTTTCCGTTCGATCTGCTCTGGCGGACGCACGTTCGGCTTCGACGAAAAGCAGAACGCCGATCCAGAGACCTGCTACTTCAGCGGTTATACGTATCGCATCATGCGCGCACTCGAATGGCTCAAGACCCTGCCTGAGTGGAACGGCAAGGACCTGATCGTGAGCGGCGGGTCGATGGGCGGGCTCCAGTCGGTCTGGGCGGCGGGGCTGGACCCGGACGTGACGCAGGCCTTTCCCAGCATACCGTGGTGCTGCGACATCGGCGGTCGTGATACGCTGAAGCGCATCATCGACCCGTGGTACATCCACGAGACGCCGGCGCTCCGCTACTATGACCCGGTGAACCTCGCCAAACGCATCTCTAAGAAATGCCGTGTGGAGATTCCGCGCGCGGGTCTTGGCGACTACTGCTGTCCGCCGTCCGGCGTGTCCGTGCTCTTCAACAACATTCCCGGGCCGAAGAAGATCAACTGGGTGCAGGGCTCCACGCACGGCTACGTGCCGCCCGAGCCACACCAGTCGTTCTCTGTGACGGACAACGGGTGGGACGGCGAGTGACCGGCGACGGCCTGGCGATGGACGGGCTTTTTCACCTGAAGTCGAGGTTCAAGCCGACCGGCGACCAACCGGAGGCGATTGCCGCGCTTTACGACGGCCTGCGGCGCGGCGAGCAGCGTCTCGTGCTCCGTGGCGTGACCGGTTCCGGCAAGACGTTCACGATGGCGAACCTGATTGCAAGGTGGAACCGTCCGACGCTGATAATTTCGCACAACAAGACGCTCGCCGCGCAGCTTTTCGCTGAGCTGAAGGAATGCTTCCCCGAGAACGCCGTTGAGTACTTCATCTCCTACTACGACTACTACCAGCCCGAGGCGTACATTCCGCAGACCGACACGTACATTGAGAAGGACGCCTCCATAAACGAGGAGATAGAGCGCTACAGGCTTGCCGCAACGAACGCGCTGATAGCGCGGCGCGACGTGATCGTCGTCTCGTCGGTGAGCTGCATATACGGCCTCGGGGAGAGCGACGAGTACCGTGATCTCGCCGTGGGCTTCAAGGTCGGCGAAGCGCTGTCGCGCACCGCGCTGGCCGCGCGCCTTGTGGAGGCGCAGTACGTGCGCAACGACTACGATTTCGCTCCCGGCGCATTCCGCATGCGTGGCGACGTGCTGGACGTTTTTCCGGCGTATGAGACTAAGGCGATCCGCGTGGAGTTTTTCGGCGACGAGATAGACTCCATTCGCGAGCTGGACCCGGTCACCGGGACCTGCGGCGTCGCGTTGCCTGCGGCGGTAGTGACGCCTGCAAAGCAGTTCGTGATGGGCAAGGACCGTTTCGAGGCGGCGTTCGCCAGGATCCGAGCCGAGCTCGACGAGCGGTTGAATTTCTTTGCGTCCAAGGGAAAGCTGCTGGAGGCGCAGCGTCTTCGCGAGCGCACAGAGTATGACATCGAGATGATGCGTGAGCTCGGCTACTGCAACGGCATCGAGAACTATTCGCGCCCCCTGACCGGACGCGCGCCAGGCACTCCGGGCGAATGCCTGATCGATTACTTCCCCGACGACTTCCTGACCATCATCGACGAGAGCCATGTGTCGGTGCCGCAGCTGCGAGCCATGTACAACGGCGACCAGGCGCGCAAGTCGAAGCTTGTCGACTACGGCTTCAGGCTGCCGAGCGCGAAAGACAACCGTCCGCTTACGTTCGACGAGTTCAACGCGAAGGTGCATGAGATCGTCTACTGCTCCGCAACGCCCGGCGACTACGAATGTTCGCAGGCGAAAACGGTCGCCGAGCAGGTGATACGTCCGACGGGGCTGCTCGATCCGGAGGTGGAGATCCGTCCGCTTGCCGGGCAGATAGACGACCTGATCGCCGAGATAGACCGGACGGTCCAGGCCGGCGACAGGGTGTTCGTGACGACTCTCACGAAGCGCAGCGCGGAGGACCTTTCGCATTACCTGCACGACGCGGGCAAGCGCGTCGAATACCTGCACAGCGACATCGACGCGATCGAGCGCGTCGCCATTCTGCAGCGGCTGCGCCGCGGGGAGTTTGACGTGCTCGTCGGCATAAACCTCCTGCGCGAGGGGCTGGACCTGCCGGAAGTCGCGCTTGTGGCGATCCTCGATGCGGACAAGGAGGGCTTTCTGCGTTCGACCACATCGCTGGTGCAGACGGCAGGGCGGACGGCGCGACACGAGAAGGGACGTGTGATACTTTATGCCGACAGGAAGACGGACGCGATACGCGACCTCTTGCGCATCACGAAGGCGCACCGCACCAAGCAGATAGCCTACAACAAGGCGCACGGCATCGTGCCGAAGTCCGTCAAGCGTGCGATCAACGAGTCGGCCTACGTGTTCCGTGCGGGTTCGTCCGGAAAACCGGGGCTTATGCCCGGAAAGGCCGCTGAATCCGGCGAGACGAACCTGGCGGAGACGCTGGCCGAGCTTACGCGCGAGATGCTCGAAGCCGCCGACAGGCTGGAGTTTGAGCGTGCCGCCTACCTCCGCGACCAGATTGCGGAGCTGAAGGGGAAGGGCGGCGGAAAGCGCCGCCGTTCGTCCGTCTGACTGGAGTTTTTGGTATAATGAACGGCATGAGACGAGAACGCATTGCTTGGCTTCTGGCGGCCGGGATTTCGCTTGCGGTGCAATTCGCGGCACTGTCCGCCACGATTGCCTTTCCACGCGACGGGCAGAAGCTGCCAGCGATAGCGCGCTGCTACATTCTTGGCGCGGAGGAGCCCGGCGTGACGAACGTGGTCGTTCAAGGCCGCAACGTGCCGGTCCACAAGTCCGGCGGCTGGGTGACCATGGTTGACCTCACGCCCGGAACCAATACGCTTGTCGCTGGCGACGCGCAGGTGACCGTAACCGTAGCCCGCCCGCCGGCGCCGCGTCCGGCCTCGACAAACGGCGTGGCGTCGGCTCCGGCGCGCAAGTACGAGAAGCTGCCATACGCGGGCGACAGTCCGAAGGTTTCGCCGAAGGGGCGCAAGCCGTCGGAAATCACGGTTGTCGTGGATCCCGGCCACGGTGGAAACGACACTGGCGCGATGAGCCCGCACGGGCTTCCGGAGAAGGACGCGAACCTCCGCCTCGCGAAGGAGGTCAGGGACGAGCTTGCGCGGCGCGGCTACGTAGTCGTGATGACACGCGAGGACGATTCGTTCCCCGCGCTCTACGACCGGCCGAAGGTCGCTCATGCGCGCAATGCCGATGCGTTCGTGTCGATCCACCACAACGCTCCGCCGCTAGACAAGGACCCGCGGCAGCTTCGCTACCACGCCGTCTATGCATGGAACGACATAGGCGTGCGCCTCGCAACGGCGATCAACCGCCGCATGGCGGCGGCGTTCGGAACGACGCTGACGAACAACGGCGTGATTCACGCGAACTTCGCCGTCACGCGCAACCCCGAGATTCCCAGCTGCCTGATCGAGACGGACTTCATCACCACGCCGGAAGGCGAGCTGGACTGCTGGAACGGCGAGCGGCGGCGCAAAGTTGCTAAGGCCATAGCAGACGGCTTTGCCGACTGGACGAATCTTTCAGACACGGAAACAACACCAAAGGAGAAGACAAAATGAAACCAACGGTTGACGTCCGCGAGTTCGGAACGACGAAATACGGTGAGGCGGCGCACCTGTTCGCCATCCGCGGCGCGGGCGGCGTCGTCATGGTGGTAAGCGACTACGGCGGGAAGATCGTTCGCCTCTTCACGCCCGACAGGGACGGAAAAACGAAGGACGTCGTCGTCGGTTTCGATTCGCCGGCCGGCTGGGATGACGGCGACCCCTACTGGGGCTGCATCATCGGCCGCTACGGCAACCGCATCGCGGCAGGTCGCTTCTCGTTGGGAGGCACGGACTACCGCTTGCCTGCGCTCAACAACGCGCCGGGCGGTATCGGCTGCAACCTGCACGGCGGAGCGCGAGGCTGGAACGCCTACGTCTGGAAGGCCGAGCCGTTCGTGCGCGGCGACGACGCCGGCGTGGTCTTCACGCACGTCTCGCCCGACGGTGACGAGGGTTTTCCGGGCAAGGTCGAGGTCGAGGTGACGTACACGCTGACGAAGGATAACGTTTGGCGCGTCGACTACAAAGCCGTTCCCGACAAGGATACGCCGATTAACATGACGCAGCACGTCTATTTCAACTTCAAGGGCGAGTCTGGCGGAACCATCGAGGACCACGTGATGACGATCGACGCCGACCGGTACCTTCCCACGGACGCGGGGCAGATCCCCACCGGAGAGCTCCGCGACGTGTCCGGCACGCCGTTCGACTTCCGTGCCGGAATGCGCATAGGCGAGAAGATCAACGCGCCCGACCCCGACCTCGAGATAGGCAAGGGCTACGACCACTGCTGGGTGCTCAACCGCAGCGAGCCTTTCAAGGCCGATTCGCGCTACGAAGAGCTGAAGTTCGCCGCCAGGCTTGCGTGCCCGCTGAACGGACGCGCCGTGGAAGTGTGGACAACCGAGCCTTGCGTGCAGGTATACACGGCGAACTGGGCGAGCTACGACCAGAAGGCGAAGGGCGGAGAACACCTGTCGTTCCGCTGCGGCGTTGCGCTCGAGACTCAGCACGCGCCCGACTCGCCGAACAAGCCGGAATGGCCGACGACGATCGTCCCCGCCGGCGCCACGTACCGCTCCGCCACCGAGTTCCGTTTCTCCGCAGAACCTATGGTATAATATCTCCGCTATGTCAGATATCAGAGTTCGCTTCGCTCCTTCCCCCACGGGGAAGGTTCACATTGGCAACATCCGCGCTGCGATCTACAACTGGCTCTACGCGCGGCATACCGGCGGCAAGTTCCTTCTGCGAGTGGAGGATACGGACTTGGAGCGCTCAACGCCCGAGGCGATAGCCGTCCTTTTCGATTGCATGAAATGGCTTGGGCTAGACTGGGACGAGGAAGTGTTCTACCAGACGAAGAACGCTAAGCGCCACCTGGAGGCCGTGGACCGGCTGCTTGCCTCCGGTCACGCCTACAAGGTGGAGAAGACTTCGCGCGATGGCAAGATAGGCGTCGTGACGATGTTCAAGATGCCCAGGGAGGGCGTCATAGAGTTCGACGACATCGTGAAGGGCCATATGGCGAAGAAGGCCGAGGACATTCAGGACTTCGCGATAGTCCGTTCCGACGGCTCGCCGATCTTCCACATCGCGAACGTTGTGGACGACATCGACCAGCGCGTGACGCACGTCATTCGCGGCGACGACCACGTCGAGAACACCTTCAAGCACATCTGCATCTTCCGCGCCCTTGGCGCGAGCGTGCCGAAGTACGGGCACCTCTCGATGATCGTAAACCAGCAGGGCAAGCCCTACTCAAAGCGCGATGGCGCGGCGTTCGTGGGCGAATACCGCGAGCAGGGATACTTGCCTGAGGCGCTGTTCAACTATCTGCTTCTCCTCGGCTGGAACCCCGGCGACGACCGCGAGGTGCTGACGCGCGAGGAGATGATAAGGCTGTTTGAGCTGGAGAAGGTGCACGTCACGGCGGCGATGTTCGACCCCAAGAAGCTTGCCTGGATGAACGGCGAGTACATCAAGAAGATTCCGCACGATGAGTTCGTCAGGGAGGTCAAGGAGCGCGCTTCAAGTTCCGTGGAGCAAGTCCCGGCGCACGACGATGCCTGGTGGAGCTATCTAGCCGACCAGCTGCAGGTGCGCACCAAGTTCCTCAACGACATTCCCGGAATGGTGCGATGCTTCGTCTCGGACGAATTTCCGTTCGACGGGAAGGCTGTGGAGAAGCGGCTGAAGAAACCGGGCGTGAAGGGGTTGCTGCTTGATCTCGCCGAGCGTTTTTCGAAGGTCGCCGACTGGTCTGCGCCTGCGCTTGAAGCAGTCGTGAAGGAGCTTTCGCAGGGCAATGGGATGGGTCCGTGGGTCCATCCGATTCGCGTTGCGGTTTCCGGCCGTGGAGAGGGCATCGGGCTTTTCGAGATGCTCCAGCTTCTTGGCCGCGACGCGACGCTCGCACGTCTCCGCAAGGCCGCCGAGACGCTGGCGGTGGACTGAGCGGGGGGGCTGTTGCATTTATGGAACGGAGCGCGGCATGAAGACGCTTCTGGTGGGCTACAGGGCGGCGGACCTTTTCGAGAAGGGAAAGCACGGCAGGTGGACGACGGCGAGTTGGCTCGACGGCGACGTTACCTGCCACACGCTTGACGTCTACGACCGCCATGCCATCGAGAAGACCCATCATGTGCGCACCATCTGCTCGCCCCATCTCCCTGCCGGACCGTGGGATCTCGTGAAGTTCAGGACCGGGCCGAAGCTGATGTCTGGCGAACTGGCCCTCGACCTTCTTCAGGAAATACACATGCTCAAGCCGGTTCGCTTCGAACTCGACTACATTGGCCGCGAGCGCGACCGCAACGACCTGCTTGCCAAGATAAGGGACGACCCAGGTCGTGTGCGCGACTTCTCCGCGAAGTGGAAGGCGAGCGTGCCCGGAATCGCGCCTGTAGAGTTCACGAGCGTTCCGGGCTGCTTCTGCCACCGACGCCTTGACGAGGGCGGCCTTGCGCTTGCGGAAGTGGCGAGCCGCGAGCTGAAGGACGCATCATCTCCCAGGGTGCTCGACATGGGCTGCGGCTGCGGTCTCGTCGGCCTTCTCGTCGCAAAGGCGGTGCCGGTGGCTTCGCTCGTCATGGTAGACTCCCATTCGCGCGCGGTAGAGGCGGCGAGCCTGAACGCGGCGAACCTAGGCGTTCCCGCCGAGGTTATACTGGCCGACAACGGAACGCCGGCAAGGATGGACGGCACCTTCGACGTGTTCGTCGGGAACCCGCCCTACTACAGCGACTACCGCATTGCAGACGTTTTCCTAGAGACGGCGAAGCGTGCGCTGAAGCCTGGTGGCGTCTGCTATACCGTCTGCAAGAATGCGGCGGGGCTGGAGCCCGTGCAGAGGCGTTATTTCCCGGAAGTTGAAGTCATTCGTCGACGCGGCTACGCGGTGCTCAAGTCGGCGCAGTCCGCCGGAATCGCAACTGGAGGTTGATAGAGATGTTCAAGGGCAAATATCATGTGTGCGATGCGTTTGGCATTCCCATATACGTAGACGTGTCGTTTCTTTTTCTGCTGCTGATTTTCGTCACGGACTTCGGTTCGTTCACATTCGGCGTGGCCGCCGCCCTTGCTCTGGCGGTTTCTGTGATCTTGCATGAGCTTGGGCACGCTCTCACGGCGCGGGTCTTCGGATACAAGACCAGAGACATCACGCTTTCCCTGCTGGGAGGCTGCGCGTCGTTGATCGCATTGCCGCGCAAGGCATGGCAGGAGCTCGTAACCGCGCTCGCCGGGCCGCTTGTGTCCTTTGCGATTGCGGGGTCGGTGCTGATGCTCGATGTCTTTGGAATCGTCATCCATAATGCCTGGCTTCGCGGCGTTTTGCAGTATACGTTCTGGATGAACGTGATGCTTGGCGCCTTCAACCTGCTGCCTGGTTTTCCGATGGACGGCGGACGCATCTTCCGTTCGGTCATGTGCGCTTTCCTTTCGCGCGCGAAGGCGACGATGGTTGCGATGTGGGTCGGGCGCGCGTTCGCGATTCTGCTGGGCCTGCGTGGCTTGCATTCGATTGTCACCGGCGGGACATGGGGCTTCGTCTCGATACTCATCGCGTGGATGATCTGGCGCGAGGGCTGGCGCGAGTACCAGATGGCGCTTGCCGAGGAGAACTTCCGCTACTGGACGCAGGATGACTTCGAGGCCCGCGTCTCCCCGCCTCCCTACGACCGGTAGGGCAGTAACACGCCCGCAGGGAATCTTGCCATAACATGCAGCAGACACGACCTAAATTCCAATGTTTAGAAACGGACAACACGGCGCCACGGCAATTTGGTGCGCGCCCCCTTGACAGGCTATACGCCAATGGCGTATAATATACGCATGATTTTCCTTGAGACCCGAGTCTTCACTGCGCGCATTGTGGAAGCGATGAGTGATGATGATTATGCAAAGTTGCAGTGTCATCTTTCTCTGCATCCAGATGTGGGAGTTATGATTCCAGGTTGTGGAGGTGTCAGGAAGATCCGATGGACTGGTTCTGGACGGGGGAAACGCAGCGGTTCGCGGTTGATATACTATTGAGATTTCGGCGACAGGATATTAATGCTCTATGTTTATAAAAAAAACGAACGCGAGAACATGACCGAGGAACAGAAGAAGTCGATAAGGCAAGTAGCGGAGGCGTACAAACATGAATAAGAAAAACTTTGGCGAGCTGATGGAAAGTCTGCAGGAGGGCGGCGAGGTGCTCCGTGGTACGAAACGGGCATCACGCACTTGGTCGGTCGAGCGCGGTAACCGTGTTCAGATCAAGGAAACCGTGCAGACGCTTCGTCAGGAATTCGGCATGAGCCAGAGCGTGTTCGCCAGATTCATGGGTGTTAGCGTCAATACGTTGCAGAACTGGGAACAGGGACGTCGTCAGCCCTCTGGAGCAGCGCGAGTCCTCTTGACCATTGCCAGCCGTCAGCCGGTTCTGTTCCGCGAGACGCTGGCTGAGAGTTTCCCAGATTACATACACGCATAGTAGATGGCAGTGAGACGCTGGAGAACGGCGGCGAGTGGCAGTATCCGACAAACTCGCTCCACAGGTTCTTCAAGGTAACGGTCGAGCGCTCCCTTCGACAAGGTGATGTGCGCTTGATTCGGGCGCGGCGGTTTTGCTATAATTCGCGGTGTTCTGCGGGAAACTGCGGAATTTGATCTTTGACATACCGTCCGGGACGTTACCGGGCGGGCGGTCGCCACGAGGACAAGGAAGAAGTAAACCGCCGTCGCGCTTTGCGCTATGGCGGTCAGGGAAGGAAAAAGGAAGAAGTACGGAGTACGGATTCCTTCGGACTTCGGCCTTGGCTTCGGAGAGCGACGAAAAAGAACCTCCTGGCGTTCGAGTGAACGTCGGGAGATACGCGAATCGCGTATTGAGCTTTAGTAGAAAACGGCTAATTTTCTAGCAACAAGTCTAGTTGCAACAAGGCGTAGATACGAGATAGCGTCACAGTTCATTCTGTGGCGCATTCTCTGTTTCTCATGTTTTGTTGCGGGCTCTTAGCCGTGCCTCTACTAAGATGTGATTTTCTGGAGGGTGCGCCACTCTTATTGCCGTCAGCGCCCCTCCCAAACCGAAAGGAGGCGCGGCAGATGAAGTTGTACAAGTGCGTAGACGAATTGGTCGGGCGTGAGTTTCTTCTCACTGGGAGAGTTGAAGTATTTCCTCGTGACGAACAGAATGGTGAGATTTTATTCTCACCAGTGCGCCAGTTACAGGAATTGGCCGTAGATGGCATGATGCTTGAGTTTGAAGTGCCTGACTATTCTTCGTTATCTACAAGTTTGCGGCCACGCGAAGGCTCTAGGATTCTGCCTGTTGCGTTGTCTAATTGTGAGCGTATTGATGCGGAGTACGTGTTCAAACTTGAGCCCAAGTTCAGGCTAAAGGCAGTCTTTATTGCCCCTGATTGCCAGGTGACGTGGAGAGAGGCTCGCTTGCATCTGAAGAAGTCGGGAAACAAAGGGACGGTTATAAAGATTCTTGCTCTCGAGATGTCTGCAGAAGGTAATGTCATGACTGTTCTGGAACAATACTGGCCCTGGCGATGCGGGCTAAAGTTATTGAAGCGCAATATAAATCATCCAAGTGTGTGTGATGAAACATTTATCCCTGATGTTGAGATGTGAGAAAGGAGATATTTCTATGAAGAAGTTGATGCTGACTGTGTCTATCGTAGTCTTGATCAATAGCGCTTTTGCGTTGACGAAGACTGTAGATGGAGTGACATGGAATTATTACATTGCATCTGATGGCAATGCAATTCTTGAATACCCAGATATTCGGAGCAAGTCATCCAAACCTCCAAGTGCACATCAAGGAGATTTGCCGAAGACACTTTATTTGCCAGAACGTCTTGGAGATTGTACAGTGACTAATTTAGGTGTAGTTGCTCTACAGTTAAGCGAATATCAATCCGTAGGGATGATTGTTGTTCCATCTACCTATAAAACAATCAATGCCTTTTCCATGTCAGGCTATTATATCCGTTGTGATGGCACAGGATACAGAGCATATAGGTGGAGTCAGTTAAAGGATGTTGGATGTACAAACATACTTTTCATGGGAGATTGCCCTGTAATAGATGATAAATGGTCTTGGACCGCCGCTGATGGTAAGTATGTTTCATGTTCTGGTCCTTATGGCATACAATATGAACCATCAGACCTATTTGAAGGATGTAATTGTTTTGTTGTTGAGGGGTCGCAAGGTTGGAGTGTGAATAGTAAGTATTGTCGTGGAGATGTTAAATATGGTGCAGCAAGAGTAACATTTTCATTGCAAGGAGGTGTGGTGCCGAGAGATGCGGACGTGAAACTATTATGCTCGAATAGATCGGCCATGATATATTATACCCTCGATGGAAGTGACCCAACGACGAATGCGACTGAGAATTGTTTCTTGTATGGCAACTCGATAATAATTTCTTGCCGAACAACAATTAAGGCACTAGCTTATGTTACAGACTATCCCTATACTATAACGATTTCAAATTCGTATGCATTCGGACATGCAATAGCGCCAACTATGATAGCATCATATGGCAATGTGTTTAATCGGGCTGGCAATGTGGTGACGCTTGCGACCGAAACCGAGGGCTCCGAAATTCGTTACACGCTTGATGGGAGCGAGCCGACGGAAGCGAGTAGACTCTACACAGGGCCATTCACGATTGACGACACGACAACCGTAAAGGCCAAGGCGTTCAAGGAGGATTGGTTTGAGAGTGAGACGGCGGCGGCGACATTTACGCGTGAGTGGTACACTGTTGATGCGCCGATAATCGAGCCGAGCGGAGCAGAGTTTGAGAATGTCTCGCAGACGGTTTCGCTGTCGTGTGCAACAGAAGGGGCGACGATACTTTACACGACGGATGGAAGCGATCCAAAGGTGAATGGGCGCGAATACACAAAGCCGTTTACGATTTACAAGTCATGCACGGTGAGGGCGATTGCGGTCAAGTTCGACTGGAAGGATTCGGCGGAGGCGACTGCGACTTTCACGCGCGGCGAATCGCTGAGCGAGGCGGCGAATTTGTATGGCTACACGATGGAGACTGATTCTGCCGCGCCGTGGACGGTTGACGCGGCGGTTTCGCATGACGGCGTTTCGTCCGTGCGGAGCGGCGCAATCGGCAACAACGGCACGACGTACCTGATGGCTTCCGTCAAGAAGGCGGGCACGGTCTCGTTCTGGTGGAAGGCGCAGTGCGAGGAGCCGGACGAGGAAGATGGCGAGGACGGCTACTACGACTACGGCGCGTTTCTGGTGGATGATGTCGTCAAGGCGCGGATTGCGGGGAATGACACGGGCTGGCGGTTTGTGTCTGTTGAGGTGCCGACGGGCGGCAAGCACGTCCTGCGCTGGGAATACCGCAAGGACGGCGCGACGTCATACGCGCCGGACTGCGTCTGGGTCGATCAGGTGCAGTGGAGCCCGGCGGACGGAAGCGGCTACACGCTGACCTCGCCCGAGCCTGTGCCGTATTCATGGCTCAGGCAGTACAACCTTGGCGTTGCGTCCGGCGACTTCGAGGCGGCGGCGAACGCGGCAAGCGGCAAGCTGAACTGCGGCAGACCAACGGAAGTTTGGGAGGAGTATGTCGCTGGGCTTGACCCGACGAATGCGAACAGCCAGCTGAAGGCGATGATTGAGATGCGCGGCGAAACACCTATCGTCACATGGGATCCGAACCTGAACGAAGACGGCGTAGCGCGGCGGCTTTACAAGGTCTACGGCAGCGAGACGCTGGAAAATGGCGGCGAGTGGCAGTACCCGACCAACTCGCTCCACCGATTCTTCAAGGTCTCGGTCGAGATGCCGTAGGGGACTAATAAGTGATTGTGTGGAGTTGGGGAATGTTCAAAAGGTGGTGGTCGTTCGTGATGAGAACGCCACCACATTCGAAGGTAGACGCCGCTATCCAGATGTCGTTGGTGGGAATCGGCGTGCCAGCTTTTTTCAACGCAGCGAACAACTGTGCGTAGTGGCGTCCCGTCCGCCTTGTTGCAGGAAGAACAGACACATGGCTGAGGCTCAAAAGACCGTTGAAAGCTGACATTGCCGCGTTGTCGCGACGCGTTCCACTTTGTGCGCCTGCCTCAAACTCTCCGCAAACAATGGCGGGGACGATGACAATGTTCTCTTCGCCAAGCATATCGGCGATGTCTCGGTTGCCGTCGAAAAGAGATATGATTGCGTTTGTGTCGAGAACTATTGTGTCGTTCATTTCCACAGGTCCTCGTCGATGGTTCGCTGTTCCGCAACAGTGGACAACATCTTGTCTGCCGAGCCCTTTGCGAGCACACCGCAAAACTTGAGAACTGGATTTTTGCGCTTCTGAGTTTTCCGCTCTATAGATGCCGTTCTTGTCAGGTATTCAAGAACAAAAGCATCTATCGTCATACCCTTTCGGGAGACATATGTCTTAACGTCGCGTGCGATGGATGGCGGGATGGTAAGTGTCAAAGGCATGGTTTTATTTTCTGGTAAGTTCTCGCTGAGCGATATTATAGCATATTTTGGTGTTCCGTGTCTTAGTGGCGAACTTGTATGGACTGTTGCGTCGTGGACGGTTGACGTGGCGGTTTCGTATTCGTGGCTGTCGCAGTATGGTCTTGGCGTTGCGTCCGGCGACTTCGAGGCGGCGGCGAACGCGGCAAGCGGCGGCTAGTGGCAGTACCCCACCAATTTCCTCCGCCGGTTCTTCTAGGTCACGGTCAGGAAGACCGGCAGGCGGAGGTTATCTTCTTCTCAAGCTCTTCCTTCAGAGCGGCGAAATCGGGCGTGTCTGACGGCTTGTCGTTCCAGTCGATGAAGGTCTGTTGGAGGTCCATGAAGAACTTGCGTGTCTCTGCCTTTTCCTTGAATCCGTATTCGCCGAGAAGGGCCTTCTCCACTACGTCGAACATGACGCGCTGGCGCGTGGCGGGCGTAGTAGCGTCCGTGTCCGAGAATGCGTTCTGCTGCAGGTAGACGGCGTCGAGGAACTCGGCCTTCAGGTAAGTCGTGAAGTCGTCGAGAGACGTTCCCTCCTCGCCGACGACCTTCATCATCTGCCCGACCTCGTTGCCCTTGCGCAGTATGCTCCGCGCACGTTCGACGCGGTCCTGCTCGATGACGGAATTGTAGTGGCTCCAGCTTTCCAGCGGGTCGATTGCCGGGTAGCGCCTGGCGTCCGAGCGGGCGCGGGACAGTCCGTGGAAGCCGCCGACGACCTTTAGCGTCGCCTGCGTCACCGGCTCGTCGAAGTTACCGCCGGCCGGCGAGACCGTTCCGCCAATCGTGACGGAGCCTGTTTCGCCGTTGCGCAGGCGTACGCGCCCTGCGCGCTCGTAGAACGCGGCGATGCGCGATTCGAGATAGGCTGGAAACGCCTCTTCGCCCGGAATCTCCTCCAGGCGGCCGGAGAGCTCGCGCATCGCCTGCGCCCAGCGGCTCGTGGAGTCCGCCAGCACCAGCACGTTGAGGCCCTGCTGCCGGAAGTACTCCGCAAGCGTCACCGCCGTGTACACCGATGCTTCGCGCGATGCGACAGGCATGGACGACGTGTTGCAGATTATGATCGTGCGCTGCATCAGAGACTGGCCGGTTTTCGGATCAACGATCTCGGGAAACTCTTTCAGCGTCTCCACGACCTCGCCGGCGCGTTCGCCGCAGGCGGCGGATATCACGATGTCCACCTTCGCGTAGCGGGCGGTCGTCTGCTGAAGCACCGTCTTGCCGGCGCCGAAGGGGCCCGGAATGCAGTAGGTGCCGCCGACGGCGACGGGGAAGAACGTATCTATCGTGCGAACAGTGGTCTCCAGGGTCTCCGTTGGCTCCAGACGCTCGGCGAAGCAGCGGATCGGAACCTTGACCGGCCAGCGTTGCATCATCTGTACCTTGACGGTCTGCGTGGACGCCGCGCCGGAAGACTGGGACGCTGGAGTCAGCTCGGCTATCGTGTCCGTCACCGTGTAGTCTCCGGCCGGGGCGATGGACGCGATGGTGTGGACTCCCCTGAGGGCGAACGGCACCATTATCTTGTGGCCAGGCATGGTCTTGTTGTCGAAGATGCCTTCCGTTACCCATCCGAGCACGTCTCCGGCGGAAACGCGGTCTCCAGCCTTGGCCGTCGGGTGGAAGTCCCACTTGCGCTCGCGCGGAAGGCCCGGGAGGTACATGCCGCGTTGGAGGAAGTAGCCTGCGTCGCTGGAGATTTGCCCTGCGGCTTTCGCAAGCTCGGCAAGCGGGTTCTGCAGCCCGTCGTAGACCTGCGCAAGCATGCCGGGCCCGAGCTCCGCGGCCAGCAGCTCGCCAGTGAACTCGACTGGCGTCCCGACCGTAAGGTCGGTGGTGGACTCGAACACCTGCATGTCGCAGAACTTGCCGCGCACGCGGACGATCTCGGCCATGAGGCGCTGTTCGCCTAGCATTGCGTATCCGACTTCGTTCTGGGCGACGGCGCCCTCGAACGAGACGGTAATCATGTTTCCGTTGACGCCTGTGATCTTGCCTGTGGTTGTCATAGCGGGGATTGGTGTGTTTTATGAAAGGTCGTGTGTCAGCGCCCTGTTTCGGCGGTGAGGCGGTCGAAGGCAGCGAGGCCCTTTTCCGCAGAGATGGCGTCGCGCTTCAGTGCTATCCTGAGCCGCACGGCGTATGTGGCGAGCGCACCCTTGCCGAGCGGGGAGGAGGGAGGGGTCAGCTCTCCGGCTGCGTCCCACCACGTCCTGTCGAGCAGCTCTTCGCGCCGAAGGACGTCCTTTTCCTGGAAGCAGGCCAGCACCCTGTCGCGCCAGTGAAGCGAGCAGCCTTCCGCCGGACGCGTCCAGCGCTCTCCTCCGCGCGCTTCCGCGATGGCGTTGCGCATCTGGGTTTCAAGGTCCTTCCACTTCGCCGGTGGCTCGCAGGCCTCATCGCCCGCAAGCGAACGGAACCGTTCCCACGTTATGGGAGCCGGAGCTCCGAACGCAAGCGCCGGCAGGCTGGACACGAGGTAGTCGGTCGTCATGGAGCCGGTTCAGACCTTGAGCAGCTTTGCGAGTTCGGGGCGAAGGCGCTTGGCCAGCTCGGCGGCAATGACTTCGCCAGTGAAAGCGTGTTCGACTCGGCCGCCGTCCAGGCGGACGCTGAAGCCTGTCCCGAGCGTCTCGTCAGTGACTACGGTGAATTCTCCTGACGCGGCGAGTTGCGCGCGCAGGGCGGCTGCTAGCTTTGCGCCGACTGCGACTTCGCCGGGGCCGGTCATGCCCTTGATGGCGTCAGCGACGAGGCTTGCGACAGTCGCATCGTCAGCCAGCGCACGGTCGACGTCCTTTGCTAGAAGCTTGTCGAGAAGCGCGGTCACTGCGTCGCGCACGCCAATCACGGCGTCGCGGGCGGCCTGGCGAATCGTTTCCTCCGCACGGCTGGTGGCGGCGGCAGATTCGCGGGCTGCCTCGGCCTTCTCCTTCGCCGCGGCGTCACGTGCGTTGCGTAGCACGGCGTCGGCCTCGGCCTTTGCGGCGTCGACGATGCGCTTTGCCTCCGCCTCGGCCTTTTCGACGCCTTCGCGGTTGATTTTCTCCAAGATGCTCTGCAGTTCTTCCATGTCGATTGAATCCCTATTAGGTTGCTAGATTGAATTATATTATTTTTGGCGGCCTGCGGTCAAGTCAGCGCCTGCGCCACAGAGCTCTTGCGGGCGGATGCGCCATCATCGCCATGGTTGCATTCGGAAAGCCGTTTTGGTAGAATGGTTGCGCCGACCGACAACACATGGGAGTAATTATGAACAAACCAATTGTCATATGTCCCATCTTGAATGGAAGGTTCTCGCCCGGAACCGCTTGCTGAAGGATGTAAAGAAGATTACGGGGCACATGCAAGGGTCGTCCCACAACCCGCTCCCGACCGGAATCCCAGGTTGGTGCAACGGCTATTTCTTTACGACGAATGCCACAGGCGACCAGGCCACCTGCCAGTTCCAGTGCGCAAACTCGACTAGGACCTACAAATACGTTAGCGCCCGGCTGAAGCAGGAGGGTCCGGACATCCTGATAAAGGGTATAGGGTATGGCTATGCACAAACTTCAAATTCCAGGCCTGGAGACCAGGAGCGGGCGGTGACAACCGAATCTGTTTCCATTTGGAATGACGATCAGGGCAAGTATGACTACAATGGTTATGGCATTTGCGACGTGACCGTGTATTTCGACGACACGACGGCGACCGCGTATCATGGTGGCCTCACGATTGACTACGATTTCAAAGGCGGCGACTTGAGCGGACTTGTCGGCGGCAAGTTCACCATTGGTCGGCCACATGAACTTCACGACGTTCTCGAACGCCGTACTGCTGGCTGCAAACGCTTCTGGCGGAGGGTGTTGACTTTACGGCGCCCATGATACGTACCGCACCCGACCGTGCTGCCTCAGGCCGTGAAACTTTTGCCTGGTACATGTTTGAGAAATACGGCAGGGGTACGATGGCGTTGACGGGTGACGCCAAGGATGTGCGGCTGGAGTCGAAGCTCTTTGGCGGCACGCTGCTTTTGGCCGAAAGCAACAGCATGACGAACGCGGTCGTGCTTGCGGGCGGCAACCTGGCGGTCGCCGAGGGGAAGTCGAATTCGCTTGGAGACCTTGTTGCGACAACCAACGGAACGATTTCGGTGGGGGCTGGCGGGTCGCTTTCCTTTGCGTCGTTTACGCGGGATTCGGGGCTCGACAGGAAGTCCATCACCATCGACGCGCCGATGGCTCGCAACATCATCAGGTTTGGGACTGCCCTTGAGCCGACAGATCTTAGGTGTTTCCGTTGGAAGGACGCTGCGGATTCGACGAAGTTCTGGAACGTCTACCAGGACGCCCAAGGTTACCTGTATCCGGATGAGTTAGGCGGGGTAGTCATCATCCGCTGATGCCTGGCAAGACAGATTCCTTAACATAGAGGCGCGGAGAAACCGCAAGGTCTTTGGGTTTCATTCGGATTTGACGGGAGATGGGTGCTTTTGATAAAATACATGCAGTTAAAACAACGAGGGGTACACCAATGAAGAAGTTGATGGTTGTCGCAATCCTGTCGAGTGCGCTTGTATGCGCCGCCGACAGTTCATACACCTACTTCGCCGGCGATACCGGCAGCGGAGCCGTGTCCATCACCTATGATGGCGACACCACGAACATCAAGACGCTCACCGCGACCACGGCGGGCGACACGATCAGCATCACCGGCGACCCGATAACATTCGCCGACGGCGCGACCATCACGCTCGCCTCGTCCGGCACCGTCTCGTTCGCGCAGAAGGTGACGACCCTTGGCGCGACCACCCTCGTGCGCGGCGACGATGCGTACAAGGTCTGGACAGGCACCGCGATGACGACTGACAATCCCAGCACACCTGCTTTTCCGGACATTGTCACCAACGACACCATTTCCGCCGCCGATGTGGCGGACACGTGGGAGTGCATCCATGTGGTCGGTGGCGCGCCGGCCAGCAACTCCGGCGCAGGCAAACTCTCCGCCGGACGCTATGACAGAATCAAAGGGAGCATAGGAAGCGGTAGTTTCGTAACATTGAACCGCACCACCACCGCGTTCACCTACTCCATCCGCGTCCAGCTGTCGCCAAAAGCCAACGGCACCTACGTCCGCTGCCGCACGGGCGTCCGTTCGCCGCGTCGCGGCCTCTATCCCGACTTGGAAGACCGCTGGCCGACCGCCGACCTTTGGGATCAAACCAGTACGACTCTTTGGGGCGCTGGACTGGTTGCAAGAGCAAACCGCGGAATCTTTGGCGCAGGAACAAGCGACGCAACAACCTACGGCGGGCAATGGCTCAACTACACGTCCGCGATGGGATTGAACACGATCATCCTCAAGCGCAAGAGCGCGGTGGGCGGGCCGATGAAGGTGCGCTTTGACGGCGGCGCCGAACTCGGCGGCACCACGACGATTCCGTTTGGCATGGAGGCGATTGTCGCTGTTGCGGGTGGTGACGATGCATCGACTTTCTCCAACACCATCACCGGCACGGGCGATTTCACGCTTGTTCCGTCGGCTACGCCGGCGACATCTACAGCCTACATGGATGGTTTCATCTCTACGTCATGGCAGGTGTTTGCCTCGAACTGTGTTTTGTCGGACATGACGCCCACTGAGGGCTATATGCTTGGTGGAAGCCAGACCGACCAAGTAAAGTGCACGGTTGTTGGCTATAGCTACGATCCTGTCACCGATACGGCAACTTGCCAGTTCCACTGGAAAAGAGGAGATACGTCGGCAAAGTATGTGGCCGCCAAGTTCCGTCAGAACGGCCTCAATGTCGAGGTTGCGGGCGTGGGTTACGGCTATACCGAAGTCGGAACCGGCGGTGCGTCAGCTTATCCCGCTTTCGGCACGGTGTTGTTCCCCCATAAAAAGATCCAGACTGCGGAGTATGAAGTAAAGAGCTGGACAGCATCGGTTTCAACCCTCGTAGATTCCTCTGGCGAATATGTTGCCAGCAACTGTACGAGCGGCTACGGCATCCGCAAGATTACGGCGACGTTCAACGGCGGCAGTGGCGTCGCGACGATCAGCGGCGACATCAAGACGCTCTACGGCGGCAAGTTCACCACGGCTGGCGCCAACGGCGCAAAGATGATCACGTCGGTTACGTCGGCCGATGGTCTTCCGGCGGCAGGCGAGGCGCACGTCAGCGACGGCACTCTTCGGCTTGCGGCATCGGGCACGCCCGGCGGCGGCACGACGAAGATAGTCGTCCATTCCGGCGGCGATCTTCGCAACGCTACCGCCTGGCAGCTCGGCAACCCCAGCTATCAGGACGTCGTGCTTGACGGCGGAACGCTCTTTACCGACAGCGAATCGTTTTACATCTTCTATGCCACGCTGTCGAATGCGGTGCTGAAGGGAACTTGGTCTCCGCGTGTGGCTTACAGCAGTACATACGGCTATTGGCACGTGATTGGCACGGAACCCACGACCGTCCTTGACGGCGGCTACTACTGGTTGAATGTGTATGGAGCAAACAATGCCGCAAGTGCGAGGTCGGGCAACTATGCATTCCGCATTGAGGTGGATGACGTGACGGGCGATGACGAGGCGGACTTCATCGTGCCGGCGCTTCGTGGCGCGGCGGGACGTGCTGACAATAATTACCAGTGGTTCTGGTTGGAGAAGTACGGGCCGGGCACGATGAAGGTCAAGAACAACTCCACGGACCTCAAGATGGAGTCGAAGCTCTACGGCGGTACGCTGCTGTTGGCGGGCAGCAACATCATGACGAACGAGGTGCAGTTCCTGGGCGGCGGCATCGCGGTTGACGCCGGGAAGTCCAACAGCCTCGGCGCGCTCACCGCAAGCAAGCCCGGAACGATCACGGTCGGCGCTGGCGGTTCGCTCTCGTTCGCGTCGTTCGTGCCGGATGCGAATCTGGCGGCAGGGGCGATTACGATTAAGGCGCCAATGGGAGGCAACGTACTGCGCATCGGCACTAACGCCAACGGTTTGGATGGAAAGCGCGGATATTTCCGCTGGCAGGACGAGGCGGACCAGAACAAGCTCTGGCGCGTCTACCAGGACGAGAACGGCTATATCCATCCGAACAATCTAGGCGCTATAATAATCGTCCAGTAATCATTAGAGGACAAGATGAACGGACATCCAGAAATCGGGCGCCGGGGGTTCCTCGGCGCGGGTGCGGCAGCGCTGCTTGCGGGCGGGGCGTTCGGCAAGACCGGTTCGTCGGGGCGACCTGACGGCGGCGAAGTGAAGTTCTGCGCGTTCGCGGACATCCACTACTATCCCGGAGTGTTCCCGCACGACACTCGCGAATGGCTCGAACGCGTCCTAGACCGCGCCGAGAGATCCAAGGTGGATTTCATAATCCACATGGGCGACTTCACCCACACGCCTGTCCGCTGCAGGGACTATGTGGACTTCTACAACGACTTCCGCATAAAGACCTACCACACAGTAGGCAACCACGACGACGACGGCAATTCGCACGCAGAGACGCTGGCGGCGTACCGGCTCGACTGCGGCTACTACCACTTCGACCGCGGAGGCTTCCGCTTCATTGTTACGGACACAAACAATTGCCTTGCGGACGGCAAGTGGACGCATTACTCCAACTCCAACTACTACGCCGTCGGAAAGAAGAGCGGCAGCCTGATATCCCGCGTGCCGCCGGAGCAGCTGGAATGGCTGAAGGCGACAGTCGAGGGTTCTCCGTATCCGTGCGTCGTAACGAGCCATGCCAGCTACGAGCGTGAGGACGG
The DNA here is from genome assembly GCA_017514235.1 of Kiritimatiellia bacterium. GTDB lineage: Bacteria > Verrucomicrobiota > Kiritimatiellia > RFP12 > UBA1067 > UBA1067. The sequence continues at coordinate 176,696 of JAFWKK010000050.1, read as the reverse complement.
TTCGCCGGACCGTGCCGCCGTGCGCCGGATATTCGACGAGGCGAACGCGAAGCATCCGGGCCGCGTGCGGCTCGTGATAAACGGGCATCACCACTGCGACCACGTCCGCATATTGGAGAACATCGTCTATCTCGATCTCAACTCCGCCAGCTACGACTGGGTGGACAAGAAGCATACGGCCTACCCCGAAGAGGACGTGAAGCGCTGGAGGCACGCGCGGCACGTTATTGCGTGGAACGATCCTGTGAGCGCGATAATCACGATAAACCGAAACGGACATCTGAAGGTCGAGGGGCAGAGGAGCGAGTTCTACCGTGGTGTAACCCCCGTCATGGCAGGGCTGCCGCCGACAAACGGGCGCCAGTGTCGCCTCATCACCCCGAACGTCCAGTCGTTCGAGATGACGCTGGCCTATCCCGGAGCCTCGTGACCGTGACCTCGGACGCGCAGAAGCGCGTCCTTCCCGTCCCGAACGCCGCCAAGATTCCCGTCGTCGACGGCGTTGCTCAAAAGTAGGTTTCGCGCCCGATTGTCAATAACTATCCAACATCCAACAATGAGAACAAAAACCATGAAGAAACAGTTGATGATGACAGGTGTGGCAGGAATGATGTCGCTCGGTTGCTTTGCGACCACGTACTACCTGAAGCCCGATGGCGACGACAGTGCCGCCGGAACGAGCGAGGCGACTGCATTCAAGACCATAAACAAGGCTATCTCAAAGGTGCATGGACAAGACTCGAAGGACGAGCTTGTGATCCTCCCCGGCAAGTATGCCGCAACAGGTACGTTGTCTTTGGCTGGACAGTACGCGTCTGTTTTTGCGAATGCAGACGTAGTCAGGAGCTCTACCAGGAATCCGGCAGATGTCGTCATATACGGAAATGGCTCGTTCAATCTTCTGAATCTAGCGCGTGGCGTTGTTGTGGACGGCATAACCTTCTCCAACGGCGTTGCGACGGCTTCCGGGGTTGGTGGCGGCGTAAGGGTTGGTAGCGATGCCACTGACTACCCAACGTTCCTTACCAATTGCGTGATTACCTGCTGTAGAGCTACGTGCTCAGGCAAGGCCGCTGGTGGCGCATATGTCTTTGGCGGCGGGAAGATATTGGACTGCGTGATAGAGAACTGCTCTGCCACTACGGGCGGTGGAGCGGGCGGCATATTCTTGAACAACTCAAGTAAAGCGCCTACAATTGAACGCACCGTCATTCGCAACTGTTCCGCGACTGACTGCGCGGATACCTGCGCGGGTGGAATCGCAAGTGCCGGGGGAAAGGGAGGCTCCGAGAGGATTGTCGACTGCGTGATCTCCAACTGCACGACGACTGGCAAAGGCGGCGGTGCTTTTCTCTCGCTCGGTCCTTCTGCGCTGGTGTCTGGCATTACGTTTGCGCTGTGCCATGCGATAAGGGGAGGCGGGGTGCTTGTCATGGATGGAACCGGAGCGTTTGAGAATTGTTCATTCAGCGGGAACAGCTCGAACAGCGGCGACAACGGAGGGGGTGCGCTCGTCACGTCCACCGCATGCGTTTCGTTCAGGGACTGCTGCTTCAGCGGAAATGTGGCCGGTAAGGGTGGCGCAGTGTATTGCACAAGCCAATCAAGGGTGTCTGTCGCTGGATGTGACTTTTCTTCCAATAACGCGGATGACGGCGGCGCTTTCTATCTGACAGGCTTGGCATCCGCCTCGTTGTCGAATTGCACGTTCACCTTGAACCACAGCGGTTATGGCGGCGCGGCGGCGTTTGAACAGGACGAGGGCGGTTACTTCGTCTTTACGAACTGCGTCTTTGCGTCGAATGTTTCAACTAAGTATGGTGGCGCCGTATCCTGCTGCCGTGCGAATTATACTGGATCGGACGGCACTGCTTCTAGCCTGAAAGGAATGTACGGAGAGTTCTACGGTTGCACGTTTACAAACAACGTTGCATCGGACTGTGGCGGAGCCTTGTTCCACCGAGAGAATAATTCAAGTCGCAATTCAGGAACGCCTCTCATTCTGCGCAACAGCCTTTTCGCCAACAACCGCGTGACCACTGCCGGCAACTACCATTGCGGAGGCGCAATTTACCTGCTGAGCTACGACAAGCCGGTTGTTGACTCCTGCACGATCACATGCAACGATGTGAAGAGCGGAGGATCCAATCAGTTCGGCGCAGGGTTCTACAACCGCTGGAGCTGTTCCATCATCAACACGATCATCGCGGGCAACACGATGAACGGAGAACCTGAAGGCGCGAACGACTGGTTCCGCAGCGGCGCCACTATAACGGCAAGCCATTCATGCGCCTATCCGGCGCCATCTCCCTACAATCAATTCACGGCGGCGAACAGCTGCGTCACTGTCAGTCCGAAGTTCGCTGATTTTGCAAAAGGCGACTTTACGCTTAGAGGCTCGTCTCCGTGCAAGGATACGGCATTGCTCGAACAGTGGATGGCGAACGCCTTCGACCTTGCAGGAAACGCACGAGTGATGGGGGCCGGCCCTAACATGGGCTGCTACGAGGCTATCGTTAGATTGGGCATGATACTCTCATTCCGATAGGCGCAATAAAGGCGGATATCCATGTCTAAAGGAAATGCATTGTTGGCGACAGCGGTGCTGCTTGCGTGTTCGCGCATGCTTTCAGCAGACGTCGGCGACAAGGGGGCGCGGGCTGCAAACCTTGATTTTGAACGTGGCGACAAGGGCTGGCGGCTGCCGCCAGCCTATTTCGTGGCAAGGGGTAGCGGCATGAACGGAACGTCGGCGCTTGTCTATGACAACGCCGACCCGAAGCTTCCGTATGCGTTCCCTTCGCAGAAGGTTCGGCTTGAGCCGGGGCAGACATACCGTTTTTCCGCATGGATCCGCACGGAAGGCCTGGGGCCGGCGAACGTACACGGCGCTACGCTTGGAATAGAGTGGAGCGATGCGAACGGGCGGCATCTCGGTGGTTCGTATGCGGGAGGCCTGAAGGGCACAACGGATTGGACGCGCCTGGAGGGCGTGACGACGGTGATCCCCGAAAAGGCGGCAAGCTTCAGGTTCATACCGTACTGTTCGCCAGGCTGCGTCGGGAAGGCGTACTTCGATGACATGGAGATTGCGCCCTACGAGAGACCGATCGTGGGGCATCTTCTCTCCTCCGCATACCGAAACACGGCGGACAAGGGGCGCATCGAATTCAGGGTCGGCCTTGCGGTTCCAAAGAAACACTCTCCCGAAGAGTTGAAGGCAGAGTTCTCGTATGAGACGCCGGATGGTTCGCGCAAGACCGTTCCATCACGGGGCCTTTCGCGCGACATGGCCGCCTTCGCCGTTGATGTCGTGGAGCTGAAGCGCGGCAAAAGCGTTGTCGCGTTTCGCCTGAAGACGTCGGACAGCTCGGTTCTCGGTTCGACCCAGCTGCCGTTCAGCCGCGTCGCCAAGATGCCATCGCGTCACGTGTGGATCGACGAACACCGACGCACGATTGTCGACGGGAAGCCGTTCTTCCCGCTTGGAATGTACACCGGCAGCGCCAGCCGCCGCGCAGAATACGTGAAGGGGCCGTTCAACTGCGTGATGCCGTATCAGGCGCCGGATGCCGTCGGTATGGATTTCTACTGGACGAACGGCGTCATGGTCATCTATTCCGTCAAGGACGTCTATGCCGGCGCGAAGCACACGCCGAGGTCCGTGACGAGCGAGGACGCGGCCGATTCCTACGTGCAGGCGAAGGTCGATGCCTTCAAGAACCATCCCGGGCTTCTCGCCTGGTACGTGAACGACGAACTTGTTGGCGACGGATGGCTTGGAATGCTGACGCGGCGCCGAGATTTCCTGGAATGTGCCGACCCTGATCATCCGACTTGGGCCGTAATCTACCAGCTTCAGTTCCTTCGGGAGATTACTTCGACGTTCGATGTGATTGGAACCGACCCGTATCCGGTGCCAGACAAGCCGCTGTCCATGGTGACGGACTGGACGCGCCGGACCGATTGCGCGTATTTTGGGTTCCGTCCGATGTGGCAGGTGCCGCAGGCGTTCGACTGGGGCGGATATCGCACCGAAAATCCCGGCAGTCCGCAGAACAGGATGCCGACGGTTGACGAGATGCGGTCGATGTCGTGGCAGTGCATAGCGTCCGGCGCGAACGGACTCGTCTATTATTCATTCACCGCCATTCAGAAAGAGTCTCACGGGCTGCCGTTCGCCAAGGCGTGGGCCGACGTCTGCAAGGTTGGCGCGGAAGTGCGCAGATACATTCCCGTGCTGCTTTCGGTTGAGCCTGTTCCGGCAGTAACGGGCGCTCCGGTGGCATGGGGCGTGCGCACTTGGCGGAAAGACGGCGTGACGTGGCTTCTCGTGGTCAATGCGCAGGACAAGGCGGATGCTGCGGAACTGACGCTTTCGGAGGAGTTTTCCGAGATCTTGGCGGAGTTCGGTCCGGCGGCTGAGAAGACGAAGGCATGCACCGTAAAGATTTCGCTTGCGCCGAACGAACCGGCGCTTTACAGGATCAAGTAAACAGGTACGCAACTGCCGCCGCGATGACGGAAGAATGCAAGAAACGGGGGAAAGCTATGCTGAAATGTCCTGTCGTGAAACGTAGCCACGACATTTTGATGGTTGTCGCGGCATTGCTCCTTTGCGCCTTGCAGACGTATGCGGATGGAATGCTGACGGAGGCGAATTCGCGCGTTGTCAAGGAAGTCGCCCTCGAAACGCAGTTCGTGGTGTGCGGAGGCGGGCTTTCCGGCGTGTGCGCGGCAGTTGCGGCGGCGCGGCACGGAGCGAAGGTCGTCCTTGTGCAGGATCGTCCGGTTCTTGGCGGCAACGCTTCGAGCGAGATGCGCATGGGCATCATGGGTGCGCATGGAGATGAGAACAAGGAGGCGGGCATCCTTGAGGAACTTCAGCTCAAGAACTTCTACTACAATCCGCTCATGCGCTATACGCTATGGGATGACGTGATTCTCTCGGCTGTACGCGAGGAACCGAACATTACGCTTCTCCTTAACACCTCCGTCGATGGCGTGGAGATGGACGGCGGTCGAATCGCCGCCGTCAAGGCGTGGAACTCCAACGCCTACACGCGCTATGTCGTGAAGGGGCGGTTCTTCGCTGACTGCACGGGCGACGGCATTTTGCGATTGTCCGGCGCTAAGTTTCGCCGTGGGCGAGAACTGCCGTCCGAGTTCGGCGAAACCTACCTCCAGGACGGCGGCGACCACCGCACGATGGGCAACTCCATCCTTCTCCAGCTCCGCGAGACGAAGGAACACCATCCGTTCGTGCCGCCGCCGTGGGCATACAAGTTTACGGACGAAGATTTCGCGAAGACCGACGAGCCGCCTCCGCCGAAGGGCGCAAGGCGTGTCAACTACAAGAGGCTGTATCCGAAGGACAACAACTTTTGGTGGATCGAGTACGGCGGCAATCTCGATACGATAGGTGATGCGAATGCCATACAGGAAGAGCTGAAAAAGATTGCCTACGGCGTTTGGGCCTACATGAAGAACCATCCAGACGGAAGGGCGAAGGGATACGAGTTGGACTGGATCGGTTCGCTTCCAGGCAAACGCGAGTCAACCCGCTTTGTCGGCCCTCACATCCTCACGCAGAACGACGTCCTTTCGGGCGGACATTTCGAGGACGTGGTCGCCTATGGCGGCTGGACGCTCGACGACCACCATCCCGACGCCTTCCATCGCAAGGGACGCATTTCGGTGGAGTACGGATGTCCGTCGCCGTTCGGCATACCATTCGACTGCCTGTATTCGGTGAACGTCCCGAACCTCATGTTTGCCGGGCGCGACATCTCCTGTACGCACATGGGGCTTTCGGCGACGCGTGTGATGGCGACATGCGCGGCGCTCGGGCAGGCCGTGGGAACCGCCGCCGCGATGCTGATGAAATATGGAATCGATCCCGTACAGTTGCGCCGCGAGAGGATTGCGGAACTCCAGGCGACGCTTGAGGACGACGATTGCATGCTGCCGTTCCGGTGGCGGAAGGTATCACGCCTTACAGGCGAGTCGAAATGCTCGGACGAGATTGCCGTACTGAAGAACGGAATCGACCGAAACTACAACAAGAAGGATAACGGTGTTTGGGTCGTGTCTGGCGAAGAGAAGATTGTCTACACGTGGGACGCTCCGCGGCGGATGTCGGGCGCGAGGCTTGTTTTCGATTCCGACATGCGCCACCGGTCAAAGCGGATGCGCAAGCTGGAAGCCACCACTGAGCGGGCGCAGATGCCGAAGATGCTTGCGAAATCCTTCCACATAGACGTGCGCGTGGGCGGCGAATGGCACAGGGTGTACGAGGATGGACTGAACATGCTTCGATTCCGCAAGGTGTCGTTCGACACGGTGGACGCAGATGGTCTGCGACTTGTCGTGGATGGGACGTGGGGCGGCGAGAAAGCCCATGTGTTCGCCCTTGATGCGTTGTGAGTAATAAACAAGTACAGGGGAAAGCGAGAATGAGAAAAGAGATGGTTAAATGTCTGTCAGCTGTGGCGGCGCTTGTTGCGGGCGTTGCGGCTGCGTCGACGGTTGGCACTTCATCGTGGGAACTGCCGCGCACGACGCGGCGATATGTGCATCCGCCCATGGCGGAGCGCATGTGCGTGCTGTTCAACGATGCCAAGCTGATGTTCTCAGAAGTGCGGCATGAGCATCACTGGACTGCGCGGTCCTACAGCCGAGAAGTCGGCAACGTGCTATGGTTCTTTCATGGGAAGGACGACAGGCTCTTTGACTTCAAGACTGCCGAGAACCTGCTGCCGGAAGACGGAGTGCCGCTGCACGGGCTGCGCTGGAGGGAGGACGACGTTGCTGTGACGCTGGAGACGTGCTGTGACTTCGTTCGGCGCACGACAGCGCATGGGCGCTTTTCCGTCGTCAACGGCAGCGCGAAGGGGTTTGCCGAGGAGTATGCAATCCGCGTCCGCTACGGCAACGAAGCGACGTTGCTGGGCGGATACAAGAACCAGCCGCCGGACTACTACAAGCCGTACGTGTCTCTTCCGGAGACCTGGAGCCAGGTTCTATGCGACTGGGCCTGGGGCGGCGGCGTCCTCCGCTCGCCTGCTGGCGGGTTCATCACGTTCGCGAAGCCGCCGCCGTCGGCCAGATGGGATGCGGAACGCGGCGAACTGCGCTTTTCCGTCGATTTGAAGGCTGGCGAATCCTTTGTCCTTGACTTTGCCGTAGGCATCGGTGCCGATGTGCAGCCGGCGTTCGAGGCGACGCGCCGCGCCACGGCGGACGCGTGGCAACGCGAACTTGCGAAGATCAACCGCCTGCCGAAGGGTCTAAAAGAGAATCCTGAACACCTGCGCATCGTCAAGAACATGGTCGTGCAGATGCTACAGTGTTTCTGCCATCCTGTCGGCTGCGATTACGTGCTGCCGCGCCAGGGCGGCTTGCAGCGCTGGGTGTGGCCGTGGGACAACATGGACGCCCTGTCGGCTCTGGGCAAGGTCGGCGACTTCGGCGAGTATGTGGAGGGTGCAATCGACTTCTACTTCGGTCTGTACGGCTATGGCTCGGGCGGCTATCCAGAGCCTGAGAACCGTGGCCGGATAGGGCCGTTCGGGAACGACTGGGACTGCAACACCGCGAACTGCCTCGGCATCCTTGCCCGCTACTGCCTCGACACCGGCCGTCGCAGACCTTGGGACCGCTACCGCGCCAAGGCGCTTGAGGGATTCCGCTGGATCATGCGTTCCCGCGTGCCGCCGGGGGCTACGGACGCCGTCCCCGGGTTCTTTCCTGCCGGCTTGGCGTGTGACTACAAGACGAAAACGCAGTCATGGGGCTTCACGGACGCGCTGAACCTAATCGACATGGGCGATTACCTCGCTGCGGCCGAACGCTTCGGAGATCCCGCGCTTGCCGAGATACGTGCAGGCTTCAATGACTACCTCGGCACGATGCGCGACAGGGTGCTCTTCTTCAAGCAGGAGAGCGCCGACAAGGAGGACTTCGACATTCCGATGTCGCCTGATCGTCAGGAGGTCGAGAAGGGCTTCCCCAGGCTCTACCACGGGAACATGATCATGCTTGGGCTGAAGAACGGATATCTTGACGCCAACGACGTGCTCCGCATCTGGAAGTGGTGTCTCAGGAACGGACAGGCGTCCGCCAACGGACTCACCGGCAAGTTTTCGACGGCCAGCGACGACCCTGTCATGAAGCACTATTGGTACACCACCTCGCAGGACTATCTGTGGCATCGCGCGTTTCGCACAATCGGATATGGCGAACAGGCGGACACCATCCTCGCCGCGACGCTCAAGTTTGCCATGACTCGCGAACTCTATGTCGGGGAACGCTACCGCGACGACGAGCCGTGGTTCCTGCCGTGGAGCCCCAACTGCTCTGGCTCCGGCCGCATCGTCCAGATGCTTCTTGAACGGTACGGACAATGAAGATGCCCACAGGCCTTTGCGCCGCGGTATAGGGAGTGCTGATTTTGTGGGGATTTTGTGGGGACACCCTGCGGGGGTCGGTGCGGCGGACAAGGGTGGCTCAAGGCATGGGCGGAGAGGCGGCGCGATGATGCGTGGGGCGGATTACAACTTGGCGAGGATGTTGGGGATGTTGGACTTGTCGAGGGATGAGAAGGCAAAGCACTTCTTGCCGAGGTGGTTGAGGGATGCACCTACGTGAATGAGGGTTGTCTTGTCGATGATGAGGAAGCGGTCGTGGAATTTGTCGGAGGTCTTGACCGTGAGCGAGTTGGCGTACTGCGCGTTGAACTGCGCCACATCGACGGCATGAAGCAGCTTGTTCCGCGAGTTCTTCAACACGACGACCAACACGCCCTGCCGCTTCCGCGCGACGAGAGGAAGGACGCAATCTGCGAAGTACGGGTCGATGATGACCAGTTCCTTCTTCGCCATGCGCACGAACTTCTTCATCTGGTCGAACGCGTCGTATATCTGCCCGTCGTAGAACACCTTCTGCGGAGGGAACTTCTTGTCCTGCATCGCATCGAGTATCAGCTTGAAGCGCTCCTCGTTGCGGGTTTGGTCGATGATTTGCCGCCGTTCCACCACGTCAAGACGCATCAGCATTGGAGAGAAGGAGGCAAGTGCTTTGCGCATGGCGACAAACACATCCATGATTCTGATGCTGACAAGTATTGCAGTTTCGCTTTTTAAGACTGCCGACAGCATCGCTATTCCCTGCTCTGTAAATGCGTACGGCATGTATTTTAGGTGCTGTCCTTGCCGTTTGTTTAAGGTCACAATCTGTGACCTTAGACTTGTCTCGCCGTTTAAGGTCACAATTTGTGACCTCAAGTTTGATAGATCCTCTTTGGTCAATTGAAACATGAAGTGTTCGGGAAACCGTTCGATGTTGCGTTTCACGGCTTGGTTTAGGGCTTTCGTCGGCACTTCGTATAGCTCTGCGAGGTCACGGTCAAGCATGACCTGAACGCCACGAATCGTGAGGATTCGCGACCGGATGGCATCGGCGGCAATAGGTTCGGCGATTGTCAAATCATTCATTGTCCTTCTCCCTACAATGGCGCATATTATACCATTTCGCCGCCTGTATTGACAGGCGGGCAAGCATAGACGCGCCAAACTTCAGCCATTTTCATTTCAGCCCCTTCGGCTTCGCGCCGGAGGGGCTTTTTTTGTTTGCCGATTGACCAACGCGGCAGATACAGGGATTTCCCGTGGCGAGGTCGTCGCGGGACTAACACAAAACAGAGCCGCGAGGGTCACGCTCCAAACAGCTCCGCCGTGACCGCGTCGCCGGAGAGGTTGTCGAAGTGCCGGTAGCGGTACGAGCCGTTCGTCATCCCGACAATCGCGGTGCCGAGCGTCTCGCGGTTCGTCGGGGCGTTGTTGCTCGTCAGCCTGAGCGGGCAGGTGTCGACAAGGTGGTCGAACACGCCGCCCGCCTCGAAGAACGCGCTCAGGAAGGCGTTGTGCGCCCCCGTCGTCAGCGGGACGGTGTCGTTCCAGCACAGGCCGAACTCGCCGCCGAGGGTCTCGAGGCCGTCCGACTTTTCGGTTTCCTGCTCCGTTCGGAGCGGATTTGTGATATACTTTCTCATGTCGTTCTTGTTGTCCTTTGCTGGCTTTGCAACTCAAAGTATACCAAGAACGACGCTTTCTTTTCCAGTGGAATGCCCGTTTCACCCGCAGGGTGAAAACTTAAATCGCACCATTAGCCCGTAAAATAAGGGCGGGATCAACATCCCGCCCGTTTAACTGCTGCACTTAGGCTAAAAGTGATTTTGCCCGAGGCCGAAAAAGTGGGCGGGTGTGGATGTAGCGTGTAGTGCCGCCTGATGCCGGTGCTGACGGAGAAGCGCGGGGCGGAGTTCACAAGTGATGCCCGCCGCTCGGCGGCGACGAGTTCGGCATTGTGAAAGGTCGAGCGGGAAGCGCGAGGTGTTGACTCGGCGGAGGTGTTTCAGAAGGTGATATGCGCGGCGTAGAGCAAGCGGAGCGGCGGCAATATCAATGGATTCCGTGCGTTTGAAGACAAATCGAGGTTGTTCACAGGGCGGGGATTGACTCACAGGGGGCCGGGTTGACACCGATGAATTTATAATGTATACTATAGACCACATTCCAAATCAGGAGGATTAGGTGAGAGGTAAAGGCAAGTCCGAAAAGCGCAACTATCACGTTCCGAATCTGGATCGTGCGCTCCAGATAGTTGAAACATTGTCCGCACATCCGCGCGGGCTCAACCGCAATGAAATTGCCGCCGCAACTGGATGCACTTCAACGATGGTGTACCGCATCATGATGACGTTGACGGATGCAGGATGGACGTATCGTGACGAGGCGTCTGGAGCATATAGACTGTCGCGGCGCCTTCTTGACTTTGCCGTGTCGGGGTCCGATGAATATTCGCTTGCCTCTGTCGCATGGACTGATATGTGTGCGCTCAGGGACGAGACCAACCTTACGGTGCAGCTTGGCATCTTGACTAGAGACGGCACAGGAATCCTGGTCGAAACGGCCGACTCGCGCAATCCCATCAGGTATGTGGAGGAGAAGGGCGTGCGGACAACCGATCTGCATGTCGGTGCAGGATGGAAGAGCATTATGGCATTTCTGCCGGATGCTGAATGTTCCCATCTTTTGGATGGGCTTTCGTTCAGGCGGTTGACAGCAAACACGATTACTTCGCGTTCCGAACTAGAGAAGGTCCTTGCCAATGTTCGGAAGTGCGGATATGCAGTTGACAATGCAGAAGGGAGCGAGGGGCTGCATTGCGTGGCTGCGCCGATATTTGACAGGACGGGTAATCCTGTCGGGACATTGGCAATCTCCGCACCGGCAGAGCAGTTGCCAGAGTGCGATTTTAAGCGGCGTGCGGATTCTGCCATTGAAGCTGCCGCCGCTGTAAGCGCGAAACTTGGCTGGAACTGTAAAGTCAAAAAACAATCGAAAAAATAAGGCATTTGAAGCCGCCTACGCAACTAAGGAGACAAAGAGTATGAAAAAACTACTGATAATCGGCGCGGCGGTTGCCTGCGGAGCGTTTTTGCCGATGGAGGCCGTTGCGGACACGACCACCGCCGAACATTCGGAAAAGCCGTTTGCCATCTGCTCTTTTAACATGCGCACATACGGTGCAGACAAAGGCGATTTGTCGTGGGAAAATCGCCTGCCGCGTGTCCTCAAGGTCATCGGGGATCATCGGCTGGACATCATTGGCGCGCAGGAGTTGAAGGAGAATCAGGTCGACCATCTGCGCGAGGCGTTGGGGCCGAAGGGATATAAGATGGTTGGGCGCGGACGTTTGGCGGAGGGCAAGAACGAGGGAGTGTACATCATCTACAACGCAAAGCGGTTTGACTGCACCGCAAGCGACACCTTCCAGCTTTCCGAAACGCCGGACGTGTGGGGTTCTTCGTCTTGGAACTCGGCCTACCCGCGCACTTGCGTATGGGTGCAGCTGAAAGACCGCGAAACTGGGAAGGATTTTCGTTTCTATAACACACACCTTGACAATGAGAGTGAACTAGCCCGCAGAAAAGGCATGGAACTGGTCGTCGGCAGGATCAATGCGGACGTTTCCGCTGGAATGACCGCGTTTCTGGTCGGTGACTTCAACAGCGAACTGGAGTCTGGTAATGCCATAGACTATGTGCGCAAGTCGATGAAGGATACGGCCAATCTCTCGGTCGCGCCGCATAAAGGGCCAAAGAACACCTTCCACGACTACTCTCCGTCGGCTTTCATGTTGATCGACTATATATTTGTAAAGGGGAACGTCCATGTGCTTTCACATGCCACGCTCGACGACATGCCGGACGGCAAGTTTCCGTCTGACCACTTCCCCGTCGCCGCCACTGTAACACTGTAACGCTTAACGTCACAAGAAAGGGAGGGAGACAAAGCCCATGAAAAAACTGCTACTAATGACATGCGCAGCTGCGGCTTATGCCGCGCACGCGACGCCGCCGGAAATAGGTAACGTCCAGTTCAAACAGGACGAAAACCGTCTGGTGACGATATCCTACACGCTCGGCGGCGCGGACGCCATCGTCATGATGGACGTGCTTACGAACGGCGTCTCAATCGGCAAGGCGCTCTACGCGAACGCCGCGGGCGACGTGAACGTGAGGGTGAAGCAGGGGACGCGGCAGATTCTCTGGCAACCGCGCACGACGTGGCCCGACCAGAAGATCCGCGACAAGTCGCTTTCGGTGAAGCTCACCGCGTGGCCGCTCGACAACCCGCCGGACTACATGTGCGTCGATCTCGTCACGAAGTCGAACGTCGTCTGGTATCTTGACGCCGACGACGTGCCTGGCGGCGTTACGGCTGACATCTACAAGACCGACAAGCTCCTGATGCGCCGCATCCACGCCGAGGGCATCCGATGGACGATGGGATTGCCCAAGGCAGGCGGCACAGGCAACAACTGGGAACCTGGTCACTTCGTGACGCTCACCAACGACTACTACATGGCCATCTTCGAGATGACAATCGGCCAGCGCTCACGCATCGTTTCGGGAACGACCACATCCAACGGCGATTATCCCGACCGCAATACTTCCTACGAGGGATTGCGCGGTGCGACTTCGGGACACGACTGGCCAAGCGACGGCCACAAGGTCTCCGGCGACAGCGTACTCGGCAAGCTTCGCAGCCATGCGGGCATCAACGGTTTCGATCTCCCCACTCAGGCTGAATGGGAGTATGCCGCCCGCGCAGGAAATCTGGGTTACTGTTACTACCATTGGGGATTCGACACTTCCAAAGCCGCATTCGAGCCGTATGAATGGACTTCAGCCACCGTGTCGCCTTCTGCGGCGCAAAAGGTAGGGCTGCTCAAGCCGAACGCCTGGGGACTTTACGACATGCACGGCAACTGCTTCGAACGTTGCCTCGACTGGTATGCGGCGGGTGACGCATACAGCAAGCACGGATCGGATGTTATTGCTCCGCCTGGACCCACTATGGGTACCGCACGGGTTATCCACGGCGGAGGCTACACGCATGCATACGACCCCGCTTACATCTTCTACCGCGAGGGCTATGGCCCGGCCTCTTCAAACGGCACGAACATCGGATATCGGCTGGCCTGTCTTGCCGATTTCAACGATGCTGAATAAGAAAGGAACGCGAAACATGAAAACGCTTTTCAATCTGGCAACGGTTCTTCTCTTTGCGGCAACGGCGTTTGCCGCCGACCCAGGCATTTCCGGCGAGCCGGTAGTGTCGCAGGGCGTGGACCGCAAGGTGACAATCTCCTACACGCTGACCGGCGCGCCCGCCATCGTAACCTTCGAAGTGTTCACCAACGGCGTGACCATCGGAGGATTTCCGCTTCGCGCCGCATGGGGCGACGTGAATGTCATAGTGCAGCCGGGCAGTCGCACGATCTTCTGGCAGCCGCGTGAATGGTCTGACCGTTTTGTCGTGGACGGCTCTGTCTCGGTGAAGGTAAAGGCCCATGCGCTTGACAACCCGCCGGACTACATGGCCGTTGATCTCACCATGCCGTCCAACCGCGTCTGGTACGCGAATGCCGAGGCGGTTCCACTTGGCGTGACGAATGCCCTCTACAAGACCGGCAAGCTGCTGATGCGTCGCATCCATGCGGCGGGAGTTCGCTGGCGCAAGGGTTCCAGTCAGGGACAGGAGACGGGGCATTGGGCCGCCGAAGTAACCTATCCCGTCATCCTCACGAAAGACTACTACATCGGCGTGTTCCCGGTCACGTATCGTCAGCACAAGCTGTTCGCCAGCCCAGGCTCGACAGACCTTTCGTACCAATACTACCCGCAACAGAACGTAAGTGCCGCGGATCTTCGCGGAGCGCTCCCGACATACGACTGGCAGGCCAATGGTCAGGCCGTCGATCCATCCCTGCCCATTGGCAAGCTCCGGGCCTTTACGGGCATCGCGACTTTTGACCTGCCGTCTGATGCGCAGTGGGAGTTCGCCTGTCTCGGCGGCACGGCGCATCCCCGGTTCGGCGTAGTGACCGCCGATTTGCCGAAGTACGCATGGTACAAGGGGTCCGACTACACGAAGTACGGAGGATCGGGATCGAGCGCGATCCAGCACGTTGGCTTGCTTCTGCCCAATCCGTATGGACTGTACGACATGCTCGGGCTTGGATTCGAGCTGTGCAACGACTGGTACGTGGAAGGCGATTCGTACGCAAAGGAGGGGGAGCTTCAGGTCGATCCAAAGGGGCCGCCGAACGACGGGAACAACAAGCATGTACTTCATTCGGGTGCTTGGCCATACGATGCCGACTACCAGCGCTCATGTTCCCGTTCGTCGGGGCAGACATACACGCACACCGGCAGCGGTGCATACGGAATCTACCGCCTCGTCTGCGGCGTCGATATGCGGTAGTTGGCAGAAACAACGAAGAAAGGAGACAACAAGATGAAACGTTTTGCATTGACCGTTTCCACGCTTCTCGGATCGCTTGCCGCCTTGGCCGCACCGACAGTGACCGTCGTTTCGGCCGTCCAGGATGCCGATACACGTGAAATCACGGTAAACTACACCTTGAGCGAACCGGCCATCGTCACCTTGGATGTGCTGACGAACGGCGTCTCCATCGGCGCGGGCAACGTCAGGTCAGTCTGGGGCGACGTAAACAAAAAACTTGCCGCCGGCGCCCATACGCTCACATGGCAGCCGCGTGAAGACTGGCCCGTCAACCTTTCGACGGAAGATTGCCAGATTGCAGTGACGCCGTGGTCGCTTGAAAATCCGCCGCCGTACATGGTGGTGATGCTGGGCATGGCGTCGAATGTGAACTTCTACGCTGCCGCCGAGGCGGTGCCGTGCGGTGTGGTGAGCGACCTGTCGCGGAAATACCAGATGGTGTTCAGCAAGATTCCGGCGGCCGGAGTCCGCTGGCAGATGGGGCAATCCACTCCTGTCAGTGGCGATGACAAGGAGGTCGCCCACTATGTCACGCTCACGAACGACTACTACATGGGCGTATTCCCCGTGACGTTCGAACAGCGGAACATGATGGCGGCCTCTTCCCAGACATCCACCAAGGGGGCGCGTCCCGACAATACGACACGCTACGAGGAATTGCGAGGCGCGACGTCGGGACATGACTGGCCGAATGACGGCCATGCCGTGGCTGCGGACAGCATTATCGGACAGTTCCGTACGCAGTCAGGTCTTGATGGAATCGATCTGCCGACGGAAGCCGAATGGGAGTTTGCCTGCCGTGCTGGCACTGCCACGATATATTACTTCGGCAACGATTCGGCCATGTTCCCTGAATACGGATGGGGTGATGCATCTGACTTCACGGCGCACGGAGGAACGCAGTATCCCGTAGCCAAATATGTGGATGGCAGCAACAGGAACATGCAGATGCAGATTCCGGGTCTGCTGCTACCGAACGCCTATGGACTCTATGATATGCACGGCAACGTGTGGGAGTGGTGCCTTGACTGGTATTCCGAGAACTATGCTGTCGCGGGTTCGGAGGTGACGGCACCGACGGGGCCGAGTACGGGAACGGCACGCATCTGTCGTGGCGGCTCGTTCGCGCATCATCCATGGCAGGCCAGTGTTGGATTCCATTCGGTGGGGGGGGACTTGTGCGCCAGATGCCTGTTATTATACGATAGGCTTCCGTCTGTGCTGCCCGGTTAATATGCGCGTGGCGGCTGATGGAGAAGGTACGGGCGGCACTCCGGCCGCAGCGGTGGCGTCCGTGACGGGATTCGCGCCGGCGGCAAAGAGCGAAGCGAATGTTGTCAACCTCGGCACGTCTGCGGAGCCGCTTGACTTCGTCTCCTGCTTTGACGTGATGCTCGGCGGACTCAACTTCGACTCTCGCGAGCCGCTTGGTATGATAATCAGCATTCGGTAAGACAGTTTCGTTAAATGGGTTGATTTAGAGAAAGACGTCAATGAAGAATCTTGTAACGGCATGCACTGTTATGTGCATGACAGCCGTGTCGCCGTATGTCTGCTCCGCCGCGCTTGTGGAAGGACGGTATGGGGAGAGCGTTCTCGAAAACCCAGACTTTGAGACGCCTCTTGCAGCCGGTGGGAAACTGGTTGCGTGGAAGTTCAGGGGCGGACAGTTCTCCGTCGCTGACGGCGAGGGGCGCAACGGCACACGGGCGGTGAAATGGGACTTCGCCACAAAACCCGAACAGGGGCGTTCCATCATGTCGCAGCGCGTCCGCATAAAGCCGGGACGCCACTATCGCTACGAAGCATGGGTTCGCACCGAGAACCTTGCAAGCGGCACCCATGGGGCGAGCATCTGGATTGACTGGTGCGATGAAAATGGCAAGTACCTCGGAGAGATATATCCAGTCGGGCCAAAGGGAACGAGCAAGGAATGGCAGCAGATATCTGGAATCACCGGACGTCTTCCGTCCAATGCGGGATTCGTCGCGTTGATGGTCGGGGTCGAGAACGGCACGGCGGGCACGGCCTACTTCGACGACATCAGGCTTTGCGAAGTCGGCGAAGACCCCGTGGCCACGATGATCAGCGACTGCTACCGCGATGCGGCATGGGAAGGCAACGTGACGTTTTCGGCGGCGCTCGACCTCTCCGTCTGCGGAATAGACCCGAAGACGGTCAAGGGAACGTTCACCGTGCCGCTTTCGAACGGCAAAAGCCGTCAGGTTCCTGCGCAGACCGTCGCGGCAGACCGCGCCGTGCTGACCCTGCCCGTCTCCAGACTGGAGAAGGGACGAAACACCGTCACGTTTCAGCTGTCGGGGAAAGACGGAAAGAAGATGGGGGCGGCTTCGCTTGAGTTCACCAGGCTTGACGCGCCGCCAAACCGCCGCGTGTGGATCGACAGGCACCGGAGGACGGTTGTCGGCGGCAAGCGGTTCTTTCCTCTTGGCCTCTATGCCGGTTCGCTTGACACCAATTTGATTCATCGCTACTGGAAGGATTCGCCGTTCAACTGCATCATGCCGTATTCGATGACGACGTCAGAGGAGATGGACTGTGCGTGGACAAATGGACTCATGACGTTCGTCTCGCTGAAGGATGCGTATGCGGGTTCCGGGCACTGCCCGAAGGAAATTGCGTCTGAGTCCGACGAAGCCAGATATGTCGCGGACAAGGTTGCGCAGTTCAAGGACAAGCCTGCGCTGCTGGCATGGTACGTGAACGATGAATCGGACATCAGCAAGGCGGGGAAGCTTTCCGCACGGCGCGATTTACTTGAGCGGCTCGACCCTGAGCATCCGACGTGGGGCGTGATCTACCAGGTCAATGATGCGCGCGGATACGTCAAGACGGCAGATGTGCATGGTTCCGACCCCTACCCCATTCCCGGTGACATCGGCAGGGTGCTGCTGGACGTCCGCGCCATGGACGAGGGTTCGATGGGTACGCGGGCTATCTGGCAGGTACCGCAGATATTCGACTGGTGTGCGTACCGCAAACCGGCGAAGAACGGCGAACGCGCCCCGACGGAAGATGAAATGCGGAACATGTCGTGGCAGTCCATCGCCGGCGGCGCAAACGGCATCGTCTACTACGCCTACTTCCTTCTTGAGCGGATGAACCACAAAGACCCGTTCGAGAGGCGCTGGCGCGAATGCTGCAACGTGGCGCGGGAGATAAGCGACCTCTCCCCGATGCTGCTTGCCGACCCGTCTGATTTCGGATTCCGCTCGCCCGTCCCCGAACGTCTGGGCTGGCGGGCATGGTCGCACGATGGCGACACATGGGTGCTTTTCGTGAACGCCTCGCGGGAGCGGATGAGCCTGAAACTGTCGCCGACACAGGTCGTGGGCAGCCTGTCGCCGGTGTTCGGCAATGGTACTGTCACGCTCAAAGACGGTTGCCTTGACGTTGGCCTGCCGCCAATCGGCGTGACGATCATAAGGCTGAAGGGCGCGGAGACCGTTGGCAAACGGGTGTTCCGGCCAGAACGACACTCCCGCGGCGACGCGGGAGTGCATGTGGTGCAGCCCGTCGATACGGCGGCGTGGATATGGCCTGCAAACCTTGTCGATGAAATCGCAATCGCGCCGGAACGTTACCTGAGATTCCGGCGCGCTTTTCATTCGCCCGGCGGGACGGCGCGTGTGGACGCGAGCGCGGACGAGCGGTTTGTGCTGATGCTGGACGGAAAGATTGTCGGGCGCGGACCGAATCGCGGGACGGTCGAGAACTGGACGTACCAGACGTACGACATTTACATGCCTGCAGGCGAACACACGATGGAGGCGGTCGTGTGGCGGATCGGCGAGGCGGCTCCGCTTGCGCAGCTCTCGTGGCGCGGCGGATTCATCCTCAAGGCGGAGGGAGAGTTTGACGCGCTTCTTTCAACGGGCAAGGCCGCATGGCAGGTTGGCGAACTGAAAGGGACGCATAGTGACGCATCCCTTGAATGCGCTGGTTCTTGGGGTTGCGGATCCGGGTTCTCGGTCAAGGGGACGGGGCTGCTGTCGGAGTGTCCGCAAGTCTGGACGAACGCCGCTGTGGTGCGCCCCGCCGTGAGGACGACGGCGGACAATCGGGTCGGCATACGGCGTCATGGCTGGATTCTTTTCCCTTCGCAGCTGCCAGACCAGACAGAGCGGTGCGTCCGCCCCGGTGCGTTCAGGACTGGAGGCGTCTCGAAAGGTGCGCCGTTCACCGTTCCGCCTCGGACGCGGAAGGAAATCCTTTGGGATTTGGAGAACTACTACTGCGCCTATCCCGTGCTAAGGACTTCAGGCGGCAAGGGCGCACGTATGACATGGGGATGGAGCGAGGCGATGCGTGAGGCGAACGGGCGCAAGGTGCACGATCGCAGCGAGTGGCAGGGAAAGAATTTCGTCGGCTTTACTGATTTGTTTCTCTCGGATGGACGGAAGGGGGCGGAATTCACGACGCCGTGGTGGCGGTGCGGACGGTGGTTGAAGATTGTCATGGAGACGGCGGATGCTCCGCTGACGGTGGATGACGTCGCCATTGTGGAGTCGCGCTATCCGGTTGAGGACGAGAGCTGGTTTGAGTGCGACGACGAGACGCTGGCTCCCATTCGTCGGCTTTGCTCAAGAGGCATGCAGATGTGCGCCCACGAGATGCTTTTCGATTGCCCGTTCTACGAACAGCAGATGTACCCCGGTGACTCGCGTGTGGAACTGAGGGTGCTGGCGGCGATGAGTGGCGACGACAGGTTGATTCGCCGCGCCATTGAACTATTTGACTACGGGCGCAGGGACAGCGGCATGGTGCCGATGAACCATCCTTCGCGCGGGCTTCAGGAGTCGGTCACCTATTCCATGTGCCAGCTGATGATGTATGCCGACTATGTGCGTTGCCATGCGAACGTGGACTGGCTCAAGGCGCGGTTGCCGGGGCTACGCCATACGGTCGATGCCATAGCGCAATATGAGAATGAAGACGGACTGTTGGCGGCGTTGCCGGGATGGAGCTTCGTCGATTGGGTGCCGAGCTGGGAGAGCGGCAATGCGCCGGACGGCGATACGGATCGTCCATCTGCCGTGAACAACTTCTACTGGGCGATGACGCTTGAGGGCGTTGCGGACGTCGAACGCGCGCTTGGACATGAAGGGATGGCGCAAATGCGCGAACGCCATGCGGCCAGGACGTTTGCCGCAGCCGAGCGGCTGTTCTGGGACGAAGGACGTGGACTTTACGCCGATACGGCACGACATGATGTGTTCTCCGAACATGCGCAATGCCTGGCGTTGGCGTGTCGTTCGATTTCAGGGGAGAGAGCCAAGCGCGTGTTTGGCGGTCTTGTGTCTGATTCCGGTCTTGCGAGGTGTACGGTCTATTTCTCCTATCATCTTTTTGACGCGTATTTCAAGTTTGGACGTGGCGATCTTTTCCTCAAGCGTCTTGACCTGTGGAGGAAATATGTACGACAGAACCTCAAGACGCCGCTTGAATCGCCGGACAGCGGCGAGCGCGAGCGCGAGGCGCGGAGCGACTGTCATGCGTGGGGGGCGCATCCTCTGGTGTTCATGCAGCGCGGACTTGCGGGCGTAACGTCGGCAGCATCATTCTTCGGGCGTGTGCGGGTGGCGCCCAGTCCCGGTGCTTTGCGTTTCATCAGGTCGCGGACACCGCACCCCAGGGGATTTGTGGAAACCGATCTTGCATTCGATGGGGATGGCGTGTCCGGGTCGGTCTTGCTGCCGACGGGTGTCACAGGCGAGTTTGTATGGAAAGAACAAGTCAAGGAACTTAAGTCTGGCGCCAACGCCATACAACTGGGGGAAAGCAAGCGATGAGAAAAGAGACGTTGAAATGCCTTGCTACGGCATGTACCGTTATGTGCATGACAGCCATCTTGGCGTTTGTCTGCGTTCCCGCTCTTGCTGGAGGGCGGACGGCACCTGAGAAGTTTGACTATTCCCTCCTTGACCGGGCCGAAGCGCGGGCAAGGGAACTTTGCTCCAGGATGACACTTGAGGAGAAGGCCGGCGAGCTGATGCTCTACGACTACAGGTGTTTAGGGAAGGACTGCTGGAGCGTTTACACCAACATGGTGTGCCAGAACGAAATCGGCGCCATGATGCGCGTTATGAGCGCGAAAGACACACGCCGGATGCAGGAGTTCAAGATGAAACATTCCCGTCTCGGCATTCCGCTCATGATACACGAGGACATCACGCATGGCTGGGTGACGACGCTTCCAATTGAGATTGCCATTGCCTGTAGTTGGGATGACGCGGCCATTGAGAAGGCCGAGGCCGTTTCGGCGCGCGAAGCCGCCGCAATCGGCATCCAGCTCACATACGCCCCGCAGTGCGACGTGTCCGACGATCCGCGTTGGGGACGGATCGGCGGTACGCATGGCGAGGATCCCTATCTCTCCGCCCGCGTCGGCGCGGCGCGTGTGCGCGGATTCCAAGGGCGTACTCTCGAGGAACTCACGGACGGAGAGCATATCATCGCCTGCCCCAAGCACTTCGTGGGATACTCGTCGCTTCAGGGCGGAAAAGACTATCGCCACAAGGACTTTTCGCGTCGCGAACTGCTCGAGACGCATCTGCCGCCGTTCAAGGCAACGGTCGATGCCGGAGCGCTTTCGATGATGAATGCGTACACCGCCTGCGAGGGCGTGCCGTGCAACTTCAACCGCAATCTCCTGACGGACATACTTCGCGGCCAGTGGGGTTTTCGCGGACAGCTTGTGACGGACTGGACGACACTGACCTTTTCCATCGACGAAGGGGCGGCAACGGATATCGACGACGCGGCAAAGCGCGGTCTTGAGGCAGGCGTGGACATGGACATGATCAGCCGCGCGTTCCTCGTCCTGCCAAAACTCGTGCGCGAAGGCAAGGTCAACGAGGCGGATGTAAATGTCGCCGTCGTCCGCTCGCTCGCGCTTAAATTCCTCATGGGCCTCTTCGACGATCCCTATCGCTTCTGCGATGTGGCGAAGGAGCGAAAGGCGTTGATGACGGAACGCAACAAAGCTGACGTGCTTGCTCTCACGCGGGAATCGCTCGTTCTTCTAAAGAACAATGGCATCCTCCCCCTCGACACTTCCAGGCACGTTGGGCTTACCGGAACATGGACGGACGACATGGAAATCCTTCGCGGCGACATTGACCGGGACATGATGAACGGCGTCAGCACAGACATCGACCTTGGCACGTACACGAAGATCGACACGGTCAAGACTGCGATGAAAAAGCGCTGGGGCGCGAACCTCGACTGCGAACCGATCGACATGTTCGACATCGCGCGCGGTCTGGGCGGCGGCATGCCACGCGCCGACACCGTTGTTCTTGCGATTGGTGAGCCGACCGACTACACAGGTGAACGCAGGGGCCGAGCCCGCATTGAACTGCCAGCCACGGAACTTGAAAACCTTCGGGCGCTCAAACGCGCAGGAAAGAAAATAGTCTCGGTCGTATTTGCGGGACGTCCCTTCATCATGAACGAAATCGTTTGGCTTTCGGACGCCGTTATTCTCGCATGGTATCCTGGCGCGATGGGTGGGCAGGCCATAGCCGAGGTGCTTTGCGGCGAGGTGAACCCTTCGGGAAAGCTCTGCCAGTACATTCCGTACGATGCCGGGCAGATTCCGATCTCCTATCGCGAGAAGCGCACGTTCATCAACTGTTCCTATGCCGACATTCCTTCCAAGCCGCTGTTCCCATTCGGCTTTGGACTGAGCTACACGACGTTTGAGTACGGCAAGCCGAAGACGGACAAGGCGGAATACGCGATTGGTGAAACGGTGCAAGTCTGCGTTCCCGTGAAGAACACGGGGCGTGTTGCTGGCCGCGAGGTCGTGCAGCTGTATGTGCGGGACCAAGTTGCGAGCGTTCTGCCACGCGAGCGCGAGTTGAAGGAGTTCACTTCAGTCTGGATTGAACCGGGTGAGGAGAAGACTGTCGTGTTTACTCTGGATGACAACGCATTCGCCCTTTACGACAAGGATTTGAAACACGTTGTCGAGCCAGGGGTATTCACCATCTATGTCGGGCCGGATTCCACGACCATGAATGCGGTGAAGATTGCTTTTAAGGAAATAAAAAAATGAGTTGGCTGATTATGAAAGAAAAGACATGAAAACAGGAGGCAAAATGGCAAAAGCAAAATTGATGGCGGCGATGTCGGGCGCGGTTCTGGCGGCTGGGTGCGCACTCGCTGATACAGGAACATGGAAGGTTCCGAACTGGACAACCATCGTCACGGAACCTGGGGCGGTCCAGAAGTGGATCGGCAAGACGTGGAGCGGACACTGCCAGGGCATGTGCGTCAGCTCGAACGCCATATACTTCTCCTTCCACGACCAGATCGTCAAGACCGACTGGCAGGGGCGGCTTCTCAAGTGGACGCCGGTGGACGTGCATGGCGGCGACATCTGCATCTGGAACGGCAAGCTCTACACTGGCGTCGCACGAAAGCCGCAGGCTAAGGGCGAGAACTGGATGCCCTGCATCTACGTGTACGATGCCGAAACGCTTAAGAAGCTGAATGAGAAGCGTCTTCCGAATGAAGGCGGATGCGACGGCATAACCTGCCTGAACGGCGTCATCTACCTCGCCCTGGGTTGCACGGGCAAGTACGACTTCGAGAAGAAGTGCGGCTGCTTCAACAAGTACCGCAGGTTCGACGCAGAGACGCTGGAGCCGATTGGCGATCCGTTTCTCATCGACGACGGAGAGAAGTCAGACTGCGGCTCGCAGAACATGTGCACCGACGGCAAGTACATTTACTCCAGCCACTACACGCACGACGAGAATGAGCGGACGCCGAACGTGGTTGTGCATGACCCTGAGACGTTCAAGGTCGTGACGAAGTACCGCTTCGGCTGGAACCATGGGCTTGATGTCGTGCCGGGCGGCAAGGACGGTGCGGTGCGCTTCGCCTGGGTGTTCACGCCGAACTGGACGACAACTGACAAGTACGACACCCGCGTTAACGTTTACGGAATCGTCCAGTACGTCGAAGTCAAGGACGGCCAGGTGTTCGACTTCACGGAGCATGGCGGCGGATTTAGCAAGTTCATCGAGAGATAAGAAGACAAAAAAACAGGAGACAAAATGACAAAAGCAAAATTGATGGCGGCGATATCGGGCGTGGTCGCGCTTGCCTTTTCCGCTGGTGCCGCGTGGGACCCGGGCGAGCCGGTGACAACGTATTGGTTCGGGCCCGGATGCCCCGGCACAAACAAGTACGCGCTTGCGATGACCGACGCATGGGCCAAGCAACTGAAGGAAGGCGGATTCAACACCGCCTGGGCTTCAACGCCCGAGGAACTCGACATCGCCGCCAAATACGGACTTCGCGCCATATACAGCGTTGACCCTCGGACCGAGTGGGCGCGCATCAAGCTCGACGACCCGGAGCAGAAGGCGAAGCTCGCCGAGCGCATCAACCGCGTGAAGAACCATCCCGCGCTGTACATCTACGAGCACTTCGACGAGGCGCCGGCCGACTGGTTTGCCGAACTCGCACGGGTAAAGGAGTATATCCACGAGCTCGACCCCGAGCATCCCTGCTGGTTCAACCTTCTGCCGACGTACGCCAATCACAAGCAGCTCGGCGTCGGCGGCAAGGCGGACGAGCCGCAGCGCATGGGATTCGGAAACGACCGTATTGCGGCATACTGGGAGCACGTGCGTCTCTTCTGCGACGTCTACCAGCCGGAGTTCATAACGTACGACCACTACCAGCTGAAGAAAGACGGCGACTCTCGCAACTACTTCCTCAACCTCGGGATAATCCAGCAGAACGCCGCGGCGAAGGGTGTTCCGTTCTGGAACGGACTTCAGGCATGCACTTGGGTTCCTGGAAGCCTTGCGTCCCCGCGCTCGCCGCGCATCCCGAACGTGGACGAGATGCGCTATCTCGCCCACACGACCGCCGCATATGGTGCGAGCGGACTCTACTGGTACGTGTACAGCAGGGGCAACCACACCGGCACCATAGCGGCACCGGACGGAACGGTGGGGGAGAAGTACGAGGGCGTCAAGAAAATCAACCGCGAGTTTCTCGCGTTTGCCAAGGCGCTGCGCGGCTGCATCCTGAAGGCGGCGTATCTCGACGGCATCCACGCGCCCGGCACGACTCCCTGCTTCTGGCAGTCGCTCTTCAAGATATCGCCAGAGAGTCCATATTCTGAAGTCAAGGAACTGGAGCGACACGCAGACACGACCCTCGCGACTCATCTCGTCTCTTCCGAGGGACGCGCCTACCTGATGTTCGTCAACTGCGACTACAAGAAGGATCGCACGATAAAAGTCAAAGTGTCACGCACCGCCGAGCGTTTCGATCCGCTCGCGGGCACTTGGTCGCCGGTAGGCGCGGAGTTCGACCTCGCGCTCATTCGCGGCGGCGGTGTGCTTCTTCGTCTGGCGGACGTCGTGCGAAATTGAGAAAAGATATGATGACCAACAGACGTGAATTTTTGAGACTGTCCGCAGTCGCCGCCGCTGCGGCTCCGGCGCTGGGCGTTCGCGGCGGCGCAGTTTCCGCCGCGCCTGAGCCTTCGGCGGCGGCATCGGTGATGTTCAGCGCGTTTCCCCACGTACAGCTCTTGGGAGGTGACAGCGTGGGCATAGCGTGGGTGACGGCCGTCAGGGCGACAGGGAGGGTGACATGGAGCCAGGACGGATGGGCGACGGAGCATGTCGCGGTGCATGGGGAGGACGGGCTGCTTGACGCGAACAGCTTCAATCACAAGGCTGTTCTCAGGGGAGTTGACCTGCGCAAACCGCTGCAGTACCGCGTCCATTCGCGCCGTATCGGCAAGTTCGACGTTTACGGCATCGGATATGCGGGGGACGAGGTGAGCTACGAGTCCGTCATGGACGCGCCGCTGCCAGACGACGGCGTTCTCTCGTGGGCGATGCTTAACGATATCCACGACAATCTCAAGGTGTACGACTGCTTCCTGTCGCACCTGGCGGATGTGCGCACGATGTGCATATTCAACGGCGATGTCATGGAGGACTTGACTTATGAAGAGAAGTTCAAACGCGACTTCTTGCATCCGTTCGCCCGCGTCTCGCAGGAATATCGTCTGCCGGTGTGGTTCGTGCGCGGCAACCACGATACGCGCGGATCGCTTGCGCGGCAGCTGCGCGATTACGTGGTCTTGCAAAACAACCACTATTATGGCGCGGTGACGCTTGAAGGCGTCAGGTTCGTGTTCGTCGATACTGGCGAGGACAAGGTTGACTGCACACCTGTCTATCAGGGCGTGAATGACTTTGATGGCTACATTGCTCGCGAGACGGAGTGGGTGAAGCGCGAGGTGGCGTCTCGTGAATGGAAGACGGCTCGTGCGCGAATTGTCGTGCAGCACATTCCGGCGCCGCTCTGCAAGGACGGCTGGGAACCGAAGCTGAAGCGGCTCGACGCGCTGAACGAGGTGTGGAAGACGGCGAACGTCACGCTTATGATGGGTGCGCATCTTCACTGGTGGTGCTGGTCTGATCCGTGGGAAGGCCGCCCGTATCCGCTTGTCGTGGGAGGCGGGCCGTATCTTGGCAATCCGGCGAAGCACAACAACGCCACGCTGACGAAGTGCCGATTGGAAGGGCGCAGGCTTTCGGCCAAAGTCCTCGACCAGACCGGCAAGACGGTCGTGGACAAGGAGATTCGTGTGTGACGATGCGTTTTGTGATATAATCACAGCATGAAGACGAAACCGACTCTTGTGGTTGCGGCGGCGACGCTGTTCGCGGGCGTGATGCTTCATGCCGACGACGTGGTTGCGCAGATCGGTGCGGACTCCATGGTGCGTGTGACGTCCACCAATGGCAGGGCCGAGTACGCAAAAGTCGCGTTCGACCTGCCGGTTGGAGCGGACTGGAAGGTGCTGGCGCGGAATGGCGAGGGCATGAAGGCCGTGCATTCCTGGGTAGTGGTGGGCGACGGGCGGACAGTTCCCTGGTATGTTCTCGCCTCCAACGGCAATCGCACTCTCGGCATAGGCGTGAAGGTGCAGCCGCGCGCTATGTGCGCGTGGCGCGTTTCGCCGGGCAAGGCCGAACTGCTGCTGGACCTTCGCGCCGGAGGCCAGCCTCTGGAACTCGGCGGGCGCACGCTCGATGCGTGCGAGATCGTGCGATGCGAGTCCAAGCCGGGCGAAAGCGCATTTTCTACGGGGCGCAGACTGTGCAAGCTCATGTGCCCGAATCCATGCCTCCCGAAAGGCCCGCTCATAGGCTTCAACGACTGGTATGCCGCGTACGGAAGAAACACGGCCGCTAACTTCCTGGCCGACGCGGCGTTCGTCGTGTCGCTCTGCAAGGGCGCCGCCGTGCAGCCCTATGTCGTCATGGACGACGGATGGCAGAGGTTTTCGCCGCCGGAGGTGGAGCGGCTGACGGGCAGGTTCGATTCCGGCTACGGACCGTGGGAAGAGTCGTCGCGCACGTTCGGCATGGACATGAAGACGTTCTGCGCGAAGATCGCCGCGCTCGGCGCGAGGCCGGGGCTGTGGTACCGTCCGCTCTGCATGGAGGGCAAGATGTGCGACCCGTCGGATCCGGAGGTCCTTTCACGCATAGCGGCGGACATAAGGCGCTTCCGGGAGTGGGGCTTCAAGTTCATAAAGATAGACTACCTCACGCACGACTGGTGCGGGCACTTCAAGTGGTTTGACGACGAAGGGCGTATGATACGCGACGACCGCAGGTGGAAAGACTCCAGCCACACGACCGCCGAGACGGTTGTAAACCTCTATCGAACGATGCGCGAAGCCGCAGGCGACGGAATCGTCATCCTCGGGTGCAACGCAGTGAACCACCTTTGCGCGGGGCTGTTCGAGACGTCTCGCGTAGGGCCGGACACGAGCGGGAAAAGCTGGGAAATCACCAGGCGCAACGGAGTGGGATCGGTGGCGTTCAAGGGTCTGGAGAACGGGACGTTCTTCGCTGCAGACCCGGACTGCGCGGGACTCGCCTCGGAAGGGGCTGTTCCGTGGGAGAAGAACAGGCAGTGGATAGACCTTCTGTCGCGAAGCGGAATGTCGTTCTTCATATCCTGGCGGCGAACGCTAGCCGACGAAGAGGTTCGCAAGGCTCTTTCCGCCGCATTTCGCCGGGCGTCGGTCCCGCATGAGACGGCAGAGGCGACGGACTGGATGGAGACGTCCGTCCCGCGCCGTTGGAAGACGTCCGACGGACTGATGGAGTATGAATGGTAAATACAGGAGGTACAATGAACAAACTGATGGTCATCTTGTTTTTTTGGGGCATGGCTGTTGCAGCACCTCACGCTTTGGCGGCGGTGTACGACGGATCGCAGTCGAACAACGTCATGGAGGCGTCCGTCGCCGGGGCTCGCCGGGCCGCGGTTTCGTTCCGTGTGCAGTCCCCGGTGAACGAGAACCCCATGTACGTGATGCTTGCCGAATACGGGCAGTTCTTCACCAACAACTCTTTCCGCGTGACGTTCAACGGGCGCCGTGAACGTCGCGTATGCGGCTTCTATGGCGACGTGCGAGTCTATTCCGCGCCGAACGTGCTGGACGACGGGCTGCTGCACCACGTCGCGCTGGACATTGAGCCCGGACGTTCCATGACACTCTTCATCGACGGGAAGCCGGTCGATTCGGCCGCCGTGCCGGACCGCGGCTTTGCCTCCGGCCAGCTGGCCGTCGCGCAGCGCGTCGTGAAGGGATCGAAGGACGACGCCTGGTACGCCACGCATCTCAAGTGGAGCCATTTTCGCGGACGTGTCGAAGACGTTGCGCTCGCATCGGGCGCGTTCGATGCGACAAAGGTCGCAGGAGGAACGGCCGCAACGGCGAAGCCTCTCGCCCTTCCGCCGGATCCGGTTGCCGCAACCCCGAAGTGGGAGCGTCCGAAGACGACACGCCGCTACCTGCACGGACCTTTCGCCGAACGCCTGCTCACGTTCTGGCGCGAGGGCAAGATCGCGTTCGGCGAAGTGGAGCATCGTGACGACTGGTCTCTCAACTACAGGAGCGACCTCCATGCCCACGCGGCATGGCTTGTGCATGGCTGCGGGGACGAACCGTTTGACTTTCGCGCGGCGGAGATGTCGGTGCCGGAGGGCGGCGAACCCGATCACGCGCAGAAATGGCGCGTTGGGGCGATGGAGGTTTCGCTCGCTGCCTGTGCGCCGTTCGGGCGCAAGCCGTCTGCCCATGTTCGTCTTACTGTGCGCAACGCCGGCGACAAGCCGATGAAGGAGGCGTTTGCGTTCCTCCTGCGCGAGGGGTTGGAGTCGAAGCTCTTGTTCGGTGCGCCGGACGTGTACAAGGAGTTCAATCCGTCCCTTGCCGATTGGGCGGAAATTTCACCGGATGGCTGGCGCCGCGACGGTGATGTGATTCTGCATGGCGAGAGGTTCGCGGCGTTCGGCGGCGCACCGTTCGAGTGGGACGCGGCGAAGGGCGCAGCGCGGTTCGCGCTCGACCTTGCTCCCGGAGAGGAGAAGTCGGTTGAGATGGAGCTGGGCAAGGGCGAACGGCATGGCCTCGGATATGCCGCCGCCCGTGCGGCGATGTACGCGGACTGGGCGAAGGAGCTGGCGAAGCTGCGTCTTCCGTCCGGTTTGGACGTTAAGAAGGCGAGGATCGTCCGCAACCTTGCGGTCCAGATGCTTCAGTGCCTTTCGCTGCCGACCGAAGGCGACTTCGTGCTGCCGCGCCAGGGCGGGCTTCAGCGCTATGTCTGGCCGGGCGACGCCGACTGCTTCCTTGAGGGGCTTGACGCGATCGGCTACGGGGAACATGTGGCGAAGGCAATCGACTTCTACTACTCTCATTGCCAGCGCGACAACGGAGAGGCAGGTCCGTTCAGGAACAACTGGGCGGGCGACACGGCGTCGGTGCTGAAGTCCTTCGCCCGGCACTGTACGGTTACTGGCGATGTGGACTGCTGGCGTCGCTGGCGCGATGCCGCATTCAAGGGGTTCGGGTGGATACAGTCGAAAAGGGCGGAAGGAGGCGGGTTGTTCCCGTCGATGAAGGCGACGGACCATCCTGCCGTGTTGCGGGCGTGGGGCTCCAACGACCTGAAGGGGCTTGAGGCGTATGCCGCGTTCGCGAAGGCCGCTGCGAAGTTCGGCGATGCTCGCGCGGCGGAGGTCGCGGCCGCAGAGGCCGATTACCGCTCCGCGCTCGGCAGGACAATGGACGTTTGGAGGGCCAAGGCTGCGGGCAAGGACGAGTTCGAGGTGCCGATCACTGCGGACGGCAACGACGATTCCTTCCTGGAGGCGTTCATGTTCTATCTGCACCCGGGACGTTTTGCTGAAAACGGTCTTTTGTCGGCGGATGAGATGCTGCGCCTGCGCACATGGCTTGTTCGCCGCGGTTATGCGAACCTCAACGGGCTTTATGCGAACCAGCTTTCCAGCAAGCTCACGCAGCGCAACCACATCTGGTACACCACGTGGTCGGAGCTTCAGTGGTTCCGCGCCTGGCGGCGCGTCGGGCGTGACGACCTGGCGGCTCAGACGCGGGACGCCTGCCTGAAGTACGCACTGACGGACGAGCTTTACGTCGGCGAGCGCTATCATGACGCGAATCCGTGGTACTATCCGTGGAGCCCGAACGCCTCCGGTTCCGGGCGTATCACCATGATGCTGCTGGAGCTTTGAGCGCGGCTGTGGCGTCAAGAGCCTGCTGCTGGGGGCGGCGTCAGCGGTCTGATGCGGGAATGTCCTTGCCGGTGATGGCGCGGTGCTCGCGGCGATACTTGCCAGGCGTCGTTTGGCGGATTGTCTTGAATGCCCGTGTCATGTGGCTTTGATCGTAGAAGCCCGATTCCTGGGCGATGTCCGAAAGAAGGCGGTTCGTGGTTTCCAGAAGACTGCGGGCGACGTTCAGCCTTGTGTTGATGATGTATCTGCCCGGCGACATCTCGAGAGTTCTGGTGAAGATGCGCTTGAACTGGCTTACCGAGCATCCGGTCATTTTCGCAAGCAGGGAGAGCGGGATCTCCTCCATGTAGTGAGACTGGATGTACGAGGTGACCTTTTTCATGCGCCCGTGCCATTCAGGCTGGGAGTCGTGCGACGTGGCGATGCGGTAAAGTCGCATGGTGCCGATGATGTCGCCGAGCCGGTTCTTTACAGGATATACGCTGGATATGGTGAATCCCGGCGACTTGTCGGCCGGATGCGTTTCGACGCGGTTGATCACCGGCTTTCTGCTTGACTGCACCTCAAGGTCGAGCGCCATGAAACTTTCTGCTTCGGCGGGTGCGAACACCTCGTCGGAACGCTTGCCTATTACGTCCAGCTCGTTCTTGATGTTGCATACTTCGCAGTTTCTCCTGTTCAGGGCCATTATTCGGCAGTCAAGGTCTTTCATGTAGAAGCAGACGTCTGGCAGGGTGTCCATCAGGGCGCGGAAGGCCGCCGTGTTCGGCCCTGCGGCCTTCATGAAGTCTTGCTGCATCTTCCTTCGTTTGCGCAGGGTCATGCGTATCCTTTCTTCTGGCGTGTCCGTTGCAGGTTGGATTGGAGCCAATTATACATTATTCGGCGATGAGTTGCAATGCGTGTCCCATGTCGTGTTATGAACACCGTGCCGATGCGTCTGGTTTTGCCATGAGCCGATTGTACATTATTTCGCGCTGTTTGAACAATATTATTTTGGACGAATTTGCGATAATACTAACGTTGTGAAAAGGGGTTGGCTTGACGATGGGTGCAGTCAAAGAAAGGGAATGAAGATGCGCAGAGTCATTGCATTTGCCGGAGTCCTGGCGTTGGGCGTAACGGCTACGGCGTACCAGTACGAAAAAGCCGGCTATCCGCCTTCCGTGGCGTCAGCGTCGGCTGCAGCGACGTGTGTGGTTAGGACCGGTCGGGCGTGGGCGCCGAAGGCCGCAGAGGCATCGCTGGATGCGCGCTACCGCACCATGCTGGCATCGGATTCCATACGGCTTATGACTACGCCGGTGACTGGCGTCTGCATTATCGTTCGGTGAGGGGGAGGCCATGAAGAGAAGTCTTTTGCATTCCGTTGCCCTCGCCGCCGCTCTGTCTGCGCCTGTTGTTTTTGCGGCCACGCCGCAGGTGACGTCCGTCATGATCAGCCAGCCGTCGGGCAGCCGTGACGTCGTGATTTCCTATGCGCTTGCCAATGCGCCTGCGGTCGTCACTCTCGACATCCAGACGAATGCCGTTGTCGAAGGCGAGGCGGAATGGGTCTCGATCGGCGGCGAGCGCATCCAGAGCTTCTCCGCCGGAAGCGACGTCTGGAAGAAGGTGGAGGGAAATGGCCTGCACACTATAGTCTGGAATGCCGAGACCGACCTGCCGGGCCTGAGGATTCCTGGTGCACGCGCGGTTGTGACGGCCTGGGCTACGGATGACACGCCGGACTACATGGTGGTGGATCTCAACGGCGAGGCAAATTCGCAACGTTACTACACCTCCACAAATTTCCTTCCTGGTGGGCTTCTGGGAGATGCATCCTACCGTACTTCAAAGCTTGTGATGCGTCGTATTCACGCGAAGAACATCCCGTGGACCATGGGGAGCATCTTCGAGGCGAACCGCTACGCCGACAGGGAGTTTCCTCATGCGGCAGTTCTCACGAACGACTTCTATCTTGGCGTGTTCCCCGTCACGCAGGCGCAATGGGCCAACGTGGCGGGCTACAACAACAGCAACTACAAGACGACATCCGATCGGGATTTGCACCCTGTAGAGCAGGTGTGTTACAACGAGATACGCTGCGCGGCCGGCAACACGACCGACGCAGCTGGTGGTCTCTATCCCGCCGCGCCATACGAAGGGTCGTTCCTCGACACCCTGAACAGCCGGACGGGCCTTGACTTCGATCTGCCGACGGAAGGGGAATGGGAGTTCGCCTGCCGCGTAGGGGGCCTGATTGGCGACGGGCGCTGGAACACGGGCAAGCCGCGCCTTGTCATCGGCGACGCGGCGGATGCGAACATGCCGGGCGCTAACAAGTATAATGGTTATGGTTCCAATTCGGCGGCGGTTGGACTGTTCGCGCCGAATGCGTGGGGACTTTATGACATGCACGGCAATGTCTGGGAATGGTGTTTGGACTACTACAAGGCCGATGTGTCGGCATTTGCCGGAAGGCTGTGCAATAATTCCGGTTCCGGGCAGCGCGTTCAGCGCGGCGGGTGTGCCGGCACGTCGCTCCAGAACAACCGGACCGCAAATCGCTACGGTTTGGCCCCTAACAACCGTGGTAAATGGTATGGTTTGCGTCTGGCATGCCGGGCGGGGCTGAAGTAGTTGTTAGTGGCTAGTGGTTAGTTGTTAGTGGCTTGTAAAAGGGAGAGGAAGATGAAGAAAGAGATTTGGATGGGGTGTTGGCTGGTGGCGGCTCTTGCGCTATGTGCGGCGGATCCTGTCGTCAGCGTGACCAGTATGACGCAGGATGCGGATACACGCGCCGTGACGATCTCCTATACGCTCGCGAACACGCCGGCGGTCGTCACGCTCGACATCCAGACGAACGCAGTCGTCGATGGCGTGGAGACGTGGGCGTCTATCGGCGGTGCGCATATCCAGAACTTCGATCCGGATAGCGTCGTGTTCAAGAAGGTCGCGGCGGACGGCGACTACACGATTGTCTGGCATCCGGACAGGTCGTGGCCCGACAACATTGTCGCGGACGGCGGCGCGCGGGCGGTGGTGACGGCGTGGGCGATGGACGACACGCCCGATTACATGGCGGTGCCGCTTCTGGCGTCTTACGGCGGCGAAACGGAATACTATCCTGACGAGACGTATCTGCCGCAGGGCATCCTTGGCAACGTGCGCTACCGCACCTCCATGCTGGTGATGCGTCGCATCCATGCGCGGAATGTGCCGTGGACGATGGGAACCGTGATGGAGCCGGGGCGCAACGCCTCGAAGGAATTCCCCCACACGGCGATGCTGACGAACGACTACTACATTGGAGTATTCCCCATTACGCAGACGCAGTGGTCGCTGGTCGGGGCAAATTATCCTTACGGTAACACATTTACCAACGAGGGCGCGCGTGCCATGCGCCCAATGAATCATATCTCGCGGGGGAACTGTCGCTACAATTCCAAGGGTGACTGGCCGAATCCGCCGGGCGGCAGCACGTTCCTTGGCAAGTTGAGATCGCTCACGAAACTCGATTTCGATCTGCCGACAGAGGGAGAATGGGAGTTCGCCTGTCGGGCGGGCGGCGCCATCCACGACGGTTGCTGGAACGATGGCAGCGGCATTCTCGTGACGACCGATGCAGAGGACGCGAATCTCAACAGGCTGGGGCGCAACAAGTACAATGGCGGATTGAACAATTCAGATGTGCTTGTTGATGAGGACGGCGCCACGGCTATCGTTGGCTCCTATGCGCCAAATGCGTGGGGTCTTTACGACATGCATGGCAACGTTTGGGAATGGTGCTTGGACTGGCATTCCACGGATATATCTGCATACGGGGGGTTGATCTGCACGAACTGTACCTTGTCCAGCACGGAGTTTTCCCTGCGCGGCGGATGCGGTGCCACGGCGTTGTTTAACAACCGTGTTTCCGGGCGGAGTAGCAGCCCTAGCAACACCTCCAATCCGTGGTACGGCGTTCGCGTGGTCTGCCGGGCGGGGCTGAAGTAGTTGTTAGTGGTTAGTTGTTAGTTGTTAGTTGTTAGTATGGAGCGATTGGTGGAGAGTAGTGTAAGAGACAAAAGAAAGGGAGGCTTGAAATGGTGATGATAGGATGCGGTTTGGTTCTGGCGGCGGCTGTCGCGCAGCCGCCTGCTGCGGCGGTGACGGTGCAGAACGACAGCGGCAAAGTTGAGGCGTCGAGCGTCGTTTCGCTCACGGTCGATCCTGCAGCTGAGATCGGGCCGATCAAGCCGATGAACGCCGTCAACAACGGCCCGAACTTCGCCCTGGACCCCAACAAGCGCAAGGAGCAGCGCACGGGCTGGTTCGTCCACTACCGTAACGGCCGTTTTCCCATGGCGCGCATCCACGACGCACGCAACACCGGTTCGCCGCCCAACCACGCGGCGGACATCAACTGCATCTTCACGGACTGGAACGCGGACGAGAACGACCCGAAGAGCTACGACTTCACGATCACCGACTGGATTCTCCACTCGACGCGCCTTGCGGGCACGGAGATCATGTTCCGGCTCGGCAACAGCGCCGATCAGGGGCCTAAGCAATATGGTTCCGCCGACGTGCCGAAGGATTTCGGAAAGTGGGCGCGTGTAGCGGAGCACATCATCCGGCACTACAATGAGGGATGGGGCTGGACCACAAAGCCGATCCCGTTCAAGAACCAGTTTCAGGTGAAGTACTGGGAGATCTGGAACGAGGCCGATCTTGGCTGTCCAGCGAGCTACTGGTCGAATCCGACCAACTACTGGAGCGCCAAGCCGCGCTATTGGAACGGTCGGCCGGAGAGCTTTTTCAGGTTCTACGCGACGGTGGCGAAGCACCTGAAGGCGACTTTCCCCGACCTGAAGATCGGAGGCCCTGCCGTTGCGGGCGTTCCGCACTGGACGGATCGTTTCCTTGGCTACTGCGCCACGAACGCGGTGCCGATCGACTTCTTCTCATGGCACATCTACGCCGATCGCGTGGAGAAGGTGCCGGCAAAGGCGACGTTCATGAAAAAGCTGCTCGACAAGCATGGCTACGGGAACGCAGAGTCTATTCTCAACGAGTGGGACTGGATCACGGGCTGGTACGGGGACGAGTTCCGCTCGTCCGCACGGATCAGGACCGGTCCCGACAACTTCAAGATGGCGGCGTTCTACGCAGGCGTGATGAGCGCGATGCAGGACTCGTCCGCCGACATGCTCATGTATTACGATGCGCGCATCCCCACGCACTACAACGGCATCTTCGACTACTATTCGCAACGGCCCACGAAAGGCTACTATGCGCTTTACGCCTGGGCGAAGATGCGTGACCTCGGCACGCAGGTGAAGGCTGCGCTCGGGCGCAAGGACGCAGGCTTCTGGGTGACGGCGGCGAAAGGTGCGGACGGCTCGGTGGGAATCTACCTTGCGCGTTACACGCTGGACGCTAACGTCGTCAAGAACGAGACTGTTAGGATCTCGGTGACGGGGCTTTCGATGGCCGGAGCGAAATGCCACCTGACGGATGACCTTAACCGGTATACCGAGGTTCCTCTTGCCGTCTTCCCGGACGGTTCTGCGGAGATTGACATGGATCCGAATGCATTTGCGTTCATTGAACTGCCAAGGCAGTAAGGAGACGACATGAGACAGAACATGATGCTGGCAGCGGCTTTGGCCGCAGCGATGCTCGCGACACGGGCTGACGGCGTTTCCGTAAGCAACGTATCGGCGTCGCAGGGCGGCGACCGCACGGTAACGATATCATACACGCTTTCCGATGCCCCGGCGGTGGTGACGCTGGACGTGACGACGAACGACGTCTCGATAGGCGGTGCGCTGATCTGCACTGCGAGTGGAGACGTCTGGCGGGTCGTGGAAGGGGATGTCGAGCATACTATCTCGTGGCTGCCCGATGGGAATTGTCCGTCTGCGGACGAGTTGTCTTTCAACGTAACCGCGTGGCCCACGAACGATCCGCCGGACTACATGGTGGTTGACATCTCAGCCTCAGCGGCGGTCACGCCGAAGCGCTATTATCCTGGTGTCGATTTCCTGCCGGGAGGGCTTTTCGGCGATGCCATTTACCGCACCACGTCAGTGGTGATGCGCAAGATTCCGGCGAAGGGCGTCACGTGGACGATGGGCGGGACGGATTCCACCAACTACGTGACGCTTGCCGACAACTACTACATGGGTGTTTTCGAAGTGACGCAGGCGCAATGGCGCATGATTGCCGGTGCCAACTGTCCGGCGTACTTCGCGAATGTTCAATATGCCGCGATGCGTCCGCAGGAAAGCGTACGCATCAACAACATCAAGTACAACGCGGTGGATGGCTCCGGCGGCTCATCGGCATACGCCACGGCGACCAACGCCTGCCCGACGTCCTATATCGGGTATCTGCGCAGCCGGACAGGCGTGATGTTCAACCTGCCGTCCGAGGCGCAATGGGAGTACGCCTGCCGTGCACGTGTCGGCGAAGGGCATTGGAACAACGGCGCCGTCGATATGGGGGCTGTCGCGTACACCAACATGCCCGGACGCTGCCAGACGACGGGTGGCAACGCCACCCAGCCGGATTCGGATTGTACGCCAGACATGGGCGGCACGCCGACCGTTGGCTCGTACGCGCCGAACGCCTGGGGGCTCTATGATATGCACGGCGGGGTGTGGGAGATCTGTCTTGACTGGTATGAGGAGGATGCCGACATTGCGAAATATGCGGGGGCTGTGAACATCAATCCTGAAAACCCTCTCCAGACGCTTTCCGGCGGAACGAGTTCCTATCGCGTCGGGAGAGGCGGCGGCTGGGGTAGCGTCTGGTCGATGTGCCATTCACGTACGCGGTATTATTTTGGCGGCGGGAGCTCCAATCCGGCAATCGGTTTCCGCCTGTACTGTCCGGCAGAGGCGAAATGACGGTATGTTGGTGATTTGTGCAAAATTTCCCTTGACTGGGCGCGTATTTGGCTTCCTCTTTATGGCGGTTGCGGCAGCCTTGCCGTGCCCGGCGGCGATCGAACTCCTTGCGCCTGTGGACGGGGCGGAGGTTGCGCTCGTGCCGGAGGCGCAAAAGAAGGCCATGGCGCCGCAGACGCTCGCCGAACGGCTGAAGCTGTTTGCGGAGGACAGGGCTCACGGGAAGGTGATTCGCCATGACAAGTACTGGCGGAAAGCCAAGCCGCTTGTCCTGAAGTGGCGGCCGACCGCCGGGGAGAAGGGGCCGTGGAAAGTTGAGATCGGAACTTCTCCCGACCTCTCGGATGCACGGGATTGGTACATCAGGGTCAATAAGATCGACAAGGTCAGCGGACGCGACACAGGCAAGGCCGAGAAAGAACAGGGGCAGAAAGAGGTGTCTTACGTCGTGCCTAGGGCGAACCTGGAGATCGCGCGCCGCTACTACTGGCGGGTTTCGGCTCGCAGGCGGTGCGCCAAGTTCAACTGCGGTCCGCGTTGCGGATGCGAGGAGAGCCAGCACAGCGTCCGTTCGGGGATTGCGGCGTTCCGCACGGAGGACGTCGCCCCGCGTTGGATCGAGATTGAGGGGGATGTGCGCAACATCCGCGATCTTGGCGGTTGGCACACGGTGGATGGCCGCCGCGTCCGGCAGGGGAAGGTTTTCAGGGGTCGGGCGCTCAACGAAAACAGCGTGACCGGCGATGCGCCAGGGCGCAACTGCCTCACGGTGGAGGATCTCCACTATCTGACGCGGACGATCGGCATCCGCACCGATCTCGACCTTCGCTCCAAGGGAGAGGTCGCCGACATGAAGGAGTCTCCGCTTGGGCCGGGCGTGACGTTCATCAACCGCTCGTCCCAATGCTATGTCGCCATCTTCTCTGAGAATGGAAAGAAGGTCATGGCGGAGAATTTCCGGGTGTTCTGCAGCCCGGCAAACTACCCGATCTACGTCCACTGCATCGGTGGCGCGGATCGCACGGGTTCGCTCGTTTATGTCATGCTGGGCGTTCTTGGCTTGAGCCGGCACGATCTTGAGACGGAATGGGAATCGACCTTCTATCCGAATCTCCCAGATGCCAACCCCGATCCGAAATTCTGGTGCAGGGAATCTCATTTCAACGACGGCTTCGGGAAATACGGAAATGAAGGCGACAGCTGGAACAGGCGCATTGAACTCTATCTGCTCGACTGCGGCGTGACGGCGGACGAAATCGCCGCCTTCCGCTCCATCATGCTGGAACCTCGTTAGGCGCATTAATGGCAAGATCGGATGAAAATTTTTTGCGTTTTATATACAGACGGGAGAAAAGTGTGATATAATGAATGTCGTCAAGGAAGGCCTAAGTCGATGGGGCGCTGCTACGAGCGGTTTGCCATCCAGAAGCCGCGCGTCGGCGGCATGATCCGTTCCTTCGAGTCGCGTCTGCGCAAAAGATGGCGCGACTTCTACGGATGCGATACCGCAACGTTCGACGTGCAGGCTGTCGCCATCGGCGACGTGTGCTTTGTCGGTGTGCCGGGCGAGGTGGTTTGCGAGCTTGGCTTGGAGATCAAGTGGAACAGTCCATTCGCCCGCACCTTCATTGCCTATCTCGCGACGGGCTATCACGGCTACATGACGCCGATGAATCTCATGGCGGCCGGTGGCTACGAGGCGCAAAGTCACCGCTACGCCTCCGCCGACACGCTCAAGATGGTGAAAACGGCTCAGGACGCCATGGTCGAACTACGCCGGCACCTTTACCCCGAAGATGACGGAGGAGACGATCCCTATCCCGACAACCAGCATCCGCCGATTGTCAACATGCCCGGGATGTACAAAGGGTCCAAGTGGAGTCACTGAACCAGCTTCGCAGAAAGGAGAGGAGAGCATGACACGGAAAGAGTTCTTGGGTGTATCGGCGGCGTTCGCCGCCACGGGGCCGATGTCTGCCTTTGCCGTTGCGAATGGAGGGCAACCGCTGATGCGGCTCGGTATGATTGCCGACGTTCACTTTGAGACGGGCGAAAACGGCAAGCGCCTCCAGAACTGCCTTTGCTACGAACCGGCCCTGCGCTATTTCGACGAACGCAAGGCGGACGGCGTTCTGGTGGCGGGCGATTTGACCGACTACGGCACAGGCGCCGCGCTCAGGCAGCTTGCCGCGATCTGGTTCAAGGTGTTTCCAGGCAATCGCCGCTCCGACGGGAAGCCGATCGTGCCGCTGTTCATCTACGGCGACCACGACATGGGTGGTTACATGCACAAGTACCATTGGGCCAAAACGCACTGCATCGTGCCGGGCGAGATGGACGAAATCATCTCATCCGGCGGCAACGCCGCCCGTCTCTGGAAGGAGTGCTTCCATGAGGAGTGGGCGCCGATCCAGGTGAAGGAATGCTGCGGCTATCGGTTTGTGTTGGCGCACCATCCGCTCCATACCAAGGCCTCTGACAACGGCGACACGATTCCAGGCCTTGGAGCGTTCATGGCCCGGCAGAAGTTTAATCCGGCAAAGCCGTTCTTCTTCGTACAGCACCGGATGTTCAGGGAGACGGTCGGCGGCGACAATCCCTGTCGGGGCTGGGAGAGCGGGAAGACGACGGAGGTGCTGAAGAGATATCCGAACGTGCTGGCGATCTGCGGTCATGGCCATCGGAATGCAGTGGACGAGCTCAATCTCTGGCAAGGAGAGTTTACGGCGCTTGAGGTGCCGTCCATCAACTACTGCTGTACGCGCAAAAGCCACGAGAACGGTCGAAACAACGGGACGGACACGGACATGCTCATGCCGCCGGGCGAAGTCTGCAAGTCGTGGCAGGGGCTGTTCGGCACACTGTATGCCGATCGGTTCGTGGTGGAGCGGCGCGACTTTCTCAACGGCCTGCCGCTGGGGCCCGACTGGGTGATTCCCTTGCCGAGTCCGGACGGTTCTCTCCGCACGGAGGTGCGCGCCCGGAAGGCGGTTGCGCCGCAGTTCGCGAAGGGAGCAAAGATTTCCATCTCGGAACGGACGGTGGTGAACAAGGCTAAGAAAGCGACGGATGCGGTTGTCGTCTCCTTCCCCGTCGCCCATGCGACGGCGCAGACGCCGCGCACGTACGACTATGTGGTGACGGCCCGGAAGGGCGGCGTGGTCCTCAAGGAGACTATGACGTTCTCCAAGGGACAGTTCTGGGCGGACAGCTTAGACGTCAAGCCCGTGGAATGCGCGTTCGCAAAGTCCGATCTGCCGGACGACTGGCGCACATCTGTGAAGTTTACGGTCGCGCCCCGTGACTCGTTCGGCAACAGGGGGCGTGAGATCGCATAGACATGCTAAAAACATTAAATGGAGGAATTGAAATGACACATGAAATGACGCGAAAAGATTTTCTGGCCGCTTCGGCGGCGTTTGCGGCGGCGCCTGCCTTCGCCACGGTTTCGGACGGCAAGTCGGCGTTTGCGCTGAAACCTGGCGAGATCCGCGCCGTGCTGCTGCACATGGGCATGAACATGTGGGGCGAATGGCGCGCGCCGGACGAGCCGAAGATCGAAGGAAAACGCTACACGCGCGACGAAATCTACTTTTCGGAGGACATCTGGAAGCGCACCATAGACCACGCGAAGAAGCGGAACTACAACATGGTGGTGATGGATCTGGGCGAATTCCTTGAATATCCGAGCCATCCCGAGCTGGCCGTGAAAGGCAGCTGGAGCCCAGACAGGATGCGCGCCGAAGTACGGCGACTCCGCAAGATGGGGCTGGAGCCGATCCC
Organism: Kiritimatiellia bacterium; assembly: GCA_017514235.1. Taxonomy (GTDB): domain Bacteria; phylum Verrucomicrobiota; class Kiritimatiellia; order RFP12; family UBA1067; genus UBA1067. The sequence continues at coordinate 135,526 of JAFWKK010000050.1, read as the reverse complement.
CAAGCTCAACTTCTCCGCCACCCATGACCAGTGGCTCAAGGAGTACCACAGGATGATCGCGACGGAGCCGTACTACCGTGTGTGCTTCGACGTGATCAAGGACGTGTGCGAAATCTTCGAGACGCCGCGCTTCATGCACATCGGCATGGACGAGGAAACGCTGGAATGGGCGAGAAAGAGCCTGATCGTCAATTGCCGGCAGAACGAACTGTGGTGGCATTCGCTCTACAAGATTCTCAACGCCGTCGAGAGCCACGGCGTAAGGCCGTGGATGTTCACCAGCTACGCATGGAGCCATCCGGAATATGTGCAGAAATGCCCGAAGAGCGTGCTCCAGTGCGTCGGCTACTACAACGAGGACGTGCAGGGGTACGTGATCGAGAAGATGGATAAACGCTACCAGCCAAGACTCCGGAACTTCATTGAGCTGAGCCGGGCCGGGTTCGACATCGTGGCGATGCCGACGAACTGGGTCTCGGAGAAACTGAAGAAGTCAGGGCGCACCGAGAATAGCGACTGCGCAGCCGAGTTGGTGAAGTTCTGTCGTGCGAACGTGGATCCGGAGCGGTTGAAAGGGTTCCTGATGGCGTCCTGGATGGAGTGCAAGACGGAGGGTTGCTTCCGCTTCAATTGCGCCGGGATGGATCAGCTCGCCGACGCGCTTGACGCATAGCGACATAACCCTGGACGTGCTCTTGCACAATAATGGAAATGAAAACAGAAAGAAGTCAGATGGCGTCCATCCTGTTGATGGCGGTTTTGATGTCTGGCGGCGCGTTTGCGGATGCCGAGAACCTGAACATGACATCATCTAAGGAACGGCCCGCCGATGCGACTGTCATGGTCGATTTCGCGGTGGATTGCGGTCCGGTGAAGCCGATGAACGCCGTGAACAACGGGCCGGTCGGGCTTGACGGCACGTCGCTCGGCTCGCAGCACGGAAACTACGCCACCTTCAAGGCGGCGCATATTCCGTATGCGCGTACGCACGACACCTCGGAATACATCGTCTATGGCGGTGACCATTGCATTGACATCTCGGCGGTGTTTCCGAATTTCGATGCGGACGAGAACGATCCGAAGAGCTACGACTTCGCGGTGACGGATGCCTATCTGAAAAACATCCGCGCCGCCGGCACGGAGCCGTTCTACCGGCTCGGGCAGCGCATCGAACACGCCGTGAAGAAGTATAACGTCTATCCGCCCAGGGATTTCGCGAAGTGGGCGCGCATCTGCGAGCACGTGATCCGCCACTACAACTACGGGTGGGCCAATGGCTTCCAGTGGAACATCCACTATTGGGAGATTTGGAACGAAGCGGACGTGGACTGGAATCGCAAGGCCCCGCCCCGCACCTGGGGCGGAACTGCGGAGCAGTTCTTCGAATTCTTCGAGGTTGTGGCGAAGCACCTGAAGGGTAAGTTCCCCGCGATCAAGATCGGAGGCCCCGCCGCCGCTGGCATCGAGAAATGGTGCGAGCAGTTCCTTGCGTACCAGCAGGCGCATCAGACGCCGATGGACTTCTTCTCGTGGCACATCTACGCGCGTAACCCGAAATCGATGGCCTATAAGTCCAAGATGATGCGCGAGATGATGGCCAAGTACGGCTACGGGAAGGCCGAATCCATTCTCAACGAGTGGAACTACGTGAAGGGCTGGAAGGAAGACTACCACCATTCCATAGTGACGCTCCCGTCGCAGAAGGGCGGCGCGTTTGTTGCGGCGGCGATGGCGGCCTGCCAAAATGCGCCTGTTGACATGCTGATGTATTACGATGCCATGCCGACCGCCCACTTCAACGGGATGTTCGACAACACAACGCTTGAGCCAGTTCGCCCGTATTACGCCATCTACGCCTGGGGAAGGCTCGCCTCCACCTATGGCCAGACGGTGAAGGCCGACGTTGATATTCCGGACATCTACGTGACGGCGGCGCGCGGCAAGGACGGACGGCGGGCCATCTTCCTCGTGCGCTATGACGACGACAACAACTATTCGTCGGGCCGCATCGTGAAGGTGAAGCTCGCGAAAGGTTGCCAGTTTCCGCCGGAGTTGGTGACGCATGTGACGGACAGCGCGCGCCTGTACACGGAAGTCGCGATGTGGCCGTCCGCGCCGACGGAGCTGGCGCTCCGGATGCCGCCGCAGTCTTTCACGATGATCGAGTACGTTGAGCCGCCGCCACCGCCCACGCACATGTTCCGCGTTGCCACATTCAACATCCGCATTGACACGGAAGGGGGCAAGATCACGGACACGGGCGACAAAGCCTGGCCGGAACGCCTGCCGCGCGTCGTGAAGGTCATACGTGACGGTCGGTTCGACCTGATCGGATTCCAGGAGGTCACGAAGAGCATGTGGCCCGATCTTGTTGCCGCGCTGCCGGAGTATGCGTTCGCGGATGGATCGGACAATCACGGCCCCAACCCCATCGCCTACCGCCCCGAACTCTTTGAGCGTATCGACTCTGGGCGATTTGCGCTTTCGGCTAAGCCAGATGATTTCATAACGCGCACATGGGGATCGTCGAGCGTGCGCATCTGCCAGTGGGCGCTCTTGAAGCACAAGGCGACGGGCCGCCTCATGCGGGTGTTCAGCCAGCATCCTGACTGGAAGAGCCAGGAATCGCGCTCGAAGGGCATGGCGCTTGTCCTTGAAAGGGCGAAGAAGGCTATGGCAGACGGCGAGGATGTGATCATGACCGGCGACCTGAACGAGATGATCGGAGGTATCGTGCCGTGGTCGCCGTTCGATCCGAAGCACAAGTTCGGCGATTCCATCCGTCTGGCGAAGGGCGTGCTGCGCGACGCGTTCGACCTGACCGAGACGCCGCACACAGGGCCGGTCTGCACATCGCACGGCTACAAGCCACCGGCGACGCGTCGGATCGATTATATTTTCGTGTCGGACGCCTTTCGGGTGCTGCGGCACCATACGCACGCCGACCGACCAGACGGGAAGTTCCCGTCAGACCACGATGCCGTCTCGGCTTTACTCGGAATCAGGTAGGGGGGGGGAGAGAGCCATGTGTCTGAGTCTTACATGTCTGTCGCTGGCGGCGATTCTCTCGACGGGTGTTGAGATCCCCGACGCGGGCGACGCCCTGAACATCGGCTGGGCGGAGGCGGACGTGACGCCGCCGCTCACGAAACGCGTGCCGTTGGACGGCCAGTACTACCAGCGGTTGGCGGACACGAAGGATCCGATTCATACGCGACTCAAGTTCGTGGCGGCGGCGATCCAGCGTGGCGCCGACTACTTCCTGATGGGGACGATCGACAACGAGTGCGTGTGGGGTCCGTGGCAAGACCGCGTACGCGCCCGGGTTCATGAGCTGGCCCCGGAGATCGCACCTGAGCATGTGTTCATCAACTGTGTCCATACGCACTGTGCGCCGGCGATCAGACATTCCGGCACGCCGAAGGGTGCAGAGATGGAGCGGAAGCAGCCAGACGTTTGGGGCCCGAACGAGTACGCCGATTTTGCGCTGGACCGTGCGGCGGCGGCGTTCGTCGAGGCATGGCGCGGACGCAAGCCGGGCGGTGTGCGTCGCGCCTTCGGCTCGGCGCGCATCGGGCACTGCAGGCTTGCGCTCTATGCCGACGGTTCCGCGCAGATGTACGGCGACACCGCGCGACCCGACTTCGTGCGGATGCTGGAGAGCGAGGACGATGGCGTTGAGATGCTCTTTACCGTGGATGCGAACGGAAAGTACACCGGTGTGTTCGCGAACGTCGCCTGCCCTGCGCAGGTGATGGAGGCGACGTATCAGGTCTCCTCGGACATTGCGGGCGAGGCGCGCGAGAAACTGAAAAAAACATATGGCGAGAACTTTCGCATGCTCTACCTCATCGGTGCGGCCGGCTGCCAGAGCCCGCGTGATCTTGTGCGCGGATACAGCGACGGGTTCCACGGATGGAACGCAGAGACCTGTGCGCTTCTCTCCGACAGGCTCGTCAAGTGCATCACGGAGGCGAAGCCGCGTGCGGTGGAGACGGCCCCCGTGCTGAGGCACGAGAAGCTCTCCGTCACGGTGCCGCGCCGGAAGGTGACGGCGGCCCAGGTGGCGGCGGCCGAGAAGGCGCTGGCGGCGGCTCGGGCGGTGAAGCCCGACAAGGCGGCTTGGGATGAGTTTCTGGCTGTCGTGCACAAGAACGAGGCGAAGGGCGGTCCTGGCCCGTATGACGACAAGGAGATGGATTTCATCAATCGCGAGATCAACAAGGCGATCGTGCGGCGCGGCAAGGATCAGGTGACGAACCCCGATCTGACGTTCGAGATGCATGTGGCGCGCATTGGCGATGTGGCGTTCGCGACATGTCCGTTTGAGCTGTACCTTGCCTATGGGCAGTCCATCAAGGCGCGAAGCCGGGCGAAGCAGACGTTTGTTGTAGAACAGTGCGGCGGTACCTACGGCTATGTGCCGACGCCGGCGGCCGAGGAGGCGCGCGGATACGGCGGCGGCGTGAACAACGGCCAGATCGGCCACGAGGGCGCATCCAAGCTGTGCGATGCGGCCGTAGCGGGCATCAACGGGATGTTTTAGTGCCGCCGAAAGGCGCTTCCGACGCCCGTGGACAGCAGGGCGGGGCGCAGAACGTCATTGCAGAGGCTGCGGCTGCCAATATCCCGATGCGCTGAATGCGGCGGCGTGACATGGACACTTGTCAGGCTTGGCTTTAGATGTTATAATACTGCGCATGAGAACATGGTCAGCATTCTGGTATGGAATATTCAGGAACAACCCGACGTTTCGCCTGGTGCTCGGTCTCTGCCCGACGCTTGCGGTCACCACGTCGCTTGAGAATGCGCTCGGCATGGGCCTGGCGGCGACGTTCGTGCTCGTCTGTTCCAACGGGCTTGTGAGCGCGCTTCGCCGCGTGATTCCCGGCGCCGTCCACATTCCGTGCTACATAGTGATAATCGCGACGTTCGTCACGGCTACGGACCTGCTGATGAAGGCGTATCTGCCTGATCTCTCCGCAAGCCTCGGGATATTCATACCGCTGATTGTCGTGAACTGCATCATACTCGGCCGCGCCGAGGCGTTTGCCAGCCGCAACGGCGTGATCGACTCGCTGGCCGACGGCCTTGGCAGCGGCATAGGCTTCACCCTTGCGCTGTCGCTGGTGGCGGCGGTGAGGGAGATATGCGGGGCCGGGTCGCTGACCGTCTGGGGGTCCCTTGCGTTCAAGGGCCTGAACCCCGGGCCTGTCACGCTGGCGATACTGCCGGCGGGCGGATTCGTGACGCTCGGCCTATTGCTGGCGCTCATCAACCGCCTTGGCGAGTGGAACGCCCGCAGACACGGTGCGCCGCCGCCGTTGCCCGTCAACCTGGACTGCAGGCACTGCACGATGTGCCCTAACGGAAAGTAGCGGAGGCTGCATGAAGTGTCCGAAGTGCGGCGTTGACGACGACAGGGTGCTGGATTCGCGCAGTGCGCGCGACGGCGCCGCGATCCGCCGTCGCCGCGAATGCGCCGGTTGCGGGCATCGCTTCACCACCTACGAAGAGGTGGATCGCGACGAGCTGCAGGTGATCAAGCGCGACGGCACGCGGCAGACGTTCGAGCGCGCCAAGCTGGACAGGGCGATACGGCAGGCCTGTGGCAAGCGCAAGATATCCGACGAGCAGATACGCTCGATCATCGACCGCGTCGTGGCGCGGCTCGATGGCGACGAGGTGCCGTCGGCGCAGATAGCCGAATACGTGATGGGCGAGCTGCACAAGGTCGACGAGGTCGCCTATATCCGCTTCGCCAGCGTCTACCGCCAGTTCAAGGACGTCGCGCAGTTCCTGGCCGCGATTACGGAGATCGTGAAGAATGACCGCAGTTGACTACCAGCGTCCGCCGATTCGCGTGGCCCTGATGGGGCTTGGCCGTTCGATGTTCTCCGACCACTACCCGGTGTTCCGCCAGCACCCGGAGCTGTTTCAGGTCGTTGCGGTGTGCGATCTCATAAAGGACCGCCGAGACATCGTCGCGCGAGACTATCCCGACTGCCGCATGTTCCGTCAGTTCGCTGACATGCTTGATGAGCCTGACATCGAGCTGGTCGACATCGCCACCTGCACCGTCGATCACGTGCGGCACGGCATGATGGCGCTCAAGAAGGGCATCTGGACGCTGTTGGAAACCCCTATGGCCCTTACGCCCGACGAAGCGCAGTTGCTCCGCGGGCAGGCGCAGAAGTCCCGCAACCGCCTGATCGTGTTGCAGCGGGGACTGTTCGCGCCGGACTTCCTGCTGGCCAAGTCCATGATGTCGGATGCCAGGCTCGGCCCCATACACCAGGTTCGCGTTCGCCGCGAAGACTTCGTTCGCCGCGACGACTGGCAGTGCGTGAAGCGGCTCGGCGGAGGCGCTGCGTATTACGCGATGACAGACCTCGTGCTCCAGACGCTAAAGCTCCTGCCGATGCCGCCGGTGCAGATGTGGAGCGAACTCAAGCGTCTCGCCTCGCTCGGCGACGCCGAGGACTACGCGCATTTGATGCTGAAGACCCGCGACCAGCTTTCCGCCGACATAGAGTTCAACGGCGGGTGCCTCCCAGGCCTGCGTTCGCCATCTTTTGAGATCCGTGGAGAGAGAGGCGTGTTTAGGGTTGAGCCAGGCGCTACGGAAGGAGAGCTTACTGCCATAGACCCGTCGTTCTCCTTCCCGCGGCGCCGCTCGTCGGTTAGGACGCCGCCGATGGTCGACCTCCACGAGAATTTTCCGATAGTTTCCGAGAAAATCACCCTGCCTGCGGGAGAGCCTTATGGGCCAGACGCGTTCTGGCGGCATGTCTACGATACCGTTCGGACGGCTGCACCGTTCCCGCTCCAGATCGAGGACTCGATCGAGGCGCTCAAGTTCGCGCATCTGATGAAGAAGACGAGCCCGTTTGGAAAGTGAGGCGAAACATGGCTGCCATGACACAGAGCCTTGAGGACTACCTGGAGGCGATTTACGTGAGGATCGCGGAAGGGAGACCTGCGCAGGTGCGTGACGTCGCTCGCATGCTTTCCGTCAAGATGCCGTCCGTGGTTAAGGCTGTCCGCGAGCTGAAGAAGTTAGGGCTTGTCACCCAGGAGCCGTACGCCAACATAGAACTGACGTCAAAGGGCAGCCGACTGGCCAAGCATGTGCTCGGCCGCCATACGCTGATAAGGGATTTCCTGATGAAGCTCGGCGTCACGCGCAAGAACGCCGACCGCGACGCTTGCCTGATGGAGCACATACTGTCGGCAGAGACGCTTGACAAGATAAGGATATATACGGAAAGGCAATAGATGAAAAGCCAGATCAACATACTCCGCCAGCTTCAGGAGCTGGTGCTTACCCGTGACGAGCACTACCAGACCGGGGACGGCAGCCACCTTGATTCGCTCAACGAATCCATCGCGGCGCTGCAGAAGAAGCTCGAGCCGCAGGTCGCCGGCATATATGAGAACCTCTACAAGAAGAATCACATCGTCATCTCGGCGATGACTAACAACTGCTGTGCCGTCTGCGGCATGCAGGTTCCCATTGCGCACGGACAGCAGGTGCGCATAGCGCAGCACCTTGTGACCTGCTCCAGCTGCGGGCGCATACTGTTCGCCGACGATGACGCGGTGGTAAATACCGCCGAGGCTCCCGACCGAGACAATCCGAAGACCGGCATCTCCCGCTTCAGCGCCGAGGAGCTCATGATAGCCGACCTTGATGCCGGGACGCGCGAAGATGCGATAGCCCGCCTCGCGGAGAAGATGGAGAGCGCGAAGTTCATTTCCAGCGCCGACAGCCTGATCGCCGCCGCCATGGAGCGCGAAAGCGTCCTCTCCACGGCAATGGAAGGCGGTCTTGCGTTCCCTCACGTGCGCGGTGTCGAGGGCGGCGGCCTTACGCTGGCGCTGGGCGTTTCACGCAAGGGTATCGATTGGGATGGCGAGCTGGTGAACTTCATCTTCCTGTCGGCGATTCCCGTGGCCGTCTCTGCATTCTACCTGAGGCTCATGTCAGGGCTTTCCAAGGCTTTTGCGAAGGATGCGAACCGCCGCGCCGTGCTGGACGCGAAGGATTCCGCTTCGCTCTGGAAGGTTCTCCAGAAGGTTACCCGAACGACAGTAAAGTGATCCGCATACTTCTAGCCTCGCTGCTGATCTGTGCCGTGCAGCAGTCGCCGCACAGGCGCTCTCCGTACGTCGGGGCGCTGGCGGTGGACGCGGCGAGCGGCAAGGTGCTGTTCGAGGACAACGCGGACCGCGAGGCTTATCCGGCCAGCGTCACCAAGCTTATGACGCTCCTGCTCGTGTTGGAGGACGTGAAGGCCGGCAAGTACGAGCTGGGCTCGCGAGTGACGGCGACGCCGGAGATATGCCGCTGCGAGCCCAGCGTAGTCGGTCTTCGAGTCGGTCAGTCGATGACCGTCGACGACCTTCTCATGGCCCTTATGGTCAAGAGCGCAAACGACGCGGCGATTGCGCTAGGCGTGAACTCCGCGGGTTCGCTCGACGCTTTTGTATCGCGCATGAACGCGCGCGCCGCCGCGCTCGGCATGACGCACACTCGCTACTACAACCCGAACGGGCTTCCGCCAAAGCGCCAGAACGCTACGACGGCGTTCAACGTGACCACGTGCCGCGACCAGGCGAAACTCGCGCGGCTGCTGGTGACGATGCCGCAGGTGTTCAAGTACACCTCCGTCAAGATCGGGGAGGTCAAGGACGGCGACGGCAAGCCGCTCAAGTTCGTGAACCACAACAACCTGCTGGTCAAGAACAAGCTCAAGGTGATCAATCCGGACGGGACGGAGGCGGTCGATGGCCTCAAGACGGGCTACATAGACGCAGGCGGCTCGTCTATAGTGCTTACCGGCCGTCGCGGCGGCAAGCGGGCGATAGTCATCGTGCTCGGGTCGTCGTCTTCGCCGGAGCGCGACGCGAACGCCGGCAGGCTCCTTTCCGACGCGCTCGGTGCGCTGGTCTGGTAGCGTCCCCTCAGCTGAACCAGAGGGCGACCAGGCGGAAGATGTCGCGTGCCCGTATGGGCCAGAGGCGCGACGGAAGGTCCGATTCGAGCGGACGTTGGATGAAGCCCGGCAGGTCGGGGTTGAAGTCGAGACCGGTAAGCTTTTCGAGCTCTTCGATCGTCACGATGTAACGCGCTGCCCAGGTGCGCCAGGGCACCTGCTGCGGAAAGAGAACGGCGAGAGCGCGCACGTCCATTCCCTCCTGCGCGATGACGATCTGGTAGAATGCCGTGGGAACATCGATTCCGGTGCCGCTGATCGTCTCGTTGCCGGACGGTATGCACCCGACTACGACCCATATCTCGCCATAGCGGGCCGTCCAGAAGTCGGCTATGCGGTGCTCGACGTCGCGCCATACGCCGCGGTTCAGCGCAGGCGTCTGAGGGGCGACGTTGGACATCACGAACGTCTTTTTCTGCGCTTCCTCGCCGTAGCGCGATGAGATCGCGTGGTTCGGTGCGAGATGGCCCCGGTCGTAGCCGCTTTTCGTGTAGGCGGCGGACGCTGGGGCGGCGGGAATCGCATGGTCCTTCACGAACCCAGGACGCTTCAGGATCGTGTATTTCGCGTCCTTCGTCACGTGGTATGCGCACCAGACGGGGTGTCTGAGCCTGTCCGACCAGCCGAACATGAATTCGCCCCGGTCGACGACCTTGATGTCGTCCGGCGCTGGGGCGCCTGTTCGTACAGGAGCGCCTGCGAAGATCGTAGACCCCGCCGGGGCCTCAGTGTCGTATTCGTAGACGGCGTCGTGACCGGTCCACCCGACGGCGTCGGTGAGGTCAGCCAGCGGGTTGCCGAACCAGAGAAGGGGAGCGGTGACGAGGGCCGGGAGCTTTTCGCGCTGGGCGTCTATCCATTGGCGGGGGTGGTGCACGAACCACTCGGCGCCAACGCCCCAGGCGGCAAGGATGGCAAGAACGGCAAAGCCGATGCGAAGCGAAATCCGCCTCGACCGGCTTCGCCGCTTGCCTTTCTTGCGGCTGGCGCGGAGCTTTTTCTTCCTGCCGCTCATAGACCGCGTTCTGCCTGGCTACAGGTCCCCGTCGCCGAGCTCAATGCGTATGGTGCGTGATTTCATGGCCGCGATCGTCTCGGGGTCCTCGTCATCCGCAGCATGGCGTATGACTCCGTCGGAATCCGGCGCCGGTATGCAGATCTTCGCGCCGCAAGCCGGACACTCGGTCTCAAGGCCGACCATGTCGGGCGAGGCCTGTATCTCGGTGCGGCAGGAGGTGCAGAGGAAGCTGGTGTACGCGGCCATGGTCAGAGTCCGAGCTTGGTGGCGCTGCGCCAGGCGTAGTACTTCTTGAGCGTCAGCTTCTTGGCGGCGGCTTCGTCGCAGAATATCCAGCAGTCGTTGTGGGCCTGAAGGGCAGAAGCCGTGCAGAACTGAGTCATCGGGCCTTCCACGCACCCCTTGACGGCGTTCTGCTTGTTCTCGCCGAACGCGAGCAGGACGATCTTCTTGGCTTCGCATATCGTGCCGACGCCCATGGAGAGCGCGCGGGTCGGCACTTCCTTCTCCTTGCCCTTGAAGAAGAGCCTGGCGTTGTCCTTTATCGTCGACGGCGTAAGGTAGACGCAGCTGGTGCGGCTCTTGAGCGAAGTCCCCGGCTCGTTGAACGCGATGTGCCCGTCGGAGCCGATGCCCAGCACCTGGAGGTCGATTCCTCCCGCGGCCTTTATCTGCCTTTCGTAGGCGGCGCATTCCTTCTCAAGGTCCTTTGCGAGGCCGTTGAGGACGTGCGTGTTCTTGATCTGGATGTCGATCTTCTTGAACAGGTTCTCGTTCATGAAGTAGCGGTAGCTCTGGTCGTGGGTGCCGGCGAGCCCGACGTATTCGTCGAGGTTCCAGCTCTTGACCTGCTTGTAGCTGACTTTCTTCGCCTTCACGGCCTTTGCCATCTCGTTGTACATGAGGACTGGCGTCGCGCCGGTGGCGAGGCCGAGCACGGTCTTCGGGTTCTTCTTCACCTGCGCGGTGACCATTTCGGCGGCGAGCTTCGACGCCTCTTCTTTCGTCTTGCAGACTACTACTTCCATTTTCTGTTGTTCCTTTCTGGTTTGGTTGTTGTCTGTCGTTCAATCCAAGTAGAGCGACGGAATCTTCTGCGGCGTTCTCGGAGCTTTTTCCGCTTCTGCGGGTTTGGCGGCCGGATCCGGAGCTTTTGTCGCTTCGGCCTTCGGTGCGGCCGTGGGCTTTTCAGGCTCGGCGGCGACGGTTTCAACCGTTTCCGCCGGAGGCTCGGCCTCCCCGGAGGTTGCGCGGTAGAGCGCACGGACTCCGATGGCGAGAGCCCATAGGATCAGCAGCGTTGCGGCGGCCAGCACGCCTATGCGCCAGACCGCCGGGGAAAGAGCAGGAGGTGCGCTTTCCGGCCGCACGGGCGCGGCGTAGCGTGAAAGCGGCGCGGAGGGCTGCGGCTCCGAAGCTGGCGGCTGAGTTGACGCAGGTTCCATCCGCGTGGCGGCGGAGAGTCTCGGCGAGTCCAGTATTAGCGGTGGCGGCTCAGGCGCTGTCACCGGCTCAGGCTCGGTCTTGTCGGCTGGCGGCGGCTCAGGCGCCGGCTTTGGAGGAGGTGGCGGTTCCGCAGGGCGGACGTTTCTCTCCTTGATGCTGACGTCGTGCACGCCGTTGTATATGTCCATGAACTCTTCTACGAACGGCTTGGCTTCGAGCCCGACGGCCTCGCAGTAGAGCTTCACAAACCCGCGTCCGTAGATTGGAGCGGCGATGTGCGAGAAGTTCTCGGACTCCAGCTCCTGCACCGTCTTCGGGGCCAGGCGGGTGATGTCCGCCAGCTGGGCCACGGTGTAGCCCTTTGCCTCGCGGGCGAGGCGGAGCGATTTGCCGAATTCGATCATGCGTCGGTCTCCTGGGGTTGGTTGGAATTGTCTGGTGAAGGCTCTTCGCCGGACGTCTCGGCGTCCGTTGCGTCGCCTCCGCTGAGGATTGCGGCGAGCTGGTCCTGGTCCATCACGATCTGGCGCGCGCCCATGCCGGACGGCGGACTTACTATGCCGCGTTCGGTGAGCATGTCGAGTATCTTCGCCGCGTGGTTGTAGCCCCAGCCCAGTTGTCTCTGAAAGTGGCTTGTTGACGCCCTTTGCGTGTTGATGATGCACGCCACGGCCTTCTTGAAGTCGTCCGCCTCTGCGTCCGCCTTGACCTGCGCGCGCTGTTGCGCGGCGGTGGCCTTGGCCTCATCCTCAGTCTCGGCATAGATGTCGACCTCCTCCTCCTTGATCGACGAGAGCTTCTTGGTGAAGCGGTCGTCGAACTGTGTGGCGGCGTGCTGCTCGATGAAGCGCACGACGTTGGAGATCTCCGGGTCCGATATCCACGCGCCCTGGGCGCGGACGAGTATGCCGTCCTTGCCCTTGAACAGCATGTCGCCGCGCCCGATGAGGTTTTCGGCGCCGGCGTCGTCGAGGATCGTGCGCGAGTCGATAGCCTGCGAGGTCTTGAACGCGACGCGTCCCGGTATGTTGGCCTTGATGGTGCCGGTGATGATCTTCGCGTCTGGGCGCTGCGTTGCAAGTATGAGGTGGATGCCGGCGGCGCGGGCCTTGGCGGTCAGGCGGGAGATGTCGGGCGTTACCTCCTTGCCGGCGGCGGCCATGAGGTCTGCGACCTCGTCGATGATGATGATGATGTAGGGGACGGTCTTCGGCATGTCGGAGCCGACTTCGGTGTCGTTGCCGAACATGTCGGTCTGCGTGAACTGGAGGCGGTGGTTGAAGTCGTAGATGTTCTTGACGTTGGCGCGCTTGAAGAGCTTGAGCCGCTTCTCCATCTCGGCGACGGCCCAGTGCAGGGAGAAGACGACCTTCTTGTTGTCGGTGATGACCGGCACGATAAGGTGTGGCAGTTTCTCGTAAGCGGCGAACTCTACGCTCTTCGGGTCGACCATGATGAGCTTGAGCTGCTCGGGGGTCTTCGTCATCAGGAGGCCGTTGATGATGGCGTTAAGGCACACCGACTTGCCCTGCCCGGTCGCGCCGGCAACGAGCATGTGCGGCATGGAGGCGAGGTCGGCCACTAGCTCGTTGCCGGCGGCGTCCTTGCCGAAGAGGAGCGGCAGCTCGCCCTTGAAGTTCCTCCAAGCGTCGGATTCCACGATCTCGCGGAACGATATGCCGGCCGGCGCCCTGTTCGGCACCTCGATGCCCACGCAGTCCTCGCCGGGTATCGGGGCTTCGATGCGCAGCGACTTGGCGTGCAGGGCTCCCATCAGGTTGTCGGAAATGTTCGTGACGGCCGAATAGCGTATGCCGGGCGCGAGGCGGAGCGCGTACTTCGTGACGACCGGCCCTTGCACGGTGTATGCGAGCGTGGCGTCGATGCCGAATATCTTCAGCGTGTCGATGAGCCTGCTTGACATTTCCTTGACGTCGCCGTGGTCCGCCGATGACTTCTTCAGCGGGTTGAGCAGGGATAGGGGCGGCAGCACGTATGGTCCGCGGTCCTCCTCTGCACCCCCGTTGCCGTCGTCGGAGGCGGCGGCGGGCTGGACTGGCGCGGGCGTCGCCCGATCGCCGGCCTGTTGCGAGGCTGCGATCTTGGCCATGCGCCGCTCTTCCTTCGCGCGGATCTTTTCGGCCTTTGCCGCTTCCTTCTCAGCCTTGCGCTGCCGTGCGGCTTCCTCGCGCGCCCTCATGGCGGCGTCGAGCCTGGCGGCCTCTTCCGCCGCCGCCGCTTCGTCTTCAGGCCCGGGCTGCGGCTTGCGCGCCGCAGCCCAGTGGAAGACTGCTGCGGTCGCTTGCGCAAGTTCGCGGGTCCCGGCTGCGGCTACGAGCGCGACCGCCAGCACGATTACGGCCAGCACTGCGGAGCCGAAGTCGCTGAGGAGAGGCGAAAGCAGGCGCGTCATCGTCAGGTAGCCGACGGCGCCGCCGGCGTCGGAGAGGTTGATCCGCCGGGCGGCGTCGGAAACGCCGTTGGCATGGTTGCCGACGACTTGCAGGAGGCAGGCTGTCGCGCAAAGCAGGACGACCGACCAGAAGGTGCGGCTGGCGAGCCGGGTGCGGCGGCCGTGCACCAGGCAGAGCGCAGCAGCGATGCACATGAGCGGCGCGATCCAGATGGCGAGGCCGAAGATGAGGTAGCCGTAGTATGCGAAGCCGTCGCCGAGGGCGCCAATCCAGTTGGAGGACGCGGCGGGCGGCGAGTTGAGCGCGGGAATGGCCCGCCAGTCGTACGTCAGGAGCGCCGCCAGCGGAAAGAGCGCGAGCGGAAACAGCAGCCAGGCGAAGATGCGGCGGCGCGGGCTGGCGTCAGCGATGTTGCTGGAAGAGTTGTTGGTCATGGTTGCGTCCGCCGGTAGCGGAGTCGTTCTTGAGCGTGTGATAGATTACGATGGCCAGCACCAGGGCCAGGAGCTTGAGCCCCCAGTTGCCGTCCTTGATCCGAAGTAGGTTCATTTGCCGGGCCTCCTTTGCATGCGCTTGCGGAGCCAGGTCGCGATGCGGCCGGAACGGCGGCCCCCAGGCATGGCTTTCGCGATCCAGCGCACCAGCGACTGGCGGCGCTGAGCGTCGTCATAGCGCATCAGCTTTCCGTTGTGGGCGACGGCGACGCCGCCAGTCTCCTCGGACACGACGACCACCAGCGCGTCGGTCTCTTCCGAGAGCCCGACGGCGGCGCGGTGTCGCATTCCGCTGGTGACAAGGTCGGGGTTGTTTGACACGGGGAACACGCAGTGCGCGGCGGCGACGCGCCCGTTGCGTATCGTGACTCCGCCGTCGTGGAGCGGGAGCGGCGGAGTGAAGATGCAGTCCATTAGCTCCTTCGTGAAGATGGCGTCGGTCACGACCCCGGTTGACTCGTAGCTCCTCAGGGAGATTCCTCGCTCGAAGGCCAGGAGGGCGCCGATCCGCCTGTCGGCGAGCGAAAGCACTGTGTCGGTGATGAACTCCGGCGTAGCGGCGCCGTCAGCGGAATGTTTAGGGCGCTCGAACGCGCTGAACGCGCCTACCTGGCCGAGGATGCGACGGATCTCGGGCTGGAATATGACTACGGTCGATATGGCGAGGTATACCAGCAGCGCCTGCACTATCCGGGACAGCACGTCGAAGTGGAATACGAACGTGAAGGCGAACATGGCTGCGGCGATTATGCCGACGCCCATCAGCACCTGCCCGAAGCGCGACCCCTTCGCCGCCTTCAGGATCGAGTAGATGACGAGGTAGAGGATGAGTATCTGGACGATCGCCGACAGGTCAGGCATCCGTCTTCTCCTCCTTGGAGACGCCGATCAGGGCCTCGACGTCGCGTCCGTCCATCGTCTCGCGCTCCACGAGCGCCCTTGCCAGCATTTCGAGCTTGTCGCGGTTCTTGGTGATGATGCTCTTGGCGTCGGCGTACGCTTCGTCGACGAGACGCCGCACCTCGCGGTCGATTTCGCGCGACGTCTCCTCGCTGAACGCCGGCGGAAGCTGCTCGGCGGAGAACTCGCTGCGTTCGTAGAACGCCTGGAACCCGAAGCGCTCGCTCATGCCGTAGCGGCAGATCATGTCGCGGGCGATCTCTGTGGCCTGGCGTATGTCCTGCGAAGCGCCGGTGGAGATGTCGCCGGTGAATATCTCCTCTGCGATGCGCCCGCCGCAGCATATGCGAAGCTCGGCAAGGAAGTAGCTGCGCGTGTGGCCGAGCACGTCGCGCTCTGGCAGGGCCATCGTTGCGCCGAGAGCTCGCCCGCGCGGTATTATCGTAACCTTGTGGAGCGGGTCGGCGCCGGGCAGCATCACCTGCAGGAGGGCGTGGCCGGCCTCGTGCCAGGCCGTCGTCTCGCGGTCCTTCTGCGCATACCCGGCGGACTTGCGCTCGCGTCCCCATATCACCTTGTCGCGCGCCTCGTCGAGCGTAGCCATGTCGACGCCGTCGAGCTTCTTGCGCACGGCGAGCAGCGCGGCCTCGTTGAGGAGGTTTGCGAGATCGGCGCCCGAGAATCCCGGCGTGCCGCGGGCGACGCGCGTAAGGTCGGCGTCGCCGGCGAACTTGATCTTCGCGCCGTGGAGCTTCAGTATCTCCTCGCGGCCCTTGAGCGTAGGAAGCTCCACCACGACCTGCCTGTCGAAGCGGCCCGGCCTCAGGAGCGCCGCGTCGAGCGTGTCCGGACGGTTCGTCGCTGCGATAACTATTACGCCCTCGTTGGCGTCGAAGCCGTCCATCTCCACGAGCATCGTGTTGAGCGTCTGCTCGTAGGCGTGGCTGCCGCCGATCGCCCCTGCGCCGGTGCGCTTCTGGCCGATGGAGTCGATCTCGTCGATGAACACGATGCACGGCGCACGGCGCTTCGCTTCCGCGAACATGTCGCGCATGCGGCTGGCGCCGACGCCGACGAACATCTCCTCGAAGTCGCTGCCGCTCATGGCGAAGAAGGGCACCTTCGCCTCGCCGGCTATCGCCTTCGCGAGCAGCGTCTTGCCCGTGCCGGGCGGACCGACGAGCAGTACGCCTTTCGGGATCCGCCCGCCGAGACGCTTGAAGGCGGCGGGGGTCTTCAGGAACTCGACGATCTCCTGCACCTCCTCCTTCGCCTCGTCGATGCCTGCGACGTCAGCGAAGGTGACGCGGTTGAGCTTGTCCTCCTTGCCGTTGAGAAGCTTTGCCTTGGACTTGCCCATTCCGAACACGCCGCCGCCGACGCGCCGGTAGAAGATCCAGTAGAACAGGGCCATGAGCCCGAAGAAGACTACGAGCTGCGTGACGAACGGCGAGAGTGCGCTCTTCTGCTCCTTGACTATTACCTTCACCTTGCCGTCGAGGAGGTCGCCCATCGTGCCTTCGTTCTCGCCGGGGACGAGGGCCACGCGGTAGCGCTCCCGCTTGGGGTTGCCCTTGCCGTCCAGCTCGTCCAGCTCGACCTCGCCGGAGAAGTAGGTTTCGCCGGCGTCGCGGTCGAACACGCGCGTCACGGGCTCGACGAGCTTGCCGTGGTCCATCGCATCGTAGAACTCCAGCAGCGTCATCTCGCGCACCTTCGGACGGTCCGGGTTCATCCTGTACATGGTGAAGAACGCGGCCGCCACGAGCGCGATCATCAGCCATGAGCGCCAGGCTTGGTTCGTTTGACTTGCCATGACGGAAATTATATCAAATCCGGCCTTGTTTTTGGGCAAAAAGTTGCGCCGCGGCGATTGAAACCGGCGTGCAGTTTTTGATATAATCCGTTCCATGTTCAACAACAAGGTCTATCACAGGATCGACGCCCTGTCGGGTTCGGTAGCGACGCTGCGCGCCGAGGGCGTCAGGTACGGCGAGATTGCCGAGGTGGCCTCCCGTGCAGGCATCTCCCTCGCCCAGGTCATCAAGCTCGACGGTCCCAGCGTCACGCTTCAGATATTCGCCGGCGCGCGCGGCGTCGACACCGCGGCCAGCGTCCGGTTCCTCGGCGAGACGATGAAGGTCCCGTTCTCCGACGCGCTGCTGGGCCGCGTGTTCACCGGCGCGTGCGTGCCGCGCGACGGCGGCCCTGCCGTCGAGGGCGACCCCTCGCCGATCGGACAGCCTTCCGTCAACCCGGCGAAACGCATAATGCCGCACGAGATGGTCCGCACGAACATCCCGATGATCGACCTCTTCAACTCGCTCGTCAAGTCGCAGAAGCTGCCGATCTTCGCCCGCGCAGGCGAGCCGTACAACGAGCTTCTCGCTCGCATCGCCCTCCAGGCCGACTCCGACGTCATCGTGATCGGCGGCATGGGCCTCAAGTACGACGAGTACCTGAAGCTGCGCAACACGCTGGACGCGTCCGGCGCGCTCGCAAAGACGGTGATGTTCGTCCATACCGCCGCCGACCCGACGGTGGAGTGCGTGCTCGTGCCCGACGTGTCGCTTGCCGTGGCGGAGAAGTTCGCGCTCGGCGGGAAGGACGTGCTGGTGCTGCTCACCGACATGACCTCGTTCGCAGACGCCATGAAGGAGATCGCCATCACGATGGAGCAGATCCCCTCCAACCGCGGCTACCCCGGCGACCTCTACTCCCAGCTGGCCTCGCGCTACGAGAAGGCGGTCGACTTCGACGGCGCCGGCTCCATCACCATCCTCGCCGTGACTACGATGCCCGGCGACGACGTGACCCACCCCGTGCCGGACAACACGGGCTACATAACCGAAGGCCAGTTCTACCTTAAGGGCGGGCGCATCGAGCCGTTTGGCTCCCTCTCCCGGCTCAAGCAGCAGGTCAACAAGGCTACGCGCGAGGACCACCGCACCATCATGGACGCGATGATCAAGCTCTACGCCCAGTACAAGGAGACCGTCGAGAAGCAGTCGATGGGATTCCGCATGTCCGAGTGGGACCGCAAGCTCCTCAAGTACGGCGCCGACTTCGAACGGGAGATGATGGACCTTTCGGTCAACATTCCGCTTGAAGAGGCGCTGAACCTCGGTTGGCGCATACTTGCGGACAACTTCGACCGCTCCGAGGTGGGAATCCCTTCGAAGCTTGCCGACAAGTTCTGGCCGAAGGGCTGAGCGCGCAGGGCTGTAAAGTCGTCAAGCCTTCAGCAGATGCTTGCGCAAGGCGATTGCGACGGCTTCGGCGCGCGTTGCCGCGCCTATTTTCAGGAACAAGACGCTCACATGCTCCTTGACCATGTCGAGGCTGATCCCGAGTTGTTTTGCGATCTCGATGTTGGAGAGCCCTCGCACGATTGATTCCAATATCTCCGTCTGCCGCGGCGAAAGCGTGGGCACGGGAGGGTTGCTTTCCAGTATGCGCTGAATCTCCGGCGATATGACCTTGTCGCCCGAGGCGATGGAACGAATTGCGGCAACAAGTTCGGGAAATTCCACGTTTTTCATGATGGCTCCCTTGGCACCTGCCTCAAGAGCGTGGATTATGCCGTCTGAAGTTCCGAAGGTGGTCAGTATCATCACTTTCGTGTTCGGGGCGGCCGCAAGAATGTTCTTTGTGGTCTCAACGCCATCCATGCCGGGCATCATCAGATCGACGATCACCACGTCTGGATTCAGCTTGACCGTCTTGGATACGGCCGTCGCGCCATTGCTTGCGTCGCCTATGACCCTTATGTCCTTCCTGGTGTTCAGTAGCGATGCCAGGCCCATCCGCAAGATTGCGTGGTCGTCGACAATCAGCACTTTTATCGTCTTGTCGTTCATTTCTGGTGTGGAACCTTTATCGATATTGCGACTCGTGTGCCAGAACCGGCGGCGCTTTCAATGTTCAGCGTGCCGCCCAGCTGCTCTACCCGTTCATGGATTCCTTGCAGCCCGAAGTGTCCCTGCAATACCCCCGGATAGTTTTCCGGGTCGAATCCGCTGCCGTTGTCTTGCACGGAAAACTTCAATTCGCCGCCGTCCAGAACGCCAGTGACGTGGATGCTGGATGCATTCCCGTGACGTATGGCGTTCAGTACGAGCTCGCGTATGATGCACAGAAGCATGTGCGCCGTGTTGTCCGAGAGCCGCGTGCGCGGCATGTCGAACCTGACCGCAATGCGTGAATCGTTGACGTACGGAAGGAGAGTGCGTTCGATCGCCTTGTCCATGCTCTTTTCTTCCAGGGCCTGGCTTCGGAGATCCCACAGGCAGTTTCTCAATTCGTTTCGGCAAGACATGAGCGTTCGCGCGGCGAAATTGAGATGCGAAAGCATGTCCGCCGGGGCGTTTCCTTTCAGCTCTTTCGCCGCCTCGATCTCCATCGAAACGCCGGTAAGACTTTGAGCCAGGGAGTCATGCAGCTCCACGGCGAGCCTGGTTCGTTCCTCGACCTTGAGGTCTGACTTCACATGTTCGATCTGCTCGCGCAAAAGTTCGCGTCCGCGACGTTCCGCGAGTTTGTTCAAAGACCTGTTCCACGCGAAAACGCCGATCAGTACGGCCATGAGAGCTCCGATGACGGACAGCAGCCGTCCGCTTGTCCACCAAGGTGGATGTGAAATTACATGTACGTCGGTTGGCGTGCGCACGACCAGTGCGAGTCCTTCCACGTGCGGGAATGGCGCATTCGGCCGCCAGTTGTCGATCTCGATGAGACAGGTCCCGGAGACTTCTATCGTGCATCCGATGTCGATTCCATCGAGAGCCCGGGGGCAGGCGTTTGCATCGACGGGAATTATGTATTTGCCGCATTCCAGAGCCATTCGGCTGTATGTGCCTTCCGGAGAGGGAAGGCTTCGCACAAGGCCTTTGATGCGGATGGCTTGGCCATGATATTCGGTTTGCACTACGGACATCCCCCGCCAGTCGGTCAAGAGCTGCTTCGCCGTGACATCCTTCGGCGGCGCTTCCGCATCTTCGGGGATCGAGTTCGTGCGCCATATCGCCCGCGAGAGATTGACCCTGTAGAGGTCGGTTTCAGGAATTCCGACAGCCTCGATGCTTGTGCCATACGTAGGCGGATTGCGGTCTGCAAGGTCAACGCGTACGATGTGCTGGTCTGGCGTACGCAACAGCATGCGGTCGCCGTGCCATACGGCAATTACGCGGCCGGCGACACGGCGACGGTCCATTCCGCTGACAATGGAATGGTGCGTGTGGCTTGTTTCATAAAGGCTGGGGACATCGAAAGGATCGGCAGGCGCAGGGCGGAGCACGGCTATTGCGTCGCGTTCGGAAAAGAAGATGTAGCGTCCAGACAAGAGCCTTGGCTTGGTGATTTTGGTCGAGCATAGTCCGATGATGGCGATTTCAGCGCCGATCAGGTTGTTCAGAAGCGCCTTTTCGGGGTCGGAAGACGGGAAGCAGGCGTAGACGGATTCATGTCCGCTCTGAAGGACGAGAAAACCCCAGAGAGGATCGATTTCGTCGCGGAAGGCGTCGCGCACCGTCCCAATGAGGCGCACGAAATGGTTGTCATATCGTCCTTCGGTTATCCCTGTTGCGGTGATTTCTTCGGGCCTGGGAATGTCGCCATGTGAAAGGACGGCGATTGTTTTGCACATGGCGTCGAAGTTACAGGTTCCAGTCACATGGATTCGGTCGCCTGGCTGAAGCGCACATTCCTTTGCGTCCCCCTTGTTCAGGATTGCGGTGCCTGTTTCGTCCTTTACGGCATAGAGTTTCTGCGTAGCGCGCAACGGCAGGATGACGGTCGCCGTGAGGTCAAATGGAACATCTTTGTTGCCTTCCCACATCGTTGCCGTCAGCTCCGCCGCATCTCGGATGATGCGCGTAGTTTCCGCGCCATTCGAGCAGAACGCCAGAACGGACAGGAATGCAACGGTCAATGTCATCGGCTTGCGCTTCATTCGTAACGCAATTGTATCATATTCATCCGCCAAACTCCTATCCCCCACTAAAGTGGGGGTTGAGGTAAAATCTGCGTTGTGATACATTTTCCAGCATCGACATAAAATGGAACGGAGCTAATCATGGCAACAGCAGCTCGTGAAGGAATGCACATGATGAAACTAAGCTGGCCGTTGGCGCTTGCCGTCGCGGCGATGGCGTTTGCGTGGCATACGGCATCGGCATCGGTTAGTCCCGATCCGTCGGATGCGACGGTGCTGGTGGCGAACGTGGCCGATGGCGTTACCGAAACCTACGCGGACAAAATCGCCAGCTCCTACGCGAAGTTCGTCAAGATCGGCAAAGGCACGCTGATCCTGACTGCGGCATCCTCCCAAACCTCATCCACCGACTTCATGGGTTCTGTAGAGGTTCGCGAGGGCATTCTCCAGCTCGATAATTTCTATGCCATCAGAGCGTGCAGCTACAACAGCGACACAACCAAGCACCCGGTTTCCGTCGCGTCGAATGCGCAGATTCGCATAACGTTCAATTCTAATGGACAGACCGCCAATGCACTGTACAACGTCGGGATCGAAGGCGACGGGCCTGACGGCAAAGGCGCAATTGTATTCAACGGCGGCGGAAACGGCGACAGCATTATACGAGTCCTCCATCTGACGGGCGATGCCTCCATCGGCGGAACGGGACGGTTCGGCGTTGGGTTCTATGGCAAGCTCTACCTCAACGGGCATACGCTGACCGGAATGAACAACGACTATATGTTCAGGTGTGTTCAGGTTGTCAGCGGACATGAAGGGCATTTCGTCAAGCTTGGCGGCTCGGCAACGCTGCAGAATGCCGATACGACGGTGGCCTTCCGCGGCAGCGCGGCGAATACGTTCACGCTGTCCAATGCGACGTTGTCGGCCTATACCGCGCCGAATCTCGATTCGCCGTGGACGCTTAGGCCCTTGTTCACATCAAGATTCAAGGCTCGCAACTCTTCGCAGTGGTGTGGGCCGATTGTAGGCGACGGAACATCATTCGAGATCTTTAGCGATACAGCCGATGCCACCTGCAATCTCTTCGGATCGATCACCAACGTAAGCACCCTCTTCAACGGCAAATCGAGCCCAAATCTTACGGTCAACCTGGTGAACGCCAACCACTATCTCGGGACGCTTGCCTGCTACCGTGGAAACATGGTGGTGACAGGCGGACTGTACCACGCCTTCAGCAACGGAGTCAAGGTCAACTACGGGGACACGCAAAATGCGGCCTATCTGGCGTTCAAGGATGCCGGTATGGTTGATGTCGGCGGCGACAGCGGCATCTGCGCAAGCTTCGCGGCAAATATCCTTGCACGGATGGAGATAAGCGGCCGAACCGTCTATTGCGGCAGTCCTGAAAAGCGGATCATGGTAGGCGACGCCACATCGTTGGATTGGACGAGCTCCTATCCGAACTACTGGGGCGCGCTGACGATCGACAACGGCGCGGTAGTCTCAAACGCCACTCACGTCGGAAAGCACGGACAGGGTGGCGTGATCCAGAGGTCTTCGACGGCCTATCTCTCTGAGGGGACGTATCTTGGGTATGGCAATGGGAGCAAGGGCGGCGTCGGTGCATACGGTTGCTGGTATGCGACGAATTCCACCCTTACGGTCACGGGAGACCTGTCAATTGCCTACAGCCCTGTGGCGACAGGTTTTCTGGTGCAGAAAGGCGGCGTTACCGAAATGCTGGGCGGCGAACTGATCTTGGGGCACAAGGGCGGAAACGCCACCATTTATATCGGCGATGGCGGTGTGTTCAGGAGCACTACGGCCGGGCTGAAGCGGTTTGGCTACAACGGGAGTGGCGGCTCTGGCGTGTTTACGGTTGACGGGCAAGGTTCGTTTGCAGATTTCGGTGTCCGCCCGCTCAACTGGATGCATAATCACAATGGCTTCAAGACATATGTCAACATCAACCATGGCGGCGTGCTGCGGGTCTGCCGGTTCCAGTATGAGTCCCTGCGTTCTGAATTTCCGGATTCACGCTCTTACCTGTCGTTCAATGGTGGCGAGTTGCGCCTGATCAAGCCTAAACCGACAACGACGGACTACAAGGCTTTCATGTCGTGGGATACGACCAGAAGTGGACGCACGGTGACGTGTGAATCCTATCCCGACATCTGCACGGTGTTCAGCGACGGAGCGGCCATCAACGTGGAGGATGACGTGATCGTGCACTGGAACACCGATCTGCTGAAACCTTCGGGCAATTCCGTGACGGCCATTGCGCTGCCTGCGGACGCCAATTTCCTTTCGGCCAATCATCTTGGCGCTCTTCGTGTTGTGATCGAAGATGCGGGCGGCGGAGAAGGCGCGAGTGCGTTCGTGGACTATGACGACGTGACCAGAAAGCCGTCAAGGATCGTCATCACTTCGCCCGGCGTAAACTACTCGCCCGCGACGACGGCAAAGGTGATGCAGATGCGCGGCGACACGAACTGGGTCTGCGCCGTCACGCTTGGCGAAATCAAGAGCGGAGGCTTTGAGAAGAAGGGGGCCGGCACGCTTGTCCTCAAGGGGACGAACACATACGAAGGCGCTACGAAGGTGAGCGGCGGCACGCTTATCGTTGGCGATGGGTATGTGTTCCCGCAGAACCAGCCGCTGGTTATGGCTGGCGGTAAGTTCAGTCCCGGCAATGCCGACTTGGCCGTGTCCGATCTTTCTGGATACGGGGAGATTGAGAGCGGCAACAACCGCATCACGATCGGCGGCAAGCTGTCATTTTCGGCCGATGATGCGTTGGCGGGGCGTCAGCTGAAGTTCTACCGCGTGGAGCCGGTTTTCAACGCCGGCGCAACGATCGAGGTTGACGCAACGAATCTGCCTGCTGGCGATGTGAACGGTCGCTTTGTGATAGCCACGTCCGAAAAGCCGTTTGTCGGTGAGCCTGCGCTGATCAATGCCGTTCCCAATTGGAATCTCCGCTTTTCCTCCGACCGCAAGAGCATCATCTACGGACGTGAGCGTGGAATGCGGATTATCTTCCGCTGATAAAATTGTGAGGTGCCGTAAATGAAGTTCCGTGTTGTCGTATTCTTGGCGACCTTGTCTCTCGCGTCGCTGGCTGATTCCGCCTCCGCCAAGGCTATGGCGCGACAAGATGGTGTGGTAAAGGTTTCGTTTCCGTCTGGGAACCAGAGGAACTTCGAGAAGCACACGAAGGTTGCCGTAGGAGCCGATGCGGGCGAGGGGAATGATTTCGTCGTCACCTGCGCTCTGACTTCGCGATGCGAGACGGCCTGGCAAATAGTCTCCGGGAAGATGCCGCTCCCGCCCGGCACTGCGGGGTTCGCCTTCGATTTCGAAATACAGGCGGACGCAGACTGGCTCACGCCGGGCACGAGCGATTCGTGGGGAAGTGCGGTGACGTGGTATGGCGCGAACGGTGAAAAAGTCGCGAAGCGTGCGTTTGACGTGGCGTTCCGCAAGGGCGGGTTTGTTCGCTTCCGCTTCAGCGGAGCGGTGCCGGAAAAGGCTGCGTCCGCCACGGTCGAGATTGGCGTTGACGGTCCGAATCTGCCGCCGGGCGAAAAGGTGATCGTGCGCAATGCGGTGTTCACGGCCGTGCCGCGCGGAAGCGCGATTCCGCCGCAAATCGTCTATGACGTCACTCCGCCGCTCGTCTACAGCCGTTTTGAAAGTCCATCCCCCGATCCGAACCTTACGGTGAAGTATGAGATTGCGGACGATGGCGAGATCGACTGGAATGCGGTGACGGTCAGCAATGCCGGGACTAGGGCCGCCGTGCCGTTCGCCAGGAACGGAAACGTGCTCACGCTTAAGCCAGGGCAAGCGTGGCCGAAGGGAATTAACACGCTTGTCGTCTCGGCAAAAGACAAGGGTGCCAACGCGACGGTGTCGCACAAGACGTTTCTGATCGGGGAGCGTCCGAAAACGCCGGCCATGCGGCTTCGCGACGATGGCGTAACGCTTGTCAACGGAAAACCGTTCTTCCCAATTGGGATCTATGGCGTGAAGCTGCTTGAGTTCAATGCATGGAACTTCGACCGGGCTGTCGGCGATCTCAAGGCCGCAGGGTTCAACCTGGTGCATTCATACACCCACGGACGCAGGGAGGAGTTCCAGGCTGCGGTGAGGAAGCACGGGCTTCTGAGCTGGACGTATGCGTTCGGGGCGGCAAAGGGCGATGCATGGCTTGTCGAAAAGTCGCAGGCAGACCCGTCCATCCTCGCCTGGTACACGGGCGACGACACCTCGATGCACATCAAGCCTTCGGAACTGCTGGATTGCGACGAGGCCGTGCATATGCTGGACGGTTCTCGCCTGAGCTGTCAGGCTGATGTGACGGGCGGCGACCAGGTGAAGTCGCGCTATCAGCCGTATGTGGCTTTCTCAGATGTGTTCATGCCGGAATTGTATCATGTGCTCAGCGAAAACCCTGCGGCCGACCGGCCTTGCGTCGCAAGGGTGATCCGCGACATGGAGAAGGCGAAGGATGACATCGCGAAGTACAGCGGCGGCAAGCCAAGGGCGCTTTGGCCGATTCTCCAGATTTTCCATGGCGGACGGCTCTGGCATCGTTTCCCGACGGCCGATGAGATATACGGGATGAGTTTCGCGGCGCTTATACATGGTGGCAACGGCATCACATGGTTCCACTATGCAGGGCAGATCGACCGCGAACACGGGCTGCGATATTCCGGCGCGTTCCAGTCTCAGGAGACGTGGGCCATCATGACGAATTTGTCGATACGGATCGCCTCGCTGTCGCCCGTGCTTCTTGAGCGAACGCCACGGCAGCCGGCCGTGCCGGAGATTCTCGATGGAGAAAAGACCGATCGTTACGGAAGGCCTTCTGTTAGCGTTCTCGTCAAGAACCATCACGGCATGACTTATGTGCTTGCCGTCAATGCCTCTTCGGAAAAGGTTCGGGCGCGTATTTTTGCGTCCGTTCCTGACGGCGATGGCAAAGTTGCCTGGGAGAATAGGCGCGTGACTGTTTCAGGCGGCGCCTTTGAAGACGATTTCAAGGGGTTCGGTGCGCACGTTTATCGGTTTGCCAACGATTTGAAGCCATTCCCGAAGCTTTCGCCTGCACGCGCGATCACGAAGGGGCCTCACGACCATTTCCTCGCCAACTACTTCGGGATCAACGCATGGAGCCCGGACAACCGGTACGTGCTCGCGCTTGAGACGGACATCAAGGATACGCTCCCCGACGGACGCCCCTGCACGCTCGGCGTCGTCGATACCGAGGACGGAAACCGCTTCATTCCGGTAACGACAACGCGGTGCTGGAACTTCCAGGAGGCGGCGATGGCGCACTGGCTGCCGTGGGCGAAGGACACGTTCGTCTTCAACGACGTGCGCGAAGGCAAGTTCTGCGCAGTGGTAATGAACTGGCGGACGAAAGAGGAACGACACTTCCCGTTTCCCGTCAGCGCCGTCGCGGAGAACGGCGAATGGGGGCTTTCCATAAACTACGCGCGCCTCTTTCTCACGCGGCCCGACTACGGCTATTGCGGAGAGGGTCAGGACCCGCGCAAGGGCGTCGTGTTCCCCGAAGACGACGGGCTCTGGCACGTGAACATGCGCACCGGAGAGGCCAAGCTGATCGTCTCGTGCGCCGATGTCAAGGGCATGGTTCCCGAGGTGAAGGACCCGAACGGCCTTAGCTACATCTGCCACACCGTGATTTCCAAGGACTTCAAGCGCGTCTACTTCCTTTCGCGCTCGGTCGAAAGGTCGATGGAGGGCGTGAAGAAGTTCAAGGGCGTCAACTGGCAGACGACCGCGTTCACTTGCAACGCCGACGGCTCGAACATTCGCCGCTGCTTCCCGGACGGCTGGGGCTCTTCGCACTTCAACTGGCGGCCTAACCTTTCGCCGCGCGACGCGGCGACTATGATCGTGACATGCAATTGGCAGAACCGTGTCTATACGCACGTCGAATTCGCCGTCGGCGAGGAGGAGAAGGCTCGCCAGGTGGGCGGCGACGATATGAACTTCGACGGCCACTGCATCTATACGCCAGACGGCGACTTCATGTCCGGCGACGGCTACTGGGACAAGGGCTTCTGCCGCCACTGGAAGATGGTGCGTCTTGCCGACAGCGCGGTGAAAAGCATAGGCGACTTCTTCGTGCCCGAGCCCTATCGCGACATCTACTGTCGCTGCGACCTGCACCCGAGGTGGCGTCCCGACGGAAAGCAGCTGGGCTTCAATTCGGTGCACGAAGGCTCCCGCCAAATTTACGTAATGGATGTCGTTGCCGTTCCGACCCCCGTCAAGCTCTGACCGCAGGAGTCGGGCGTTACTCGTTTCCGTTGCCACTTTCCGGTGGGGCGGGAATCGGCAATTTGTGATATAATTATTTATTATGTGTAAAACAGTCGTGGCATTTGCTTCAATCATGACCTGCTTCGCGTTGCAGGCGGACGTGTATGATGGGAACTGGCGGTTCGTCGTCAAGAACGGCGAGGCCACATTGACGGGGTACTCCGGCGAGGGGCCGGCAGACCTTGTGCTGCCGTCAACCGTGTCGGCGGAGGGAACGAGCTATACCGTGACGGCCGTCGGCTCGTCCGCGTTCAGCAGTAGGAATTGGATTAAGAGCATCCTTATCCCCGCCACCATCACGAACCTCGCCAACAACGTGTTCCACTCCTGCTCCGGGATTACGAACGCGGTCATCCTCGCGCAGGCGGACGTGATTGACCTCGGCATGTTCCCGGAACAGTCGGTGGATTTCGACACGCTCGTCATCTCCGGCAACGGGCGGACTCGGCTTGACCGTTCATATGACGGTTCTCTCCAGCGCCCGCGCCACGTCAGGATCAGCGGAGTCAAGAGCCTCGGAAGCTACTGTTTCAAAAACTATCCAAATCTCGAGGACATCGTGTTCGAGGACGACTTGCTGGAGGAGATCGGCAGCTATGCGTTCCAGGACTGCGCGTTTTCCGAGATCCCGTGCTTCGGTGCGGCTTCGCGCGTGAAGGTGATCAAGGCTAATGCGTTCTACGGCTGCACTAACCTCACGAGCGTCGTCATCCCCGACAGCGTCACAAACATCGAGAACAGCGCATTCTACAACTGTCGGGCCATTACGAGCCTGACAGTTGGCCCAGGCGTGGAAGCCGTCAACGGCGGAATGCTCGGCGGACAGACGAGCCTGACGTCGCTTGTCATACGCGGCAATGGGAAGACAAGGGTTTCGGGCTTCAACGGCAAGGCCGTCCAGACCGTGACGGTCTCCGGCGTGCGCGCGCTTGAAACCGAGGCGTTCAGCGGCTGCGCCAGCCTGCGCGCGGTCGAGCTGGCCGACGACGGGCGGCTCGGGGACCTCGGCGAGTGGGCGTTTGGCGACGATGCCAGTCTCCTTTCGGTCGGCATCCCCAACAGCGTGACGAACATCGGCCGCTATGCGTTCTACCGGTGCTATGCGCTGACGAACGCGACGATTGGGACGTCCGTCAGGACGATTGCGGCAAATGTGTTCGGCCAATGCCACAGCCTTCTGCGGGTCGAGATCCCGGCGAGCGTGACGAGCGTCGGCAGCGGGGCGTTCGGAAACTGCGAGTCGATCCGCGAGGTGGTCTGGCACGGCAACGACGGGACGATCAACGGCGGCGTGTTCGACGGCCAGACGAACTGGGTGTCGCTCGCCATCCTCGGCAACGGGAACACGCGTGTGCGGGGCTTCAACAGCAAGGCCGTCCAGAACGTGACGGTCTCCGGAGTGCGCGCGCTTGAAACCGAGGCGTTCAGCGGCTGCGCCAGCCTGCGCGCGGTCGAGCTGGCCGACGACGGGAGGCTCGGGGACCTCGCCGAGTGGGCGTTTGGCAACGATGCCAGTCTCCTTTCGGTCGACATCCCCAACAGCGTGACGAACATCGGCCGCTATGCGTTCTACAGGTGCTATGCACTGACGAACGCGACGATTGGGACGTCCGTCAGGACGATTGCGGCAAATGTGTTCGACTCCTGCCTTAGTCTTCTGCGGGTCGAGATTCCGGCAAGCGTGACGAGCATCGGCGACGGGGCGTTCGGAAACTGCAACTCGATCCGCGATGTGGTCTGGCACGGCAACGACGGGACGATCAACGGGGGAGTGTTCAGCGGCCAGACGAACTGGGTGTCGCTCGCCATCCTCGGCAATGGGAACACGACGGTCTCCGGGTTCGACGGCAAGGCCGTCCAGAACGTGACGATTTCCGGCGTGTCTTCGTTGGCGAACAATGCCTTCAACAACTGCAAAAGCCTGCACGCGGTCGAGCTGGCCGACGATGGGAGTCTCGGGGACCTCGGCGAGTGGGCGTTTGGCGACGACGCCAGCCTCCTTTCGATCGTCATCCCCTCGACCGTGACGAACATCGGCCGCTATGCGTTCTACCGGTGCTATGCGCTGAAGAGCGTCGTGTTCGAGGCGGATGTGGCCCCGGCAATCGGAAGCGTGGCCTTCGAGTACATCCCCTCGGACGCGGTGTTCTACATCCACGAGGGCGCGACGGGATATGACGCCACGCAGTATCCGTGGAACAGCTGGAGCGTCGTGACGCTGATGGACGACGGAACGGTCGGACAGTCCGGCGCGATCAACGCGTCCGTCACCTGGCACGCTGGCGTTCCGTACCAGATCCTCGCGCCGCTGAAGGTGCGCGGCTCCTCGACCGTCCTCACGATCGAGCCGGGCGCGGAGGTGCGCTTCGCCGAAGGCGCGTCGCTCGCGGTGGAGAACGGCGGTACGATCGATGCGGCTGGAACGCCCGACAATCCCGTTCTCTTCACGTCCGCCGCCGCGGCGAAGTCGGCCGGCGACTGGGCGTTCATCGGCGGCGACAGCGGACGGATCAGCCTCCGCTGCGCGACGGTGGAATGCGGCGGCGGCTCTTCGGGCGCGATCTACGGCTACGGCGCGCGCATCGCGCTGGACCGCGTGACCGTGCAGGATTCCGCGGGCGGCGCGCTCGCGGGCACGTACGTCTACGCGACGAACACCGTCCTGCGCACAAGCGCCTCCGGCGTCGCCTCCGCGAACTGGAACGGCGACATCCGCCTCGTGAACTGCGTGGTCGACGCATGCGGGACGGCGCTCGACAGCGACCGCGCAATCGCGTACAACACGATCGTCGCGAACTGCGGCGACGCCGGGACGCGCGGCGGATTCCGCCGCAGCCTCTTCGACGCCCCGTGCCGATACACCGCGGCGAACTACGGATACGGCAACCTCGCGGGCGACCCGAAGTTCCTGGCGGACACGTTCTACCGCATCGCGGCGGATTCGCCGGCGGTGGACGCGGGGAGCGGCGAATGGGCGCCGGAGACGGACTACTTCGGCTCCGTGCGTATGGCCTCGACGAACGTCGTCGCCGTCGGCGTTCCGAACGCGCGCGGCATCTGCCCCGACATCGGCATCTGCGAGGTGGAGGGGCGTACCGAAGTGAACCTACCCGACCTCGCGGTCGAGGAGATCGCGCTTCCCGCGACGCTTGTTCCCGGCGCGGAGGTTGAGCTTGCCTACGTCGTCACCAACCGCGGCGACGGCGCGGCGTCCGCGCCCTGGACGGAGCAGCTCTGGCTCACGAACGCGACCGGCGCGGTGCGTCTCCAGAGCTGGCGTGCGACGGAAGGGCTTTCGACGAACGCGGCGGTCGAGCGCGCGTTCACCGTCACGATTCCCGATACGATCGAACTCTCGGGCGAAGTCCGTGCGCTCGTCCGGCTCGATGCGGACGGCGAGCTGATCCAGAAGAACGAATGCGGCCACGAGGGAATAAGCGAAGCGGCGACGCTCGCCGGCAAGCTTGCGGTTTCGCTCGCCGAGAGCGTGCGCGAGGGCGGCTCGATCTGGGGCGAGGTCCGTCGCAGCGGCGCAAGGGATGCGGCGCTCTCCGTATCTCTCGCGGTTTCCGGTGACGCGGCGGCGGAGGTCACGAACATGCCGCAGACGGTCACGATAAACGCCGGCAGCGCAACGGCCGGGTTTCACGTCAAGGTCGCGGACAACGCGGCGGTTGATGGTGATCGCGCCGTCATCCTCTCCGCAAACGCAGACGGATTCACCGCCGTTGCGAAGCCTCTGACGATTGTCGACGACGAAGTTCCGCAGCTGACGCTCGAGATCGTCGGCGCGACCGGCGGCGCGTTCACGGAAGGCACGAACCTCACGGTGCGCGTGCGGCGTCCGGCATCCGTTTCAGCCAAGCCGCTTACGGTCTACCTCGGCGGCGTCAGCTCGTCGCAGTTCGCGTATCCGTCCTCCATCACAATCGCGGCGGGCGAGGAATACGCCGAGTTCACGCTCGCGTCGGTGAACGACACGTCGAGCGAGCTTGCGGCGGCGCTGAGCCTTCGCGCGTCCGCAAGCGGCTACGCGAGCGCGCAGTACGACTTCACGCTGGAGGACGACGACATTCCGGGCGTGTCGCTCACGCTCTCGCCGGAGGCGGTCTCGGAGGGCGCGGGGCTGAACGCGGTGTATGCCGTTCTCGCGCGGACGGACGACGACGCGGAGAAGCTCAAGAAGGCGATCACGGTGTTCCTGACGGCGAGCGAGGAAGGCGCGCTCATCATGCCGTCCTCCGTGACGATCCCGGCGAACACGCGGTCCGTCCGCTTCGCGATTGGCGTCGTCGACAATGCGGAGATGGAGCCGGGCGGCGGAAGGGTCGTGACCATTTCGGCGGCTATCCGCATTGACTCGTGCGGCTGCTCGTGGCGTCCGCAGGACGACGCCGGCGCGCTCGAGGCGACGCTGGAGATCGCGGACGACGACGGCCCGGCGCTCTTCGTCACGGCGGAGCCGACGACGATGCGCGAGGGGCTCGCCGAGGCGGGCGTGCTGACGATCCGCGCAAACACGGCGAGCGTCGCCCAGGACGTCGTGGTTGCGCTTTCGCACGACGGCGCCTCGGAGATCTCGCTGCCCGCGACAGTGACCATTCCCGCGGGGGCGAATTCCGCGACGGCCGTGATACGGACGCTCGACGACGACGCGGAGGACGGTTCCAAAGTCGTATCGGTCTATGCGGACGCGCCGGGCTTTGCTACCGGCTCGACCTGGATTCTCGTAACCGACCAGAACCTGCCGGATTTCGCGGTCCGCAACATTCGCCCGGCCGAAGCCAGCATCATCGCGGGCGAGACGATCGAACTCGAGTTTGACCTTGTGAACATCGGCTTTAGGAACCGCGCCGGCGGCGTGCCGTATGCGGTTTACTGGGTAGACGGCACGAACACGTGGCGCTACGCCGCGAAGGATATGGTCCTCTCCGGCGTGACCGAGGAGGGCGTCGCGACGAACGCGCCGCTGCACGTCGTCTGCGAGGTGCCCGCGCCGGAATCGGCGGGGAACGGAAGGATCGCGGTTGTGGCCGATCCGGACGGGACGATCGTCGAGCTGGACGCCGCGAACAACTCGGCGTGGAGCGACGCGGTGACGGTCAGCCCCGCGTACGTGACGACTGACGTCGCATGCGACAAGGCTGTGTACGGAACGGGCGAGAAGATAACCGTGTCGGGCGTCGCGGTGAAGCCGGACGGCGTCACGCGCGCGGCGAACGTCGATGTCGAGGTGTATCTCGTCTCCGGCGGACTGCGCCGCACGCTCACGGCGACGACGGACGACGAAGGCGAGTTCGCCGCGAGCTACACGCCGATGTCCGGCGAGGCCGGGCGCTTCGAGGTCGGCGCGAGCTATCCGGGAATCGGCGCCGCGGCGGTCCAGGCGACGTGCGACGTCGCTGGCTTCGCGCTCGGTGGGCTCCCCGATTCGCGTTATGTCGAGGACCTGACGCTCGGCGACGTCGTGACGAACGCCGCGGCGCGCGTGCGCAATCCGTGCGCCATCGCGCTCACGGGCGTTGCGGTGGAGGCGGTCGGGATGCCGGAGAGCTGCGCGCTGGAGTTTGCCGGACTTCCCGCGGACGGCACGCTCGCGGCAGGTGCGTTCATTGAGCTCAAGTGCGTGTTCTCGGCGGTGAAGGCGACCGCGGGCAGAAACTACGAGAAGTTCGCGGTCCGCCTCTCGAGCGCGGAGGGCGCGGTGCTGACGATTCCCGTCTATTTCTACTCGCAGGCGAAGAAGGCGCACTTCGAGAGCTCCCCCGCGTCGATTTCCGCGACGATGACGAAGGGCAAGACGCGGACCGTGTCGTTCGATCTGACGAACCTCGGCTACGGCGAGGCGGTGGATGTCCGCGTCATTTCGCCGGACGTCGAATGGCTGCGCGTCGTCGGCGGCGTGGAGACGGCTTCGCTCACGAACAACCAGTCCGCCACGGTAACGCTCGAGCTTTCGCCAGGCGACGACATCGAGCTCAACCGAAACTTCTCGGGACGCCTCTCGGTGAACGGACGGAACAAGGGCGAGGACGAGGAGCAGACGTTCCTGACGATCCCGATGACGTTCATGGCGGTGAGCGAGGAGACGGGCGGAATCAGGATCGACTGCGTGGACGATGCGACGTACAACCTCGAGTCCGCGCCTCATCTTGCAGGCGCGCACGTGAAGATCACGAACCCCTACACCGGCGCTGTCGTCGCGGAAGGGGAGAGCGGCGAGGACGGAATCTTCGCCGCGGACGAAATCCCGGAGGGCACGTACCAGCTCGTGGTCACCGCGCCGAAGCACGGGAACTACGCGGCGGCTGTAGAAGTGAATCCCGGACGCACGACGAAGGTGACGGCGTTCCTCCAGTACCAGGCGATCACGGCGAACTGGACCGTCGCGCGTACGGAGATCGAAGACCAGTACCAGGTCGACCTCGTCCTTGATTTCGAGACATCCGTTCCGGTGCCGGTCGTGAAGATGGACTTCATGGAGAAGATTCCGAAGCTCCAGCCTGGCGAGAGCTATGCGACGAAGGCCGTGTTCACGAACCTCGGGCTCATTCGCGCCGACAACGTCTCGCTCGACCTGCCCGAGCTGTACGGCTACGTGTGGGTCTATCCGGCGGGGAGCTTCTCGCTCGCGGCGGGAGCAGCGCGCGCGGTGCCGGTCGTGCTGCATCGCCTTCCGTACACGGTGGAGCAGGACTACCAGGACTATCTCGACGATCCGGGGCACACGGGCGAGACGTCCGGCGGAAAGCCCCACAGTGAGATATCCGACATCATCGGCGACGAACCCGGCGGAAGCGGCGGTGGCGGCGGACAGATGCCTTCGTACCCGGAGTTCATCGGCGGCGCGTATGGCGGACCCGGCATGAAGGTCCGGCAGCACGGCGGACGCGCCGGAAGCGGCACGTCGTCGTCGCATGCGGGTCCGCTCAACGACGACGAGTCCGACGGAAACCCCTGCACGGGCTACGCGAAGTACTCCTACTCGTACGTCTGCATCGTCGATCGCTACGTGATGACCGGACGGCAGGTCTCGTACGGCGACAACTGTCCGAGCTTCACCGCGCCGCCGGGCATAAAAACCGCTGGAGGCGAGAGCTCCAACGAGCCTTCGCGCGGCGTGGAGCAGAAGCTCAACATCCCGCCCGGGATGAACGGCGGCGACTTCTGGGTGTTCGAGGACGGCTGCAACGGCGGCGTCTCGAACAAGCTCTCGCCCTGCCTCGACGATCTAGCCAAGGCCGCGGTCGACCTCGAGATGATGATGTTCGGCAAGGCCATACCCGGCGCGGGACCGGTGATCGAGTTCCTGCAGAAGCTGGACAGCTACCACAGCCGCCTGACCGCCGCGGGCGCGAACGACGCGGACAAGGCCGCTCTCGCGAACGAGCTGCGGCAGGAACTCTCCGGCGCGCTCATGGGCTTTGCCGCGGACAATGACGAAAATGCCGCTAAGATCGTCTCCGGACTCAACGCGCTCCAGTCGGCGAACAACGCGGTCGAGGAGTACTATGCCGCGGGGAACGACGGGCGCGCGAAGCTGAAGGCCCTGATCGGCGGCGCGGCCGGCATCAAGGATGCGTTCCCCGACGCGATCGGCGGTACGCCGCTCGGGACGATCATCGACAACTTCAACTTCATCAAGCAGATCGACGACGCGTTCGGCGGCGTGAAGGAGAACTGCCTGTCGATCATGAACGGATCCGGCGTGCCGGGTTCTTCGCTCCTGCGCGCGGCCGCGTCGCGCCGCGGCGTGCAGACGTTCGCCGAAAAGACGGCGCAGGGCGGCCCCGAGCTCTCCGGAAACGTCCGCGAGGACGCGTTCGCCTACGCGACGGACGTCCTTCGCGCGAACACGCACTTCCTCCAGGAGCTGTTCGGCTGCACGGACGGCTGGCTCCACGCCTCCTACGACGACCTCGCGCAGCTCCTCGCCTCGTGCGAAGCGGCGGCGGACGCGGACGGACGGCTCGGCGCGGACGCCGCGCTCGCCGTGCCGCAGGGCGTGACGGCGGAGGAGATCGCGGCGTTCAGGTCGCGTTGGAACAACACGCTCGACGGCGTCGCGGCGGAGGAGGACCCGTACGCCGACGGCTTCGGCGCGGCCGGGGCTGTCCGCATCGAGGTCCTTTCCGCGCTTGCCGGACGCGTGAAGGCGGCGAACGACTACGCGAAGGAGCAGGGCACTGCCGACATCGTGCGTCTCGCGTCGCTCGTGCTCGTCGACATGTTCGCGGACGCGCTGGACGCGACGGAATCCTCGTCCGCCGTCTGCGCCAAGGTTTCGCTCAAGCTCTCGCAGACGTACACGATGACGCGCGAGGCGTTCGAGGGAACGCTCACGCTCTACAACGGACACGACGCGTCGGCCATGACGAACGTGTGGCTGGAGCTGGAGATCACGAACGAGGCGGGCGACAACTGCAACGGACTCTTCGAGATCGGCGCGAAGTCCGGCGGCACGCTCGAAGCCGACGGGAGCAACGTCGTCAACGTGAACGACGTCGCCTCGAAGAGCGAGGGGACGGCGGTCGTGCAGTTCATCCCCGCGGTCGCCGCCGCGCCGGAGACGCCGGTCGCCTACAAGTTCGGCGGGAAGGTGCACTACCGCGATCCGTTCTCGGGCGAGGAGGCGGCGATCACGCTTCTCCCTGTGGCGCTCGAGGTCAATCCGACGCCGCAGCTCTACCTCGACTACTTCGTGCAGCGCGACGTCTATGCCGACAATCCCTTCACGAAGGACATCGTCGAGGCGTCGATGCCGGCGGAACTGGCGGTGCTCGTGCGCAACGAAGGCTACGGCGACGCGAAGAACGTGAAGATCGAAAGCGTCCAGCCGGAGGTGGTGGAGAACGAGAAGGGGCTGATGATCGACTTCCGCCTTTCCGACTACTCGCTCGACGCGGCGGCGCTCAACGGCGCGACGGCGGGACTCGGCTTGAACGACGTCAGCCTCGGCACGGTCGCGGCGCGGACGAGCAGCGTCGCGCAGTGGTGGCTCACCTCGACGCTGCAGGGGCATTTCACGGGCATGCGCGCGTCCGTGACGCACCTCAACTCGCAGGGAATCGTCGATACGTCGCTCATCCGCGCGGTAGCCGTGCATCCGCTCGTCCGGAGCGTAGACGTCGGTGATGCGCTTCCGGCGTTCCTGACGTCCGACGGATCGCGCTACGGCAATCCCGACAGGCTCTACCGCGCCGACGGCGAGGTGCTGGACGTGCGGAGCGACGCGCTGGCGTCGACGGCCGATTCCGCGCGCGGCGCGCAGTGTGAAATCACGGTCACGGCGAATCTCCCGGGGAGCGGTCCGTTCTACGTGAAGGTCGCGCTGCCTGGCGCCGAGGAGTACGAAGTCGTCGGTCTTGCGCGCGCGGGCGGCGCGGCGCTTCCGCCGCGCAACGCCTGGATCACCGACCGCACGTTCGTGGACGGCGCGGACCCGAAGGTCGAGACGATTCTCCACATCTTCGACGGTGCGGCGTCTGCAGGCGCGAAGTCGTACGTCGTCACGCTCCGCGCGAAGCCGACCGACGCGCCGGCCGTCGCGGGAATCACGGGCGTCGCGGCGGATGCGCTCGTGACGAATCCGGTGAATGGTGTCGAGGTCGCGTTCACGAAGGCGGTCGATCCGGCCACGTTCACGGCGGATGACGTCGTCGTCTGGTGGCAGGGCGTGCGGACGAACGGCGTTGTCGCGTCCGTGACTCACGTCGATGGTGATTTCGCGCGCTATGCGCTTGCGCTGAGCCCCGCGTTTGCCGAGCAGGAGGGACGCTTCATCGTGCAGGCGTTCTCCTCGGGTGTGACGTCGCTTTCGGGGACGCTCGGGAAGTCCGAGGGACGCCAGCTCGGCTGGACGTACTGCGTGCTCGAGAAGCCCGCCGTCGTCACGATCAAGGGCTGGCTCGACGGCACGACGGTGAACAGCGTCGCAAACGTGACGGTGCAGTTCGCCGCGGCGATCGATCCGGCGACATTCACCAGCACGGCCATTTGGGTCGACGGCGCGGCGGTCGGGGAGGGCGTCGCGATAACTGCGCTCAACAAGGCGAACACGAGCTTCCGCGTGACGGGACTCGACGCGGCGGTGGTTCCGCGGCGCGGGCCGAACGACCACACGATCGAGATCGATACGGCGCAGATCCGCAACGCGTCCGGCGTCGCGGGTGTCGCGAAGTTCACCGCGACGGTGACGATCGACGCGAACGCGCCGACC
Organism: Kiritimatiellia bacterium; assembly: GCA_017514235.1. Lineage (GTDB taxonomy): Bacteria > Verrucomicrobiota > Kiritimatiellia > RFP12 > UBA1067 > UBA1067. The sequence goes on along the minus strand of JAFWKK010000050.1, from coordinate 97,744 downwards.
GCGGAGCTGACGGACGACGGCGAGGTCTTCGGGTCGCGCCGGTGGACGCTGGCCTTCTCGAAGCCGGTCCAGGCCTCGACCGTGACGGCCGCGGCGCTTTCGCTGACGCGCGACGGCGCACCCGTGGCGGTACCCGCGTCCGCGAAGCTGACGCAGGTCTCCGACACGGTCTGGACCGTTTCCGGACTCGACGCCGCGGTTTCGACGGACGGCGCGTACGTCCTTTCCTTCGACGCGACGCGCGTGCGCGACCTGAGCGGGAACGCCGGCGCGGGAGATGCCGCGACGAGCGCGTGGAGCTACAGCTCCGCGCCGCCCGCGGCGATCGCCGACCTCGCCTTTGCGCCAGACTTTGGCACCAACGCGACGGACGGCGTCACGTGGCAGCGCGACGTGACGGTGACGGGGTCCGTTCCCGACGGCGCCTATTCGATCGAGATCCTTGCGCGCGACGCGGCGGGAACGGAGACGTCGCTCGCCGGGCCGTTCCATCCCGAGGCGGAGACGTCCTTCGCGCAGGCGGTCCTCCTCCCGATCGGACGCGGCACGCTCGTCGTGCGCTGCGCCAACACGAGCGGCAAGACGTCCGACACCGAAAAGGACTTCTTCGTCGACGCGATTCCGCTTTCGCTCGCGTTCGCGGGTTTCCCGAAGGAGGGTGAGGGCCAGCTCACGAACGACGTCGCGCTCGTCTTCTCCGAGCCGGTAACGAACGTCGCGGCGGAGTGTTTCGCGATCCGTCGCGGCGCGCGCGGCGTCGTTGACATCCCTGTCGGCGCGCTGACGATCACGCCCGACGAGTCCAACCTCGTGTGGACCGTTGCCGGACTTGACGCGCTCACGACGTCCGGCGGAACCTACACCGTCACCTTTGACATCTCGCGCGTTGAGAAACTCTCGTCTGGCCTGCACGGCGAGTTCGACGAAGAGACGCACAGCGTTTCCTGGCACTACACGCCGCCGGACACGACGCCGCCGGAGCTCGTGAAGATCGTCTTCGACGGCGCGGAGATGTACGGTCCGGAAGGCGCGCTCTCCGTCGCCTCGAACGGCGCGGCGCAGGTGAAATTCGTGTTCTCCGAGTCCGTCAATTTCAGCTCGCTCAAGACATCGGGGTGGCTCGGGCGCGCGATCCGCATGCAGCTTCTCGACGGCAGCGGAGCGGTGACCGGCGAGGTCGCGCTTGCGGCGTCGCATTTCCGCTGGCGCTCCGGCGAGAACGCAATCGTGTGGACGCGCGGCGAAAGGGCACTGCCTGTCGGAAACATCCGCTTCCTGCTTGACGCGGGACTCTTCGCGGACGCCGCGGGCAATCCGCTCGCAGGCAACTCCGAGATTGACTCCTTCCTTCGCTTCGCGAAACCGGAATGGCTTTTCATGGCGGATGGAGAATTCGCCACGCCTGCGAACTTTGGCGGCGAGCTGGTGGTCGGCGTCAAGAAGAACGGCTCCGGCGAGGCGTACCACTACGGTTTCGACGGCGTGAAGGGCGCGCGCGTGATCGACGGCGTCGCGGCGGCGAACTGCCTCGGCGTCTCTGTCGCGAAGATCGGGAGCGTCGTCTACTGCGGAACGTACGACGGAAAGGTGTACAGGAACGGAACGCTCCTCGCGGGAGTGAACGCCGGACGCCAGCGGGCGGTGCTGTCTGTCTGTGACGGCGCGCTCGTGATCGGCGGAGACGACGGACGGCTGGTGCGGCTCGACGGAACCGCGCTCAAGGACGAGTCGGACGCGGACCTGGTCGTCGATTCCGGCGAGGTGCTTCGCAGTGCCGCCGCGTTCAGCTCCGGCTGGACCTACGAGGGACGTCCACTGATGGTCGTCGGACGCGGCAAGGGCGGTCTCGCGCTCTACGTCGGCGACGGCGAGGAACGCTGGGACGCGATGCGGCCACTTCCCCTCGCCGGTGCGGCGAACACGAACCTGTACGAGCGGTCGCGGCCTGTGGCGATCGACGTCAACGGAGACGGGCTTGACGACCTCGTGACCGGATACGCCGACGGATCCGTGGACGTTCGCTACGCCTCGGTGAACAAGGCGTTCGCGTACGAATTCGAGGCGCTTGAGTTCCTGCCTCTCGAAGATGCGCTGGACACCAACGAGCTTGCGCCGGAGCTGATCTGGACGACGTCAGCCACGATGCCCTGGCTCGCGCAGGCTGGCGCGGCGGCGTACGATGGCGACTACGCCATGTCTGCCGCCTCGGCGAACGGAGCGTCGGCCATTGAGACGGTTGTCGTAGGACCGGGAACGATCGCCTTCCGTTGGAAGAAGAGCGGCGCAGGCGGCGCCTATGTCGTCAAGACCAATGGCGTGGAGGCGCTTGTCTGCGGCGCGGCGGAATGGGCCGAGTCGTCCGTCGCCGTGGGTTCCGGAATCATTAGGGTTTCGTTCGTCGCGGCGAACGGCACGGCGGGCTTCCTCGATTGCGTTAGCGTGGCAGGCGATGCGTCCGCAAGCGCCGACGAGAAGGCTCTGCAGTCTGAGAAGGCCGCGTACGACGCAGGCTTCACCGCGTTCATGGAGACGTACGGAGGAGTCGATCCCGCGACAGCCACGGCAGGTGACTATCTGGATGCGATGGCGACGACGACCGGCAAGGCCGGCGCGGACGGCCGTCCCATGACGCTTCTCGACGAGTTCGTCGCGGGAACCGACCCGACTGACGCGGACGACAAGCTGCGCGCCACGATTGACGTCGAGGACGGCATCGTGTATGTCGGATGGATTCCAGACCTTAACGCCGACGGGCAGATTCGTCGCGTGTACAAGGTCTACGGAAAGAGAACGCTTTCCGACGGATGGTCTGCGGATCCTCTTTCTCATGAGGACATAAACGACGGTGAATACCACTTCTTCCGCGTGACCGTGGAGATGCCATAGCAAGTTCGCGGCTGAAAAGTCGTGAAGAAGTCCATTTAACCATAGGAGAACTAAGGAAATGAAAAAGCTGTACTGGAGGGTTCTTGCGGCGGCGCTTGCGGCAGGCGCGTGCGTTGTTGCGAACGGAGCGGAGGTGTCGGTGGACGCCGGGAAGGAGACGGGGCCGGTCAAGCCGGTGAACGGCGTGGGGCAGCCGCCGATGATCGATGCGATAGGCTCGGCGCCCATGTTCCGCTACCTGAAAGACGCGGGCATTCCCTATTCGCGTCTGCACGACGTCGGGGGGTGGCTCGGCGGCGGGCTCTACGTCGACATCCCGAACCTGTTCCCGAACTTCGACGCCGACGAGACCAGGCCTGAGAACTACCGCTTCCAGTTCACCGACGCCCTGCTGGCGAACCTCGAGAAGAACGGAGTGGAGCCGTTCTTCAGGCTCGGCGTCACCATCGAGAACTTCGTCGGGTATGGCAAGACCGGCACGTTCCCTGCGGTCAACATAATTCCGCCGAAGGATCCTGCCAAGTGGGCGCGCATATGCGAGCACGTCATCCGCCATTACACCGAGGGTTGGGCGAACGGATATCGAATGAAGATCACGTACTGGGAGATATGGAACGAGCCCGAGAACCACCCGGACGACATGAAGAACCCGATGTTCCGCGGACCGTTCGAGGAGTACATGCGGCTCTACGGCATCGCCGCGACGCACCTGAAGAAGTGCTTTCCGCACCTGAAGATCGGCGGTTACGGGCACTGCGGATTCTACGCGGGCGTCGGTTCGGACCATGTGCCCGCCGCGAACTCGTCGCCGCGCAATCAGTATTTCGTAGACTGTTCGCACAAGTTCCTCGCGGCCGCGCGCGACAACGGCTGGCCGCTGGACTTCTTCTCGTACCATTCCTATTCCGACCCGAAGGAGGCCATGCGCCAAGTGCGTTTCGCCGACGAGCATCTGAACGAATACGGCTTCACGTCCGACAAGTGCGAACGAATCTTCAACGAATGGCTTCCGTTCGTCGCGCACGACAGCCTGGGTACGGCGCTTCAGGCATCAGCTGTCGCGGCGGAGCTTGTCGCGCTGCAGAACGGGCCGTGCGACCTCGCGTGCATCTACGACGCAAGGTGCAGCGTCGGCAACTATGCGCCGTTGTTCAATCCGCTCACGTACGAGCCTCACAAGGCGTATTACGCTTTCGTGGCGTTCAACGAGCTTCGCAAGCTGGGCCGTGCGGTCAGCTGCACGTCGTCCGACCCCGACCTTTACGCTGCGGCAGCCGCGAAGGGCGGGCGTGTCGCGCTGATGCTGGCCAACTACTCGAATCGCAAGATTCCCCTGGTGCTCAAGGGCGTCGGAGAGCCGTGCGAGTGCCGCATTACGGACGAAACCCGCACCGACGAGCGCGTCTCCGTTCCGGCGGAGATGCCGCCTCGTTCCTTCGCCGTGCTCGTTTCCGGAGGTTGCAACTAGGTTTCCCGCCGGGGCACGTGACGAGCGAAGATGAAACGCTTCTGCTTCTTCGACCTGGACGGCACGCTGGCCGACACCGACCCGGACATCAGGGGCGCGTGGAAGGCCGCGCTTCGGGACCTCGGGCTCGAATGCCCGGAGTTCGACGCGAAGTTCGTCGCAGGTCCTCCGATCGACGAGATGACGCGGACCCTTTTTCCAGAACGTTTCACGCAGGCACTGGCGGACGCCGTGAGGCAAGGCTTTGCCGCGCATTACGACCATGACGGCTTTCCGGAGACGAGAGAGTATCCGGGCGTCCTTGACGAAGTGCGTCGCCTAAAGGCAGAAGGCCGCACCGTCGCGATCGTCACCAACAAGCGGTTCGCGGCGGCGGAGGCCATGTCGCGGCATTTCGGATGGGACGCGGTCTTTGACGGCGTTTACGCCGGCGACATGTTCTGTACGCCGGAGATCGCCGCGCGCTTCGGCGCCACGCCAGGCGTAAAGGTTCGCAAGCCGGACCTGCTGCGTCGCGTTATCGCCGCTTGCAGAGCCGCACCCGACGACTGCGCTATGATCGGCGACACGTCCAGCGACTTCGAGGCGGCGCGGGAGAACGGAGTCTTTTCCATAGGGGTCGCCTGGGGCTACGGCACCCCCGACGAGCTGGCGCAGGCCGACGTCGTGTGCAGTTCGCCAGGCCGGCTGGCGTCGTCGCTGGCGTAGCGTTTTCGCAAAATAATGCTATAATATCAGGCAAGCCCTAAGGGAGAGTTCCCGTCAACAAGGAAAAAACAAGGAATTATCAATGAAGACGTTAGTAGCAGCCGCAGTTCTATGTTCGTCGCTTGCCGCATTCGCGAACCAGTCGGAGATTGCGAAGTGGGATCCTAACATGGCGCAGAAGTGCGCCGTAATAGATACGAACGGCGTGAAGTGGATCGACGGACGCTACCTGCCGATCGAAGGGCGCATGTTCGACGACGTTGACAACTACTACGACAGGCTGCCGTCCAATCTGACCACGCGGGTCAACGGCGGCGTCCGCTCCATGCGGCACCATACGTCCGGCATGCAGTTCCGCTTCTCGACTGATTCGAAGCGCCTGCGCTTCAGGTGGAAGCCCTACAATCCGGGGCTGTCTATGGACCACATGCCGTCGACCGGCGTGAGCGGCATCGACGTCTACCGCTTTGACGCAAACGTCGGCAAGTGGCGGTACGTAAAGACGGGACGCATCTGGGATGCGCAGAAGGGCGGGTCGCTCGACATCGGCTGGACGCCCGGCACTCCGTGCCTCGTGAACCTGCCGCTCTACAACGGCATTCGCGAGTTCTCGCTCGGCATTGACGCTCAGGCTGCGGTCTCTGCGCTTCCGCCTCGCAAGAGCGGCGTGAACAAGCCGGTGGTGTTTTACGGCACCTCGATCACGCACGGCGGCTGCTGCTCGCGTCCCGGCCTGGCGTTCCCGTCCATCGTCGGGCGCTACCTGGACGTTCCGATAGTGAACCTCGGCTTCTCCGGCTCAGGGCGCATGGAGATGGAGATGGCCGACCAGCTCGCTAGGATCGACGCCAGTTGCTACGTCCTGGACTGCCTCTGGAACATGGGCGGCGCAGGAAGCAGCGAGGACTATGCCGACATACGCGACAGGAGCGCCCCGTTCTGCGTTGTGCGGGAGCGGTACGAGCCGTTCGTTCGCGCGTTGCGCGCGAAGCGTCCCGGCGTGCCGATCGTGATGGCGGAGCAGTGTGACGTGTTCTGCAACGGCCCTAGCGACAAGGACAAGTTCGTCCGTGCGCTGTACGACAAGCTCATTGCCGAGGGGTGGACCGATCTCGTCTATCTGCCCAAGGACGGCATGTACACCGGCGACCTGGAGGGGACCGTCGACGGATGCCATCCGAACGACTGGGGCATGGTGTCGATGGCAAAGGCTTTCGGCGGCGCCGTGAGGAGTGCGCTGAAGCTCAAGTGACGCACGTTGTCTGGGACTGGAACGGGACGCTGCTGGACGACACGCAGGCGGCGCTCGACACGCTAAACGCCATGCTCGCACGGCGCGGGGGGCGCCCGATCACGCTGGACTCGTACCGCGACAATTTCGCGTTCCCGGTGAAGCCGTACTACGAGTCGATCGGCGTATGCCTGGCCAACGAGGACTGGGACGCGCTTGCGCGCGAATATCACGACGTTTACGCCGGGCAGCCGAAGCGCCTGAACGCTGAAGCGACTGCGGCCCTGGCGAGAGTCCGCGCGGCCGGCGTCGGCCAGTCCGTCCTGTCCGCGCTGAGACAGGACCTCCTTGAGGCGGCGCTGGCCGAGCACGGCATACGCGGCTACTTCGAAAACGTGTTCGGAGTCGACAACCTGAACGGGGAGTCGAAGCTCGGACGCGCCCGCGAGCTGATCGCCCGTCTGGATGCGTCCGGCACGGCAGCCTCCGAAGTCGTAGTCATCGGCGACTCGCTCCACGACAAGGAGGTCGCTGACGCCCTTGGCGTCAGGTGCGTCCTTTGCGCTCAGGGCAGCCACGCGGCCTGGCGTCTTCGCAAGGCCGCTCCGGTCGGCGATACGCTTCTGGACGCGCTGGACATCGCTCTTGGCGCGGAAGGGGGGATGGCCCGTGGCTGACGGCTCGCAGCGCGCATTCTGGTCCGGGCACTTCGCGTTCGTGCTGGCCGCGGCGGCGTCGGCCATCGGGCTGGGCAACCTCTGGCGCTTCCCCTACCTCGCCGCCAGGTACGGCGGCGGCGTGTTCATAGCCACTTATCTTCTTTTCTCCCTTACGCTCGGCGTAACGCTCCTGGTCACCGAGATAGCTATAGGGCGCAGGTCGCGCCAGAGCCAGCTGACTGCGTTCCGCGAGCTCGGGCACTCCCGATGGAACTTCGTCGGCGTACTTGCGACTGTCGTGCCGCTCTTCATACTGCCCTACTACAACGTGATAGGCGGCTGGGTCGTGCGCTACTTCGCCGCCTACGTCTCGCTCGTCGCAGGCGGCCGCGGGCTCGATGACCCTCAGGCGTTCTTCGACTCGTTCACGGCCGCGCCGTGGGACCCGTTCGTCTGCATGGTCGTCTTTACGCTTGTCTCGTGCGCCGTGATCGTCATGGGCGTCAGGAACGGCATAGAGAAGTCCAACATCGTCATGATGCCCGTGCTGCTCCTGATGGCCGTCGGGCTTGCGGTCTACGTTGCGCTCCTGCCGGGCGCCGGCGAGGGCATAAGGTATTACCTTGTGCCGGACTTCTCGTCGTGCGGCAGCATGGGCAAGGTGGCCCTCGGAGCGATGGGGCAGATGTTCTACTCTCTTTCGCTCGCGATGGGCATAATGATCACGTACGGCAGCTACATGAGGCGCGGCGACTCCCTGCCGCGTTCCGCCGTAAGGATCGTGGCGGCGGACACGTTCGTGGCCGTGCTGTCGGGCTTCATGATAATTCCGGTCGTGGTGATGTTCGCCGCGCAGTCAGGTTCGGGACGCGCCGCGATTGACGCCGGCCCCGGCCTTATGTTCGTGACGCTCCCGAAGGTGTTCGCGTCCCTTGGCGCTGCAGGCGCGTGGCTCGGACTCGCGTTCTTCGTGCTAGTGCTGTTTGCGGCGTTCACCAGCGCGATTTCGATGTGCGAGGCGTGCGTCGCGGCGGTATGCGACTTCTTCCGCATCGGGCGCAACGCCTCGGTCGCGGCGGTTTGCGCGTGGTGCGTTTCCGTAGGGTCGCTTTCGGCGTTCGGCTACGGGCGCTGGTCGGCGTTCCGGCCGTTCGGCATGCCCGCGCTCGACTTCTTCGACAGCTCCATGAACGTGCTGACGCCTGTCGTGGCGATGCTCATCTGCGTGTTCGTAGGCTGGGCGGCCAAGCCGCGGCTCGTGGCTGACGAGGCGGGCATGAGTGGGCGCACGGCTAGGCTCTACGGCTTCATGATCCGCTATTTCGCGCCGCTGCTGCTTGCGGCGATACTCCTGTCGGAGGTCTGCCGCAGCCTCGGCATAGGCGGCTGGTCCATCTGAGGCGGATCGCTTTGTCGCTTCAGGTGGACGGGAATGTGGTATAATGTCCGCAATGTACCCGGACATATCGCTCTGGCTTTCCATAGCCTTCATGATCGTCGGCTTCGCGGCTCTTGCGTGGTCGAGCGACATGTTCGTGGCCGGCTCTTCCGCCCTGGCGCGGGCAATGGGCATCTCGCCGTTCGTCATAGGCATGGTTGTCATAGGCTTCGGCACGAGTGCGCCGGAGCTTGTCGTGTCGATGCTGTCGGGCTTCTCCGGCCACGCCAATCTCTCGCTTGGCAACGCCTACGGCAGCTGCGTCTTCAACACGGCTGTCATTCTTGGCGTGGCGGCGCTCGTCGCCCCTCTTGCCGTGAAGCCATCCGTGTCGCTCGTGGCCGGGCCTGGGCTGGCGGCGGTTTCGCTCTTTTCCCTCTGGCTCCTGCGCGACGGTTCCTGCGGACGCGCCGAAGCTGCCGCGCTGCTGGTGACGTTCGCAGTCGTCATGCCGCTTTACTGCTGGTACGACCAGTGGGTAAAGGGAACGATCGGCAAGGCGTCGCCGTCTTCGCCTGCGCCGGAGTCGCGCGAAGGCCTTGCGAAGCCTGCGCTTCAGGTTGTCGCGGGCTTGGCGGTCCTGATCGGCTCCGCGCATGTTCTCGTCTGGGGCGCTGTGGATTTCGCGAAGGCTCTGCACGTGAGCGACCTCTTGATCGGATTGACTGTAGTTGCGGTCGGCACGTCGCTGCCGGAACTGGCGAGCGCGATAGCGTCGGCCCGCCGTGGAGAACACGAGTTTGTGCTCGGAAACATCGTCGGGTCGAATCTCTTCAACATGCTGGCGGTCGTGGGGCTGGCGACGGTGATTTCGCCTGTCACGCCGGAGAACGGCGGGTTCTCGCGCTATGTCCTGACCCGCGACCTGCCGCTGCTGACAGCCCTCTCGCTGTCGATCGCCGTCTTGGGCGTCAACTGGCGCAGTCCGCGCAGCCCCGGTGCAATCACGCGCCCGAAGGCACTCGTCTGGCTTCTTGTTTTCGCCGCCTACACGGCTCTAATGTTCATACAGGAGACACATGGCTAACGTAATCGCAATCGACGGCCCGTCCGGGGCCGGGAAGAGCAGCGTCTCGCGGCTCGTCGGGAAAAGGCTTGGATATCTGCACGTCGACTCGGGCGCGCTCTATCGCATCATGACATGGCAGTGCCTGGTGCACGGGGTGGACACGTCCGCACCTGCGGCAGTCGTGGAGTTTGTAAGGAACGTCACGGTGGAGAGCCGTCCAGAGGACGGCGCCATCGCTTACTATGTTGACGGAGAGGCGCCTGGCGACCGCATACGCACGCCTGAAGTGACGGCTCACGCGTCGGAGGTTGCGCGTCTGCCGGAGGTGCGCGCCATCATAACTTCAGCCCTCCGCGGCATGGCGTCCTGCGGGAACCTGGTCGTCGAAGGCCGCGATATCACCACTGCGGTCTTTCCTGACTCCCCGGCGAGGTTCTACCTGACGGCGAGCGCGGAGGCGCGCGCACGTCGCCGGCAGAAGGAGGAGGTCGAGAAGGGGATCGCGAACCAGTCGGCGGAGACGGTCAAGGCTTCTCTCCTTGCGCGCGACCGCATGGACTCGTCCCGCGCCTGCGCGCCGTTGCGCAAGGCCGACGGCGCGCTTGAGATCGATTCCAGCGACATGACGCTCGAGGAGGTCGTCGAGACAGTTCTCGCCGCACTGCCGCCGTCATGGCGGGAATGAAGCGATGAAATGCCTTAGGAGATAAGTTTCAAGGCATTGGAGTTCGCCGCGGCATCGGAATTAAGACTGCTGCATGCTGACTACATACATAATCGGCTCGCTGGCGCTTATCGTGAAGCCCGGGCCTGACCTTACGTGCACCGTCGCAACGGCGCTGTCGAATGGCAAGGGCCGCGCCGCCACCCTGATGTTCGGGCTGATCGCCGGATGCTGGATATGGATACTTCTGCTGACGGCGGGCGTCGCCTCCTTCTTTACCGCTCACCCGGCGACGATGACCGCGATCCAGGTCGCTGGCGCCGTCTATATCGCGTATCTCGCGTACGGCGCGTTCGCGGATGCCATCCGCAGCTTCCGCGCCTCATCTCCGGATGCGCTTCGTCCCGCGACGGCGCGCGGCGTCCGGCTCTTTTTTCGCGGAATCGCCATGTCGATGGCGAATCCTCTGACGATCCTGTTCTTCCTCGCATTCCTGCCGAGTTTCACGACTGCCAGTTCCTCCCTCTCGCCTGCCGCACAGACGTTTCTCCTCGGCACTCTTTTCTGCGTTCTCGTGCCGTTCGTCTATCTTCCGGCGATAGTGGCGGCGGATTTCTTCCGTGCGCGGCTCGTCGGATCGGTGAAGGCGACGGCCTGCCTGAAGCTCGTGTCGGCACTGATGCTCGCTGCCGTTGTTGCGGTCTTGGCGGGCAAGATCTTCTGATCAGCCTTGTGCGGTCATGGGTGCGCCCATCCCGCGCCGTCGGTGTTTTGGCCTTACTCCGGCAGCAGGGTGTCGGCGAACGGCACAAGCGGCCGCCCGCGCAGGAACGCGCCGCCGTCCATGGCGGAGCCGCCCTCCGGCTTGACCTCCGTAAGCTGCAGCGCGGTGTCGTGGCACTTCACGACCGGACCGGCCTTGTCGACGGCCAGTACCGTGCCTGGCGCCGCTGCCGCCCAGCCCGGGTCGGGGCGCGCTATGCGGGCCCGCAGGACCACGAGCCGCCCGGACGTTCCTTTCCTGCGCAGTCGCGGCGGCAGGAAGGTGTAGCAGCCAGGCCACGGGTTGTATGCGCGTATGCGCCGCTCGATCTCGATTACCGGCGAGTCCCAGGCGATGCGCCCGTCAGCCTTGGTGAGCTTGCGGGCGTAAGTGGCGTGCGCGGAATCCTGCGGAACCTCGGGCGGCAGCGCGTTGTCGGACATCAGGCGCAGCGCCTTAGCGAGGGTGACGCCGCCGGCGGTCGCCAGGTCGCCCATGAGCGCCCCCCCGGTGGTGTCGGGGTAGATGGGCTCGAAGCTCTGCAGCATGATCGGCCCGTCGTCCAGACCGACGCTCATGTGCATCACGGTGACGCCGGTTATGCGTTCGCCGGCGGCGAGCGCTGCGACGACCGGCGCGGCGCCGCGGTACTTCGGCAGCAGCGAAAAGTGGCAGTTGACGCAGCCGAAGAGAGGCAGGTCGAGAAGGGGCTTGCGCAGTATCTGCCCGTACGCCACGACGGCTATGACGTCTGGACGCCATTCGCGTATGGCGGCCATCGGACCGGCCTCGTTCACGTTCTCGGGCTTGATTATCCTGTCCGCCAGGCCGCGTTCGGCGGCGTAGCGTGCCAGCTGGCACGGGGCGAGCACCTTGCCGCGCCCTACGGGTCGGTCCGGCTGGGTGACGACGCCAACGACATCGAGAGCCTTCTCGCGCAGAAGCGCGTGAAGGCACTCGGCCGAAGCCGCAGACGAACCCATGAACACAACTCTCATGGGACGGTATTATATCACAAATGCGGCGTTGCGAGCATGGCGGAAAATTTGATATAATGTTCGTATAACAAAATGGAGGCCGTTATATGAAAACAGCAAGAAAGGTTCTCTCTTCCGCCGTTGCCGCGCTTGCGGCGGGCGCACTCTTCGCCGAGACTGAAGTCGTCGATGGCGTGGAATGGACGTATCAGGTGAAGGACGGAGTCGCAACGGTATGCTCTGGAGAGGAGAATGTTCCAGCAATCCCTCCCGAAACGTCGGGCGCAATCACAATTCCTTCAACGCTCGGCGGTTGTCCCGTTGTCAGCATCGGGTATTGTGCGTTTTACGGTTGCGCCAACCTGACGAGCGCAACGATACCTGGCAGTGTTACGAGCATCGAGGGCTCAGCGTTCGCAAATTGCTCCGAACTTGCCGACGTGACGATGCCCGACGGCGTGACCGACATCGGATACTACGCATTCGGCTGGTGTTACAGTCTTGCGGGCGTTGCGATACCCGACAGTGTGACAAACGTCGGGGAGTGTGCATTTCTGGCTTGCAGCAGCCTTACAAGCGTTTCGATCGGCAGCGGCGTTACGAGCATCGGAGATCATGCGTTCAATGCTTGCGGAGCGTTGAAGTCTTTTTCGGTTGCGGCCGGCAACCTGTCTTACAAGTCGGTTTCAGGCCTTCTGCTGACGAAGGACGGCAAGATGCTTGTCAAAGGCGTGAATGGCGATGTGACGATACCGGACGGCGTAGCAGGCATAGGGAATTCGGCGTTCGCCAGTTTGGGCGGGCTTAACAGCGTCACGATGCCCGGCAGCGTCACGAACATCGGAGAAAGCGCTTTCTATGGTTCTGCAGGTCTTGAGAGCGTGGCAATCCCAGACAGCGTGATTGTCATAGAGAAATCTGCGTTTGAGTGTTGCAGCGTTGCCACTGTTACCATAGGCAACGGCGTGACGAGCATTGGGCCTTATGCATTTAATGAATGCATTTTTCTTGCAAATGTGACAATCGGCAACAGCGTCACGAGCATCGGAAACGACGCATTCCATAATTGCCAACTCCTTTCGAGCGTGACGATGCCCGATAGTGTTGCGAGCATCGGGGCCAGTGCGTTTTACGGCTGCAATTCGCTTGGCAGCGTGACGATAGGAAGCGGCGTCACGAACGTCGGGGCTGCGGCGTTCGCCGCCTGCCCCTTGCTAGAGTCATTTTCGGTTGCGGCTGGCAACCAGTCTTACAAGTCGGTTTCGGGGCTTCTGCTGACGAAGGACGGCACGACGCTTGTCGCTGGCGTTTCTGGCGATGTGACGATACCGGACGGTGTCACGACCATCGGGGAGCATGCGTTCGACAGCATCGTCTGGCTTACGAGCGTGACGATGCCAGACAGCGTGACGACCATCGAGAGCTCTGCGTTCGACTGGTGCACCAATCTCAAAAGCGTAAAGATGTCGAATAGCGTGACCAGCATAGGGGCTTGGGCGTTCGAGTATTGCATCCTGCTTGAGAGCTTGACGATTCCGGCCAGTGTCACGAGCATCGGGCAAAATGCGTTCCTGGCCTGCAATGGCCTTATCGATGCAACTTCCATACCAGGCGTCAAGTTGGTTGGTGGCTGGGCGGTTGGCCGCGATGACGAGCTTTCAGGGAGTCTCGATCTCGCCAGCGTGTGGGGCATCGGGGACGCCGTGTTTGAAGACAGCGGCCTTACGGGCGTGAAGATACCCGGTAGTGCAACGAGAATCGGGCACAGGGCGTTCGCGAATTGCAACGGTCTTGCGAGCCTGACGATCGGCAGCGGCGTCAAGAGCATCGGGGATGAGGCGTTCATCGGTTGCGACGGCCTTACTAGCGTTACGATACCGGCCAGCGTCACGAGCATCGGGTGGCGTGCGTTCTGCGATTGCGCCAGTCTTGTGAGCGTCACGATGCCTGACATTCCGGACGATGAGTTCTTCTACCACTGTCCGAAGAGCCTGGTCATAACCTATTGGAACAACGAGTGCGTTCTCAAGCTGAAGTCGAACAGCTCGAAGTACGGCACTGTGAGCGGTGGCGGAACCTTTGAGAGCGGTGCGCGAGTGACGATAAAGGCGACTGCGAAGAATGGCTACGTGTTCGCCGGGTGGTTCGCCGACAAGTCGTGCAAGAAGCCGCTGAACCCGCCTGGCTACGACAACCGCAACCCGAAGGTGAAGATCGAGATTCCGGCCGAGGACACTACGGTCTATGCGAAGTTCGTGACGGCTGCTTCGGACAAGAAGTCTCTGAAGTTCTCGGACGCAACTAAGAAGTTCGAGAAGACTGCGGTCAAGGTTACGGCCGGCGAGGCGTTCCCGAAGAAGATCGAGTTCGCGTCAGCCTCGCTGCCGACGGTCACGGCGAAAGGTCTTCCGAAGGGCCTTTCCATCGACAAGACGACCGGCGAGGTGACGGGCGCTGCGACGGTGCCAGGCTCCTATACGGCGACCGTTACGGTCAAGGACGCGGCAGGCAACAAGATAACCCAGAAGGTCAAGATATCCGTTTCCGTGCCGTCCTGGGCGAAGGGCACGTTCTACGGGCTCGCCTTCCCCGGCATCTCCGGCGGCCTGTGGGCCTACCTTGAGTTCACCGTCGACAAGACGGGCAAGGTGTCCGGAAAGGTGATTTACAAGGGCAAGAAGTATTCGTTCAAGTCGTCCTATGAGTCGTGCACGTCCTCTAAGGCGAAGTTCTCTCCGAAGGTGACGATCGGCTCTTCCACCTTCAAGCCGAAGACGGTGACGGTCAAGAAGATGAAGATAGGCGACCTTACTCTCGTCGAGGCGTCCAACTCGGCGGAGACGTTCATCGCGCAGAAGAAGGCGGAGCTCGTGAAGGCGGGCAAGGAGCTCGCAAAGCTCATCGGAAAGAAGTTCACGTTCACGAAGGATACGCCGAACTCCGGGCTGAAGAAGACCAGGGACAAGCTGAAGGTGGTGATTTCGGACAACGACGGCGTGAAGGTGTCCGGCACGGTGAACGGCAAGGTCCTTGACGTCATCGTACGTCCGCTGATCGTATCTGAAATGGCGACGGCGGACGGCGTCACGACCTACAAGCTGTACGTTGACATCGTCGAGCCGGACTACAAGTACGACCGCACGCTGGTATTCACGGCGACGGTCGGTCCGGACGGTGTTTCGGTTGACGTTGAGTTCGAAGAGTGAGGCTTCGGTCCGCCGGCGCCTCGGCGACAGATGACGCATCTGCTCGACGACACTTGCCTGAAGCCATATGAGGCGGCCGTTCGCGGACGCTCGCGCCGTGCGTTCGGTCGCGCGGCCGAGCTGACGCAGGGGAAGTGCTCGCTGGCCGACTGGGCGAATGCGCACCGATACTACGGGCTTCACCGCGACGCCCGCGGGTGGGTCTTCCGCGAGTGGGCTCCGCATGCGACGTCGATGTGGCTCGTAGGCGACTTCTGCGGCTGGAAGATCGATCCCGCGTTCGAGGTGTTCCGCATACCGGGCACCGACGTCTGGGAGCGGCGCATCGGCGCACGGCGCATCAGGCATGGCGACAAGTACCATCTCGAGGTTCGCTGGGACGGCGGCTGCGGCGAACGCATACCGGCTTACGCGCGCTTCGTGACGCAGGATCCGGAAACCAAGCTCTTCTCGGCGTCGGTCTGGAATCCGCGGAAGCCGTACGAGTGGCGGCACCCGAGGCCCGCCGTCCTGGCCGGCGAACCGCTCCTCATATACGAGGCCCACGTCGGCATGGCCGGAGAGGAGCCGTGCGTTCACACTTACGCCGAGTTTCGCGATGCCGTCCTGCCGCGGATCCGAGCCGCGGGCTACAACACCGTCCAGCTGATGGCGGTCATGGAACACCCGTATTACGGCAGCTTCGGCTATCATGTCTCGTCATTCTTCGCCGCCTCCTCGCGCTTCGGCACGCCGGACGAATTGAAGTCGCTCGTCGATGCGGCGCACGGAATGGGGCTGCGGGTCATCATGGACCTCGTTCACTCCCACGCCGTGGCGAACGAGCGCGACGGTCTCTCGCGCTTCGACGGCACCGACTACCAGTACTTCCATTCCGGCGCGAAGGGCCTGCACTCGGCGTGGGGCAGCAGGTGCTTCGACTACGGCAAGACGGATGTGCTGCACTTCCTGCTCTCCAACTGCAAGTTCTGGCTTGAGGAGTACCGCTTTGACGGCTACCGATTCGACGGCGTAACCTCCATGCTCTTCTGGAACCACGGTCTGGGCGACGCCTTTACCAGCTACGACATGTATTTCAACGGGTCCGTCGACGACGACGCCTGGGCGTATCTGCAGATGGCGAACCGCGTCATACACGAGGTCGAACCGTCCGCGACGACCATCGCCGAGGACGTCTCGGGCCTGCCTGGCGTGGCCGCACCGGTCGCTGACTGCGGCATAGGCTTCGACTACCGCATGGCGATGGGCGAGCCCGACTTCTGGTTTCGCCTCGCCTCCGAAGTGCGCGACGACGACTGGCCGATGGGCGGCCTCTACCGGGCGCTCACCGACAAGCGCGCCGAGGAGCGTGTGGTAAGCTACGTGGAGTCGCACGACCAGGCGCTCGTAGGCGGCAAGACGTTCTTCTTCCAGCTTGCCGACGCGGCGGTCTACTATGGCATGGGACGCGACCAGCACGGCCTTGAGACCGACCGTGCCGTCGCGCTCCACAAGATGGCCCGGCTCGCCACGTTCGCGCTCAACGGCGGAGCGTACCTGAACTTCATGGGCAACGAGTTCGGTCACCCGGAATGGATAGACTTTCCGCGCGAGGAGAACGGCTGGAGCTATGCCCATGCCCGTCGCCAGTGGTCGCTCCGCGACGATCCGGCCTTGCGCTTCAAGGCGCTGGGCGACTTTGACGCGGCGATGCTCGCCGCCGTGGCCACGGCGAGCCGGGCCTCGCCGACGTTGCTTGCGGCTAACGAGCCCGACAAGGTGTTGGCTTTTGTCAGGGGCGAGCGCCTTTTCGTGTTCAACTTCAATCCGGTACGGTCGTTCGAAGGCTATGGCGTGCTGGTGCCGCCGGCGACGGAATGGCGGCATCTCCTCGATACTGACGAGCCGCGGTTCGGCGGCCAGGGACGCATTCGCGGCGGAGGCTCCTACGTTCCTGCGCTCGTCCGCGACCGCAACGAGTTCGTGCAGCAGATACGGCTTTATCTGCCGGCGCGCACGGCGATCGTGCTTGCGCGCGCATGAGCATTGACTTCGACTGCGATTTTTAGGATAATACGAACATGAAAACGGCTCTTGGCAAGGGACTTGTCCGGTCGATCCTCCTGCTTTCGCCTCTGGCGCTTGCGGGGTGCTTGACTTCGCGTGCGCCGGAAGTCGCGTGCTGGAATCTCGAACACGCGGCGGCTGATGCGGCGGCGAAGGCGGAAGCCCGCTTCGGCGTCGTGCGTGTGTCGCAGGTCGTCGTCAGGGCGCCTTATGCCGCGAAGGGGATTGCGGTGCTGCGCGCCAACGGAACAGTCGCGTTTGATCCTTACAACGAATATGCGGCCGGTCCGGGAGCATTGCTCAAGGGCGTCGTCTCCGATGCGATGGAGGCGTCTGGGCTGTTCAAGGCGGTCGTCGGCGAATCGTCTTCTGCCAGGGCTTCGCTTCTTGCCGAGGTCGTTGTCACGCGGCTGGCGATAGACTGCCGCGAGGAAGGCGTGCGGCGCGCCTCGGCGGAACTGCTGTTGCAGCTGGTGGACGGGCGCGAGATCGCGGCGCTTGCCAAGGGGGCAGGCGGCGCCGACGCGGCGGACGGCAACTACGGCGCGGCACTTTCGCGGGCGGTGTCAGATGCGCTTGCCGCCGCTCTCGGGCGGCTTTGACGGGAGGCGATGGCTGTTCTCTCCAACGTCGGCATGAAGTCCGTCGCGGTTGCGTCGGGCGTCGCCGGGTGCCTTGCAGTGCTGGGCGAGACATGCACCTGCGCCTTCGGCATGCTGCTGCATCCGCGCCGGTTCAGGTTCGGCGATGCGGCGCTGGCGTTCCAGCGAGCGGCGTTCGACGGGCTGCCCATCTCGGCAGGCTTAGGCTTCCTGCTAGGCGTAATACTGGCGTTCCAGTCCGCCGCCGCGCTCAAGATGTTCGGTGCCGAGGTCTATGTTTCCGATTTCCTTGCGATCGCGCTTTTTCGCGAGCTCGGGCCGCTCGTTACGGCGATCATACTTGCGGGGCGTTCCGGAAGCGCGTTCGCCGCCGAGATCGGAACGATGAAGGTGGACGAGGAGCTTGACGCACTGACGACGATGGGCCTGCCGCCCGTACGGTTCCTGGTGCTGCCTCGAGTTGCGGCGGCGGTGCTGGCGATGCCGGTCCTCACGATCTTTGCCGAGCTTACGGGCCTCGTCGGCGGCGCGGCGGTGCTTTCGATGATGGACGTGCCTCCTACGGTGTTCTGGAGCCACGTTTCGAGCGCATCGACCCCGCTCTCCATATCGATAGGAATCGTCAAGGGCCTGATATTCGGGCTGCTGGTGGGCCTGATCGGCTGCATCGCCGGAATGCGCACGAAGTCTACCGCTGACGGCGTCGGAGTGGCGGCCACGGCGGCCGTCGTCGGAGGCATAGTCGCAATCGCGGTGTCGGACGGTCTTATGGCCGTGCTGTGCTACATATGGGACCTGTAATCAGTCTTGAGCATGTGGACGCCGGGTATCCCGGCGCCGTCATCCTGCACGACGTCTCGTTCGACGTCGCGCGAGGCGAGGTGTTCATTCTGCTCGGCGAGTCGGGGTGCGGAAAGTCCACTGTCATGAAGCACATGATCGGGCTGAACCCCGTTCTGTCCGGCAGCCTGTCGGTGGCCGGGTTGGAGTGGACGCGGCGGAACCGCGCCTCTCTCTGCCGCAAGATAGGCGTCATGTACCAGTCGGGCGCGCTCTTTGGCTCCATGACCTGCCTTGAAAACGTGATGCTGCCTTTGGAGGAGTTTTCGAAGCTGGGGAAGGGCGAGCGTCGCGACCGCGCCCGTTCGCTCCTTGCCGACGTGGAGCTGGAGGACGCCGCTGACAAGATGCCGTCGGAGATTTCCGGCGGCATGCGCAAGCGCGTTGCCATAGCCCGGGCCATGGCCCTTGAGCCGGAAGTGGTGTTTCTCGACGAGCCGAGCGCGGGGCTGGACCCCATAACGTCGTCGGCACTCGACGACCTCGTGCTGCGGCTCCGCGGCGAGAAGGGCATGACGTTTGTGGTAGTCACGCACGAGTTGCCGAGCGTGTTCAGGATAGGCGACAGAGCCGCGATGTTCGACCGCACGCGCAAGGCGATGGTGGCGCTCGGAAACCCGAAGGAGCTTCGCGAATCGTCCGAAGACCCGTTTGTAAGGAAGTTCTTCAGCAGGGGAGGTTCAGATGGCATCTAACCACGCAAGCTACACCACGATCGGACTGACGGTGGTCCTCGGCATCGCTGCAATCACAGCCACGCTCGTGTACATCGGCGGAGCCGGCGGCGCTGACAGGTTCCTTTTCGCAGAAACGTATTACGACAGGTCCGTGAGCGGCCTTTCGGTAGGCAGCGCCGTCAACTTCAGGGGCGTGAAGGTCGGCGAGGTCAAGGAGATAAACTTCGTCGGCAACAAGTACGACACCGGCGACGACGACGCCCATCGCATCTACATCCTGATGGCTTTCCGGTGCGACAACCTCGGCCAGTACGCCGGAAAGGCGAAGAGACTCGTGGAGCGGGGCTTGCGCGCGACGGTCACCGCCAGCGGCGTGACGGGGCTCTCGAGGATAGAGCTCGACGTGCTGAAGGTCGCGCCGAAACCGCCGTCGATAAGCTGGCAGCCCAAGAACCTGTACATACCGCCAGCGCCGTCGCTGCTGAGCAGCTTCTCCGATTCCGCCACGAAGGTGATGAACCAGATCAACAAGATGGACCTCGATGCGGCCTGGAGCAACATTCACGTCGCCGTGGAGTCCGTCTCCCGGGCGACGGAGTGCGCCATGACGACTCTCGAGGCGCGCCAGGCGGACTTCGCGCGAATCATCGAGAACATCGCCGAGACGTCCGAGTCGCTGCGCGAGCTCGCGGCGGAACTGAAGCGCAATCCGTCGCTCCTCCTGCGCGAACGCGTCGCCGCCCCGCTTGACGAGACGAGATGAAGGCTGGCGGTCGCGAAATGCCCGGTCCCGGAGTCGAGCTGCTTGCGCCTGCGGGGAACTTCGCCGTCGCGCGGGCGGCGTTCGCGGCAGGAGCCGACGCCGTGTACTGCGGGCTTGCGGACTTCTCCGCCAGGGCGTTCGCCGACAACTTCTCGACTGAAGACATGCGAGACCTCCTGCGCCTGGCCCGTTCGCAGGGACGCAAGGTCTACGTGACGTTCAACACCGTGATCGACGAATGCGACGTTGAGCGCGCCGTCCGCACGTTGGCTCAGCTCGACGAACTGCACCCCGACGCCATAATCGTGCAGGACCTCGGAGTCGCCCGCATCTGCCGCAGGCATTTCCCGGGTCTCTGCCTGCATGCCTCCACGCAGCTCGTGGCGCACAACCTTGAAGGAGTGCTGGCGTTGCGAGAGCTTGGCTTTCGCCGCGTCGTGCTGGCGCGGGAGCTCAGCCTGGCGGAAATAGAGTCCGTCGCCAGGCGTTGCGGCGTTGAGATAGAGGTGTTCATTCACGGCGCACTCTGCTATTCGCTCTCCGGCCTGTGCCTCTTCGGGGCGATGGAAAAGGGACGCAGCGGCAACCGCGGCAAGTGCCCTTACTGCTGCCGCCAGGGGTTTCCAGTTTCGCCTGCGAGCGGCGGCGCGGCGGTTTCGCACCCGTTTTCGATGAAGGACCTTCGCCTCGGCGAAGACGTGCGCAGGCTTGCCGACGCAGGCGTAGCGTCCCTCAAGATCGAGGGACGCATGAAGTCCGAGCTGTATGTCGCGAGCGTTACGCGTTACTACCGGCAGATACTGGACAGGGAATCGGGAACGGGCAAGAAGCGGGTCTCGGTCGAAGACCTTGAAACGGTGTTCTCCCGCCGCACGACGGAACTGTACTTCCACGGAAGGCCAGTGCAAGCGGAGTCCCCGATCGACATCGGCTCGCCCGGTCACGTCGGCTCGCCCGTCGGGACGGTGAAGCATGTCACGAAAGACCGAGACGGACGGAGCTGGCTTCGCTTCCATACCAGGCGCGCGCTTGAGAAGCATGACGGGTTGCAGTTCGAAGCCGTAGGCGCCGACGGACGACGCCTTGGCATGGGGATAGCCGAAATGCGTCAGGCGATTTCGCGACGGTCCGTTTTGAAGGTGGACGCCGGGACGGACGTGGAGATACTCCTTCCCGATGAACGAGGGCCCTCCGGGACGGGGGACTGGGCGGCGATCAAGCCGGGAAGCACCGTGTTCTGCTCGATGTCAAACGCTGTGAAACGAATGTTCCCAACGCCGTCGTTCCGTCCGAGCGACCTTCCTGGCGGCTGCGCCATAAGCGTTGAAGTGGATCTTTCCCGCGACGGCATCTCTTGCCGCGCCGTCAGCCCCGTTGAAGTTTCGGTTTCGAAGCCGGTTGCCCTTGAAAAGGCGAAATCGCCGGGGCGGACGGTTGAGGGCGTGCGCAAGGCGTTCGCCAAGCTCGGCGGGACTGATTACAGCCTCGGGCGCCTGTCGGTAAACGATCCCGAAGGGCTCTTCGCTCCGCCGAGCGTGATGAACGACATTCGCCGCGAACTGGTGGAAAGGCTCGACGCGGCGCGCGCCGAGGCGATGCGGGAACGTGTCGGGTCTGCGCTCGAGGACGTTTTGCGCCGCAGAGCCGTGCAAGAGCGTCCGAACGCCTGCCGTCGGCTCAAGATGCGTCCCGACCAGGCCATGCCGCCCGGAGAATGGGACGAGGTCGTCGTGACTATGGGCGAGGGAGGCGATCGCGTCGCTACGCCAGTCTACACTGCAGAGCCCGACTTCGCCAGGTTGCGCGCAGACGTAAAGCGCCTGATCCGGAAGGGCTGCGACCGCTGGGAGGCTAGCGACTTGGCTGCGCTGCGCATGCTGCGTTCGCTCGGCGTCGAGGACGTGACGGCCGACTGGACGCTCTATACGTTCAACACCCAGGCATTGCAGGCTCTCGCCGACCTGGGGGTGCGCCGTTTCGTGGCGAGCCCCGAAAACGCAGCAGACAACATGAGGGCACTCGCCGGGAGTGGTTTCGACGTCGAGTTCGTTTCGCAGCAGTCGACCCCGCTTTTCATCTCGCTTACGGAGCCGGCCATGCGTCCGCCGGAACTTACGGTGTTCCGAATCGGGAGCATATGGGTAACCACGCGCCCGGCGCCGCGCACGTTCGTGACGCCGCCGGGCGCTTCGACGAGGGTCGACATCTCCTGGGATCGGTAACCCGGGACCGTCGGCTGTCGCCGAAGTTATGACGCTCCGTTACTTGAAGTAGCGGTTGTAGAGGCCCTGGAAAGCCTTGCCGTGGCGGGCTTCGTCCTTCGCCATCTCGTGCACGGTGTCGTGGATCGCGTCGTAGCCAAGCTCTTTCGCGCGCTTTGCGATGGCGAGCTTTCCGGCGGTCGCGCCGCACTCGGCCTCCATGCGGCGGCGGAGGTTCTCCTTGGTGGAGTCGGTGACGATGTCGATCGTCTTGCCTAGGAGCTCGGCGAACTTCGCCGCGTGCTCCGCCTCCTCGAACGCTATGCGCTTGTACGCCTCGGCGACCTCGGATAGCCCTCGCGGTCCGCCTGGCGCGACATGGCGAGATACATGCCGACTTCGCAGCACTCGCCGTTGAAATGGTCCTTGAGTCCCTGCGTGACCTCGGCGTCGTCGACGATGCCGTCGCCGACGTGATGCTCTGCCACGAAGTCCAGTCCGCCGGACTGCTTAAGGAACTTTGCGCCCGGAACGCCGCACTGGGGGCACTTCTCCGGTGCTGAATCGCCCTCATGCACATACCCGCATACGGGGCAAACCCATTTTGTCATCTCTGCCTTCCTTTCTTTCAGTGCTTTCGCGTTGGCGGGTCTGGCGGGAATCGAACCCACTACCCGCGGTTTAGAAAACCGCTGCTCTATCCGAATGAGCTACAGACCCGGTTGATTGTGGTGGGCGGTAGTATACCAAGTTTGCATTGATGCCGTCAACACGCCGGAATTTATTGTATAATATCAGCCAGCAAGGAGGACATCATGACAAGACGTGATTTCGCAAAGGGCGTCGCTTCGGCGGGGGTCCTTGCCGCAGCGGGAAGGCTGGCGGCTCAGTCGCACGAGCCGACGGGAGTGGCGGAGCTTGACCTGCGCCAGTCTGAGATCGATGCGGTGACGCCGAAGGATTTCGCGGCGTACTGCAGCCTTGAGCCAGGCGCCGCCGGCGCGGAGGCGCTGTCGGCCGCGGTTTCGCGCTTTCCCGTGCTGGGACGTCTTGAAGCGGCGTTCGACAAGGTGTTCCGCGAAGCGAAGGACACGGTCGTGACGGACGCGAACAGGCCGGCCGTGTGGTACGTGTACAACATGGGGCTGATCGTAAAGACGCCGAAGACGATGTTCTCGATCGACCTCCATCACCGCCGTGCGGAGGAGTTTGCGCCGTTCCTTGACTTCGCGCTCATCACCCACAACCACAACGACCACTACACGGAGCGGTTCAAGTTTGCGATGGACAGGGGCGAGCACAAGCCGGTGGTGAACAACTTCTTCGACAACTATGGCGTAAGAGACAGGAAGTACGGCGGCTACACTCGGGCGAAGTCCAAGACGTTCCGGTTCGGCGACGTGACGGTCATAACGGGACTTTGCGACCACAACAGCTACCTCATAGACTACACGACGCCGTTCGAGGTGCAGGTCGGCGACTTCACGCTCTACCATTCGGGAGACTGCTGCAGCCACGAGAAGCTTGGCGTTACGCGCCGACCGGACATGTGGGTGTTCCACCCTTACTGCGGCATGGATCCAGTGAAGGGCGCCGTCGAGACGGTCCGCCCGAAGAAGGCGGTGATCGCCCATCTGCAGGAGCTGGGACATGCGAAGGACAGGTATCGCTGGACCTATCGCGACGGGTTGAAGGCGAAGGCCCGCCTTGAAGCCGCCGAATTCCCGTCCGTCATGCCGTTGTGGGGCGAGCGGCTCGATGCGTACTGCGGGGGTTGACGGCGAGCGGGTGTTTTTGGTATACTCTCAAACAGTCTGCACCCGTGGTGAAATTGGCATACACGCTAGATTCAGGTTCTAGTGCCGCAAGGTGTGTGGGTTCAAATCCCACCGGGTGCACCAAAAGACGGCCCCTTCGTCTATCGGCTAGGACATCTGGTTCTCATCCAGGCAAGAGGAGTTCGACTCTCCTAGGGGCTGCCAGTTGCGACGCATAAGCGAACGATCCGCCAAGCCATGATTGCCTGGCGGATCGTTTCTCGTTTGTTGAAGCGCCTTATGCCTTGCAATGACGCTTGCGGAGCTTGGCAGAGGTGTTTCTTATGCCGTCGACCATGTCCTGTATGTCCTGGTCCGTGAGCCGCGGGTGCATCGGAATGTTGAACTCGCGGTTGTAGAAGAACTCGTTCGCGCGCGGGCACTGGTCGGGATCGTACCCCATGCGCTTGAGGCCTGTGAAGTGGTAGGTAGGCTGGTAGTGCAGAATGCCTTGCACGCCCTCCTCCTGGTATAGCACCTGCATGAATTCGTCACGGGAACCGCCCAACGCCTTCTCGTCGACGCAGACCGTGTAGAGGTGAAAGCTGTGGAAGCAATTCGGATCCTCGTACACCGGCTCCACGCCCGGAACGTCCTGAAGGCCTGCGGTGATCTTGTGGGCGATTTCGCGGCGCTTCGCGACGAGCATGTCGAGCTTGTCGAGCTGGCAGCAGCCGACGGCCGCTTGGATTTCGTTCATGCGGTAGTTTGAGCCCCAGTGGCCGTTCCACGGGATGACGTCGAAGTGCGCCGGCATCCAGTACTGGATCGGGTCGGTGCGGCGCTTGACGATCTTGCCGAAGGTCCAGACCGGGTCGTTCTTGTCCGTCAGCTGATCGTTCCACGTCTGCGGCATGTTGCTCATGCAGCGCAGGTTCTGGATTCCCTTGGCGTATTCGTCGTTGTTCGTCGTGATCATGCCGCCCTCGCCGCATGTCGTGATGTTCTTGAGCGAGTGGAACGAGAAAGCGCCGCAGTCGCCGATCGAGCCGGCCTTGCGCCCCTTGTAGCTCGATCCTGTCGCATGCGCGCAGTCTTCGAGAACCTTGAGGTTGTGCTTCTTGGCGATCTCCATGATCGGGTCCATGTCCACCATCTGCCCTGCGTAGTGGACGACGTAGATGGCCTTCGTCTTCGGCGTGATCTTGCGCTCGACGTCGTTGGGGTCTATGTTGAACGTCCTGGGGTCGATGTCGGCGAAGACCGGCACGCCGCCTTCCTTGAGAATGACGAGCGACGTCGCGACGAACGTGTTCGGCGTGACGATTACCTCGTCGCCTGGCCTGATGTCGAAGAGCTGCGTCACGACGTGCATCGACGTCGTGCAGCTGGTCGCTGCAAATGCGTATTTAGTGCCGGACATCTTCGCGAACTTGTCCTGGAACTCGATTGTCTTCGGGCCCATCGTGAGCGAGTCCTGCGACATTGCGTCCAGGGCTGCCTTGCGCTCGGCCTCGTCGTAGATTGACCCCATGAACGAATACGCGACTTTCAGCTTCACGCCGTCGTTCGTCGCGTAGCTTGAGGTGATTCCGCCTTCGGTCTCGCCTCCCGTGTAATGGTCGTCCTTGATTGCCATTGTTTTCTCCTTGTTTTGTTTGTCGTGACTGCAATTTGCCATAAAGGCGTTGCCATTATAGCAGATGTGTGTCCGAAGCGAAGCAAAATGACGGCACGAAAAACATCAAATTCGTTCAATGGCCGCGGCTGTTATTTTTGGTATAATCACTGCCATGAACGTGACGCGACCGCTGAAGATACTCGTGACGATGCCGACGATCAACCGTCCGGAGAGGCTCAAGCTCGACGGAATCCTTGCGTACGCCCACGAGAAGACTGGCGGACGCTGGCAGATAAGCCTCGACTTCGGGGCGCTTTCTGGGTTGCCGGCGCCGATCTCCTCGCGCCGTGCCGATGGCGTGATAGCGTACGTAGACAGCGACGAAAGGCGCAGGGAGGTCGTTGCAGCCGGAATCCCGGCGGTGCTTGTCGAAGACGTCCTGGTGCCGCGCCGCAGTCCGCGCGCACGGCATGTCGTGACGATTCTCTGCGACCACGAGGCTGAGGGCAGGGCTGCCGCAGATTACTTCCTCGCCAAGCATTTCCGTTCGTTCGCCTGGCTCGGGCCGGAGACGGAGACCGAATGGAGCCGGGCAAGGCGCGACGGTTTTGTTGGACACCTGCGTGCGCTTGGGTTCTGCTGCGTCGATGTGTCAGTCGGCGTCGAGGACGAACTTCCAGGCCGTCTGGCGTCGCTTCCAAGGCCGTCGGCGCTCTTCGCTTCCCATGACTTTCGCGCCCGCCAGGCCCTGGAGGCCGCGCTCGCCGCAGGCATATCCGTTCCGCATGACCTGGCGATTCTCGGAGTGGACGACGACGCTGCGATCTGCACTACCGTTTCCCCGGCCATTTCGTCCCTGCCGACCGGCGACTTCCGCCTTGGCTACGCCGCCGGACGCGTGCTCAACGAGCTTATCCGCAAGACTGCGCCAGGAGGGCGGACGATACGCTTCGCGTCGCACCGTGTCTCTACGCGGCTTTCAACGGACGCCGACGTGTTGCCCGACCGATTCGTGGCGGAGGCACTTAGGTACGCGCGCGACAACCTTGCAGGCCACCTCGACGCGGCTACGCTCGCCCGTCGCATCGGATATTCGAAGCACATGCTGCAGATACGCGCCCAACGTGCGCTTGGTCGCACGCTTGGAGAGGAAATCCGCCAGATGCGACTTTCAGCTGCACTGGATTTGGTGTCTGAAAGCGATCTTCCCGTCGCGGACATCGCGGAATCATGCGGGTTTACGTCCGTTTCTCACATGGCGCTTCGTTTCCGCGAGGCGTTTGGCGCCACGCCGCTTTCGCTGCGGCGGAAGTTGCGGTGCAGTGGCGCAGAAGGCGGGGATTATGGTATAATTCACAACTAACGAACGTAACAATCACAGTTGAACGCTGTTCACAAGGGGAATACAGGGAATGACTAGGAAAAGCGCCTCAAGCGACTTTAGGTACAACACCGGCGACACCAAGGTGCCGTGGGCTGCCGTGGGCGAGAACTACAACGCGGCGGACGCGTTAGAGTTCGTCAAGTTCCTGATGCAGGGCAAGGGCGCGGCCTACAACGCCGCGCTGCGTGACGTGAAGGCTGCGCTCGCCAAGCTCGGTTCGCTTTCCACGCCTCCCGGCAAGCTCTCGATGGGCGACAAGGTCGCTGAGGTCGAGAGGGCCATCGACCGTTATCTCGGCGTAGATGAGGGCAGCTCGCTGTTCGTGAGCAACTGCACCGCCGCGCTCGAGCTCGGCTACCGCTACGCCGGCGTCGGTCCGGGCGACGAGGTGATCGTTCCCACGAACACGTTCATCGCGACAGTGGCGTACCCGCTTTCTGTCGGTGCGAAGCTCGTCTTCGCCGACGTCGACCCGAAGACGGTCAACATCGACCCTAAGGACATCGCCCGCAAGATCACCAAGAGGACGAAGATCATCGTGCCCGTGCACATCGGCGGCTATCCCTGCGACATGGACGCGATCATGCGGCTGGCTAAGAAGCACGGCATCGTCGTGATGGAAGACGCGGCGCACGGTTTCGGCGGCGTGTACAAGGGGCGCAAGCTCGGCACAATCGGCCACTTCGGCTGTTTCTCCATGCATGAGGTCAAGAACTGCACGTCGTTCGGAGAGGGCGGAGTGTTCGTCTCCAACGTGCCGGAATACCGCGCCGAAGCGCGTCGCGCGCGCTTCCTTGGCGTGGACTTCTCGTCGAAGATCAAGAACTGGCTCTATAACGTCTCGCTGATAAAGGGCAAGGGCAACGTTCGCTACCAGGCGAGCAACAACGCCTCCGTCACCGAGATACAGGCCGTCGCGCTGCTGCAGCAGCTCAAGCGCTACGGTAAGGTCCTCGCCGAGCGCCGCCGCGAGGCGACGTACATGACTAAGCGTCTTTCCGGAGTTCCCGGCATCCTGCCGCAGGACCTCGGCTCCAATGACATCGTTCCGACGTTCCACCTCTACCAGCTTCAGATCGATCCGAAGACCGCAGGCGGCGACGTGCAAACGCTGAAGGCGAAGCTCGAAAAGAAGGGCGTCACCAACATACCGCACTTCGGCCCGATCTACCGTTTTGCGGCGTCCGTCGGCAAGGGCTTCGACGAGAAGAAGATCGCGAAGACATGTCCGGTCACCGAATACGTCTTCGACAAGTGCTATACGCACCTGCCCATCTACGGGCTCACGAAAGCCCAGCTCGACTACATGGCCGACGCCATCCTCTCGTCCGTCGCGGAGATGAAGGCCGGCAAGTGAACCGCGGCCTGGTGCGCCGGGTCGAGGACTGGCTCGACAGCCAGAGCTTCCGTCCGTCGTCAGGCGGACGGCTGGCGCGCGGCGCGGTGGTAGACGGCTGGCGCGTCGAGGCATACCTCGGGTGCGGGCTTTCCGCCGAGGTCTACCGCGTCACGAACGTCCGTTTCGGGCAGGAGGGGGCGCTGAAGCTCCTTGTGGACGAGTCGCGCGGGCTTAAGGAACGCTTCCTTACCGAATCTGACGCGATACGCTTCCTTCGCATCGGGGCGTTGCCGCGCTTCATGGGATCTGGCACCTTCGACGGCGCCCCGTACTACGTTATGGAGTACCTGCAGCCCCTTCCGGACCCGATGCCGCGCGCCGACGTGCCGAGGTTCGCGAACCGGCTTGCGAAGGCCGTCCAGGCTCTCCACGACGCCGGCTACGTCCATCGCGACCTTAAGCCGCACAACGTCCTTCGCCGCGCCAGCGGAGAACCCGTGCTCATTGACCTTGGGCTGATCAAGCGGCGCGGCGCGGCCGTGGCGGACTCGATAGTGCGGCACGGGCGCGGCGTCTCGATAATCGACGGACGGCCTGTAGGAGTGGGCACTTTGGATTACGCTGCGCCGGAGCAGCTGCTGAAGGGCGAGTCGTCCGTGCAGAGCGACGTCTTTGCGCTAGGCAAGATTCTTCTGGCGCTCTACGAGGGTCGCCCGCCGCAGAGCATGAAGCACGTTATCCGGCGGGCGACGCGCGAGGCCCCCGGCGACAGGTATGTGTCCGCCGCCGACTTCGCCGCCGCGTTGCGGCACCGCAACCGCTGGATGTGGTTGGTTTTCACTCTCCTGCTTCTGGCGGCAGGAACCGTTGCGTCGTATCCGCTGTTCCGTCCGCAGCTTGTGCGGCTAGCCGAGCAGTTCGTCAGGCGTCAGGCACTTCCAGAGGAATCGCTCCTGAAGCGTTCTGACGAGGCGGACGATGCATACTTCAAGCGGATATTGCCTGCGGCGGAGAAGGGCGTGATCGAGGCGCAGGTGAGCCTGGCGGAAGCGTATTTCTACGGACGCGGAGCGGCTACGAACCGTGTCGAGGCTGTGCGCTGGTATCGGCTGGCGGCGGAGGCGGGCGATCCGGAGGCGCAGGCGTCGCTCGGACTTTGCCTGCTGCGCGGGTGGGGGTGCGAACGCAATGCCGTCGAGGCGGTCGCTTGGTATGAGCGCGCCGCCGGGCAGGGCAGCCTTGCGGCGATGAACGACCTCGCGTTCTGCCTCATGCACGGCTTTGGCGTCGGGAAGGATGAAGAACGGGGCTTCAACTGGGCCATGGAAGCCGCCAAGCGCGGATTCGCTCCTGCGCAGACGATGGTCGGCGAGTGTTACCTTGACGGACGCGGCGTAGAGGTGGACGTCGAGCGCGGCGAAACATGGCTCTACCGTGCGGCCCGTCTCGGCAACCGGCGCGCGAAGATGCTGCTGGAGACGCGCTAGGCGCCGTCCGTCATGGCGGCTACGCGCTTTGCAAGGCGGCTTACAAGCCGCTTCTTGATCTGGTCCACGTTGTTGCGCGTTGTGCCGAACTGCGCCGCCACGCTCTCCGGAGACTCGTGCATCATTGCAACATGGCGGAATATCTCCCGCGTGCGGGGTTCCAGGAGCGGATCGGACATCAGTTGCTCCACCGCCGCATGCATCGCCGCCATCTTCCACGAATCGTCTTCCTCGGGGCGGGGCGTGCCCGCCCCCGCCGAGACGCGCAGGCCGGCGCGCTTGCCTGATTCCCTTGCCTGGCGGCGGCGTGCGTCCTCGGCCTTGTGCTTCACGATGCCCATAAGGTAGTTGTGGAAGTGGCCGTTCTTGTCAGGAACGTAGCGGTAGTCGGGCAGGCGCTTTGAGAGTGCCAACATCGTCTCCTGTATCACGTCGTCAGCCTCTACATACGGGTAGCGGGCTTCAAGGAATGCCCGCATGGGCGCTTCGTAGCGGCGGAAGAATTCCGTCCAGCGGGCGCTTGCCGTCTCGCTGGCAAGCGCCTTGAGGAGCGTCACTGAGGTTGTCGGAGTCTGCGGCATGCTCAAATTATATCACAGCAATGCGATATTGCAACCGCCCGCCCACGCCCGAATTTTTTTTACTTTAACGTGTAAGATTTTCGAATGACGGGCGAATAGGGGGTGAGCATGGAAAGGCAAAAGAAATGACAAAAGGAAAAATAGCCACAGCGTGCGTTGTCGCGGCGCTGGCGACAGGGCTGGTTGCGACGGGTTCGGCGCTGTGCTGGACGGTCTGCAAGGTCCGTAAGTTCGACAAGGCGCATGGCTGCGACGTGTTCGCCAACCTGTCGCCGAGGGATGTGCTTCTGGCCAAGGGCCAGAAGCCTGGCGCCCAGGCGGTTTCGAACGCGGTGCCGACGGTTGCGGACAGTCCTGCCCCGACTAATTCTCAGGCCAGGGCTGAGGCGGCAAAGGAGATGAAGGTCGTCCGCGTTGCATATGACGGCGAGGAAACGCTGAAGGTCTATCTCTCCTTGCGCCCGGACATGGACGTCGCCCGTCACTACGTCAGCGTCGAGCCGATGGCAGAGGGACGGCCTGCGGTCTCATATGTGACGAAGTACGATTCCGACAAGAAAGACCACATGCCTGTTCTTGTCGTGACCGGCGACTACGCCCACCGCACCAACGTGACCCTGCGCATACGGCGCGGGCTCCCGCCGTACGGTAAGGGGGCCGGCGCGACCCCGGACGGGGCGCTTGCCGGCGATTATTTCTATACCTTCCAGCGCAGGGACCGAGACCCGCATGTGACCTTCGCCGCCCCAGGGCGCTATCTGCCGCCAGGCGGTGCGCGCGCCATCGGGCTCGAATCGGTGAACGTCGGGAAGATCAGCGCGTCTGTCTGTCGCGTCGAGCCGCGCAACGTGGTGCAGCTTCTCGCCCGCGAGGAAAAGGAGTATTCGCGCTATTCGTGGAACAGCAAGGCCGACGGCGAGGAGACGGAAGAGCTTGCCGGCGATAGCGAGAAGACGACGGTCGAATGCGTGAACCGCCTCAACGAGAAGGAAGTCACGCAGCTCCCGGTCCGTCTGAACGACGGCAAGTCCGCTAACGGAGTCTTCCTCGTAAGCGTCCTCAACGGCGACAAGCCGCGCCGCGAATGGGACTGGGACGACAAGCACAGGCTGAATCCGTTGCGTTGCCGGCTCGTCTGCCTTTCCGACCTGGGCCTCAGCGTCAGGAAGTGCGCAGCAAACGCGCTCGGCGTGTGGGTGACGTCTCTTATGAAGGGGACGCCTGTCGGCGGTGCGAAAGTTGAGGTGTATTCGGCCGCCAATGTCTTGGTGATGTCTGGCGATACGGACGAGCGCGGGTGGTGTCGTCCGGCCAGGACCGACAAGGGCGAGCCGTTCGCCGTGGTCGTGCGGTCGAAGTCAGGCGACGACATGACCTTCATGGCGTTGCGCAACTCGATGAAGGTGGACGAATCGCACCAGGACGGCGTGCGTCCCGACTATCTTGCCGCGAACGAGGTCTGCGCTTTCTGCTGGACGGACCGCGGCATTTACCGTCACGGGGAACGGATCATGTTGCACGCGCTCGTGCGAAACGGCCTGCGCCGCGCACCGCCGCCGATGCCGGTCGAGCTTCAGCTGCTGAACCCGAAAGGCAACGTGTATTCGTCGGTGACGCAGGTGACGGACGACGAAGGTGCGCTATTCTGCGAGAAGTTTTCCGTTGCCGACGAGCAGCCGAGCGGAACGTGGACGTTGCAGGCGAAGCTGCCGGGCAAGAAGGGGCGCGTCATCGGGTCGCGCGAGGTTCGGATCGAGGAGTTTGCGCCTCCGCAGATACGCGTGGGCGTCAGGCTGGGCGAAGCCTCCAACCCTTCGAACTTCGCGTTTGCGGTCTCGGCCGAGCACCTGTTCGGAGGGCCGGCGCACGGTCTCGCCTGCGAGGGTGCCGTCGTCTTCGAGGACGTGCCGTTCGCGCCGGCGAAATGGAAGGGCTGGCGCTTCGGCAACGAAGACCTTGGCCTAAGCCCCAGCTTCCGCACTCTTGGCAAGGAAATGCTCGACCGCGACGGACTTGCGGCCTTCGACGCTCCGCTATGGGCGGATTCAGGCCTTCCGAAGGCGGCGGTGCGCGTGACTGCGCAGGGCGTGGTGTTCGAGGACGGTGGACGTCCTGCAACGGCGCGCAAGAGCGAGGTGCTGCACTACTATCCGTTCTACATAGGTTCGACGGCGGCTGGCTGGATGAAACTCGAGCAGGGGGTCTTTCCGCGCGTGGGCGTGGCGTGCGTTTCGCCGGACGGACGCCGCCTCGCCGCGCCTCGCCGGCTCACGGCGCGCCTCGACCGCATCGACACCGTTTATTCATACCGTATGCGCGACGACGGCTGGCAGACGTGGGACTGCGACCGGGTGCGCTCGATCGTCGTGTCAAACATCACGATGACGACGGCGACCAACGAGAACACCGTGCTGGAGCTTCCGCTTGGCGATCCCGGCGACTACGTTCTTACGATTCGCGACATGGACTCAAACGTGTCGTATGCACGGAGCTTTTACCTCAGCGACTGGGGCGACGACGTGGTGCGTGCGCCGCTCTCGAACCCGACCGAGGTGTCGATCGCGGCGGACAAGGCGTACTATCGCGTCGGCGAGTCGCCCCGCCTGACCGTCAAGGCCCCGTTCGCAGGACATGCTCTCCTCTCGGTCTTGCGCGACAAGGAGACATACACCGAAATCCTGAACCTGACGAACGCCACGAGCGAAGTCATGCTGCGTCCCGTAAGGGCGGAAGACGCCCCGAACCTGAACGTATTCCTATCCGTGGTGCAGTGCGCGGACGCGAACGCGCGGCATCTTGCCGTCCGGGCGCACGGGCGGGCTACTGTAGCCGTTCGTCCGGAGGAGGACGAGGTGCCGGTGGCGCTTGAGGCTACGGTCGTAGGCCTTCGCGAGGTCGATGTGAAGATATCCGCTCCGAAAGCTGCTGTTGCCGTTGTGACTGTAGTTGACGAGGCGATAAACCTGCTGACGGGAGAGGCGACTCCTGACCCGACGGGGTGGTTCGCGAAGGTGCGCGAGGCGGAACTTCCGCTATACGACCTCTACCACCGCATCCTGCCGGTGCTGGGCGAAGGCGGCCCGCGCGTGAGCGGCGTGAAGACCGGCGGCGGCGAGGGCGCAGAGATGCTCGGACGCGTCAGTCCCGAGCCGACGCGGCGGTTCAAGCCGCTGGCGCTCTGGAGCGGTAGAGTGCCTGTAGTCGATGGCGAGGGCCGTACCGTAGTCAAGCTGCCGGAATTCGTAGGCGAGGTGCGCGTAACTGCCGTCGCCTACGGTGCCGCGGCTTCCGGCGCGACATCGGTGCAGCGCAAGGTGACGCCGAAGCTCGTGGCCCTGCCGGACGCGCCTCGCTTCGTCGCGCCGGGGGACGTCTTCGAGGCGACGCTTCCGATCCACAACCGCAGCGGCGCTGCGGGCACGTTCGGCTGCTCCGTCTCGACAAACGGCGCAGTGGCCGCCAGCGTGTCCCTTGCGCACATCGCGGCGGACGCATCCACAAACGTCGTCGTGCGGATCAAGGCTCCAGCGGAGCCGGGCGAACTCGCCATCGGCTATCACGTGCGCGGAATGGGCGAGGTGCACGACGAGACGATCCGCTTGCCGGTGCGCCCTGCCGTCGCGTGGGTCGAGACTGCCGGGGTGACGCCGGAAAGCGAATGGACGCCGCCGACGGACGGACGCTGGACGGCGCGTAAGTTCGACTCTCCCGTCGGCGAGCTTTCGCGGGCGCTGGAGTGGCTTGCGGACTATCCGCACGGCTGCCTGGAGCAGACGACGTCCCGGATATTCCCTCTTGTCGCCGCAGGAGGGCTGCTCAATTCCGTCGTGACTAACGGCGCCGACGTCATCGCGGCCGGCGTGCGTCGCGTCGAGTCGATGATACGGGCGAACGATTTCGTCATGTGGCCAGACTGCACGTATGCGCCGTGGGACCGCGAAGTGTCGCTATACGCGGCGCATTTCCTCGTCGAGGCGGAGAAAAGCGGCTGTCGGATCGGCCAGGAGTCGCGGGAGCGCGTAATGGGCTTCCTCGGCAAATGGGCGATGTCCACGAACTCGGCGGTCTCCGCCTACGCCTGCCACACGCTGGCGCTGGCGGGCAAGCCGGAGCGCGACCGGATGCTGCGGCTTTACGATTCGGCGGAAGGTCTCACGCTGCTGTCACGCGCACGGCTTGCGCGGGCTTTCGCCCTGTCGCACGACCGGCGCCGGGCGGAGACGCTGCTTAAGAACGCGGCCTCGCCGGCTTCGGTTAAGGAGGCGGCGTTTGCGCTGATCGCACTCCTGGAGCTTGACGACGGCGATGCGCGGATACTGCCGCTCGTCCACTACCTGAACTCTTCGCGGAACAAGGCGAAGCTCAGCTGGGGGACCACTTGCGATAACGCCCATGCGCTCCTCGCGCTCGGTGAATTCTACCGCCACCGTCCGCCTAAGGAGGGCGAGAGGTTCGTTTCGTGGCGGCGGCTCTCGCTTCCGGACCTTCGCGACGTGCGCGACGAGTCGTCTGGCATCTCGATAGTGCGGCGCTTCCTGAGTCCGGACGGCGAGCCGGCGGACATGGCGGCCCTGCGGTGCGGCGAACTTCTGGTGGCGGAACTGACGCTCTCGGCGGACGACACGCGCGTGTTGAGCGACATCGTCGTCGAGGACCTTTTCGCCGGCGCGTTCGAACCGGTGCACGGCGCCATTCCGGAATGCCTTTCGGCGGCATGTGGCACGAACGAGGTCGCGGCGTCGGTCTGGGTGATGCGCAGCGACGCGCGCGACGACAGGATGCTGGTGTTCTCGAAGAAGTTCACGCTGGAGAAGGGGCATGAAGCCAAGTTTCGCTATCCGGTGCGCGTGGTTACGGCGGGCGATTACGTCCTGCCGGGTCCGAGCGCGGAGGGGATGTATCATCCTGCTCTGCACGCTCGCCGCATTCCCTGCCGCATCGTGGTTCGCCATTGACTGGACTGGCGCGGACGCGGACAAGTATCCGGGCGGCATCGTGCTTCGCGACGCCGCCGGGAACGTGCTGCGCGTCTCGCTGGGCAAAGGCGACGTGGACTGCCGTCCGAGCTACGAGGCTGCCCCGGAAGACTGGATCGTCAAGGCCGTAGTGGCGTCTGAGGACGGTGAGTTCTGGACTCATCGCGGGGTGCGTCCGCTCAGCGTCTTGCGGGCCGCATGGCAGAATGTCGCATGCCGTCGCCGCGTCTCCGGCGCGTCTACGATCACGATGCAGGCCGTGCGTCTCATCGCTCCGCACCCGAAGACGTTCTGGTGGAAGTGGAAGGAGGCCGTCATGGCGCTCAAGATGGAGCGCCGCCGGTCGAAGATGTGGATACTCTCGCAGTACCTGAACCGCGCTCCGTACGGGTCGAACCTCGTAGGCGTCGAATCTGCCGCGCAGGGGTGGTTCGGCAAGGGCGCCAAGGACCTTGGCATCGGCGAGGCGGCGATGCTTGCTGGAATGGTGCAGGCGCCGTCACGGTTCCGTCCCGACCGTCACTACTACCTTGCGCTTCGCCGGCGTGACTACGTGCTTGGCAGGATGCGATCGCTCGGCATGATAACCGACGAGCAACTTGCCGGAGCGAAGTCAGTGCTCCCGGTCGTACGCCGCGCGCCGCGTCCGTTCAAGGCGCCTCATTTCTGCGACTGGGTTTTGCAGGGAATCGGACACGACGCCAAGCGGCGAGGTGGAGATGTCTTCACGTCGCTCGATGCCGACATTCAAGCCGTATGCGAGAACGCGGTTGACGCCGCCGCGCGTTCCGGCGGCTACTCGGTGGCCGCAGTCGTTCGGAGCGTCGAAACCGGATGTGTGAAGGCTCTTGCCTGCAGCGGAGACTACTTCGACGGCGTCGACGGGCAGGTCAACACTGCCATTGCGCCGCGTCCGGCTGGGTCCACCCTGAAGCCGCTTTTGTCCGCGCTTGCGATTGACCGGGGTGCCGTCGCGCCGGACGAGAGGCTTTGCGACGTGCCGGTTGCGTTCAAGGGGTATCGTCCGGCGAACTTTGACGCCAGGCACCGGGGTCTCGTTTCGCTGCGCGACGCGCTCGTCATGTCGTTGAACGTCCCGTTCGTGCAGATGCTGAGGCGCGTTGGCGTGGAGACGTTCGGCGACTGCCTGCGCGACCTCGGTTTCCGGCACATGTCTGCCGCCGACGAGACCTCTGGGCTTGGAATGGCGATCGGCAGCGTGGAGGTCTCGCTGGCGGAGCTGACCGGAGCCTACGCGGTTCTTGCCCGAGGCGGCGGCAACGTGTTCTCGACTGGTGCGTGCCATCTTGTTTCCGAGATGCTTTCCGGCGGAGAGAGGGCGCAGGCGGCGCTCGGACACGTTGCCGACGTTGCGACATCGCGCTTTGCTTGGAAGACCGGCACGTCCAGCGCGTATCGCGACGCCTGGACGGTCGCGTGGAACCCGGAGTACGTTGTGGGCGTATGGTGCGGACACAAGTCCGGCGGCTTCGGAGACAAGACTGTCGTGGGGGCGAGAGCGGCCGCGCCTGTCGCATGGGGAATCGCCCGGACACTCTATCCGCAGAACGACGGACCGTGGTTCTCGCGTCCGGCGGACCTGTTGCGCCGCAAGGTTTGCAAGTTGACGGGCTTGCCGGCGTCCGCCGATTGCCCTGAGACGGAGGAAGGCTGGGCTGTCAAGGGGAAAAGCCCGTCCGTGCTTTGCGTGGTGCACCGGCGTGACGCCAATGGGAATGTCATCGTTCGCCCTGACGCCTCATTTGCCGCGTTCGCGGGCCTTGTCGGACAGGCGGAACAGCTGGAGATTTCGCGTCCGGAGGACGGCGCGGTCTTTCAACTGGTGCAGGGGACGCTCGACCAGCGGATAGTCTGCCAGGTGACGGGCAATCCAGACGGAGCGAGACTGTGGTGGTTTGTCGACGGTCGATTGGCGGGGGAGAGCGTCGGAGCGCGGCCCATGACGGTTCCAATGGCCCCGGGCGCGCACGTAATCTCATGCTCCACTGACGAGGGCGTAGCGGCATCCGTCAGCGTCACGGTCAACGACGCCCCCTGACAGTTTGATGCCTGCTGTTCGCAAGAGAACGGAGGCAGAGGGCGGTGCCAAGCGGAAGAAGTAGCAAGAAATAGTACGCAAAGCGCTGAAATATGGTATAATAGCGTTTTAGTAGAAAGGTGATTTGTTTCGTGATTGGCTGTGACAAGGATGTGCAGAGCGTTGTTACGCTCGAAGACCTATTCCGTTGAACGAATACGAAAAGAATCAAGGTGAAAAAGAAGATGATTGATATCACATTTGGAATGGCGCTTGACGGCGCGGAACGAGAGGAGCGGAAATGACCGAATTTCTGAATCCAGGCCGGAAGCTGGTCGATGAGGTTGTCGACTGGCTGTGCGGACGGGTCGAGCGCGATCCTTCGGGTGCGCGGTCGCTCGCGCATCTGATGGTCGTCGTGCCGACGGCGCAGAGCGGAAGAAACCTGCGGCTCGCCCTTGCGAAGAAGGTCGCTGAAAATGGCTGGGGCGGGATTCTGCCGCCGCGCGTCGTCCAGCCGTTCCATCTCGTCCGCCCCGCCGATCAGTCTTTGCCGGAGGCGAACGAGGCGGAAGTCGCCGCGTTGTTCATGCGCTTCCTTTCCGAGAAGCGAAGCGTCGCCTTGACGGCCTGGCCGCACCTGTTCCAGCGTGCAGAGGGAGCGATGGATCTTCAGGCTGTCGTGGATCCAGATGCCGGGTTCGCGCTTCTCGACCAGATGTCGGACATCTGGCGCGTCCTCGCCGGCAAGGGACTTTTGATGCAGGATGTGCCAAAGAACAAGGCGGCGGCCCGTGTGCTGGAGGCGGCCCTGGGCGAAGACAGGGCGCGCTGGGATGAGCTCGCGTCCTTCGAAAAAGAATTCTTCGCCTTTCTTGAGGCGAATGGGCTGCGGCTTCCCGTCGCGTCCGTTGCTCTTGCCAAGAAGTCCGCCGCGCCGCTTGATCCGGAGATACGGGAGATCGTCCTTCCTGCCTTGGCGGATCCGGTTCTGGTGCTGCACGACGTCTTGGCTCAGTATGCGGACCGCGTACAGATCACGACGCTCCTCCACTGCGCGGAATCCGACCGCGACCGTTTCGACGAATGGGGTTGCCCGAAGGCCGAGTGCTGGACGGGCGCGGCGCGTCCGATTGTTTCCGGGCTCGTCGATGATGACATCGCCAGCCTCCCAGACGACAGGATGCTCGCGGAGCGACTGGTCGAGGACTTCCCGGCGCAGGGGTCCGGATTGAAGCTGCCGACTTTGGGGCTTTGCGATTCTGGGCTCTTCACTGTGATTTCGGCGGCGTTCCTTAACGAGGGGTATGTGATTCAGAATCCCGAACGCAATCGATTGGCCGTCTCTTCGTTGGGCATTCTCCTCCGAGACCTGTTGGCGTTCTGGCGTCCGCCGGCTGCGGGGGTGCCGTGGGCGTCTTTTGCCGCGCTGATGCGCTTGGACGACGTTCTCGCCGCGCTGAAGTCAGCAAGGCTCGCGCCCAGCCGCGCGCAGGTGCTGGAGGGACTCGACATCTATCAGAACATATGTCTGCCGACGTTTGTCGAAGGAAAGCTTGAATGTCCAAAGGTTGAACACGGCGAGAAGGCCGTCGCTGCCTTTGTCGACTGCGGCAACGGGTTTCTGGCTTGGATCGAAGAGGCGCGGAAAGGGCGTCCGCTCGTTGATTTCCTGCGAGAGATGCTCGGGCGTATCTTTTCCAAGAGGCCTCAGCGGGGGGATCGTTCGGACAAGGAGTTCACACAGGCGGTGGACTGCGTGCGAAACGCGCTGACGATGCTTTCGAGTGCGAGTATCGGCAAGTTGGGGCTTTCAGACTCCAGCTTGATCGCGTTGGCTCGACGTCTTCTGGGCGCGGCCTCGTATTCGCTTGAGTCCGAGGAGGCGGATGTGGTGAGAACCGAAGGGTGGCTTGAGCTTGTGTGGAGCCTTGGCGACAAGATCGCCTTGGCGGGACTTCACGAAGGCGCGGTGCCGGATTCTGTCGTCGGGCACGCGTTCCTTCCGAACGAGCTGCGCGCCGCACTTGGCCTCACGTCGAACGAGACGCGCCTTGCGCGAGACTCCTGGTTGCTGCAGGAGCTTGTCGCCTCCCATGCGCCGCACGCCGTCCGCGCATACGTCGCGCGCACAAACGCGAAGGGCGACATTTGCCGTCCGAGCCGTCTGCTTTTCCTGTGTCCCCAAGATGCGTTGGCTTCGCGGGCCAAAGGCCTTTTCGGCGATGCGGTCGCAACTGAGTCGACGCCGCCGCGAACGATTTCAAAGGCATGGCGGTTGCGGTTGCCTGACGAAGTGGGGCTCAAGACGAAGGATGGGCAGGAATATCTCTCGCCCTCGGCAATCGACACCTATCTGAAATCTCCCCTTGAGTATCTCCTCAAATACGGACTCGGCATGGGGGATCGCTATGAGGAGAAGAAAGAGCTGGGGTTCAACGACTACGGCACTTTCGTGCATCGCGTCCTGGAACTTTTTGCGAAGGGGCAGAAGAGCAATCCGTTGACGGATGAAGCGTCCATTGCCAAGGCACTGGAGGTGATTGTTGACAAGGAGGTCAAGCGGTTCGGTGCGCATCCAACGGTGAGCGTCCTCCTTCAATTGCAGTCGGTCCGTGAGCGACTTATGCGTTTCGCGGCGATCCAGGCCAAATGGGCGCAAGATGGTTGGCGAGTCGAAGGAACGGAGATCCGCTACTTCGCCAAGCCGTTTGAGGAATGGGATGTCTGGATCAAGGGAGCTGTGGACCGCGTCGACTGCCGTGAGCGACCTGATGGCAGCAAGGAGTTCCGCATTATCGATTACAAGACGTGGGATGAATTTGAGAGTGCGAAACGGAAACATGTCAAGACTGGGGGGGCGAAGCAGGTTGACTTTGCCGAACGGCTGAAACTTCCGACTCAGCTTGAAAGGAAGAAACCTGTACGGATGCTGACAGTACAGCTTCCGCTTTATGGCGCGTGCCTGAAGGCAGAGTTTCCGGAACGTTTCGACGGCCCGATTACGGGATATGACTATCTGGTCCTGGCCGAGGACAAGGTTGATGTTCTTTCCGTGATGGAATACGTTGACCTTTCGCTCAGAACGGCGCGTGTTGCCATAGAACGGATCAAGGCAAACATCTTTTGGCCTGCGCGTCCCGATGAAGATGGTAAGTTGTACGACCTCGGTCGGATATTCTCGTTTTCGCCCGAACGGGATTTGCAGGATGGCGACAACGCCTGTGACTGGCTAAAAAAGCAAGAGGCAAAACTGAAGGAGCTTGAAAATGCTTGAGGGGAATCTGCTTATCAGGGCATCGGCGGGAACGGGCAAGACGTTTGCGCTCGCGACGCGGTACTTGCGGCTGATGCTGCTCGGCAAAGTCGATCCGGCCAAGATAGTCGCCTTGACCTTTTCGCGCGCGGCCGCGCAGGAGATCTACACCAAGATACTTGAACGACTGTGGAAGGCGGCGGCGTCCGAGGATAACGCGAAGGATGAGTCGAATATAATCTGCGAAAGCTTGGGGCGCTCAGAATCGTGGGACACTGCGACGTTCGCGTCCCTGCTGCGCCGTCTGCTCGACACCCAGCATCTCGGGACGATCGCGACGCTCGACAGCTTCATCCTTCGCATGGTCCGCAACTTCCCGCTGGAGATGGGCTTTCAGCACGCGGTGGAGGTTCTTGATCCTGCGGGTGAAGGCGAGGCGGTGCAGGATGCCCTTCGCGTGATTCTGCAAGGCACGGAGAAAGCTGAGGGCTTCATCAAGGTCTTCGCCGCTGCGCGTGACGGGAATCTGCCACGGGTTCTTGAATACAAGATCGCGGGAATGTTAAAGACATGGCGCAAATTCTACGAACGCCATCCGGACTGCAGGAACTGGACGGTCGAATCGATGCTGGCGGCGCTCGGTATTCCCGAAAAGAGCAAATGCCCAGACTTGTCCATTCTTAATACGGAGGGAAGTGGCAACCCTGCGCCAAAGTTCATGGAATGGGCGTGGTCCTATGATGGGTCGGATAATATTTTCATGAGTGGCAAGCCAGGTGAGATGATGAGGTTTTTTGTTCGAAACCTGCAGGCCACGATGTTTTCTTGGACAACCGATAGCGGGAAACTGCGGAGTTTCGACTATGGCGCTGACGGGGCCGAAGCGATTCGCGCCGCGATGCGTCACATGTTCAATCTGCACATGCAGCACATCCTGAAGCAGATCAAGGCGAAGATCGATTTCGTCGGCTTTGTTGAGGACGTGTACAACTGCAATTCGCGACGAAAGGGCAAGCTGACGTTCTCGGACTTTACTAAGCTCTCTGCGGTTAAAGAAGGGTCGGAAGAGGCGCTTAAACTTGAAAATCTTGAATACCGCTTCGACGAGAAGTTCGATCACTGGGCGCTGGACGAATTTCAGGATACGAGCGAGCTCCAGTGGGCCTGCCTGAAGTCGCTTGTCGGGCAGGCGGCGACTTCTGGCGGCGGACGGACGGTGATGACCGTCGGCGACCTCAAGCAGTCCATCTACACCTGGCGTGGCGGGAACGACGGGCCGTTTATGGAGATGATGTCGTGGGACGCCTTTAAGACCAAGGGTTACGGTGAAATAAAAGATCTCAGCACGTCGTATCGTTATGAGAAGAATATCTGCGATTTCATCAACGCCGTGTTCGGGGAGAAGAGCCTTCGCAAAAGTGGCATTCTGCCGCCTGAGCGCACCAAAGCGATTGATCGGTGGCTCTCCGCCGACTGCTGGAAGAAGCATGAGCCGGACCTCGAGGACGGCAAGCCGAAAGCGGGAGACTACGTCAAGGTGCTGGGCGCCCCTGATCCAGAGGGCAAGGCGAATATGGAAGCGCTCCTGCCGACGCTCGTGGACGAGCTGAAGCGCGTCTGGGAGGCACACGAGGCCGTCGGCAGCACTGAGTCGGTCGGCATCCTCGTGCGCACGAACGATGATGGCAACGCGATCGCGGAGCGTCTGCGTTCGGAGGATATCCCGGTCGTGTGGGAGGGAATGAGCGCCGTCTCGGACGTGCCGGTCGTGAACGCGCTTGTCGATTTGCTGCGTCTTTCGGAACATCCCGAGGACACCTTCGCCTGGACGGTGGTCAGCCAGCTCTTCCCAATCTGTTCGGCGCTCTTTGCGTCTCCGAAGGACGGCGGAAAACTGAAGGTGGATTATGTGTCGAAGATTGTGGCAACAAGGCTTTCGCATCAGGGGCTTTCACGCACGCTTCAGGAGTATTGCCGGGCGCTCTCGGCGGATTCGGTCGGCCTTGACGCTCTCTCGAAGCAGCGGCTTCGGGAGATGGTCGGGGTGGCGGTCGCATACGAGCAGCGCAACGCCAGCCGGTTCTCGATCGATGGATTCGAGGCGTTTCTTGCGGCGTCGTCCAAGCGCGAGCAGGGAACGTCTTCGGACGTGGTGCGGATTCTCACGATTCATCGCTCCAAGGGGTTGACGCTGGATCGTGTATTCGTTCCGCTTGCCGAGGGCACAACGAAATCG
Source organism: Kiritimatiellia bacterium (assembly GCA_017514235.1). Taxonomy (GTDB): domain Bacteria; phylum Verrucomicrobiota; class Kiritimatiellia; order RFP12; family UBA1067; genus UBA1067. Next base: position 54,931 of record JAFWKK010000050.1, on the reverse strand, counting down.
AAGTGGCTTGCGGATCCCGGCAAGCAAGGACTCCTTTATGCCGCCGAAGGCAACTGGGTGCTACCGCATCTGTCGGCGGACGAGGTGATGCTGAATAATGAGACGAAGAGAGCTCAGGACGAGATGGCGGATGAGAGCCTTCTGTCGAATGTCCGTACGTATTACGTCGCGTTGACGCGCGCGCGCAAGGCAATGTACGTCATCGCGCCTTTGGCGGAGCGCGATGCGGCGAAGCCGTTCTTCCGCGATGTCATCGCCTCGGCCGTTGCGGACTTCCCAAGGCACAAGATGGACAACGGATGCGAGATTATCTTCGAGCAGGGTGTCGAGCCGGCGGTCAAGCCGGGCCACGATGCCGCCGGGAGCGATGTTCGCACCAAGCGTCAATTCTGGCGTCATGACAAGCCGTCTGAAACGGTCGAGCGTGTGTCGCCGTCCTCGTCCGGTCATCGCGACTCCGTTGTGCCGGCGTCCGAGCTTTTCTCTGAGAGCGCAGGAGAGGCGGCGAAGAGGGGCGTGGAGATTCACGGACAATACGAGACGATCGAGTGGGCGGACGAGAAGGGGCTTGGCGCTCTGCCGCCGGCGTTCCGTGTCGCTTTTGCGAAACCGAGTCCGGAAGCGACGGTCTGGCGCGAGAAGAGTTACGAGATCTATCGCCAAAGGGGCGACAAGGGAGAGTGGGAGACCGGACAGTTCGATCGCGTCGTCTTTACGGGCGAAGGGGCGGAGCGCGCGGCGGTCATCTACGACTTCAAGACGAATGCGCTGAGAACTGTCGAATCGATCGATGCGTTTGAACAGCGGATGTGCCAGACATATGCGTCTCAGATGAATGCCTATCGCGCCGCGCTCGGGACGCTGACGGGATTGCCGGTGAGCCGGATACGGTCGGTGCTGCTGCTTCAGTCAACCGAAAGCGCAGTCGAGTGTGGCGCTTGAGGGGCAGAAATAAGGTCGGTGAGCCATGCAAGTTGCGGACACGAGGGCGAGTCTCATTCTGGCGCTGAAGAACGACAAGAACAGCGCGCGGTGGGAGGAGTTCGTGAACCAGTACTACGACTATCTGCATTATGCGGCCTATCAGGTCGACAGCGAGACTGGGCGGTTTCGGTTCGTTCCTGACGGGGTCGATCCGGACGAGGCCGTCGAGCAGACTTTCTGGCAGCTGAAGAACATCATCCTGCCGGATGTCCCGCAGTTCGACGTGGACTTCACGAAGAGCCAGCTGGAGAAGAAGACCGGACGATCCCGCCGAGACTGCGGACAACCAGTACGAGGGCTGCGGCGAATTTGAGGATTTGCGTCAGACGTGGGACTTCGTATTATACCGAAGATCGACCGAGGAGGACGACGCCTTCCATGAAAACGGTCGAAATGGGCGCAAGCCCGTACAAGACCTCGACAGCCGAGAAAAAATTTGGGAACCTCCAAGGCTGATTCCGTGCGCCGGGGAGGGGGGATTTTTGGTATAATATGCGTCCGATATGAAGCGTTCTGACATTGACAAGGTGCTGATCATTGGATCAGGCCCGATTGTTATCGGGCAGGCATGCGAATTTGACTACTCCGGAACCCAGGCGTGCAAGGCGCTCAAGGCTTGCGGATACAAGGTTGTGCTGGTCAATTCCAACCCGGCGACGATCATGACGGACCCGGTCATGGCCGACGCGACCTACATCGAGCCGCTGAACGAGACGCGGCTGGAGCAGATCATCGCCAAGGAGAGGCCCGATGCCATTCTTCCGAACCTGGGGGGGCAGACGGGCCTCAACCTTTCCATGGAGCTGTCCAAGAAGGGCGTGCTCGACAAGTACGGCGTGCAGGTGATCGGCGTCAACCTTGGCGCGATCGAGCGCGGCGAGGACCGCGAGGTGTTCAAGGAGACGATGCAGCAGCTCGGCATAGAGACGCCGAAGTCGGGCATCGTCCACTCTGTGGAGGAGGCCGTTAAGCTCGTTGACGAGCAGATTGGCTACCCGGTGGTCGTGCGCCCCGCGTACACGATGGGCGGCTCCGGCGGCGGCTTCTGCTACAACATCGAGGAGCTGAGGACGATCTGTGCGCGCGGGCTGGACGCTTCGCTCACCCACCAGTGCCTCATCGAGGAGTCGATCCTTAACTGGGAGGAGCTCGAGGTGGAGGTCGTGCGAGACTCGAAGAACCAGATGATCGCCGTCTGCTTCATCGAGAACATCGACGCAGTCGGCGTCCACACCGGCGACAGCTACTGCGCGGCGCCGTTCCTGACGATCTCCAAGGAGCTGGAGGCCCGGCTGCAGCGCGACGCGTTCAAGATCGTCGAGGCGATCGGCGTCATCGGCGGCACTAACGTTCAGTTCGCGCACGACCCGAAGACTGGGCGTGTCGTCATCATCGAGATCAACCCGCGCACTTCCCGCTCTTCGGCGCTGGCGTCCAAGGCGACGGGCTTCCCGATCGCGCTCGTGTCGGCGAAGCTTGCCGCTGGCATGACGCTCGACGAGATCCCCTATTGGCGCGACGGAACCCTCGAGAAGTACACTCCGAGCGGCAACTACGTGGTGCTGAAGTTCTCTCGCTGGGCGTTCGAGAAGTTCCGTGCGGTAGAGGACAGGCTTGGAACGCAGATGAAGGCGGTCGGCGAGGTGATGTCGATCGGCAAGACGTACAAGGAGACGTTCCAGAAGGCGATCCGTGCGCTTGAGCGCGGCCGCGCCGGCCTCGGCTTCGTGAAGAACTTCCACGAAAAGTCGCTCGACGAGCTGCTTAAGCTCCTGTCGGTGCCGAACTCCGAGCGTCACTTCCAGATGTACGAGGCGCTCCGCAAGGGCGCGACCGACGACCAGATATTCCGCCGTACCGGCGTCAAGGGGTATTTCGTGCAGCAGATGCGAGAGCTTGTTCAGGAGGAGGAGCAGATCCTCATGCACAAGGGAGGCTTCCTGCCTGACGACATGCTGATCCAGGCGAAGAAGGACGGTTTCAGCGACAAGTACCTTTCGCAGCTCCTCGGCGTGCCGGAGAAAGACATCCGCGCCCAGCGCAAGGGGCTCGGCTGCGTCGAGACGTGGCATGCGGTGCCGGTGTCCGGCGTAGAGAACCAGGCCTACTACTACTCGTCGTACAACGGCGAGAAGAACGAGGTGCCGGTCTCGGGCAACAAGAAGAAGGTGCTGATCCTCGGCGGCGGACCCAACCGCATCGGCCAGGGCATCGAGTTCGATTACTGCTGCTGCCACGCCGCGATGGCAATGCGCCGCATGGGCTTCGAGACGATCATCGTGAACTGCAACCCCGAGACGGTTTCGACCGACTACGACACCTCCGACAAGCTCTACTTCGAGCCCGTCACGGTCGAGGACGTGCTCCAGATATACGAGGCCGAGAAGCCGATGGGGATAATCGTGCAGTTCGGCGGCCAGACGCCGCTCAACATCGCGCGCGGACTCCAGGACGCTGGCTGCCGGATACTCGGAACCTCGGTCGACTCCATCGACGACGCCGAGGACCGCGAGCTCTTCCATTCCATCATGGACAAGCTCGGCATCCCCATGCCGGAGTCTATGACGGCGACGGACGTCGACACTTCGCTCGCCTGTGCGGAGAAGCTCGGCTATCCGCTCATAATCCGCCCGAGCTTCGTTCTGGGCGGACGCGGCATGGAGGTCATCTACGACGAGATCATGCTGCGCGAGTATGTTGCGAAGGCCGTGGGTGTGACACCAGACCGTCCGCTTTACCTTGACAGGTTCCTTTGCCACGCGCTCGAGTGCGAGGCCGACGCGCTCTCCGACGGCACCGACATCTTCATTCCTGCGATCATGCAGCACGTGGAGCTTGCGGGCATCCACTCTGGCGATTCCGCTTGCGTGTTGCCGCCCGTGTCGATCAGCGAGGAGAACAAGGCTACGATTCTCGACTACACGCGGCGGATCGCGTCCGAACTCAAGGTCGTCGGCCTCATGAACATGCAGTTCGCGATCGAGAACGGCAAGGTCTACGTCATCGAGGCGAACCCGCGCGCGTCGCGCACGGTTCCGCTCGTCTCCAAGGTCGCCGGCACGCAGATGGCCGGCATCGCCACCGAGCTTATGCTCGGCGCGACCGTAAAGTCGCTCGGGCTCGACCGTCGCCACGTCGTGCCGTACTACGGCGTCAAGGAGGCGGTGCTGCCGTTCGACAAGTTCCCGGAGGTGGACCCGGTGCTCGGTCCGGAGATGCGCTCTACCGGCGAGGTTCTCGGGCTTGCCGATACGTTCGGTCTCGCCTACTACAAGTCGCAGGAGGCGGCGGGGCTTCCGCTGCCTACGGAGCCTGGGAAGGTCCTCGTGTCGCTTTCCGAGAAGCAGGAGGACGCTGTCGCGGCAGTGCGGCAGTTCGTCTCGCTAGGCTTCGAGGTCGTAGGCACCGAGGGCACGATAGCGTTCTTGGCTGAGAAGGGCGTCGAAGGCAAGGTTATCGCCAAGATCGGCGAGGGCCGTCCCGACGTGCTGGACGCGATCAAGAACCGCGAGGTGTCGCTCATCTTCAACACGCCGTCCGGACGCCGCGACGCGCGCGCTGACGACTGCCGCATCCGTCAGGCCGCAATCAAGTATCGCGTGCCGTACCTCACGACGATCGCCGCAGCGACGGCCGCCGCCGAGGGCATTGCCGCGGCCATGAGCGGCAAGGGCGAGGTCCGCTCCCTGCAGAGTTACCACGCATCGGTCGGGTAGAATGCTGATGTTTTGAGTTCGTTGATTGGCGATTGATGGATATCCCTGAGAGCCACGTTGCTGCTGACGGCATTCAAACCGGTTCCGGCAACAAGATTAAGATCTGGCTCTTAGGATTCCTTTGTTGATGTTCTGGTTTTTATATTATATTTTAATATACACGGCCGGGCGGCAGAATAGTGTATAATATGTAACGTGAAAACCGAATTGACAGGACACGAGTTCGCGGGGATGGCGGGTGCCCACGCCGCCATGTTCACGCCGTTCGACAAGAAGGGGCGAGTCAACGAGGACGCCATCGACGCGCTGATCGAGCATGGACTTAAGGGCGGGTTGAAAGGCTTTTACCTTACCGGGTCTACGGGCGAGGGAATGCTTCTCACCAACGATGAGCGCATATGCGTCTACCGCCGCGCGGTCAAGGCGGCGAATGGGCGGTGCAAGCTGATCGCCCAGGTCGGCTGCGTCCGGACGGAGGATTCCGTGGCGCTGGCGAAAGCGGCGGCGGACGCCGGCGTCGATTGGATATCATCCGTCGCACCAGTCTATTTCGGGCAGAACTTCCCGTCGGTGATGCGCCACTACAAGGCCATCAGCGAGGCGACGGACCTGCCGTTCCTCATCTATGCATTCAACTGCTCGCTCGTGCCGGAGCGCGACATCAGGCTCTTCGACCTCAAGAACGTGAAGGGCGTCAAGTACACGGGGCGCGACTTCTACGTATGCCAGCGGCTCAGGCGCATGCTGGACAAGGAGACGATCTGGTTCAACGGGTGCGACGAGCTGCTCATCTCCGCGCTCGCCCTTGGTGACACGTTTTCAGGCGGCATCGGGCTGAACTACAACATCATTCCGCGTCACTTCGCGAACATATGCGAGCTGTGCGCCAAGAACGACTTCCGCGCGGCGGCGAAATGGCAGGCCGAGGCAAACCGGCTCGTGGACCTGGTCCTCGCGGGTCTCGCGGACAACTGGAGCGAGTTCAAGGTGTTCATGAAGGCCGTCGGCATCGATTGCGGACCGTGCCGTGCGCCGTATGCGCCACTTTCGCCAGAACGCGAGGCCGAGCTGCTGGCGAAAGTCGCTTCGCTGGGAATCCTTGGCGATGCGACGCACGGGAATGTCGTCGGTGGCCTGCCATAGGGTCAGTGTTCGGCACGGCCGTTGCAAAGGAGAAGGATGAAGCGATTCATTTTGATCGGAGTTGCGGCGCTTGCAGTGGCGGCGCATGCTGGGGATGTACTGGATGAAAAGGCAGCCGAGGGGCGGTTGTCGGTGCGCGACTTCGGCGCGAAGGGCGACGGCGTCCACCGACGATACGAAGGCGATACAGGCGGGCATAGACTACCTCGCCGCGCGCGGCGGGGGCAGGCTGTTCTTTCCCTTCACCACGAATGGCTATCTCATCGCATCCCCGGGAAGGGAACGCGCCGCGAACGGGCGGCTCGTCCGCGCACAGATCGTGGTTCCTCCTGGCCGCCACAACATCAGGCTCGAGGGCGAGATGCCTTGCCATCTGCTGTACACCTACCAGGTGCGGCCGAAGGGCTGCGAGAAGTCCGGGTTCGTTCCGACGACGTTCGGCCTGCCGGTCCGCAACACGACGCTCCATTCGACATGGGACGCGCCGGAGGTGACGGATCCAAGGGAGCGTCCGTGGGCGGTCATCGCCGCTCCGGAAGGCGATTCTTGCGCGGGGAAGTTCTCGGCGTCCATGCTTTCATTCGCCAACCTTGAGATACGCGTGCATCTTGACACCGAGAAGATGTACCCGACGACTTCCGCAGCCAACTTCCACAACATATCTCGGCTTTTGGTGGAGGATTCGCAGTTCTGCCTTGACGAGAACGTCGGCGACACGAACCTAGGCAAGGAGCTTCAGGAGAACCCGTGCCATACGGTCGGGCTGATGGCGAGCGGCGACCAGAACGACGACCAGATATTCCGCAACGTGGCGTCGCAGGGCTTCAAGTACGGCTTTGTGTTCGGCGAACATACCTGTGCGGAACATCTCTACGTCCACAACTCTGAGTACGCTATCGCGTTTGCCGACGCCACGCACCCCGCTATCATCAACCGCGTGGTAGCTCAGCACAACGCGCGCATCTTCTGCGCGCTTCCCGACGGCACATTCGGCCGTCGCGCCGGCTGGGTGAACCTCATCGTGAACGAATGCGACTACGAGACGGGCCACTTGACTCTGCCTCGCGTCTCGCGCATGATGTACGGGGTGTTCGATCCCGAGAGCCGCTTCCGCGGCTCCATCACCTATCTTCAGGGCTGGCCCGGCAACGGCACTTGCTTCTTTCCCGCGGAGGGCGGCACCAACCTTACGCTTCGAGTCCTCGGCGGCAGTAAATGAGCCGGTCCCGTTGCATGGGCGGGGTCTCCGATTTCCCGTGCGAAGGTTTTGTGCTATAATACGTCCGCTTTGGAAACGGACTGGCTAGACCTCAACCCCGACCCGGTTCACGTTAAGCGCGAGCGGGAGCGGGCGCGCGAGCTGCGCAAGACGGACTGGTGGCGTGCGCTTGTCGCCAAGGGCGAGTGCCACTACTGCCATCGCAACGTCGGCGCGGCGAACCTTACTCTCGACCATGTAGTGCCCGTGTCGCGCGGCGGGAAGTCAACCCGCGGCAACTGCGTTCCCTGCTGCCGCGACTGTAACGCCAAAAAGAAGGCCTACACGCCCGCCGAGCAGATTCTGAACCAACTCTTTCCCGACGGCGTTTGACCTTTTGAAGGAGAGATGCCATAGATGGACGCATTGGTTGCGAAGGGGGTCTGCCGCGGATATGGCAGGCAGAAGGTTCTCGAGAGTTTCTCGCTGACCGTCGGGTCCGGGCGCTTCGAGGCGCTGATGGGCCCGAGCGGCTCCGGGAAGTCGACGTTCCTGCATGTCGCGGCAGGCTTGCTCGCCGCCGACGCGGGGTCGGTCTCAATAGGCGGCACGGAGGTTACCGCTCTTTCCGATGCGGCGGCGGCGAAGTTCCGCAGGCGTCATGTGGGCGTCGTGTTCCAGTCGTTCAACCTGCTGTCCGAGAAGACGGCGAAGGAAAACATACTCCTGCCGCTCAAGCTGGACGGCGCGGCGAAAGGTCCTGGCGTGGAGGAACGGTTGGAACGTCTCGCCGATGCGCTCGGCATCGCCGACGCGCTGGACAAGAGGCCCGACGAGCTTTCGGGCGGCGAACAGCAGCGCGTGGCGATAGCCCGTGCGCTAGTCGTCGAGCCTGATGTCGTGCTTGCCGACGAGCCGACCGGCAACCTGGACAGGACGAATTCGCAGACGATATGCGAACTGCTGCGCGGCCTCAACGCGTCGGTAAAAAGCGCAATCCTGCTTGTCACGCACGATCCCGTAGTCGCTGCCTGCGCCCAATGCGTCCATTTCCTGAAGGGCGGACACATCGCCGCCTCGCACGATCCGCAGGGCGATCCCGCGTGCGTGTCAGAACTCTATCTGGAGACGTGCCGGTGAAGGCCCGTCACGCATGCGCCGCGCTTGGCGTCGCGCTTGCCGTCGGCGCGGTCGTTTTCATGCAGTCGCTTGTCGCTACGAACGACCGCCAGGCGGTCGCCGTGGCGGAGCGGCTCCTGAAGTCGGTGCCCGTGCCGGCGGACGCGCGCGTTTCCCAGATGACCCTGGACTTCCGTCCGGGCGGACGTGTCATGCAGGGTCCGCCGATGATGGCCTGCATCGCGACGAAGGATGGCACTGACGGCGCGATCGTGACGAAGGCGCTCTTCGCTCAGCGGCGGCTCAAGGTGCCGGAAACAGGCACGGAGCTGACGTTCGTCGGGCGGCGCGGCGCATACCGCGTCCGTCTCGCCGGCGTGATCGACTGGGAACGCCCAGCGCGCGGTTATCCGAACGTTTTCGTCTCTCCTGAGACGGCGGCGGAGATTGGGGAGGAGTGGCGGCCGTGGGAGGAAAAGTCGGCGGATGCCGTCGCGCCGGCGTTCCGCAGCGACGCCGGACGCAACATGGACCGCGCCAAGCCGCTGTTGCTGTGGGCGGCGGCGCTGACTGCGCTTTGCCTGCTCGTCAATTCGCTTCTCCTTTCGGTAGAGGCGCAGCGACGCGACCTTGCGGTTCTTCGGGTGCTTGGCATGACGCGCGGCGGAGTTGCGCTGCGTGTAGCTAAGGAAAGCGCGGCGTTGTCGTTCGCCGGGCTGGCGCTAGGCGTCGCGATAGGCCTTGGTTCCCTGTCCGTCTACGTCGCGTGCGATACGGCGACGTTCCCGATGGGCATAGCAGTCGGCGTCGCAGGGCTTGCAGCCGTCATCGCCCTGACGCCTGCCGTTGCCGTAGTGGCCGCGCTCCTTGTGCTGAAGCCAGCCCTTGCGGTCAGGCCGCTGGAAGCTGCGTCGAGCCGCATGCCCAGGCGACGTCCTGTAGGAATGCTGGTCGCGTTCGCCTGTGGTTTCGGCGCGTTCGTTGCAGTCGAGGTATGGGGTTCTTCACTCACCAAGCCTTTCATCCCGTCGCCGGAATGGCCTGACGCGATAGTCTCCATCCTTCCGGGCGGAGTCTCCGCCTTTGACATCGAACGGCTGCAGAATCTTCCCGGAGTGCGCAAGATCGCCGAGCTCCAGCCGCTGCAGGTGAACCTTGAGCCGTTGGAGGAACTGAAGGGGTTCGGCGGCGGACTCGGCGGACGAGGCGGTCCGCAGTACCGCAACGCCCTGCTGCTGGCAAGCGACTGGCTGCCGGACTTCCGATTCGTACAGGGCGAGCGGGAGTCAGCCGAGAAGGCGATGCGCGAGGGTGACGCCTGCGTCATAACCGAGATGATGGCGCGTGCGCGGAAGCTGAAGCTTGGCGATGACCTGCCGCTTGACTGTGGCGGCGGACTCAAGATGCGTCTAAAAATCGTCGGCATCGCAAGCCTCAACTGGCATATGGTGACGAGCCGCGGCCTTGTGCGCGGACTGAACCGCATGCCGGTCAATACGGACGGTCCGGTGTTCGTGTCGTTCGACACGCTTCAGGCATGCGATGCGAGACCGGCGGAGTTCGTCAGGATGACGCATCTTTGGCTAGACTACGACAGCCGGTTCCTGGCGCAGCACGGAGTCTTCGAGGCCGGGCGGATCGTCGAGCGGGAAATCGTGGAGGCATTGGACGGCGCATATGACGAGGACGACGAGGGCGAGGTGCGCGGCAACACGGTGCGGCTGCACGCTCGTGACGAGATTGCGGACGGAACGCTCGCCCACGGCGCGGACCTCGTTGGCGCGATGGCGCGCATACCGTTCGTTTTCCTTGCGGTGATATCGCTCGGATTCGTCGCGTCGCTGGTGGCTTCCGCCGATTCGCGACGCCGCGAGTTTGCGGTGATGCGCGCTGTAGGCGCGACGCGGAGCCAGGTCGCCGCGGTGCTGGTAGGCGAGGCGTTGCGGGCGGCGGCAGGCGGCATCGCATTCGGCACTGCGGGCGGTGCGCTGCTCGGCTGGCTGTGCACGGCCGGCACGCGGGCGGCGATGGCGAACTGGGGTCTTCCTGCATGCTTCGTGCTGCCGGTCGGCACGGTAGCGTACGGGGCGGCGGGCGCGGTTGTGTTCGCGCTTCTCGTTGCCGTGCCGGCTTCGCTTGCGATAGTTTGCCGGCGCAACCGGTGACCGTGCCGAAAGATGCCGGTCTTGCCCTTAGGTTGCGTCGCTGGAGTCCGAAGGCTCTACGTGTATGACGGCGTCGTCCACGTCAAGCCCGGCGCCAAGGATTGCTTTCTTCACGGAGTGGCCGATGTCGTGCCCGCCGGCCACGGAGAGCGAGCCGTCCACCTGCACGTGCAGGTCGGCCTGAAAGGATCCGCCGTAGCGCCGTGCGCGCACCTTGTGCACGCCCTTGACGCCTGGAACCGTTGCCGCTACGGACTCGACCTCCGCCGCCTTGGCCTCCACGTTTGCGTCGACGAGTTCCTGAAGCGCTGGCTTGGCGAGAGACCAGGCGACGTACAGTACGAATGCTCCAACGACAAGAGCGCCTGCGGCGTCCAGCCACCAGAGATTCGGGAAGAGCCACGCGAGGGCGACTGCCGCCGCGACCGGAACGGAGCTTAGTGCGTCCGACCTGTGGTGCCATGCGTTCGCTTCCAGTGCGATGGACTTCACGCGCCTTGCGACAGCGCGCGTCCATTCGAAGATGACCTCCTTGAGCACGATACCGCCCAGCGCTATCAGGAACGAGAAGGGTGATGACTGAGGCCTTTGCTCGGCGCGCCACAGCGAGCGGACGGCGTCGGCGGAAAGCTCCCATGCGACAAGTGCGAGCGCGACGGCGATGAATAGCGTCACTAGCGACTCGATCTTGCCATGTCCGTACGGATGCTCCTCGTCGGCCGGGGCCACCCAGTAGCGTACGCCGAACACAACGGCGAGGTCGGTGACGAGGTCGGAAGCGGAGTGGACGGCGTCGGCCACCAGCGCCATTGACGAGAACGCCACGCCTCCCGCTGCCTTCGCAACGGCGATCGCGACGTTCACCGCCATGCCGGCGAACGTGACGCGCCTTATCTGGCGCACCTTTTCCGCATCTGCAAAACGTTCCATCTTTATGTGACAACTGCAAACAGTATATCACAAGCATGCCGCATAGACAATGTGCGGCGGGCGTTTTCTTCCGACGTTGATTTTGGTATAATTTTACCTGTGAGAGGAAGAGGAGATTTCAGAATATGATCGACTTCGAAAAGCAGTTCGGCAGGCCAGATTACGCGATCGGGCAGCGCCAGACGCAGATAGCGGCGACGTTCAGGATCGTCTACGGGTGGATGTGCGCCGGTCTTGCGCTTTCCGGCGTGATCGCCTGGTATACGGCGTCAAGCGGCCTGTGGCAGACCGTGCTGCAAGGCCCTGGCTTCATGCTCTGCATCGTCGCCGAGCTGGCGCTCGTGTTCATCCTCTCCCTTGCGATCGGCAAGCTGCCGGTCGCGGTCGCATACCTGATGTTCATAGGCTATGCGGCGCTCAACGGCCTTACGCTGTCCGTCGTCTTCATCGCCTACGAGCTGGCGCTCGTGCAGAGGGTGTTCTTCATCACGGCCGGCATGTTCGGCGGCCTTGCCCTTTGGGGAACGTTCTCCAAGAGCGACCTTTCGTCAGTCGGCTCGGTGTGCGGCATGGCGCTTTGGGGGCTGATCATAGGCAGCATCGTCAACCTGTTCATGAAGTCCTCTGGGCTGGACTGGCTTCTGACGTTCGCAGGCATCATCATCTTCACCGGTCTTACGATGTACGACGCGCGTAAGATCCGCGACATGGCCGCGCACGAGAGCTCGATGGACTCCGCGTCGCTTCACAAGGCCGGCATCATGGGTGCGCTAGCCCTGTATCTCGACTTCATCAACCTCTTCCTCTGCATCCTTCGCTTCTTCGGCAGGAAGCGGTAGCGGTATGCCCCGGACGCCTTAAAAGAAAGGAAACGACAAGATGATGACAATAGCTGCACTGGCGGTGTTCGCCGCGATCTACGGTGATACGCCCGACGCGAAGCACGCATGGGCCGTGCACGACTGGAACCGTCCCAAACCAGTAAAGGTTGAGCCGGCTCCATACGTAAAGACAGGAGCGCCGTCCGACGCGATAGTCCTCTTCGACGGCACGCGCGCGTCGTTCGAGGCCAACTGGTGCGACAAGGACGGCAACCCGTCGAAGTGGCGCCTGGGCGACGACGGCGACTTCTACTGCGTGCCTGGCTGGAAGAATGGCGGCGAAATCCGCACGCGCGCCGAGTTCGGCGACTGCCAGCTGCACATAGAGTACCGGCATAACGCGAGCATCGTGAACGAGAAGGCGCGCGGTCCGCAGATGCGCGGCAACTCAGGTGTGTTCCTCATGGGGTCGACCACCGGGCACGAGGTGCAGGTGCTGGAATCTTACTTCACCAGCAGGGAGCTGGAAGGCAAGGAGGGTTTCGTCGACAACTATGCCGACGGGCAGGCCGGCGCGGTCTACGCCGAGACGCCGCCGCTCGTTAACCCGCAGCGCCGTCCCGGCGAGTGGCAGGTCTACGACATCGTCTTTCACCAACCCGTGTGGGAAGGGGACAAGCTTCTGCACCCGGGCAGCCTGACCGTGTTCTTCAACGGCGTCCTCGTGCAGGACCACTGGGAGATGGAGGGAATCACCACGCATCTCAAGCGCAAGCCTCTCGTGCCCTACGCGACAAAGGGTCCGCTCGCCCTGCAGGACCATGGCTGCGAGGTCCATTTCCGCAACATCTGGTATCGTCCGCTCGCGTCCCGCTGGGACAACAAGACGCATTCGGCGATGTCCGCCGACCCTGCGGCCGTGATGACGCTTCGCCGCGAGACCGCGGCCAAGCTCTTCTCGAAGATCGCCGATCCTGCGGCCGTGGACGTTGCAACGCTCAAGGCCCTTGCCGAGGTTATCTCATACGCAAACGAAGGCGCCTACAAGACGGCGTTCGAGGCGTGCCTTGCCGCAGCGCGCGGCAAGTTCAGCGAGCAGGATCGCGCCGAGGTTAACAAGAGCATCGAGGTGCTCGTGCGCAACGGCGTGCTTCCGGAGTCCTCGCTACTCTAGTTCTGGCAACGACATGGCGCTGGTCGCAAAGCTCGTACTGGACAAGAAGCGCGAGGGACAGGCCCTCGACTCCGCGGAGATACGTGAGTTCGTCGACGGCTTCACTCGGGGGACGATACCAGACTATCAGATGAGCGCGCTTGCCATGGCGGTCTGCTGCCGCGGCATGAACGAGCGCGAGACAGCCGATCTTGCCGACGCCATGACGCATTCAGGCACTTGCCTCTCTTGGGATGTGCCGACGGCCGACAAGCACTCCACCGGCGGCGTAGGCGACAAGCTTTCGCTCGTGGTGCAGCCGCTGGCTGCTGCCTGCGGCGTCGCCGTGCCGTCGCTCACGGGCCGCGGCCTCGGCATCACCGGCGGCACGGCGGACAAGCTGGAGACGATTCCAGGCTACAGCTGCTCCCAGTCACTCGGACGTTTCCGCGAAATCGTGCTTTCTGCCGGCGTCTCGATGGCGGTGCAGACCGACGAGATCGCCCCGGCCGACAAGAAGCTCTACGCCTTGCGCGACGTGACGGGAACGGTCGCTTCCATTCCGCTGATCGTGGCGTCGATACTCTCCAAGAAGCTCGCCGAGGGTGCGGGCTCGCTGGTCTTTGACGTGAAGTGCGGGTGCGGTGCGTTCATGAAGACGCGCGAGGACGCCTCGGCGCTGGCCCGCGCGCTTGTGTCTGGCGCCCGGTCAGCAGGACGCAAGGCGGCGGCCCTCGTCACCCGCATGGACGAGCCGCTCGGCTATGCCGTCGGCAACGCGAACGAGGTTCGTGAGGCGGTTGCGGTGCTGTCGGGAGAGGATGGCGCGATGCCGGCGGAGGTCGTGGACCTTTGCGTGGAGCTGGCGGCACTGATGGTGAGCCTGGCGAAGGACGTGCCGCTGGATGGCGCCCGCGAGGAATGCCGGGCGCGGCTGGCGGACGGCGGAGCGAAGCGGCGCTTCGAGGAGATGGTTTCGGCTCACGGCGGCGACCTGCGCCGGTTCAACGCGCTGCTGGCGCGTCCTGCGTTTCGTTTCAGGATACAGGCGATGCGCTCCGGTTTCGTGTCGGACATAGATGCGGAGAAGGTGGCGCGCGTGGCGCTGTCTCTGGGAGCCGGACGCGAACGCGTCGGCGACCGTATCGACCCGCTCGCCGGCGTCACGCTCGCCGTGAAGGTCGGCGACAGGGTCTCTTCGGGTTCGCCGCTTGCGACTCTCGAAAGGTCATCGGACCCGGACGGCCTCGAAAGCGCCGCCGCCGAACTGTACAAGGCGTTCGGCATAACGCAAAAGCCTCCGGAAAAGGTTCCGCTTGTCCTCGAACGCCTCTGATGACGGTGTCATGGAAATAACGTCAACGTCGAACGCGAAGCTGAAGTACGTCGTGAAGCTGCGAAGCTGCGCGACGCGCGAGGAGACCGGCGAGATGATCGTCGAGGGCTATCGCGAGTGCCGCCGCGCCCTTGACAGCGGTTACCGTCCGCGAGCGATCTTCCACTGTCCCGACTGCTATCTGAAGAACGAGAACGAGCCTGCGTTGGTGGAAGATTGCGCCAGGCTGGGAGCGGAGGTCTACTCTTGCACGCGGACATGCTTCGCGAAGATTGCCTACAAGGAGCGGCCGGACGGGCTTCTGATGGTAGGGCCGCATGTCTCTGTCCGGCTTGCCGATTTGAGGCTTCCGGAGAACGCGCTCGTCATCGTCACCGAGGCCATCGAGAAGCCGGGCAACCTCGGCACGATACTGCGCTCCGCTGACGCGGCGAAGGTAGCGGCGGTGATAGTCTGCGACCGCACGACCGACGTCCACAACCCGAACGTGGTGCGCGCCTCGACTGGCACGATGTTTTCCGTCCCCGTGGTCGAGGCGACTAGCGACGAGGCTCTTGCGTTCCTGAAGGAGCGCGGCTTCAGGATCCTTGCCGCGACTCCGCATGCCGAGAAGCTTCATTTCGAGGTTGACCTTACCGGAAACGTCGCCATCGCCCTTGGGGCGGAGCAGTACGGGCTGACGGCGAAGTGGATGGACGGCGCGGAGCTGCGCGTGAGGATTCCGATGCTAGGGCTGGCCGACTCCCTGAATGTCTCGGCGGCGGCTACGATCCTCGTCTACGAGGCGGTCAGGCAGCGCATTGCCGCCGGCATCGACCGCGTCCCGGCGCCCGTGCCATGGCACGGCGAAGGAGCGCATGACAAGTAGCCCTGGGGCCGAGACTTGATGCGTCAAGTTGTTCGCGGAGGTTGGCTTTTGGTATACTATTCCCGTCAAGCGGGAAAGAGGAGGATCATATGATGGCTCGTATTGTCTGCGTGCTTCTGCCGATTGTTTCGGCAATGCCGGCGTTTGCGGCGATAGGCGTAAACGCCTACGCGATTACGCCATCCCCCACGGCTGTAATGGTAACGTTCGCCAACGGGCCCGATAGCCGTGGGTTCAGCTGGCAGACCGATATGACCGTCACCGAAAGCGAAGTGCGGCTCGTCGCAGGAGCCGCATCGCTAGCCGACTTCGAGACGACGCCGCTCGTATATACCGGCTCGTGCGTTCAGGTCGCGGACATGCCTCACGGCACGACGCCTCTCGCCAACTGTCACAAGGTCATCATCAAGAACCTTCAGCCCGGCACTGCATACTCCTATCGTCTTGGCGGTGCTGGACACTATGTTTATGGGCGCACGGACGTCAAGCCGCGCACATCCAACAAGTTCACCATCGTCAACCTCAACGATGCGCAGATGAAGGATCCCACCAAGGTTGCGATATGGGAGAACTCGTTGGCCGCATCGGTGATGGCGGTTTGTGGCGTGGCAAACGTGGACTTCATCATAAACGGCGGCGACCTGTTCGACCAGAATCTGAAAGTCAACAATGCCTATGTCACAGTCCCGATAAAGTGGAGCATCGTGCTTGACCCTGTGTTTGCATTCTACAACGGAGTGCCGTTCGTCAGCTCCAGCGGCAACCACGATTATCGTGAATACGGAACACGCATGCCCATTGAATATCCGACAAATCTCGCCGGATGCGAATCGCTTGACTATGGCAATGTGCATATCGCGACAATTCCGAACACCGGGAGCGACACGTATTCAGGCTACGTGAATTACCTGAATTGGCTTGAATCCGACCTCGCGGCGAATGTTGCAAGAGGCACTAGCACATGGCGCATTGTCTGCGTCCACTTCGGTCCGTACACGACGGGCGACCATGCCCAGACGGCTGGCGGAAAGGAACTTGCCAAGCGGCTTGGCGGCATCTGCGCGGCCAACAAGGTGGATCTTGTGCTTCAGGCGCACGACCACACATTCTCCAAAACGCTTCCCTATCGCTGGAGCGGAACAGGCTGGACCAACGAAGCTCAGGATAACACGGTCGTCAATCTCACGCCGGCCACATGCACGTATGCTGGCGAGACTTGGGACGAAAATCCGAACGGCACATACTACCTGAGCTGCGGAAGCGCAGGTCACCGCGTTGGCGAAGGCACGGAGTACGCGAATCTGGATGGCGCTCATCCCTATAACGAGTGGACTCCCATCATCGCGATCGGCAAGATTGCGGTTGCTTCAAAGTGGGGCAATGTCGGAGATCCCGCGTCATCAGACCTTGGCCGCTCGATGTTCGGCGTAATCCGCGTTGACGGATATCGCCTCTCTTACGACTTCTACATGATCGACTCCGACGACGGCTCGCATGTGCTGTACGACAAGTTGCGCGTAAGCAAGACGCCGCCTTCTGGAGCATCGAGTACCGGACTTCATATCAGCCTTTCGCAGAATCGGTAACATGGTTGGGGCGCACGGATGCAGAAGAAATGAAGCCACCGATGCGAACGTTGCTGTGCCTGGCGCTGGCCTTCGCCGCCAGCGGAGCGCTTTTTGCAGGAGACCTTGAGGAGCGTTTCCGCACGCCGCCGCCCAGTGCGCGTCCGCAGGTGTGGTGGCATTGGATGAACGGCAACGTCACGAAGGCCGGCATCACCGCCGACCTAGAGGCGATGGCGGAGATCGGCATCGGGGGCGCGCACATCTTCGATGTGAGCATCGGGATCCCCAAGGGACCGGTCGATTTCAATTCGCCAGCCTGGTTCGACTGCGTCCGTTGGGCTGCGCACGAGGCTAAGCGGCTTGGCATCGAACTTGGCCTCTCCAACTGCAGCGGGTTCTCGTCGAGCGGCGGGCCGTGGGTGACGCCTGAGGATTCCATGAAGCGGCTCGTATGGACGGAGGGCACGGCGCGTTCGTCGCTGCCGCCGTTTGCCGAAACGAACGGATTCTACCGCGATGTGGCGGTGGTGGCGTTTCGTGCGCCAAGAGCAGTCCGGCTGAAAGATGTTCCGGGGAAAACCGTGCGAAAGGAGCCTTTGCGCATTACCGTCTCCTTTGACAAGCCGTTCCGCGTGACGATGCTTGGCATACGGATCGAGAGCAAAAGCTGGTCGGACGACTGTCCCGTGCGGGTGGAGGCGAGCGACGACGGAAAGTCATACCGCACGATCCTGGAAAGGCGGATATATTCGCAGCTCTCCGGCAAGGTGGACGCGTCGATGCGCAACCTTGTCCTGCCCGAGACTGCGGCCCGCCACTATCGCGTGACGGCGATGCCACGGCGCGGCCTGCCGTGCACGCTGCACGACATCGACCTTGGCCGCTGGGGCGGACTTGAGAGCCTGCCGCTCAAGACGTTCGCCTTCAAGGCGGAGCGTCCAAGCCTCTCCGACATTGCTGAGCACGGACGCGCCGACAAG
Source organism: Kiritimatiellia bacterium (assembly GCA_017514235.1). Classification (GTDB taxonomy): domain Bacteria; phylum Verrucomicrobiota; class Kiritimatiellia; order RFP12; family UBA1067; genus UBA1067. Next base: position 36,950 of record JAFWKK010000050.1, on the reverse strand, counting down.
GACGAGGCGGTGACAGATGTGCTGGACGTTACGGACAGGCTGCGTCCGGACGGCACGCTGGACTGGTCTGCGCCGGAGGGCGAATGGCGCGTCTTGCGGTTCGGGTGCGCCGCGATGGGCGTCAAGACGCGTCCTGCGACGCCGTTCGGCGAAGGACTGGAGACGGACAAGCTGAACGCCGAATCCACGCGGCGGCATTTCAACGCCTACGTCGGTTCGCTGCTGAAGGCGCTTGGACCCGACAGGGACGCCATTGACACTGTCCTTGTGGACAGCTACGAGGTGGGGGCGCAGAACTGGACGCAAGGCCTTGAGCGGATTTTCCGCGAGCGGCTGGGTTACGAGATGACGCCATATCTGCCGGTGTTCGCCGGATATGTCGTCAAGGATGTCGAGACGAGCGAACGGTTCCTGTCCGATTTCCGCCGCCTTGTGGCGGATCTCTTCGCAGAGAACTACGGGGACGAGATGGCGCGGCTCTGCCATGCGCAAGGGCTTAAGTTCTCTCTTGAGCCTCACGGCGACTTCGCTTCCGATGACATGCGCTATGGACAGAATGCTGATATCGTCATCGGCAACTTCTGGTCGGGGGCGAAGGGAACGGTGAATCCGGGAGTTGAGAAGCTGGTGTCGTCCATTGCTCATGTCTGGGGACGGCGGTATGTCGGCTCGGAGGCGTTCACGGCCCAGCCGAAGGGGTGGCTGCGGACTCCGGCGTACATCAAGGCGCAGGGTGACTATGCCTATTGCCTCGGGATCAACCGTATCATCTACCACCGTTACGCCCATCAGCCGTGGACGGATCCGACCTATTTGCCGGGCATGACGATGGGGCCGTGGGGAATGCACTTCGAGCGGACGCAGACCTGGTGGCCGCTGGCAAAGGGCTGGGTAACGTATCAGACACGCTGCCAGCAGATGTTGCAAGAGGGCCGTTTCGTTGCGGACGTTGCATTGTTCTGCGGCGAAGAGGCGCCCAATTCCCTGAAAGGGACGGACAAGGTGCCAAGCGGTTATGGCTTTGACGGGTGCGCGGCAGCGGCGGTAAAGGCGATGCGTGCCGAAAAGGGAGAGCTTGTCCTGCCGTCAGGGATGCGTTATCGCATCTTGGCCGTGCCAGACGGCTGCCGCATCAGTTCGGACATGACCCGTACGCTTGATCGTCTCATGGCGGCAGGGGTGACGGTCGTCAGGCACGGAGAGGTTAAAGACGCGCTAGCACGGAACGGCATTGCGCCTGATTTCGCGTGTTCGCAGGGCGGAGTGTCATACATCCACAGGAAGTATTACGCCGGCGAGGACGCCTACTTTGTTGCGTGGCAGGGCACGACCGGCGCGACGGTTCGCTGTTCCTTCAGGCAGGCAGGGCGCGTTCCTGAGTTGTGGAATCCCGAGACGGGCGAGACGGCGGACGCGCCGAAATGGAGGATGCGCGACGGACGTACGGAAGTGACGCTCGACTTCGAGCCGAGCGGCTCGACATTCGTCGTGTTGCGCCGTCCGGCAGGAGATGCCAACGGTTCCTCGCGGCGAAAGCTGCAAGAGACGGTGCATGAACAGCCAGTTGCCGGCGGTTGGGAGATTGCGTTCCCGTCCGGCTGGGGTGCGCCCGAGAAACTGCGCCTTGATTCGCTCTGCAGCTGGACGGACGTGCCGGATGACGGCGTGAGGTATTTCTCGGGAACGGCGACTTATTCAAGGCACGTAACCCTTGACAGGGCTGTTGGTCCGGGCGAGCGCCTTGTGCTTGAGCTTGGCGACGTGCGCGAGTTTGCGGAAGTGTCCGTGAACGGGGTTTCGTATCCAGTCCTGTGGAAACCTCCGTTTCGCATTGACTTGACGGAGGCGGCTGCCGGGCGGACGGCTCTTGACATGACGGTCAAGGTAACGAACCTCTGGCCGAACCGCCTGATCGGCGACGAGCGTCTTCCGCCGGACTGCGAATGGAAGCCTGGCAGAAACTGGCTGAAGGAGATTCCGGATTGGGTAAGGCGCGGCGAAAAAAGCCCGACGGGGCGCCATACCTTCACCACGTGGCATCACTGGACAAAAGACGACAATCTTCTGCCGTCCGGACTTCTCGGTCCGGTCGTTTTGCGCCATGTGCGTTCCATCTGGAGGCAGGAGGCGGAGTGAAGGGTTGCAAGGGATATTGAAAAAACAAGGAGCAGATGTCGTGAAGCAATTGGAAATGACTGTTTCTCTGCTTGCTGCATTTTTCGCTGCGGTGCAGCCTGCCGCCGCCGATGCGCTGCAGACGTTTTCGATTCTAAAGTACAACACGCCCGGCACGGCGTTCATCAAAGCCGGGCTGTTCGCATGGCCAATGGTGATGGACTACGACGAAGACGGCGATCTTGACATCGTTGTCCGTTCGCATGGCGTCCCCTTGCGTCACCACGGCACCTGGCTTTTCGAGAACACAGGGAAGCCGGGCGACCTGCATCCGCTCTTCAAGCCCGCGCGCAAGCTTGGCGACGAAGGCTGGGCATACGGCGGCGCAAGTGCGCAGACGCTTGCCGACGGACGCCTTGCCGTGACCGGGCCGGGAAATGTGGCGTTCGACTTTCGCGAAAACGGCATGCGCAATGCGCATACGTTTGCAGGCCTGCCGAGAAACATCCACGAAAACAAGGTGCGCGGAAACATCTGGCGCTTTGCGGATCTTGACGGCGACGGCAAGGAGGATCTAACCGTCGGCGTGGGCGACTGGAAGGAGTACGGCTGGGATAACGCCTGGGACTCCGCCGGCGTGTGGACGAACGGCCCGCTCCACGGCTACGTGTATTTCATTCGCAACGAAAGCGGTCCTGACGGGAAGGAGAAATGGGGGCGGCCGGAGAAGATCCGCATGGCGAACGGCGCACCCGTTGACGTGTATGGCTCAGCCGCGCCGCTCTTCGCCGACTGGGACGGCGACGGCGATCTCGACCTGCTGACGTGCGATTTCGTGGACAGCTACACCTACTTCGAAAATATCGGCACCAAAAAGGAGCCTAAGTTCGCCTGCGGCCGTCCTATCCTCGACAAGTTCCTGCGGCCGATCAAGGCCGATCTCTGCATGGTGACGGCGACGGTCGCGGACTGGGACGGCGACGGTTTCCCGGATGTGATCGCGTGCGAGGAGGACGCCCGCGTGTGCCTCATCCGCAACACGGGGCGGGTGGCGATGGGCGTGCCCGTCTTCGAAGCGGCGTACTGGTTCAGGCAGACCGAGCGCGACAATGTGCATTTCGGGATCCTTGCCACGCCGTCCGCCGTCGACTGGGACGGTGACGGAGACGAGGACATAATAACGGGAAATTCTGCCGGATACGTGGCGTTCATCGAGAACCTTTCCGGGCGTGGCGTGGCGGAGCCCAAGTGGGCAGAGCCAGTGTTGCTGGAGGCTGACGGCGCGCCGATACGCATCGTCGCCGGGCCCAACGGTTCGATCCAGGGACCGTGCGAGGCGAAATGGGGCTATACCTGCCTTTCAACCGGCGACTGGGACGGCGACGGCCTGCCGGACATCATGCTCAACTCGATCCGTGGCGAGGTGGTCTGGTGCCGCAACATCGGGACCCGCACCGCCCCGAGACTTGCGCCGCCTGCGCCAGTGGCGGTCGAATGGGAGGGGCCGCAGCCGGAACTTGCATGGGGATGGTTGAAGCCAAACGGCTCGAAGAACATCCTTACGCAATGGCGCACCACACCGCTCATGCATGACATGAACGGCGACGGCCTGATGGATCTCGTAATGGTCGATACGGAAGGGTTCCTCGCATTCTGGGAACGCGCTCGCACGGTCGGCGGGAGATTGATCCTCAAGCATCCGCGCCGTGCATTCATCGACGATGCCACTGGCGCTCCAATGGGCGTGTCCGGCTGGAAGAGAGATGGCAAGGGTTATGCCGGTTCAAGCGGGCGGCGCAAGTTCTGCATTGCCGACTGGGACGGCGACGGCAAGCCCGACCTCATAATGAACTCTAAAAACGTCGTCCTCTGGCGTCAGGCACGTGCAGAAGACGGCTGCTGGCGCTTTGCGCAACGCGGCGATCTCTCCGGCGAACTGTTGGCTGGGCACACCACCAGCCCGTGCGCCTGCGACTTTGACGATGACGGAATCAACGATCTTCTCGTCGGTGCGGAGGACGGCTTTTTCTACCATCTTGCAAACCCGTCATCTAAATCTTACGGAAACGGAGATACGCAATGATGCCTGTCGCCACGCTGAAAAGCATGAAGGCAATGTCCTTTGCCGCCGCCGCGCTGTGCGCAATGCCAACGCTTGGCGTTTCTGACCGTTCGGTCACGGAGTTTCCGCGACTTGCGGGCGAGACGGACGACGCGCCGCGCTTCCAGCGTGCTGTCGATTCCTGCTGCGGCGGTGGTGTTCTCACGGTGCCGAGCGGCGACTACACGCTCGCGCGGACAGTCTTCGTGACCAACCTGTGCTCCATCGAGATGAGCGCGGGCGCATACGTGAAGGCCGTCGCCGAAATGGACTGGATGATCAAGATCGACCAGATGTGGCAGTTCAGCCCAAAGACCGCGCCGAAGGGCGTGAACGCCGAACGGTACAACCTGCGCTACATCGGGGGAACGCTTGATGCGGATGGCAAGGCGTCGTGCCTCGCCATCGACAACTATCGGCACTTCACGCTGGAGAACGCGACGTTCCTGAACGGGCGGCGGTACGGTGTGGGCATCGAGACGGAAGGGCGCGGCTACGAGATGATCGCCCGAAACCTATACTTCAAGACGCTCATTCACGGACTTGCGGGGAATGTCGGGCTTTATACCTACGGCGGCGACAGCCATTACACCGACATAGTGGTCGTCGATTACACGACAGGCATCCACTTCGCCGGACGCGGCGCGAACAGGCTTACGCGCATCCATGTGTGGGGCGGGCCGGTCGGGCATCCGGCAAAGGCGGGCGAACTCCCGGAAATGCTCAAGAACAGCGTCTGCTTCCGCATCGATTCGTCGGGCGAGATAATCCGCGATTGCTACGCCGACACCGGCGCGATCGGATTCTGGGTGAACGGCTGGGAGGATCGCATGTACGGCTGTTCCTACTTCAACAACAAGGGCTTCGGACTGAAGGACATCACGATCCTGCGCCAGGACAAGGGCACGTTGTGGTGCGACGGCTGCTATTTCCGAGCCAACACTCCTGAGACAAAACTCTATTCCGGCGCGCCAGACGCAAAAATATGGTGGGGCGATCACGGCATCTATCCCGGATTCTGGTCTCCGAACAGGCCGCTTCCGGATGTCGCACAGCCCGCAGAGCAGCCGATCGACATCGACTTGGGACGCCAGCTTTTTCTTGACGACGTTCTTTTCGCGAAGAATACGATGAAGCGCACATGGCACAAGCCGGTGGACGATCCGCGGAATCCGGTCCTCAAGCCCGAGACTCCGTTGGAGAAGGGAGGGGCCGACGGACGCAACGCCGCCGCCGTCCCGCATTTTGGCGGCGTGTGGTATGATGGCACGGACAATCTCTACAAGTGCTTCTACTGTGCGGGCTGGTCCGATGGCCTTGCGTATGCGACAAGCAGGGATGGCATCACGTGGGACCGTCCGAAGCTGCAGCCCGACGGCGGCAATCTCGTCTTCGACGCGCCGGCCGGGGCAGAGGACATCACGACAAGCGTCGTGCTCGACCCTGACGCGCTCGACGGCCAGCGCTTCAAGGCTTACGCATTCGTTCCGCACGGCCCGCGCGAGAACCATGCCATGGTCCGCATGTCGCCGGACGGGATTCGCTGGAGCGCACCGTTTCGTATGGGCAAGTGTGGCGACGCCTCGACGATCTTCTACAATCCGTTCACGCGCTACTGGGGCTTCTCGCTGCGGGGATGGAGCGACGACTACGGGCGGCTGCGCGAATATGCGGAGTCTGACAGCTTCGTCGGTGGAGCAAAGTCGCTTGCCAAGCGCAAGCCTTGGTTGCGTGATGTGGTCGGCGGCCGCAAGAAGACGGGCGAACAGCTCTACAACTTCAACTGCGTGGCGTATGAAGGGGTGCTTGTCGGCCTCGCTATGGTCATGAAGGGGCCGGAGAACGAGCATTGGGCAAAGCTCGGCGAGCCGAAGGACACCTACCTCAAGTTCGGTTTTTCACGCAACCGCTGGGATTGGACTTTCCCCGCGCCGGAAGGCGGCGGTCCGTTCATCGCAGGCACGCGGCGGTATGGCGACTGGAACATGGGCTATGTGCGCCCCAACTCGGGCATTTGCATCGTGACGGGGGACGAGCTGCGATTCTATTACGGTGCGTTTGCCGGAGATCGGAACAAAGCCATTGGCGGCTGGTCCGTCGCCAAGAACGGTATGTACGCGAACGGCGCGATGGGCATTGCGACGCTCCGTCGCGACGGGTTCTGTTCGGTGCAGGACGGTGAGATTCGGACAAAGCAGCTGATTTTCTCCAGGGGCGACAGACTGTGGGTGAACGCCGACGCGCGGCAGGGCGAGCTGTCCATTCGCGTTGTCGGGCAGGACGGCAAGTGCTTCGGAGAGCGGAAGATGTCGGCCATGGACTCCACGCGTCTTGAGGTTGGTGCGCTAGAAGCGAACAAGCCATTTTCGCTTGTGTTTTCGTCGACCGGCGGCGCGAAGCTCTACTCCTTCTGGACAGGCGGCGCGGACGGACGCTCCGGCGGATATCTTGCCGGCGGTTCGCCTGAAAGCGCAACATTGCGGGACGAGGCGACAAGATGATCAGGATGAAGAGTGCGCCATTCCCGTGGCGAGCGCCCGGTTCGTTCGATGAAGAAATGAGACAGTCTGCAGGCGGATGAGAATCCGCATTCTTCCGCGATGCGTGTGATGGGCTTGTCCGTTTTTTTGAGCAGAGACTTTGCTGCTTCAAGCTTGGATTCGAGTATGACGTCTCGCACGGACTTTCCGTGTGTCGTTCTGAACCGGAGCCTCAGCAAGGCCTCAGAGGTTCCGACGTGGCGGGCTACTGACTTGACGGTTATTCCGTCTTGACAGTGACTGTGTATGTAGGACAACGCTTCTTTGATGAGATGACCTGACGGAGGAATGGTTCTGGTGGATTCCCGTTCGATTTGACCGATTGGTGGTATGAATATCTCCTTGTGAGATGGAACGCGTTGTTGCATGAGACGATCCAGTTCCGCAGCGGCCCTGCGACCCATCTCGATGTGATTCGGATGAATGCTTGATATCTGAGGTCTTGTTGCGCAGCAATATAGCATGTCGTTGTCGACTCCGAGTACGGCTACCTGATCTGGAACCCTTATCTTGTTGTTTCTGCAAGTCTCGATTACGTTGATCGCCTCGCAGTCAGTGGCAGTCATGACGGCGGCGGGCTTCGGGAGCGAAACGATCCATTCGTCCATTGTAATGCGGTTTCGTCGAAACGTCTGCGACATTATGCCACATTTTGCAAGTTCGATCCTGAATCCGCGGTTGCGGAGTGTTGACCATGAGCACTTCCTCCCCAGTGGAACGAACGCGAACGTGCGAAAGCTCCCTTTGCTCCGCAGATACTTGGCTCCCATCCTTCCGACTGCTAGGTCGTCATTGTGCAGAACGGTGATAGGCGCACCTTTCGGAGGCGTCCAGTCGGGTGGCGCCGAGTTTAGGACAAGGGGAATGCCGCTTGTCACCAGCCGCCGAAATCCAGTTGTGTACACGTCCAGCCCGGTGATAATGCCGTCCACACCGCACTTGACCGCTTCGTCGATTGTCTTCGGGTTCATCCCGTCATTCGTGTATCCAAGCGGATCCGGAACGATTTGAATCTTCCACGGATGACCGGCATTCACATAGTTGAATACACCGATGATGCATTCCCTCATGGCATTGCTGTCAGAAGTCAAAGAAACTATTACTCGTTTCATGTTATGGCAGTCTACCAAAACTTGTTGATAATGACAAATAAAATGTTATCGATAACGTCAAGTGGCATTGTCAGGAACATGCTATAATATCGTTAATGAAACTTTGGATACGGCCATTACAAATGTTATCCGCAATCGCCATTGCGCTGGCTGCGCCAATGTCGTTTTGCGGTTCTGCTGCATCTTCTGGCGAAGTTGAATTGGACGTGGGGCTAATCCACCCGGTTGAAGGATCGCCGGCTCCGCGTTTGGAAGCCCCAGGGGTTGTCGAGCTCCAAGCACCGTTCTCGACGAACAGGAACTCCCGCGTTCGGTGGAACATTGACTTTGGCCGCAGTCTGAAGCTCAACGACGGGATATCCTTTGACTTCTTGTGTCGTGACAACGACCAGGTGAGTGCGTTCAGCCTTTACTTCTTTTACAACGGTGGATGTCATACGACTTCTTTCGTTCCCGGCAAGTCTGGCGAATGGCGGCGCGTAACAGTTGACAAGTCTCTTGTGCGGCGGATGGAAGGCTCTCCGCACGGGTGGGGTGACATAACGTCCGTCTCAATTGCGGCCTGGCGCGGCGGCACCAACGACACCTCGTTTCTACTGTCGAACATGAAGGTCTTCGGAGCAGCGCCTGAGGTGGTCGTGGTTCGCGGCAATTCCGCCATCGCCAAGATGCCGAAGGAGAATGCCGTAAACTTTCACAAGTTCGCGGAGTGCATGACTCAGGTGATTCGCGAGTGCGGCGTATCTGCGGCGGCAGTTCCCGATTGCGATCTGGACGCGGAGCTGCTCAACAGGGCTAAACTTGTGGTGCTGCCGTTCAATCCCCATTTGCCTGACGGTGCTGCCGATGTCTTGCGTGCTTTCTGTAGCGATGGAGGAAAGGTGTTTGCCTGCTATTCGCTGGCGAAGGGGATTCCAGAGGTGCTGGGTGTCAAGGTCGGTTGTTCCTATTATCTCTCGTCCAAACACCCGGAGAATCCTCCGTTTGTCGGCATGGTTAGAACGCATCTCTCGCCGTCCGGCCAGCCTGAGTTCTTCCCCGACGCTGATGCCGACGGGTTGGTCGTTCTTGAAGGGAGCGGCGGGTGCGATGTCATAGGTCGTTGGGCTGGATCTGACCGCAAGGCCACGTCGGTGCCGGCGCTGGTCAGGACCCGCAATGGTTACCACTACGGCGGAGCATGGAGCACGGCAGGTTCGGGAGGCCGTGCCATGATGCGGTCGATTCTTGGCGAAGTGAATCCGACATGGCGGGGAAGATTTGCAGACGCGGAGAAACGCTCGCGTGATGCGGAACGAGAAAAAATGCGCTGGTTCGCCTCGCAGTCGCCCAAGAAAGGGGAATGGAGGGCGGTCTGCTGCACCAAATCGTTCTGCGACCGCATTGACAAGGGCAATTCTCCGTTCGGAACTTGGGATGATGCAATAGGATTCTTGCAGCGGAACGGGTTTAATTCCATTCTTCCGAATTACGCATATGCCAACGAATACTCTGACTTTGGAAGCTGTCTGGACGCGTGCCGCAGACACGGGTTCGAGTGTCATGTCTGGAAAATCTGCTGGGAAGCGTGCGGCGGTTTTTCGAAGGGCTTCAAGGGACGCACTGTCGTAACGTTCAACGGCGAGAGCGAACCTCGATTCATGTGTCCGTCGGACCCGTTCAATCTTGCGTCGGAAACGGAAATGTTCGTTGAACTTGCGCGACGGGGCCCGACGGGAATCCATCTCGACTATATTCGCTACATGGATCAGGATCAGTGTTTTTGCAATGGCTGCCGGGATGCGTTCGAAAAGCGCATCGGGCGTATGGTCGCCAACTGGCCTGAGGACATTCGGGAATCGGACGATCTCGTACGGGAGTGGGATACTTTCCGTTGCAGCAATATAACCGCACTAGTGCGAGCAGTGTCGAACCGTGTGCGCGTGGAATGCCCAGGCGTGCAGATATCCGCGTCCGTCTTCCATACCAACGAAGAGACGCCGCATAAGGTCGGGCAGGACTGGGGAACATGGTGCAGGGAGGGTCTGTTGGATTTCGTCTGCCCGATGGACTACTATGTTGGTACGCATTTTGCGTTCAAGGGTCTGGTCCGTTCCCATTTCGGCTATTTCCGGGATTCCAAGGCGAAGTTGCGTCCCGGAATCGGCATCACATGCTGGCAGAGCACGCTTGACGACAGGGAGAACCTTGTCGAGCAGGTCAAGGCGGTGCGAGAACTCGGGTTGGACGGTTTTTACATCTTCGACTATTCTCGTCGGATGGCGCACGCCTTGCCGGCGCTTCGAATGGGACTGACGTCAGACTGAAAACACAACAAAAGGAAACCAGGAGGTTCAAATGGGTTGCATCAAGACCGTCGCGAATCTGTCGCTTCTTGTGGTGTCGCTTGCTCAAGCGTTTCAGGCCTTGGGTACAAACGGTGCGTCAAGGTCCGGCTCGGAGATTACGATCAATGTCGATGCGGGCTCCGAGTTCACGTATGACGAGGCCATCGGGACGGATGTTTCCCGTGTAATCAAGACAGGTTCCGGAACGCTTGTCGTGAACCGCGACAACTCCAGCTTTACCGGAGCCGTGGACATCGACGCTGGCATAGTCCATATCACTCATTGCGGGGCGTTGGGCAGGTCTACCGCCCAGACGCGCATGGCAGACGGAGCAATCACCGTTGCGGCCAAGGCGCAGCTTTATGCGCATCTGGTCCGTCAGGGACAGGCTTTCGAGCAGATATCCAAACGTCTGGTACTGTCTGGAAGCGGTCCTGACGGCGTGGCCGACAAATGGAAAGGAGCGCTTCTCGCCAGGCCTAACGGAACCGCTGCCGGCGGGTCGTATACGCAGGACGGTTGGATCGCCCATCTTGAGCTGTCGGACGACGCCACGGTAAACATCGCGGATTCGCGAATCGGAGTCAAGACGACTGACCTGAGGGAACATACCCTGACCGTCGGCAACTATTACGACAACGGCTACGTGGATTTCTCGATGTTCGATTGCACGCATCTCAGCAGCGGCACGATCGTGACCTGGGGAACTGGTGCGGACTATCAGGGCGGATACGGACTGCTGTTCTGCGGTGATGCGACGTTTCCAGATTCAGCGGTAAACCTTGTCTTGGACGCTTCCATGCTGAAGCTTGTCGACTTCGACGCATCGGACGGACTGATGGCGAACGTGAGGATGTGCAACACATACAACGGCAAGAAGGTAAGGATATACGCCTCGGCCATTGCATCCGCCGAATACCGCTTGCGCGGAGGTCTCCAAATCGACAGCCCGACAATTGTCAGTGCAAGCAGCGCATCCAGTCCTTTGATGACGATTAGGCAGGAAGGAGATGTGTCCGGAGCGGGCAACCTGGAAGTGTCAGGCTCGAACATGATCTTCATTGCGTCAGGAAGGTGGAACGGTTATTCCGGCAATTTTATCGCCGTCACGAACGGCGGCACGGCGGTGTTCCAGGATGTCGGGACAATCTCCATTGGTGACAATCCGGGGCAGGTGGCTACGTGGCGCGTTGGCGGCGGAGCATCTGACGGCGGCGCGTCGTCGTGTATGACCATTGGCGGGAGTTCGGCGCTTGTGGCTGCGGTTCCCGATTGGGGTGTAAGGCAGCGTGGCGGACTGTGGGTCGAGGAGCCATCCGGGCCCGGAGCGGTGCTGGAGGTGCGTCCCGGCGCAGGGATAACGAACACGATTCATGTCGGCGAGAACGCCAACATGCGCGGAGCGGTTCATCAGTACGGCGGCAGTGTTTATAACAACGCGGTATCAGGCAACGACGCATACTGCGGTTGCGAACACGGGAGTTACGGGTACTACGGTCTTTACGGAGGGGCGTTCGAGTACAGGGCACTTTTCGCCTGCGGATACTATTCGGATTCGACCGGCATCTTCGAGCAGCGCGGCGGCGTAATGGCAACGGAGTCTCAAGCCTACGTCGGGCGCCACGGCGGATGGGCCGAGTACCACATGACTGGCGGCGAACTGGCGATGCCCAACGGCGTAATCGTCGGTCGCGGGTCGGATGCGACGGCACAGCAGGCGGTAATGACGCTCTGCGGAGACGGCTGTCCGACGGCGAAGGTGGAATACGCGGCAGTGTGTCTGTCCGGAGGAGCGGGTGCGTTCACGTCCGTCCTAAACTTGAATGCGGGTGTCCTGAAGACGCGTAAGATCGAGCGATATGCAGCTCAAGTGTCGGCCGACAACCATGCGTTCGTGAACTTTGGCGGCGGCACAGTGGCGTTGAACAGTTCCGACAACGTCTCTTTCTTCGGGAGCGGATCGACTGCCATAGACCGCATCACGGTATTCCCGGGCGGAATGGTGTTCGACACGAACGGCAACAGCTGTCCGCAGGACGCGAACACGCCATTCCTCCGTCCGAGCGGGAGAGGGGTCGCGTCGATTGCCCTGCCCTCGGGAATGGCAAACGGCAGATACATCGGTGCGCCGGAGGTCCGGATCTCCGGCGGCGGGGGCATGGGCGCGACGGCGCATGCGGTATACGACCCGCAGACGCGCAGCGTCACGGGCATTGAGGTGACTTGCCCTGGCTGGGACTACGTTGCGCCGCCGACAGTGACGATTGCGACGGCGGACCGAAGCGGGACGGTTTCCTGCACGGCTTCTCTTACCGAAGGCGAAAGCCAGCCTGGCGGGGGGCTGACGAAGGCCGGACGCGGCACGTTGACCCTCATGGCTCAAAATACGTATGTGGGAAGCACCGTGTTACGGGCCGGCGTGCTCAAGTGCGGGGCGAACGGCGTGATACCGCTGGATTCGATGGTTGTATTTGAGGGCGGCGAGTTTGACATGAATGGAAAGACAATGTCCGACGGGTCTTCCGCCCCGCGTCGGTATGGTGTCGATTGCGCCGCCGTGCTGGCAAAGGGGAGCCCGATCGAATATCCGTATTCATTGAACTTTCCCGAGAACTCGACGCTGGCCTTGCTCAATCCCGATGTTCTTGATCCTCTGCCCGAAGAGTACCAACGCATCACGCTCTTGACCATTGTCGGCGGTTTCTCGGGTTCGCCGACGCTGACAGGCTTAGAGTCCGACAAGTGGCTGCTTTGCTGGGTGGGGAACACGCTGAAGGCGGTGCGCAAGCGAGGGTTCGTTCTGATGTTCAAGTGAGCATGGTTGAAAAAGGATTGACGCGATGAGCATGACGCGAAAGGAATTCCTCGGTTCTACGGCGGCGTTTGCCGTGACGTTCGGAGGCGGACACAAGGGCATGGCCGGGGAGACGGCTGCGGAGCAGGTGCCGTTCAAGGCAGAGGACTACGCCAGTTTCAGGAGGACTCTAAGGGCGTTTTTCCCTCCTGGGTATTGCCGCAAGGAATGTCAGGATCCGGTGCAGGTCGAGAAGGCCGCGACAATCCGCCGTGAGATGATTGCCTGGTCGAATGCGCATCCAGACCACGATGCGCTTGATGCCCGACGCGAATGCTACATGCTCATGCGTCGGCATTTCTACCCGATCCTTTTTCCCGATTCTCCGTTCTATTGCGAGTGCGGAGTGAACGGGGGCTGGTCGGGGGCGCGTCCGGGAAGTTCCGTCTTTGCCGTTTGCTACAGGTTCTATAAGGAACGCGGCCTTGTGCCGGATGAGGCATTCGACATTCTGCGCGCTCGCTCCAAGGCGCACCTGACGCTCTGCTGCGGACCTTTCGTCGACTCGGTGCACCATGTCCCGCCGTTCCGCACGATCTACGCCAAAGGGTTCTCGGGCGTCCGCGCAGATGTTGCCGAGGCGTTGGCCAGCTGTCCCAAGGACGATCCGTATGGACGCAAGGAGCTGGAGACGGCGCTTGTTGGCCTCGATACGATACATGAGATTCAGCTTGCCTTCGCCAAGAAGGCGGAGGAGCTGCTGTCGGCGGGACTCCCCGACGAGGCGGCGCGGAGGAACATGCGTCGCATTGCCGAAGCGGCAAAGCGTTGCCCGTGGGAGCCTCCGCAGACATTCTTCGAGGCACTGAACACAATGTGGTTCGTGCGTGAGGTTCTGGGCTACGTGGACGGCCTGGCCAATCAGGCTTTGGGGCATCCAGACGCCTGGTGCATCGGCTACTACCGCGCCGACCTCGCCGCCGGACGCATCACCGAGGATGAGATGCGCGAACTGGTGGCAAAGTTCGTGGTGTATGCCGACTGCCACGAGTCTGGCGCAGTGCCTGTCGACAGCTATGACGACCAGGAGGTTGAGATTCAGCTGACGCTTGGTGGATGTCATCCTGACGGAAAGCCGGTATGGAACGAGCTGACCAAGGCGTTCCTTGAAGCGCACATCGGATGCGACTGCGTCTATCCAAAGCTGTTCTGCAGATTCTCGTCAACCTCTCCCGAAGAGTACCTAAGAACGATAGGTGCGATGATACTCAAGGGTCATTCGGTCTTCACCCTGCTCAACGATGAACGTCATGTGGCGAATTCGCTTGGCTACGGCTTTACGCTTTCGGAGGCGCGCGATTACGTCGGCGGCGGATGCTGGGAAGGCTATGTCGACTCAGTGACGGACGTGGACGACAGCAACTATGTCTCGCTGATGAAACTCTTGGAGATGACCATACACAAAGATCCGGCGTTGGAGGCGTCTGCACAGGTTGAGATTGAGCCGATAGACGACGCCAAGAGCTTTGACGATGTGCGCGACACGGTCATGCGCAACGTGCTGAGATTCTACAGGTCGTTGATCGCGTATGCAGTTCGGTACGGTGCGGCAGGTGCGAGAGTCTTTCCTCATCCCGCCTACACGATGTGTCTTGATGGCGGAATCAAGTCGCGCCGCGACACCACGGAGGGGGGCGTCAGGTTCCGTCCGAAGGCGTTCACGCTTGCGTTCTTCGGCAGCTTCGTCGATTCGCTTATGGCAATCCGACAGCTTTGCTTTGTAGACAAGACATGCACCCTGAAGGAACTGCTGGATGTGGTTCGCTCGAATTGGTCCGGGCCGCGGGGCGAAGAGTTGCGTAAGGCGGTTTTGGCTGCACCGTACTGGGGCGACAACAGACCGGAGACCAACGACTTGGCGTCGTGGGTGGTGCGTTCGGTGCATGACGGAATCGACGGGCTGTCGAATGAGTACGGCGGTCCGATCGTGCTCGACTTGTACGCATACCGTGAGTTCATGTACTGGGGTCGGGAGCTTAAGGCGACGCCGGACGGGCGGAGAGATGGCGATTTGCTTTCCCAGGGGATGAGCCCGAGCGAATTCCGTTGCAAAGCCGGTGTCACCACTGTCATAAACGCGATTGGCAGCCTTCCGCATGAGCTAGTGTACCAGTCGAACGCGAATCTCACCTTCGAACCGTCGGCGGTGAGCCCCGAGACTTTCGCCTCGGTGTTCCGTGTATACGCGAAGAAGGGGGCGCACGAGATCCAGCCGAACTGCACGTCGGTCGCAGAGCTGCTTGACGCCCAGAAGCATCCCGAACGATACCAGCACCTTATCATCCGCGTATGCGGCTTCTCCGCACGGTTCATTGCGCTTTCCAAGCGCTGGCAGGACGAGGTAATCGCTAGACACAGGCTTCATTGACCGTCTATGAAAGGCAAACGCGCCATTGTATTCGAGATCGAGAGGTTCGCGACGCACGACGGGCCTGGGATTCGTACAGTCGTATTCCTGAAGGGGTGTCCGCTGCGGTGCATGTGGTGCCATAGCCCAGAGTCGTGGAACCCGTCCGTTGAGAGATATTCGGACGGAACGGTCATAGGACGCGAGATGTCGTCCGGCGAGGTTGTGTCCGAGGTCATGGAGGACAAGGACTTCTATGATGCGTCAGGAGGCGGCATGACGATTTCCGGCGGTGAACCCATGTTTCGTTGGGAGTTTGTGGAGGAAGTCTTCAGTAAAGTCAGGGCAAATGGCGTCCGCACGGCAATTGAGACGAGCGGATATGCGCCGCTGTCCGCGATGGAGGCGGTCGCGTCAGTCACTGATCTCTGGTTGTATGACGTCAAGGGTATGGATGCGTCGAAGCATCGCGAACATACGGGCGTTGACAACCGTACGATTCTCGAGAACCTTCGTTGGCTGGATGTACATGGTGCCAACATTGTTCTTAGGTGCCCTATGATACCTGGAGTCAACGACTTTGACGCGAACATAGCTGCGCTTGGCCGTCTTGCGTCGGGGTTGAAGCATGTGGATCACATTGACGTAGAGCCTTACATACCGTATGGGATTGACAAGGCGCACAAGCTCGGCCTGAAGGTCTACGAAGCCCCTTCGCCGCCTGAGGGATATGCAGGCGAAATGGTCCGCAGGCTGTCAGGGTTCACTTCAGTGTCGGTGCGACGCGGGTAAGCCTGCTGGCGATTCGGGCGACTGCGGTTCCGCATTCGGGAAGATGCGCTTCTGAAGGCTAGGGAGGAAAGGTGAGAAAGATTGCATGAAAGGGACGTTGCTGGCGGGAACCACTTGCCTGTCTGTGGCGGCGTGGGCCGGGCAAGTGACTTTGGACGACGGGCCGCTCCGCCGTTTTCGAGAATATGCCAAGTCGACGTTCGAGACGCGCATCGATCCCGAAGAGCATGTTCGCGGCTTTGCCGCTGTCGGCGATCAGGACAAAGGTGTCGCCAACGCACGGCAGGAGTTCTGCGGCCACTACCTGGACCTTTGCGCGACATATTGGCAACTTGACCGGCTGGAATGCGCCCGACGGTTCGGAGAACGCATTGTCGATTCGCTCAAGAATTCGATGTCCGAAGACGGATACATAGGGGGTGAAGTTCCCGAGCGCCGTATGCGCGCTTTCTCGCTATGGAACCAGGCCCATGCGGTGTACGGCCTTGTGCGGTTTGCCGACGCCACGGGAAGTGCCAAGGCTAGGGCATATGGCTTCCGTGCGGCGGACTGGCTTCTAAGGGCGCACCAATCGATGTCGCCAGAGCGTCTTGTCGACATGCGCATGGTCAGCAACGGCGGTTCGCAGAACCTTACGGCGTTTTATGCGTTTGTCATGGCGAGCAGGATCTCGGGCGAGCGAAAGTACGTGGACTACGTCAAAAGAACGCTGCACGGACTGGAGACGACGAAAATGAACCTTCTTTCGAATCCGGACTGCCTGACATTGCAGTCTAGGAAGGGAATTGAGATGCTCAACGCTTGGCGCGGCGTCCTGTCGTATGCACGACTGGCGGATGACGGCATGGCGATCCGGTCCTGTTCTCGCTACTGGCGGTCGATCGCAGAGACACAGATGCGAAACACGGGCGCGGCGACGAACAGGGAACGCTTTCTGCCAGACGGTAACGCGCCTGCGATCCTTCCGATCGAGATGAAACCGAACGAGAATTGCGTGCAATGCGGATGGCTGAGGTTTACCCGGGAGATGTTTTCCGTCACGGGCGACGTCAGGTGTGCGCATGAAATCGAGAGGACTCTCTACAACCACATCCTCGGATCCGTCGCCTCCGACGGATCGGATTTCGCGTACTACCAGGGCAATGTCGGGCGCAAGGCCTTTAGAAGAAACGGTGTCTATCAGTGCTGCCGCTATCGGGGCTTCGCAATCATGGCACATCTGCCGGAGATGCTTCTAGACGACGATGGCACGAACGTGACGCCGCTCGTCTATGCGCAATTCTCCTATCGGGCGGATGATGGTCTTGCGCTGAAAGTGGTGACCGAGTACCCAAGGAACGGGCGCATCGAGCTCCGGGCTGTATCGAAGACTCCGCGCAGACTGCGCTTGCCGATTCCGAGCTGGTGCCGCGAATGGGAACTCGGCATCAATGGCAGGAGAGTCGTGCAGCCTGCTGACGAAGGCTTTGCGGCTGTCGACCTGGCTCCGTCGTGCGAGACGGTTGTCAGTCTTGACTTCAAGATGGGCCTTGTGCGCAAGACGCATGACATCGATGGCAAGCGGCATGTCGAATTTGCATATGGTCCACTTGTGCTCGTTCGCGACACGGGTTTGGGCGACAGGCTTGGCGAGGAAATCCCATCCGATCTGCGGTTCGAACGGCAATACGGCGGAGAATCGTCGTTCGTGAAGTTCGTTGGTGCAGATGGAAAAGGGCGGAAGCACGCTCTTGTCGACTACGCCCATGCTTGCCGTGCCAATCCCGACACTGATGAATTTGAAGTGTTTGTCCCATGTTCGGCAGTGCGGTCAACCGCAGGAGAATTTTGAGTACGTCACGTCTTCCTGCACGGCCTGTTGAATTTGCCATGTGTCGGACGTTGTGATACAATATTCAGCACAGAACTGATCATAGGCTTCTGAAAGGAAACCCACCGATGAATGTGATGAAAACAATCTGTTTTGCCGGAAGCTTGACAATGTACGCGTCCGCTCTGGCGACGGTCTCGTACACCTACGAGAACGACAACAAGACATACGTCGCAACGGTCACGTCCGCCGAGACGTCGATTTCGCAAGAGGCGATTAACGTTCTCGACTCCAACGCAATCACCAACTTTGTCGTGCGCGGCACGGCGAGACTGGTCGTTGACAAGAGCAGCACGTTCACAGGCGATGTCTATGCGCTCGCACCGTTGCGTCTTTCGGCGGCGAACTCACTCGGCGTCGGTCCCGGCAAGATTTATGTGACGACGAACAAACTCACTACGTCTGGCGGAACGATAGACAAGGAGGTGTATTTTGACACTCTTGGATTATGGGGTGAACAGTCTGGAATCGGAATGTGGGGCGGATACGGAAATTCCACATTCAAGAAGAAGGTTACGTTCTCTGGCGGAGGCTTTCACATCTATCCATACGTAAATGCGCGGCTTGTGTTTGAAGGGGGCTTCGAAGGTCCGGGTTGTGTGACATTTCGCGAGGCCCGTGGAGGCACGATTGTGTTCACCAACACGCCCATACGGCTTACCCACAACTTTCCATGCAACACGGCAGCAGGCGTCGGCGAACCAGACGCATCAGGATTCTCGCGCCACTACATCTTCGCGGTTGCCGGAAACTCTCTTGCAAGATTTGCGCACCCGAATTACCCGTTTCACATTGGCGAGCTGAAGACGACCGTGGATTGGGCGTTTGACAATTCAACCATGTATATGCATTTCGGTCACGATTCAAGGTGGGATCTCTGTGGCACAGAGCAGCGCGTCGGGCAATTCGAGGTGAATGTGCCTTCTGGCAACCCCTCGGTTGTCACAAACTCTTCGGCGAAGACAGCCACGCTCCACATGGGAATGATGTACGGACCAAGCAGTTCAGCGGCAAACATCCGCATCGGCGGTAATCTTTCCGTTGTCTTCGAGAAGAACATTTGGACGACGATAATCGACCACGCGATGACCGCCACAGGCGACCTTGTTATAGAGGGTAACGGAGGTGGCGGAGCGAATGCGGCAATACTCCAGTTCACGGCAAACGGCTCTTGGGCGAATTCCACGAACGTGACGGTAAACGGGTCTGGCAAGATCACCATCGCCAATCCGAATGCGCTTGGGAAAAAGGCCAACGTGAAACTCGCGTCAATGTCATCGCTTGAAATCGCGTCCGGCGTCACGGTGAACGTAAGGACGCTGACGGTCAACGGAGTGCAGCAGCCGCGTGGTGACTACACGTTCGGCAGCGGTACGCTCCGCGTTTCGCATCCTTGCGGCGTGATATTGAGCGTTCGATAAGAATAAGAAATGATGAGAAGGGGGAAGAAGTCCATGAATAAGTCATTCGTTGTTGGTGCTTTTGCGCTTGGCACAGTTGCGCTTGTGGCCAGGTCCGCGAATGCCGGAACCGTTACGGCGGAACCTGACGCTTTCCTCGACTACATCGAGGCGACGGGTACGCAATACATCGACACGGGCGTCAACGCCGAGACCGGCCTCAAGGCGAGGATCGACTTCTCGTGGGCAAGCGGGAACATAAGCGGCAATGACTGGTCGCTCCTCGACGCCGCGATAGACAACACCGTCTCGGACAAGCGCAATCGCTTCCTTATGTGCCACCTGTATGGCGGAGGCGGCAAGCCGTACTTCGGCTACGGCGTCAAGCAGCGCAAGAATCCCGATGACTCGTTCCCGTTCGTCGGCGGGCAGCGCTACGAGATTGTCACGGACATGACCGACACCAACTCGCTCCAGCTCGTCCAGAACGGCAAAAACACCTTCAGCGCCACAGACCTGGAGACGTTCAAGACGAACGGTCTCGTCAACCTGAACCTCAGCCTCTATGTATTCGCTTGCCACTTAAGTAATAAAGCGGCATGGTTCAGCAAGGGCAAGCTCTACGAACTGAAGATCTGGAAGAAGAACGCCCAGTCGGGCGAACTCGACCTCATCCGCCACTACCTTCCCTGCATCAAGGACGGACGCGCCGGACTCTACGACAAGGTGGAGGGCAAGATCTACTACTCCTTCAGCAGTGACAATGACAACTTCGTCGCCGGACCAGTCCTCGACAAGCCGCTTGACTTCGTGAAGTGGGTCTGGGCGAACGGCAACCAGCATTTCGACACGCATGTCTGGGGCAAGGGCGGGCTTAAGAGCGAGATCGACATCAGCGTGCGCCAATACGATGGCGACCGCTGCATCCTCGGCGCCCGCCGCGGCACTGGCGACACGCGCCTCTACCCAGCCTACAACTACGAGAGCCAGTTCCGCTACGCTTACGGAACCATGCCCGGCAAGACCACGATCAACAAGGTCGCCCCGACGAACGACGTTTCCTTCTACATGGATACGCGCTACCTCATCAAGTCCGACATCCAGGACGGCTTCCAGTCCGTGACCGTCAGCAAGAACGGCGGGACGCCTACCGAACTGCACAAGGACACCGCCTATCTCACGGGCGAGATGTTCACGACGAACACGATGTACCTGCTGGCGTGCAACGACGGTCGGTACAGCGAGGCCAGGTTCTACTCGAACGCGCTCCTGTACCGCACGACGATATGGGACGGCGATGAGCTGCTGCGCGATTTCGTGCCGGTAGTGGCGACCAACGCAGCTGGCACGGCCTACGCAGGGCTTTACGATACGGTGACCGAGCGAATCTATCGTCAGCTGAACGGGGATCAGTATGAATTCAACCTGACCAATCAGGTCGGCGCTGTCACGAACACGCTCCGCGCCGTCGCGCGCCCTGAGACTCGTCTTGAATACGTCGATTCGGACGAGCTGCTGGACTACGTCAATCTCGGCGTCATCGGCAAGGACGGAATCGAGATGGAGGCGGTGATGGAGTGGCTGCGCGTTCCGAACGACGGCGCGTTCGTCGGCGCGAAGGACAGCTATAAGACAAACAATCGCGGCACGGCGGGCATACGGTTCTATCCGTACCATTATTGGAACGGATCCCATCGCAATGGATACAGCGCCGAGCTGTTCAGCTTGCTCAAGGATGGTGCCGGTGTGTCTGCCATGGCCGGGACAAAGTACAGGATCGTGTCGCTTCTCGATGACGGCGACCAGCACTATTCGGTAGCGACGACGGACGAAGTCGGCGCGTGGACGACGGTGGGCAACCTTGCACAGCACGTCGACGGGCCCGTCGACACGGAGCGCCCGATGTATCTCTTCGCCGTCAATCAAGACGGGGTGGCGCGATATCCGGGCAAGGTGAGGCTCTACAGGCTGAAGCTCCGTCAAAAGCAGCAGGACGGCTCGTATGCGCTCGTGCGCGACATTGTGCCTGTGCGCGATCCGGCGACTGGCGCTCCTGTCTTGTGGGACAAGGTGACGGAGACGTACTTCCGCAACGCCGGGAAGTACCTTCTTGCCGGCGGCGGCTGGGAGCGGCCGTTCTTTGTTGGTGCGCAGATAATCATCAGGTGAGTGTGGTCTTCGATGAAACGCTTTGACTACATAGGGCTCGGGTTCTGCTCGAACGACCACCTCGCGGTGCTGCCGTTCATACCAATGGACACCAAGGTTAAGATGCTCTCCCACGCCATCATGGGCGGCGGACCTGCCGCCAACTCGACGGCTGGCGCGGCGACGCTCGGCATGTCGGCGGCGTTCGCCGGCACCGTCGGCGACGATGCGGACGGGCGGATGATCCTTGCGGACTTTGCCGCGCAGGGCGTTGACACGTCGATGGTCAGGGTGCGCCCGGGCGCGACGAGCGCAATCGCCTATCTCTGGGTGGAGGAGAAGACAGGCAACCGCTCGTGCGCGTGGACCCGCGAAGGCCTGGACGAGCTGACTGCGGACGAGATAGACGCCGAGACGATATCCGCCGCGAAGGTGCTGCATCTAGACGGTCACAACGCGGCGGGCGCGATAGCGGCGGCGAAGGTCGCGCGCGAGGCGGGCGTTCTCGTGAACTACGACGCCGGGACGCACCGCGACGGAATGCAGGAACTTCTGCCGCTAGCCGACCTGCTGATCTGCTCCGAGGAGTTCATACTGAAGCTTACGGGGCTCAAGGACGCCGAGGAGGCGGTGCGTCAGGTCTGGACGAAGTACAGGCCGAAGGTGTGCGGCGCGACGATGGGCGTTCGCGGCTCCATGTGCTTCGACGGGAAGGACTTCGTGAAGTGTCCGGCATTCAAGGTCGACAAGGTCGTCGACACGACCGGCTGCGGAGACCTCTTCCACACTGGCTTCGCGGTGCGCTGGCTGGAGACGCATGACCTGATGGAATGCCAGCGCTTCGGCGCGGCGGTCTCGGCCATCAAGTGCCGTGGGCTTTCGGGGCGTCCGCCGTCCGCGCCAACGCGAGCCGAGGTCGAAGCGTTCCTGTCCGCCCGCCCTGCCGCGTAGGGACGTTCCTGGGTTCGACTAGGTGTGGCGCCTGGTGCGTCGCACGTCGAGCGGCCTTATTCCGAGATGCCTCTTCAGGTGCAGGCCGAGGTGCGAGGAGCCGCAGAAGCCGCAGGCGCGGGCGACCTGATCGACGCTCATGGACGTGTTGGCGAGGAGCGACACGGCTTCCGTCCGCCGCAGGAACGCGAACTGCTCCTTCGGGGTGCGTCCGAGCGCGGCGAGCATCCGCATCTGCAGCGTGCGCAGGGAGCAGTGCGCGGCGGCCGCGATTGACGCGCCTCCGACGGAATCCCCAATATGTTGTCGCATGTAGGCCACGGCGCGCGACACGAACGGATCCTCGATCTGGGAAATGTCGGTTGACTGCCGCGTCAGCACGCGAGTATGGCACGTGCGCACGACAGGGTCGTGATGGCGGCCGTGGAGAAGGTCGTCGAGCGCCTTTGCGAACCGGTAGCCCGTCTCGGCGGCGTTCACCGGTATGGACGACAGCGTAGGCGAAGCCGTGGTGCACAGGAGCTCGTCGTCGTCGACCCCAAGGACCGCGATGCGGTCGGGAATCGACACTCCGGCGCGGTTGGCCAGCGATATGATCTGCTGGGCGCGTTCGTCGTGCACGGCGAAAAGCGCCGTTCCCGGAGGAAGGTTCGCGAGCCAGCGCGAGAGCCGTGCCGCCTCCTGCACGGGGCTGCAAGGTGATCTCTCGGCGGAGTGCGCGAACACCTTGCACTTGAAGCCCTTTTTCGACAGTGTGGAGACGAAGCCCCTGCGCCGCGCTTCGCTCCAGGCGACAGGCTCCGCGGTCCCCACGTATGCGAAGCGGCGGTAGCCTCGCTCCATGAAATACTCCGCGGCAGTGCGCCCCTCCGCCGTGTGGTCGTTGAAGAACGTGACCGAGCCGTCAGGACGCGGGATCTTGTCCCACTTCGCCATTGTCGGCTCGTAAAGCACGATGGGTATTCCGGCGGAGAGGTACCTGCGCCTGTCAGCCGGGTTTACGATGGCGACGATGATGCCGTCGAATCCGTCCTTCAGCAGTTCCGTAAGGTTGCGCTGCGAGACGTTGCCGAGCTCGAGCCTCGTCCTCCATGCCGAAGCGCAGTTGTCGTGGGCATACTTGAGTATGCCGCCGAGCATCTGGCGGTGGGTGTGGTCGAACTTGGAGAACGCCACGAGGATGTGCTTTGCCTGAGGAATTACTGCCATGTGCGTATTTTACCAAAAGTCTGTTCGCGGTTGAAGCGCGGCTGCAGTCTTTTTTATGATTTATACGCATCTAAAACATAAAAGACGCGCAAACGCCGGAACGCGTGCGCGATGTGTGCTACAATGTGCGCCACAGAAGCAAACCATGCAGGAAGGCAATAAATGAACGAAAAGGAAATAGAAGAGTGCAAGGCGCTCGCCAAGAAAATCCGTCTTCACACTCTGAAAATGGTCTTCAAAGGCAAGAGCGGACACATCGGCTCGATGCTTTCTACGGCCGACATCTATCCCGTCCTATACAAGAAGGTTCTCAAGGTAGATCCTAAGAATCCCAAATGGCCGGAGCGCGACCGCTTCCTGCTTTCGAAGGGGCATGGCGGGGCCGCGCTGCTCGCCTGTCTCGCCGAGTGCGGGTTCTTTCCGCTCGAGTGGCTTGACCGCTACTACTGCGACGACGGCAAGCTCTCCGGGCACATCTCGCACCACATTCCCGGGGTGGAGTTCTCGACCGGCTCGCTCGGGCACGGGCTCCCGGTCGCGTGCGGAATGGCGATGGCGGCGAAGCGCGACGGCGCGAAGCACCGTATCTTCGTGATGTCGTCCGACGGCGACCTGAACGAAGGCTCCACGTGGGAGGCGATCATGCTCGCCGGGCAGCACCACTACGACAACCTGACGATGCTCGTCGACTACAACCGCCTCCAGGCGCTGGGCTGCTCGAAGGACATCATCGACCTGGAGCCGCTAGGGCCGAAGCTCGAGATTTTCGGGTGGAAGGCCATAGAGGCCGACGGACACGATCCGCAGGCGGTGGAGAACGCGCTTTCGCGGCTGCCGCTTGAGCCGGGCAAGCCGTCCGCCGTCATCTTCCGCACCGTGAAGGGCAAGGGCGTCTCGTTCATGGAGAACGAATACAAGTGGCACTACGGCGGCCTCGTGGAGGAGCTGTATCTCAAGGCTAAGGCTGAAGTGGAGGCTATGTAAATGAGAAAGATATTCAACAAGGAGCTTCTCAAGATTGCGGCGGAGCGCAAGAACATCTATATGATTCTTGCGGATATCGGCTACGGCGAGATCGAGCCGTTCGCGAACACGTTCCCGGACCGGTTCATCAACTGCGGCGTGGCCGAGCAGGAGATGACAGGCGTGGCCTGCGGAGTCGCGATGGAGGGCAATACGGCTATCACGTATTCCATCGCCAACTTCCCCACGCTGCGCTGCCTGGAGCAGATACGCAATGACGTGTGCTACCACGACGCGGACGTGAAGATCGTGATCATCGGCGGCGGCGTCGCATACGGCGAACTCGGCATGAGCCACCATTCCACGGAAGACATCGCGATCATGCGGGCGCTCCCGAACATGGTGGTGCTGGTGCCGTCCGACGGCGCCGAGACGAAGGCCGCGACGCACGCCATGCTGGACTACAAGGGCCCCGTCTACTTCCGCTGCGGCTACAAGAACGAGCCCGACCTGCACGACGGCCGGGAGATCGCCGATTTCCACATCGGCGGCAGCTCGCAGATCCGGGACGGCAAGGACGCGACGGTGTTCTTCGCAGGCACGATCGGAGTGGACGCAAAGAAGGCCGTGGAGGAGCTGGAGAAGGAGTCCGGCATCTCCTGCCGCCTCGTCTCGCTCTATTCCATCAAGCCGATTGACCGCGAGGCGATCGTCCGCGCGGCGAAGGAGACGGGGGCGATCGTCGTCGTGGAGGAGCACAACCTCTCCGGCGGTGTCGGCTCGGCGGTCGCCGAAGTGCTGATGGACGAGGGCCTTTCCGGCTTGAAGTTCAAGCGTCTCGGCCTTCCTGACGTATACGTCACGAAGATCGGCTGCCAGCGCTGGCTCTGCGAGGAGTACGGCATCGGCCCCACGGGCATCAAGGCCGCCGTCAAGGCGGTGCTGGGGGAATGACGCTGCCATGAAGCCCCGCCTGGCACCCGTCGCCGCTGTCGGTTTTGCGCTGGCGATCCCCGCTTGGGGCGCGATGCCGACGGTCGTGCTGCCCGAAGAACCGTCGAAGACGCTTCGGGCAGCGGGCGACGAGTTCGCGCGGCTTCACGGACAGGTTACAGGTTTCAGGCCGGTCGTTGGTTCGGTCGCCGCCGGCGACGGACCGTTCGTCAGGATTTCCGTGGAGACCGCTCCGTTCGCCGGGCACACGGACGCCTATCTCATCCGCTCCACGGCGGATGGCCTGTCGATCATCGGACGGAACGGGCGTTCGGCGCTTTATGGCGTATACGACTTCTTCCGCATCCGGTGCGGCGCTGTCTATTTCTGGGACGGGGATTCCGTCAGGAAGGCGCGACAGATCGACTTCTCGGGGCTCGATGTGAAGGAGCAGTCCCGGTTTGAATACCGGGGCTGCCAGTACTTTGCGCATCGCGGCCTCAAACGGTTCCAGGCCGAACATTGGGGGTTTGAGGACTGGAAACGCGAGATCGACTGGGCGCTCAAGAACCGCCTGAATCTCATCATGCTCCGTCTCGGCATCGAAGATCTTTTCCAGCTGGCGTTCCCGGATGTGGTTCCCTATCCGGATCCGGGCGTGACCGAGCCGGTCGATGCGAAGGAAGGATACAACTACCGCACGCCGTTTTGGAGTCTGCAGTACCGCCATCTGCTGCGGAGGGCCGTGCTGGACTACGCGACGGACCGGGGGCTCATGCATCCTGTGGAGTTCGGACCCCTCACGCACTGGTTTTCGCGAACCCCCAGGCCGTTTCTCGAGAAGGTCAGGCCAGAGCCGATGCCGCAGGCGAACGACAACTACACCGAGCCTTCCGGCGAGGTGTGGGACGTGCGCAAGAAGAAGTGGTTCGACATGTACTGGCGGCTGACGGAGGCGTCGATAGAGAACTACGGCTACTCGGGCGTGATGTTCAACCCCGGATTCGACGAGCGGGTGGTGTTCTCCAACCGCGAAGACAACGTAAGGCTGAAGATCAAGGTGGTGGACGCTTTCAACCGCGAGGCGGCGCGCCGGCACCCAGACGCTCGGCTGCTGATGGAAGGCTGGGATTTCTACTACACCTGGAGGCCCGAGGAGGTGGCGCGTTTCGCCGCCGCCTCGGATCCTTCGCGCACCCTCATCTTCGATTTCACGGCCGACGGCGGCACGATGCGTTCCGGCCCGGAGGTTCCACTCGACAACAACTTCACGCGCTGGGGCGTCACGAACGCCTTCCCGTACGTGTTCGGGTTTACGCTGGAGCTGAACGCGGGGAGCGACATCCGCGGCAACTACGGGAAGATACGCGAGCGGGAAAAGGCGATCAGGGGCGACCCCATGTGCAAGGGCTATGTCATCTGGCCCGAGGCATCGCATACCGACATCTTCGCCTGGCGCTACTTCACCGACAGCTGCTGGAACCTTCCGGAGAGAACGGTCGATCAGCTGCTTGAAGGCTTCTGCCAAGACAGATATGGTGCGCAGGCGAGCCGTTTTCTGCCCATCTGGCGCAAGGTGGTGGCGTTTTCCGGCCGGCGCGGCTGGCGGCAGGTGTTCCCCGACGCCATCGATACGCGCTATGCCTCCAGCCGGAACAGGGCTTCCGTCTGGCGGGATTCCTCCCGCCTGACCGGTTCCGTCCCGGCGGCGGAGATCTTCAGGGCGCTCGGGGAGGTTGACTGGGAAGGAGAATTCGTCCGCCGCGACGCCATCGACCTTGCCCGTACCACGCTCGACCGGATCTGCTTCGACGGCTTCTGGGATCTGATGCGCACCTGGCATGACGCGCGGGAGGGGCTTCCGGTCGTGGGAACGCTGGCCGCCAAGGCCGACCGCATGGTTGCGCTCGTAGCGTGCATGGCGGACGTGCTGGCGCTCCATTCCGACTTTTCCATCGCCGAAACCCTTGACGGCATGGATGCGGTCGAGAAGATCCGCAATCCACACGCCGAGCATCTGCTGTTCGAGAATGCCGCCTGCCGCTACTGCCGTTCACACCATGCGGAGTGGGCGAAAGGCTGGTACGCGCCGCTGATGCGGGAGATCGCCGCAACGCTTGTCGAACGCGCCCGGAAGGGGGATTTCTCCCCGCTTCCCGCCCCAACGGACTACCGGGCGAAACTGCGGGCGATGGCGCACCCGATCCGCGCTTTCGCGCCCGACCCGGCACGGCGCACGGCAGCGGACTTCAGAAACGCCATGGAAAAGTGTGCACGGTGCGCCACGCCGGGCGGCGCTGAATGAAAGGACAGCATAAAGGAGGCAGAAAAGGATATGACAGTGACGAGAAGACGGTTCCTTGGCGGCGCGGCGGCGTTCGCGGCGGCGCCGGCGGCGTTTGCAAAAACGGGTGACGCAGGCGGTGCCCGTCTCACGCTCGGCGTGCTGAGCGACATCCATGTGGGGTGCGCAGGAAGGGAGCAGTGGCACGAGTTCATGAGCTTCAACGTCCACACGTTCGTGCGTGCGCTCTGCCACTTCAGGGATGCCGGCGTGGATGGCGTGGTGATCACGGGGGATCTGGCCGACTACGGCATGATCTATGAGATGGAGGCCGTCGCGGAGGCGTGGTGGCGCGTCTTCCCCGACGACAAACTTCCCGACGGCCGCCGCGTGGAACGGCTCTTCGTGACCGGCAATCACGACTGGGAGGGGTTCCTCTACCGCAATTTCGGCAAGATGCACTACCCCGATCCGACGGCGCTGGCGAAGGCCACGCTGCAGGGGAACATGAAGGCGGCGTGGGAGCGCATCTGGGACGAGCCGTACCAGCCGGTCTGGACGAAGCGCGTGAAGGGCTACACGTTCATCGGCGCGCACTGGGAGGGCTTCCCCTACAAGGCGTACGGCAACGTCTCCTTCGCCGGCGCCCCCGAGGCCATCTGCGCCGCCGGGGCCAAGGCCGATCCGCGCCAGCCGTTCTTCTACCTGCAGCATCCGCTCCCGAAGGACACCAACTACGGTCCGAACGGCTGGGGACACGACCGGGGCGACACCACCGCGGCGCTGTCGAAGTTTCCGAACGCCTTTGCGATTTCGGGCCATTCCCACTATTCCCTGACGGACAATCATTCGCTGTGGCAGGGGGCATTTACGTCGCTGTCGATGAGTTCACTCCGCTACGGGAGCGCGTTCACAGAGGACCTGCATCCCGATGCGTTTGAGGATACGAAATCCTACGGGCCTGACGCCGACGCCAAGAACGCGCGGAAGATGCTGCCGCGCTCCTCGTTCATCGACGCCCGGCAAGGCTCGCTCCTGACGGTGTTCGACGACCGTATCGAGATCACTCGGCACGATTTCCTCTCCGACGAGCCGTTGGCGGACGACTGGATTGTGCCGTGGTCGCCGGCGGAAAAGGGCAAGCCATTTCTGCCGAGTCGGCAGAAGGCGTCGGAGAAGAAGCCGCTCTTCGCTGCGACAGCGAAAGTCGAGGTGGACCGTTGCCGGCGGCAGAACCGGGCGGGCGAAATCAAGGATGCCTTCGCCGTGAACTTTCCGTCCGCCACCGCCGAGACGGCTTCGCGGGCAATGTATTTCGAGGTGGCCGCCGTTGCTGACGGAAAGACGTTCAAGATGAAGCGCGTGTCGGCAAAGGGCTTCAACCGCGCGCGTCGGCGCCAGCCGCTCTGCACCGAGTGCGTGTTCGCCACGGACGAACTGCCGCGTGCAACGCCGTTCCGTTTCGCGGTGACGCCGGTCGCGGCGTTCGGATCTCGCGGAGATCCGATCCAGTCGGCTGTCGTTACGGCATGAAAAGGAGTGCGGGATGATGACGAGACGTATGCTGATTGCGATATTGGTTGCGGTAGGGATTGCCGGAGCGTTCGGCGGTCCTGTCGCCAACCCTGGGTTTGAGGAGCCGGCGTCTGACGGCGCGGTTCCCGGCTGGGAGTGGCGGCGCGACGATTCCGTCGCGACCGTCTCGGTCGTTCCCGGCGAGGGCGTGGGCGGATCGCAGGCGCTTCTCATCGACAAGCGCTCGCCGGACAAGGAGTTTGTGGTGCGACAGCGCATCCGGCTTGCGCCCGGCGGACACTACCGCGTCACATGCCGCGTCCGCACGGAGGATTTCATCTGCCGCAACGTCGATCTCACCGGCACCAAGCTTGCCGTCCTTCACATCATCGGCGGCAAGCCAGTGTCGTTGCCCGCGCAGAGCACGCGTACGGTGACGGAGACGTCAGGCGGATGGGCCCGCGCCGTCGGGCACATCGACCCTCCCGCCGATTCCGAAGGCGAAGTGGAGCTTCGTCTGTGGATACACTTCTCCGTCACAGGAAAGTTCTACTACGACGACATCACGGTCGAGGAGCGCGTCGATCCGCCGGTTCCCGAACCGTCGCGTGCCGACGCGTCGATCGTAGACAAGGACAACAGGCTGATCGTTGACGGCAAGCCGTACCTTCCGCTCGGCTTCTACTCGGAGGCGTGGGACCCGTTCACCGTGTCTAACCTCGACCTCATCGCATCAGGACCCTACAACACGATCGTTCCATATTCCTTCCCTGACCGCAGTCAGATGGACATGTGCGCCGCTCGCGGACTTAAGGTGCTTTACAACGCTAACGTCTACTACGGCACACGCTGGGCTTTCGGCAAGGTGAAGAGCGAAGAGGAGGAGGAGTCCTGGACGGCGAGGACGATAGCTGAGTTCAAGGATCATCCTGCTCTTCTCGGCTGGTACGTGAACGACGAGTTCAACATCGCCTTCCGAGACAGGCTCGTAGCCCGCAACAGGTTAGTGAAGTCTCTTGATCCGCGCCATGTCACGTGGGGCGTCCACATGGAGCCGCTCGACTCGCGCTGGTTCCTCGCCTGCCACG
Source organism: Kiritimatiellia bacterium (assembly GCA_017514235.1). GTDB lineage: Bacteria > Verrucomicrobiota > Kiritimatiellia > RFP12 > UBA1067 > UBA1067. The sequence goes on along the minus strand of JAFWKK010000050.1, from coordinate 6,401 downwards.
ACGTTCTTGGCGTCGACCCCTATCCGATCAAGGGCAACGGCAAGGAAATGAAGCTCATGCGCTGCCACGAGCATCCGTCGGTGACGTTGCAGACGGTGGCGAACATGCGGGCAGTATGGCAGGTGATCCAGGTGTTCGACTGGGGAATGTTCAGCACGGAACTGCTGAAGAAGGGGTCTCGTCCGCCGACGCGCGAGGAGATCTCCGCCATGACGCAGCTTGCGATTGCCGGAGGTGCCAACGGCATCTTCTACCTTTCGACAACCTCCCTCGCTTCGCCGGTCAACGGCGCAAACTTCTATCGGCGCTGGGCGGACGTCCTGGCGGCGGCGAACGAGGTGAAGGCGAACGAGGCGACGATCCTCTCCCCGTCGGGTCCTGCCGTTGCGGACGCTTCGCCCGAGAGCCTGAAAGTGCGCACATGGGACACCGGCGAAAGGATGATGGCGCTCGTCGTCAACGGCTCCTATCAACCGGTCGCAGGAACTGTTAGTTGTGCGGGATGCGAACCGCTTGAAGTGAATCTGGGCGCTCTTGCGCACGGCTATTACGTCTTGCAGAAGAAAAACAACTAACCAAGAAGCGAGGAAACGACCATGAACATGAAAACAAAGGCGTACGCAGTGCTCATGTCCGTACTTGCGACGGTTTCGGTGCATGCTACGGACATACCCGTTGCCTATACGGCCGGATCTGTTGGAGACAGCACGCTTGCGTTCACATATGCCGGTGACGAGATTGCGGCAGTCGTTGCTAATCCTGGGGCTGGCAACCGCGTTGTCGTGACGGGGGACGCCATGGCGTTCGCGTCCGGCGCGACAATCACGGCCGTGAGCGGCGAGGTCGTGTTCAAGAACGCCGCCACCGGGCATGGCAGTCTCGCCGTCGCTCCTCAGGTGGATGATGCCGAGCTTACATGGGGCGACGGCTCCAGCACGCTCGACAAGGCGCCGAACTGGACGCTTCTCTTCGCTGGCAAGAATCTCGACGAGTACGAGCCGACGACCGCGAGAGGCCCGACAGGATCGTCCAATCCGCCAACATCCTCGGCACTCAAGTTCTATCGGCTTGAGCGCTCCGGCAGCGGAGCGTCGGCGACTCTTGCGTTTCAGGCGTCAAGTACGCATGGCGGACCAAATGACTCTCTCGGTTATTACATGAAAGTCGTGAAAGGCACGCTTCGGCAGACGACATCCGGCATCGAGGGTTCGGTCGAGTCGGCCTACCTCGTCTCACACCTTCCCTACCACCATGCCGGTGACGACATCGACTACATGATGGCGCATCCGGCGGACTATCCGTATGCAAAGGCAAATCAACTCTCCGTTCCAAGCAACAAAAGCGGCTACGGCATCGGCATCCTGACTATGGTGCGTGTTGCAGGCAAGCCGTCCGTACGATTCGAGAACGCGCTCTCCGATGCGGATGTCTCTGGCGGCACGCTTGCGCTCAATGTCGCGTCCGGTGTGTCTGTAGTCGCCGCAGGAGCGAGCGGCATTGCCGCGACTCCGTACGGCGGTGCCGTCACGGCGGCCAAGGGCGGCGATTTCGGTTTCACGGACCGAGCCGTTACGACAACCCGCGCCTTCAGCCTCGGCGGCACGTTCAACGTCAAGCGCGAGACGGCTGCAGGGGAAGAGGCTTGCCGTGAATATCTTGACGGCTACATGGCATCAAACGTGTGGCGCGCGATTCCCGGCGTCCATGCGCTTGAGGATCTCACCAACGCCGTTGGCGTTGCGGCAGGCGGAAACGTTGGCGGAAAGAACCGTGGCAAGCCAATGGGCCTCTACAACATCAAGGTTGGCGCCGGCGGATTTACGGCGACTGGACAGTTCCAGGTCGGCAATAATGGCCAGGACAAATACACGCGATTTATCCGAGCCGAATTTTCGACGACTCAGGTCACGCATCAGGTTTCAATGCGAATCGTTAGCGCTGGTTACTACGAGACCAGTACGGTGTATGTGGTGGGCTACGATCTCGATGCGTTGCCTTCAGGCCGAATCAAAGGTGCCGCTGTCGGGTCGGAGTGGAGTACTGGTTCTGGCTACGCAATCCTCAACGTCACTAACTATTTCTCCCGTCCGGCGGTTGATCTCGTCGAGCTCAGCACGTCCGCCAACAGCTTTGCGAACGGTGCGAAGGTCGTGGTGGGCGGAACGGAAAACGGGAACGTGAGGCTTGTGCTTTCGAACACTGCCGCGTCGCTCCCGACAAACGGCGTGTTGGAGATCAAGGCCGGCGGGTCGGCTGTCTACGGGCAGATCGGAGCCGCGGCCAACACCGACTACGTGAACGGAACCTGTCCGATCAATGTGCATCAGGGCGGCGAACTCATTGATCGCGTTGAGACTATCTGCATTGGATCGAAACAGGAGATCAATCTTTTGGGCGGCACGCTGCGGTGCGGGCGGCGGTTGGCCTACGACGCAAACAGGCTTAGTGACGCAGGGACCTACGTGAACCTGTTGACGCTTTCTGACGGTGCGGCGGTGACCTCTCCAGTGCCGATCCGCATCGGCTACCAGCGTAGCGACCCGCGCTGGATGGTGCGCGGATCATCGCCGTCGTTCTGCAATGCGCCGCTCATTCTTATGAGTCAGTCTGATGCTGGTACGGACATGATGCCGTTCACGTTCAATGTATGGGACGTGACGGACGACGATGCGGTGGATTTCTCGCTCAACGGTGCGCTCGGCAACAAGTATTCGAACAGGTACTGTCACGGTTACATCGTGAAGACCGGTTCCGGTACGATGCTTCTCACCGGCGGTGCGCCGACATATAAGATCAATTATCCGATCGAGATTCAGGGCGGCACATGGGCGCTCGGTTCGGCTGGCTCGGCGCAGTCGTCGAGTGCTGCCGCCGGCTTCAAGCTTGCGGGCGGCAATCTGGCGGTGTCCGCCGGGGTTGCCTGCACCACGGGTGTCGGGCCTCTGACGGTGGCAGCCGCCGGGACGCTTGAGGTCGCGCCAGGTGCGTCGATTGCGTTTGCGGATTCGAGCGCGGCGGAGTGGACGCTGCCAACGGGTTCGCGTCTCCTCATCGATGCTGATTTGGGCAGCAGTTCCACCGCAGTTCGTTTCGGCACAAGTGCGAATGGGCTGACCGAAGAGCAGATTCGCAGGGTTCGCACGACGAACGGGGCGCGCGTAACGATTGACGCGAGCGGATACCTCCATTCTTACGTGCCTGGTGTGATGCTGATGGTTCGCTGAACGTTTTCCGGATGCGGTCCAAGGCCCCAGAGCCAATCCTGACATTAGGCATCATCGGCGATCTCCACATGGAAGATCCTGGCGACGAGGCTGCCGTCCGGCAGTCCCTTGCCGCGCTGCGGGAGCATGGCGTGGCGGCGGTAGTCGTCTGCGGCGACATCGTCGGTGACGGCGCAACCGGTACGGATCGGTTCCTTCCGTTCGCCCGCGCGTGGAATGCGGTGTTCCCTGCGGGTTGTGGTGTCGAACGGCTTGTAGTCCTTGGCGAACGCGATGTTGTCGGCGAAGGCGAGGCATGGCGCACGGCGTTCGGCGAGGAGTATGCGTCGCGTGAAGTCAAGGAAGTCGATGGTTTCCGCTTTGTTCTCTGCCGCGAGCCGGACGGCGCGACGGGAGATGTCCCTTGCGATGGCCGCCCGTGTTTCGTCGTGCGCCATTTTCCAATGACGGAGGCGGACGGAAAACTTCCGCAGGACGCCATCGTCATAACCGGCCACACCCGTGCGCCGCTCACCGATCCGAGGACGATCCGTCCCAGCTTCGGCTGCGTGACTGTCGACGCCTCGTCGCTATTGCGCCTTCGGGCGCCCGGCGGACGCGAGAACGCGCTTGCGGAGGGTCTTCCGGCTGAGGCCGCCGAGTGGCGGCACATGCCGGACATTTCGCGTGAAGCCGAAAATGCGCGCCACGGCCTGATCGCGCGAGCGAATTCCCATGGCGTGACGTTCCGCCGTCTCGATCTTGCTACAGGACGCGCGCTGGGCGAGGACGTGTTCGTTCCGCCTGGAGCGGAAGGCGTTGCCGCTCTTGAGCGTCGCGCGGCGACGTGTCCTGCGCCCGCGTTCCCGGAAGAGGCGGAGGCGTTTGTCGAGGAAGGGACCGGCAAGACCATGGCGGGCAAGGCCGAGCGTCAGTTGACGGTGCGTTTTCCGACGGCGCGTGCGCCGTCACGGGCGTTCGACTACTCCGTCGTCGTGCGCTATGCCGAGGCGGACCTCGTAAAGACCGCTGTGGAGAAGCGCGTTTACGCCTGCGGGCTCTTTTGCCCTGAGGACGAGGCGATGGCATCGTGCGTGTTCGGATTTGACGAGTTGCCGTGGAACGTGGAGCTTGACTTCGAGATCGTGCCGCGCACGGCGTTCGGCGGCAAGGGCAAGGCTCTACATGCGCATGGCTACATCGAATCGCCGGAGGCGCGGGCGAAGCGGCTGAAGAAGGAACGCAAAGCGGCGGCGGAAAAGGTGGTGCGGACATGAGGCTCGATTTCACGCGTCGCGGGTTCATCGGTTCTGCGGCGTCGCTTTTCGCAAGCGCGTCGGCCGACGCCTACGCCCAGGCGGTCGGCGCGGGGCGTCCGCGCCTCGTCTTCGGGCTCCTTAGCGACCTGCACATAAGGCCCCGCAGCGAGATGGAGCGGCTGATGCCCGGCAAGAAGGCGACGGACGCCATAGAGGCTGATCTTTTCGAGAAGGCGCTTTCTTACTATGACGAACGTGGAGCGGATGCGGTTGTGATTGCCGGAGACCTTGCGGATTGGGGCATGATCGGACAGATGAAGGTCGTCCTCGGCGTTTGGGAAAAGGTCTTTCCGCACGGTCGTTCGCGCCGCGACGGACGCAAGGTCGAGCGTCTCATCGCCTTCGGTAACCACGACTTCGAGGACTGGCGCAGCAAGCCGTGCAAGGCGTGGTTCAACGGCGAACTGCCGCCAGAGGAGGAGATATTCTTCAATGGCCTTGAAGCCAACTACGAGCGTCTTTTCGGCGAACGGTACGAGCCGATCTGGCGCAAGGAGGTGAGGGGCTACGCCTTCATAGGGGCGCATTGGGGACGCTGGAAGGGGATTGACGCCGTGGAGCCGTATTTCGCGGCGATCGGCGATTCTCTCAAAGGGGACAGACCCTTCTTCTACATCCAGCACCCGCAGCCGCTGGGCACGTGCCTCGGCGACTGGTGCTGGGGCGCGGACAGCGGGCAGGCAACGCGTGCGCTTTCGCCGTATCCTAACGCCGTTGCGCTTTCTGGGCATTCCCACAAGTCGCTTAGGAACGAGCGCAACGTGTGGCAGGGCGCGTTCACCTCGGTCGGCACCGCCACGCTGTCACGTCTCGGCGTGGATGCCGGCCGCGAGAACTCCGGACATTTCGTCTCCAACCACCGATCGGTGATGAAAGGGACGGTTGGCTATGTGCCTGGCGTCGGCATCCATGCCGCACACGGACAGCTTGTCAGCGTCTACGACGGCTTCCTTGAGATCGAGCGGCGTGAGTTCGTGCGGGGCGAGCCGATCGGCGCGAACTGGGTGGTTCCGGTTCCGGCGGGGAAAGACGCCCCGTTCCGCTACGAGAGCCGCCAGAAGGCGGAGCGTGCGCCTGCGCCGTTCCCTGACGGCGCACAGGTGCGCGTGACGCATCTTGACGGCAAGGTGCGCCTTGAGTTCCCGTCCGTGCGCGCGGTCGCCGGCGCTGCGCCCGCAGAGGATTACGAGATAGAGGCCGTATACACGGAAGGCGAGGTCTCGAGGACGCTTTTCACCCGCTACGTCTATGGTCCGGAGGCGTTGCGGCAACCAGCGGGCCGGTGCGAAGATGTCCTCGCGGAGTTTGACGCCGCGCTTTTCCCTCCAGGCGGAGACGTGACCTTCCGCATTCGCGCCCACGCCGCGTTCGGGCACTTCAACAGCGCGATTTCGTGCGTGAGTTGCGTTAAGTCGAAATTATGCAATGATGAAAGCGGTTTGAATCTCTGCCGCTCGGATGAAGGATCATGCGGCAGGCAGCGAATTGACACGGAAAAAAGAAATGGTTGTACTACATCATAACCTCGTAATTGTTTCGTTCTTAAAAACCACGAAAGGAACACGACCGTGACAACAGGAAAGGCGCTCGATGGGAAGCTGTCTTCGGGAAATACGTGCGTACGGCCTGATGAGGGGGAGATTGCATTGACGGGCAACGCCGAGTCGTGTGTCTTTGCGTCGCGAACGAAAAAGGGAATGTCGACGATACTCCTGTTTGGGTTTGTGGCGGCCGCAGTGTCTGCGACGAACGTTACAGTCGCCTATGCGGATGGTGCGGGCCTTGAGAACGGCGTCATCTACCGCAACGACTTCACGCACCGCGTCTCGGAATATCCGATTCCGCGTCTTGGGGAGACATACACGGCCACGCCGTACAC
>JAFWKK010000049.1 GCA_017514235.1 Kiritimatiellia bacterium | reverse complement strand
GAAGCCTTGGCGACTTCGTCGTACTTGATCTCGGAGCAGAGGCCCTTGAGCGCCTGCACATGGGTGATTGCGGCCGTGAGTGTGGTCTTGCCGTGGTCGACATGGCCGATCGTGCCGACGTTCACGTGCGGCTTTCCGCCGCGGTCGAATGTTTCCTTCGCCATTCTTTTACTCCTGTGAGTTGTTGTTGTCTTCTTTAGCTCCCGTCAGGAAAATGGAGCCACCTAGCGGAATCGAACCGCCGACCTCATCCTTACCAAGGATGTGCTCTACCTACTGAGCTAAAGTGGCCTCTTTCGAGACGAAAACTTGGGTATTATACCAAAGTCCCCTATTCTTGACAAGTGGGCAGGTTTCTGCTTTTTCGAACCTCGGGTTTCCGCTTTTTCTCGCCTCCGGACACGTGCAACGCAGGACGGCGAAAATTTGGTATAATATTCCTCATATGGCAAAGGCCGTCAGAGATCCGCGCCCAGGCTGGGACGCGTACTTCATGGACATCGCCGAGGTGGTGGCGTCGCGCTCGAACTGCTCCCGGAGGCATGTCGCCGCAGTGATCGTGCGAGACCGCCACATACTCTCCACCGGCTACAACGGAACGCCTCACGGCGTCGTCAACTGTTTCGCAGGCGGCTGTCCCCGCTGCGCCCGCACGCAGAAGAGCGGAACGCACCTCGAGGAATGTCTCTGCGTCCACGCCGAGCAGAACGCCATCTGCCAGGCCGCCCTGCACGGCCACGCCATCGAAGGCTCTACCATATATATCACCATTTCGCCCTGCCTCACCTGCGCGAAGCTGATCATCAACTCCGGCATCAGCGAGGTCGTCTACGGAGGAGACTACGCTTTCCTGGACGCCGTGAAGGAACTCTTCCGGCAGGCAGGGGTGAAGCACCGCAAGTTCAAACCGAAAGGAACAAAGAAAAAATGAGCAGAAAGAAAATCATCGCGGGCAACTGGAAGATGAACGTCAAGCCGTCCGAGACGGCGGCGCTCGTCAGGGGCGTGGCCGAGGCCACCAAGGGCTTCGCAGGCAAGGTGGACATAGTCTGCTGCACTCCGGCGATCGACGTGCCGGCCGCCGTCGCGGCCGCAGCGGGGACGCAGGTCGAGGTCGGCGCCGAGAACTGCCACTGGAAGGAGTCCGGCGCCTATACCGGCGAGATATCGACGGGCATGCTGCTTGACGCAGGCGCCAAGTACGTGATCATCGGCCACAGCGAGCGCCGCCAGTATTTCGGAGAGACGGACGAGACGGTGAACCTCCGCGCCCGCGCCGCCATCGCCGCCGGCCTGACGGCCATCGTCTGCGTCGGCGAGACGCTCGATGAGCGCGACGCAGGCAAGCTCGAGGAGGTGATCCTTCGCCAGATGAACGTCGGCCTCAAGGACGTGACGGCTGCGGACTGCGCGAAACTCGTCATCGCCTACGAGCCGGTGTGGGCCATCGGAACAGGCCGCACGGCCACGCCAGACCAGGCGCAGGAAGTCCACGCGCTCATTCGCGCGACGCTCGCGAAGCTCGTCGGCGCGGAGACGGCCGAGACGGTGCGCATACAGTACGGCGGCTCCATGAAGCCTGGCAACGCGGCGGAGCTGCTTGCGAAGAAGGACATCGACGGCGGCCTCATCGGCGGCGCGGCACTCAAGGCGGCGGATTTCGCCGGCATCATTGCGGCGGCGGCCAATGCGTAGCCGCCTCCTCGTTCCGCTTGCGGCGGCGCTCGCAGCCGCCGCAGGCTGCTTCAACGAGCCGGAACCGGCATACAAGTCCGTTCCGGCCGAGAACCGCGTCTACTTGAAGGAGAAGGGCCTCGGCGACCTTTCCGGCGTAGGCGATGCGTTCGCAGCCGGAGCAGCAATCGACTACCTGAACCTCGACCGCAACCAGCTGACGAACGTCGACGCCGTCGCTTCGCTGACTGGGCTGAAATGGCTGCGCCTCAACGACAACCGGCTCGCGTCGCTGCCCGACCTCCGGGCGCTCGCGTCCCTGCGGCGCATCTACCTGCGCGGCAACAGGTTCGAGACCGTGCCCGACACGCTGAAGGACCTTCCGGCGCTGACCGACATCGACCTCTCCGGGAATCCGGTCAGCGAGATTCCCGCGTGGCTGGCCGAGAAGAAGGGTCTCAAGAACGTCTCCTTCTCGCGCACCCGCGTGACGAAGCTTCCGGACAACCTCTCGGCGTGGAAGTCGCTCCAGTCCCTCCAGCTCGGCGAGCTTGCCATCTCCGCCGAGGAGATGGCGCGCATACGCAAGGCTCTGCCCGACGTCGCCATAATCTTCTAGGCGCCGCCTCCGTTTTCCAGACAGCCCGCAGATCATGAGCAGCGAGCCACCATTTGCACGTCTCTTGCGGGCGTACCTCGGCGTCAACCTCGTGCTGCGCATAGCCTGCGGTCTCGCCGTTGGCGTCGCGCTTGCGCTTGTTGCGCCGGCCTGGTCCGCAGTCGGCATCCTCGGCGACCTGTTCGTCGGTGCGCTCAAGGCGATCGCGCCCGTCCTGGTGGCCCTGCTCGTGACGAGCTCCATCGCGTCCGGGAGAACCAAGCCGGACCGCCGCTTCGGCCGCGTGATCCTCCTGTATCTCGGCGGCACGTTCCTTGCGGCCCTCGTCGCCGTCGCCGGCAGCTTCATGTTCCCCCAGACGCTCGACCTGCCCGCGGCCGCTGCCGCGGCCGCGCCCTGCCAGCTTTCCGACGTGATACGAAACCTGATGGCAAGCATCGCAGTCAATCCTGTCGAAGCCGTCGCGACGGCGAACTACCTGGGCGTGCTGTTCTGGTCGGTCCTTTTCGGAATCGCCCTGCGGCGCACGACGGACGGACAGGTGCGGGCCGGGCTGGCCGTGGCGGCCGAGGTGACGTCCGCCGTCGTGCGCGGCATCATCAACTGCGCGCCGTTCGGCATCATGGGGCTGGTCTTCACCGCCGTCTCGCAGAACGGCCCTTCGGTGTTCCGCACCTACGGGTCGCTGGTCGCGCTGCTCGTCTCCTGCATGGCGATCGTCGCGCTAGTTACGAACCCGCTGCTCGTGTTCCTCGCGACGCGGCGCAATCCGTATCCGCTCGTGTTCACCTGCCTGCGCCGGAGCGGCGTCACCGCATTCTTCACGCGCAGCTCCGCCGCGAACATACCGGTAAACATGGCGCTCTGCGAAGACCTCGGCCTCGACGAGGACTTCTACTCCGTGTCGGTGCCGCTCGGGGCGACGATAAACATGAGCGGCGCTGCGGTCACCATCACCATCATGGCGCTGGCGGCCGCGCACACGCTCGGAGTCCGCCCCGACGCCGTGTCCGCGATGATGCTCAGCGTGCTTGCGACGTTCGCGGCGTGCGGGGCGTCTGGCGTGGCCGGCGGATCGCTGCTGCTCATTCCGCTGGCGTGCTCACTCTTCGGAATAAGCAACGAGGCGGCGATGCAGGTCGTCGGCGTGGGCTTCGTCATCGGCGTCGTGCAAGACAGCTTCGAGACGATGCTCAACTCGTCCGGCGACGTGCTGTTCGCGGCTGCGGCGGAGTACCGTCCGACGAAGCGAGCCTAGCCCGGATTTTCCCCGAAGCGGACGCGATTTGATATAATAGGAGACATGAAGAAGACGACACTGAAGAAGGCCGCCATGGTCATCGCCCAGTCCGGCGGGCCGTCGATGGTCATCAACGAATCGCTTGCCGGCGCCGTGCTGGAGGCGCGCAAGTCGCCCCGGATCGGCAGGATACTCGGTGCGCGCCACGGCATACTCGGCATACTGGGCGACGACTACGTCGACCTGCGCAAGCCCGCCGAGAGGAAGCTGCGGGCGATCGCCGCCACGCCGTCATCCGCACTCGGCTCGTGCAGGCGCAAGCCGGACGCCGCCGACTGCCGCGAAATCTTCGAGTGCTTCCGCCGGCTTGGCGTCGGCTACTTCCTCTACATCGGAGGCAACGACTCGGCCGACGCCGCGCGGATCGTAGCGGAAGAGGCCGAGAAGGAAGGCTATCCTCTCGTCGTCTACCACATTCCGAAGACGATCGACAACGACCTGCGCAGCTGCGACCACACGCCGGGCTTCGGCAGCGCGGCGCGCTTCGTGGCGAGCGCGATAAAGGGCGACGACCTCGACAACCGCGCGCTCGGCGGAGTGAAGATCGACATAATCATGGGGCGCGACGCAGGCTTCCTCACGGCGGCGTCCGCGCTGGCCCGTCGCGAGAAGGACGACGGCCCGCACCTCATCTATCTCCCCGAGGTGCCCTTCTCGCTCGACGGCTTCGTGCGCGACGTGAAGGCTGCGATGAAGAAGTTCGGCCGCTGCGTCTGCGCGGTCTCGGAAGGAATACGCGACAAGTCGGGCACGCCGATAGCGGCGAAGTTCGCCGCCGGCGAGCGCGACTCACACGGCAACCTGCAGCTTTCCGGAACGGGTGCCCTCGGCGACTACCTTGCCGCCTACCTGAAGAGGAACGCGGCGGTCAAGCGCGTCCGCGCCGACACGTTCGGCTACCTCCAGCGATCCTTCCCCGGCATCGCCTCAGGGACCGACAGGCGCGAGGCGTTCGCGGCCGGCCAGGCGGCTGTGAAGGCCGCCTTGAAAGGCGACCTCGCCAAAGGCACGATCGCCATCGTCCGCGCGAAAGGCCGCGCCTACAAGGTCGCGTTCGTGCCGGTGCCGATCGCGGAGGCTGCGAAGTTCACGCGCAGCGTGCCTAAGTCGTTCATCGCCGGGAACGGGCACGACGTCACGGCGAAGTTCATCGAGTACGCGCGGCCGATCGTCGGCGACCTGCCGCCCTGCGAGATTCTCTGATGGCGCTGGAACTCGGCCAGAGCCTGCGGCAGAAGCAGATGCTAGCAGTGTCCCCGCAACAGTTGCAGGGACTGAAGCTGCTGGCAAAGTCGCTGCCCGAGCTGCGGGCCGAGATTTTCGCCGAGATGGCGCGCAACCCGGCGATCGAGGACGTGGAGCGTCCGCTGGAGACAAGCCTTTCCGAAGTAGAGCGCCAGCGGGACGCGGCGGACGCCGTGCCCGACTATCCGGAGGAGGACGAGATCGGCGTCAGGGGGTTCGACGAGGAGGCCGCCGAGCGCCGGCAGGCGTTCTTCGACAATCAGGTCGGCATGGAGACGCTGCAGTCGCATTTGCTTGCGCAGCTGCCTACCTCCGACCTGCCGGAGCAGGACTGGCCCATGGCCGAGGTGCTTGTCGGCGACCTGGACGACAACGGCTACTACAAGGGCTCGATCCCCGACATGGCCATGTCGTTCGGGCGCAGCGAGGAGGAGATCCTGGCCGTACTCGCCCGCATACGCGATTTAGATCCGCCGGGCTGCGGCGCGCGCGACATCAGGGAGTGCCTGCTGGCGCAGGTCGGCGACATCGCCGACGCAACGGTTCGGGGACGCGTGCGGAGCATCGTGGACTTCCACCTGGACGACCTGGCCGCCGGGCGCGACGACGCCATACGCGACAGCCTCGGGATCGACGAGGAGGAGTATGCCGCCGCGCTGGCCGCGCTCAGGTCTCTCGACGGCCGCCCGGGGCAGCGGTATCCGAGCGAGCGCGACCGCGTCGAGTACGTCAACCCGGAGATTCACGCCGTCAAGCGCGACGGCCGCTGGATCGCTGAGACCGACGCCCGCTCCCTGCCCGAAATCACCCTCTCCAAGACTTTCGCGGAAATGCTCAAGGACCCGGCGCAGTCCGCCGAGACCAAGGCGTACGTAAGCGAGCGCATCGCCGCCGCAAAGGCCTTCCGCGAGACTGTCGCCCGCCGACAGCAAACCGTCGCCTCCATCGCCCAGGCGATCTTCGACAGGCAGCAGGACTTCTTCGAGGGAGGCTTCCGCGCGCTGAAGCCGCTCACGGAGCTTGAAATCGCCGAGAAAGTCAAGGTGCACGGCACGACCGTGTCGCGCACGGTGCGCAACAAGTACGCGGCGACTCCGCAAGGGACCATAGAGCTGCGGAAGTTCTTCGTCACAGGCGTGAAGACCTCGGGCGGAGCGGAAATCTCACAGCGCGCGGCGCTCGCCGCGCTCCGGGCCATCGTAGACGACGAGGACGCCTCCTCGCCGCTGTCGGACGAGAAGATCGCAGCGAAGATGAAGGAGGCCGGGATTCCTGTCGCCCGGCGCACCGTGGCGAAGTACCGCGGCATCCTGGGCATAGGCGGCGTGACGGAAAGGCGGGAGGCGACCCCGTGAAAATCAGGTTCTGTGCAAACTCCGAAAAGCCGCTGGCTGGCCGCGAATGCAAACGGCTCAGGGCGAAGGCCGTTTCGCTCGGCCATGCCGTCGCCACGGACGACGGCGCGGCTGACGTCGTCATCTCCATCGGCGGCGACGGCACGTTCCTCAAGGCGGTACATGACTTCCCCGGGATTCCAGCGCTCGGCTTCAACGTCGGCGGCCTAGGCTACCTAGCCGGCGTGGGGCGGCGCGACTTCGACAAGGCGCTCAAGCTGCTTTCGTCGGGACAGTACAAGATTTCAGAGCGCTGCCTGCTCGAAGTCCGCTTCGGGCGGTGCGCGGCAGGCTACGCCCTCAACGACGTGGTGGTGGCGAGGGAGGCCTCCGGACGGGCGGTCCGCCTCGACCTCGCCGCCGACGGACGACTCGCCGCCCGCTACCTGGCCGACGGCCTTATCGTCTCGACGCCCACCGGCTCCACGGCCTATTCGCTTGCGGCCGGCGGACCGGTCCTCGTGCCTGGCTCCGGTGCGCTCGTCGTCACGCCAGCCAACCCGCACGCCCTCGGCATACGCCCGCTCGTGGTGCGCGACAGCGTGCGCTTCACCGTTACCGCCCGGCGGAGGACGCGCGGCAACGGGGAGGCCCAGGTGGGAGTGTTCGCGGACGGCGAGCGCGTCATGTCGCTGGAGGCCGGCAAGTCGGTCGACGTCATGAAATCGCGCAAGGCGGCCAGGATCGTGGAGCTCGAAGGCTACGACCCCTACGAGATCCTCGTCAGGAAACTCGGCTGGTCGGGGAGCAACGTGAAATGACGTGCGACGAGCTGAACGCTCACATAGATGACGGAACCATCGACGAGGAGGTGCGCGTTGCCGAAGCGCGCCAGATGAAGACGCTGGCGAAAATCGCCGACGTGATCTGCGGACGGCCCAGGCTGCGCCTCGTGCTGATCGCCGGCGGATCGTCGGCTGGCAAGACTACTACGGCCAAGCGCATCGCGACGCAACTGCGGGTTAACGGGCGCGCCGCACTGCACCTTTCGACGGACGACTACTTCGTCGGCGACGCGCGCAACCCGCGCGACGAGAACGGCAACCTCGACTACGAGCATGTGGAATGCGTGGACATCGCGCAACTGTCGGCGGACGTCAACGCGCTCATGCGCGGTGACGTCGTGCGGCGGCGGCGGTTCGACTTCGTCGCGCACGCCCCGATCTTCACCGATGAACCGGTTACGCTCCGCAAGGGCGGCTTCGTCCTGCTGGAAGGCATACACGCGCTGAATCCAAGGCTTACGGACGGCATCGACGACTCGGTGAAGTTCCGCATATTCGTGGAGCCAAAGCCGTCGCTCGACGTCTTCGCCGGCATCACCCCACGCTCCGTGGACGCACGCTTCCTGCGTCGCCTCGTCCGCGACAACCAGTTTCGGAAGATGAGCCCCGTCAAGACGGTAGAGATGTGGCCGAGCGTGCTCGCCGGCGAGAAGAAATGGATCGAGCCGTTCCGCGGAAACGCCGACACCGAGTTCGACTCGTACCTCTCCTACGAGCTGGCCGTGCTGAAGCCCTACGCCGGAGGGCTCCTTGAGCGGGCGCGGCTGGAAATGGGCGAACGCCGCGAAATCGTCAACATGATCCGCCTGCTCTCCGTAGTCAAGCCGATGTCGTCCGTGGCAGTTCCTGGCGACTCCATACTGCGCGAGACGATCGGCGGCAGCCAGCTGGAGTATTAGGAAGGCCCAGGAGAATTGCGCATTGAGTCAGGAGACTGTAAATGCTTGAAGTTGCGATATTGAGCGTGCTGCAGGGAATCGCGGAGTTTCTGCCCATCTCCAGTTCCGGGCATCTCGTTCTAGGCAAGGCCTTCCTGGGGCTCAACGATGTAGGAATGCGCCTCGACATATTCCTGCATGTCGGGACGCTGGCCTCCGTGTTCGCGTTCTACTTCTCCGTGATCCGCCGAATCGTCACGCGCATGGAATGGCCGTATGTCGCCAAGGTCGCGTTGAGCGCCGTTCCCATCGGCATCGTCGGCGTCCTGTTCAAGGACAGGCTGGCGGAAGCGTTTGCGTCTCCGGCATTCGTCGGCGGGGCGCTTATGTTCACCGGCGCCGTGCTGACGCTGACGCGCTTCCTGCCGAAAGGCGAGCGCGACGTCTCGTTCCTGCGCGCGTTCCTGATGGGCCTTGCGCAGGCGGTCGCGATACTGCCCGGCGTGTCGCGCTCAGGCATGACGCTCGCCGCCGCCCGCGCGACGAAGGTGGACGGCGAGAAGGCCGCCGAGTTCTCGTTCCTGATGTCCGCCCCCCCGATTGCAGGCGCGGCGGTCATTGAGACGCTAAAGGCATTGCGGGGAGTGGAAACGGCGACAACAGCGGAGACTTCCTGGGGACTGTGCATCTTCGGGGCAATCATTGCCGCAGCCGTCGGCTGGTTCGCGCTGAAGGTGCTTGTCTCGTCCTTGAAGGGCCGCTGGTTCTGGCTTTTCGGCCCATACTGCCTCGTTGCCGGGCTGATGACGGTCCTGTTCGCGTAAGCCGCGCCGGAGCATCGTCCGCGACAGTGCCGCCGCCTCCGCAAAGACGGCTTGTCAGAGATCGGCTGTTCGTTCGCCTAACTTGGTGTAAGCGGGAGACAGGCTCCTGCCCAACAACGAAAAAGAAAGTCGAAAGAGGTGTGCCATGAACAAGAACGTCAAGAAGCTCATGATCGCTGGTCTCGTCTGCGGCGCCATCTGCGGAACAACGCTTGCCGCGCCGCACGGAGGCCACGGGGGCAAGCCGCCTGCAAGGGCCACGACCCACATGAAGGCAATGCCGGCGCCCGCTCGCGCGGCAACGCCCCGCCACTGCGCTCCCGCACATCATGCGCCGGCACGACCGCCCGTCGTGCATCACGCGCCGCCCCCACCGCCGAGGCCGGTCGTCGTGCATCACGAACATCACGAATGCGGAGGCCTCGCGCTCATCGGCGCGGTCATCGGCGGAATCGTCGGCGCGATACTGTGACCGGCAGTTGCGCGGGGGCGGG